>NZ_JACJQY010000017.1 GCF_014696925.1 Phormidium tenue FACHB-1050 | reverse complement strand
GAAAATCTACCTATCATTTTTGATGAATATCTTCCTAAATGGAATTATAGAGCTATTCCTCAAAATAACTGAAATGCATAAGTTATTTATTTTTCATTCCTTAGGGCAAGAATCTCTAGGGGGGTTGCTATGAAAAGAGGTAGTGATCAAGAGGGAATGGTATAAAAAAGGAAGCAATTGAGCAGGGAAAACCGATGGAAACTGAGAGCATTATCGGGACGCACCCAAGAACTTTGATTTCCTCTTGATGAAGTGAATACCGTCCGACCTTCCCCTTGCTTCAGCGCTTCAACCACACCCTTCGGCAAAGCCGTAGCTAAAAAATCTGCTGGCAGATCGCCTTTAGCACTAGCCATCCCCTCCGCATGACAACTATCAACGATTACCCAGAGCCTCTTCGTCTCGATCTGTTTTAATCTCTCACTCAAATTTTGAGCAGAAAGCGCTGTCTTGGGAATATCTTCGCGATCGAAGTCATGCTGGAGCAAATAATAAGCACTGCTGGAAAGGTCAAACATTCCATGCCCAGAATACTAAATGATGATCGTCTATGCCCAAAAATTCACATCAGTCAGCACAGCTTTAAGCGCTTGAGCATCCTTAACCGTTACTGGAAGCGCCCAACGCGGATTAGCAGTATTATCAACTCCAATCAATAAGCGATCGCAATTATGTTAGCTGGCTCCATATTTACATCTCACGATTTAACCTGATTTTCTCATGATTATGGCTAATCGATTAAGCCGAAAGCCGATAATATAGCAAAACTTGCTTTGCTATAAGCCAAAGAAAGCAAAAGGCAAGGAAAAACTCGTATTGCCCCTGCCCCAATAATTCAGATTTTGTAGGGACTGCGCCACAGGGCAATCCCTAGACTTAGATGATTGCAGGAATTCCATCCACATAACATCAGTTCTTATTTTGAAGTAAGGATAAAATCTTGCGTGTTTCTTTAATCGGAAGAAACATCACGAATTCACCAAGGAAGATGAAGACAATAGCAACAAGATCGCTCATGCTCTTACAAACTTAGACAGACTCAAGTATGTAGGGTTTTCCAAGCAAGCGAGGTACAAAGGTTTGTTTCCCTGCCGAAGGCAGGGAAACAAACCTTCACTAGACTGATAAACGCTATACAGCAATGCAAAACTTGCATTGCTGATGTTACATAGAACGCGGATATACTTTATCTAGACTGAGTTAATCTTTGCAATAAATTTAACTAACGCACAGAAAACACATATGAATCTAAATCGCCGTAAGTTACTTTCTTGGGTTGGGTTAGGATGGCTAGCTAGCCTTCTGCCTTCGTCATTAGTTGGATGTAGTGAAGCTACTCCTCCTACAGCATCAACACCTGCATCAACATCTACAACTGTCGCTGCTGCACCTAGCGGTACTTTTCAGTTGATCGGTACAGTTGCTCAACTGAGTACAGATGGTTCTTTGATGTCCTCAGACAAGAAAATTGCTGTGGTACGCGATCCTAAAGATGAAACTAAGCTATTGGCTGTTAATCCAACCTGTCCACACAAAAGCTGCACTGTAAAATGGGAGAAGGCGAATAAAGAATTTGTTTGTCCTTGTCATGATGCCAAATTTGCGCCTGATGGTGCAGTTCGCCAAGGTCCCGCTGATAAACCACTACAACGTTATGCTTCTAAAATTGAGAACGGAGAAGTATTTGTTAGTGCATAACTAGTTAATAATATTGCTTTGCAAAACTTTTAACTAAAGGCGGCGTGAAGCGCCGCCTTTAGTTATTGCTATAGCTTTAATCACTTGCATTAAGACATAAAACCCACAAAGCGAGTGGCGGTGCTTTACACTGCCACTCGCTTTGTGGGTTTTATGTCTTAACAAGACTGACGATCGCTATAAATGCTTGAGGATTGCTATATATTGGTTAATGTGGCGATCGCAGAATAAAAGCATAATTGAAGGGAAACTATGTCAGGACATATCCTGCTTGTGGATGATGAACCAGGGCTGAGAGAGGCGGTACAGGCTTATCTTGAGGATAGTGGCTTTGCTGTGCAAGTTGCCAACAATGCAAGGGATGCATGGCAATTGCTTGAGCAGACCACACCCGATCTCGTGATTTCGGACATCATGATGCCGCAGGTGAGTGGGTATGAATTTCTGAAGCAAATGCGCGAAGATGTGCGGTTTTTAAATTTGCCTGTGGTGTTTTTGACGGCAAAGGGCATGACCAAGGATCGCATCGAGGGCTATAACGCGGGTTGTGATGCCTATTTGTCGAAGCCTTTTGATCCTGATGAGTTAGTGGCGATCGCCGAAAATTTGATTGCCCGTCGAGCGATCCAAGCGGTGACAGCAAATAGCAACACCTCAGAAATCACCGATCTAGCAGGTCAGCTTGCGGAAATTAAGGCGCTACTGAAACAAAAACCAGCGATCAATGTGACACCACCACCGATCAAGCTTGAGTTTACGCCAAGGGAGCAGAGCGTTTTGGAGCTTGTGGTTGAGGGCTTGATGAATAAAGAAATTGCTAAGCGGCTTGGCACAACCATTCGGAATGTGGAGAAATATGTCAGTCGGCTATTTAGTAAAACTGGTACAAGTAGCCGTACCGAACTGGTACGGTATGCATTGCAACATGGATTGATTGATGCCTATTCATAAAAGTAAAGCTAATTTAATATTTGTTGATAAATTTTTTATGTGTATGATTTAATTGGCAATAAACTTACGAGATTTAGCAATTATGAGGGCTAGAGTCAATGCAAAAGTTTACGCCAAAAAAAACTAATTCACTAGTTCCAATACCCTGCACTATTTTCTTAGAACTAGTATTAGCTGCTACTATCCTGAACTGCCCTCAATTTTTGCAATCAGTCCAAGCTCAACACTCTTCTCAGGCAAGTTCTACTCTGTTGTCTCAAGCAGGAAATGATACTTCTGTTTGGAATAAAAATGACCGTGAAAGCTTTAAGTTTGAGCAGTATCGACAAGCTTTTGAAGAACATGACAAAGCATCTCGAATTAAGCCTAATGATCCTGTTGTTTGGAAGAAACGTGGGGATGCTCTTCGCAATCTAGGGCGATATTTAGAGGCTGCTAATTCCTATGATAAAGCTACTCAACTTAAGCCTAACGATCCGATTATTTGGCAAAATTTAGGTCTTGCACTCTATAGACGTGGATATTATCAAGATGCGATTGATGCTTATAAAAAAGCAGTTGAGCTGAATCCTGATGCTGCTGATGCTTTGAATTGGCTTGGTAATTCTTTGCGAGAAGCAGGAAATTACCAGAAGGATTTAGGACGTAATCAAGAAGCATTAAAACTATATCAAGAGGCTGATTCTGCCTATAGCAAAGCAATTAAGTTACCTCGACAGTTTGGCAATTCTGAATATCTATACAACCGTAGTTTGGCTCTGCGGCAGCAAGGACTAGTCTTTGATAGGATGGGACAAAAAGAGGATGCGAAAAAGCTCTATACACAGGCTCTTGATTCTCTTAACAAGTCTATTCTTCGTCAACCAAATCCATTACGTTTATATCAGAGAGCGCGATTTCTAATTGATCTTGAAAGATATACAGAAGTTTTGTTAATCCTTGATAATGCTCTGAAACTGGCTTCTGGAGATATTCAGCTAAGAGTTAGTCCTTTTGATTTAAGTGAAGCAGATATTTCAACTGTTAGAATCTCTAGGGTTTGGCATCTTAAAGGTGTGACTCTTTTTAGGGATAGGAGATATTTAGAAGCTTTTGAGGCGTTTAACCAAGCAGTAAAACTCAATGCTTATTCTTTAGTAACTAGGGTTGATTTTGATTGGGTTAAGATCGACAAAGATTTGGATGCTCAGAACTCTTGGTTTGGGATAGGTGCGTCATTGGCAGAGTTAGGAAGAGATAAAGAAGCTCTTAATGCTTTGAATAAGGCAATTGAACTACAGTCAGACTATACAGAAGCTATCGAACTCCGAAATGAATTGTTGCGTAGCAAAAAGGAGTAAAAACCCTGTTAATGAAAGCTACTGGTTGCCTGTAGTTAGATCTTTGGGATTGGTTCTAGTTGTTTGATTTGTTTTTGGAGTTTCTATTACAGGTGGCTCTGTTACAGGTGGACTTGTTTTTGGAGTTTCTTTTACAGCTGGCTCTGTTACAGGTGGACTTGTTTTTGGAGTTTCTTTTACAGCTGGCTCTGTTACAGGTGTACTTATAACACCAGCCTGAGTACCAATTTTTTCCCAGTCTATTATTTGCCTCCGAAAAAAAGGTAACGTAACCTTATCTAATTCTGCGCTCGCTTCTTCCCATCGTCCTTGAGATAAAGCTATTTTTGCCAATTCTAAAGCCTTTCTCTCTTTTTCAAATTGCGTCTGCCATTGATTTGTAAGTAAAGGGATTTTTCTGCCTGTTGGAGTGTTCAAAGGAATTTCTTGTAGTAGGGTGATCGACTCTTTTAGCTTACCCTCTTCATACATTGTTGTAGCAATACCTAAAATTTGTTGTGACCATTGCTCAATTAAGTTCTGAGACTCTGGATACACCGAACTAGTGGGATTAATTTTGGTCGCGATCGCGATCGCTTCTTTGAACTTATTGTCTTTTGCAAAATTCTGAGCCTTTAGCAATTGCGCTTTTCCTTCAATCTCGCTTAATCCATTGAAGCATTCTTTTTGTAGTCCTTGTATGGTCAAAGAATCATTCACACTAGCGATCGCCTTGGCGCGATCAATACATTCTTGATATTTACCTTCAGCTTTTAATCTCCGAATTTTTTCTATTGCTTCAAGGCGCTTATTAGTTTCAGCTTGTTGCCAAAATAAATAACCTGAAATTGAGGCGATCGCCGTTATAACAACCACCCCAATTGCAACATAAGGATACTTTTTGCGTTGTGGCGATAGATTAATTGGTTCTACTAGATTTATTGCAGAAACGTCTTCTTCCTTTTCAGTTGGTAATACAACTGTCGAAGGTGTCTCTATAGATATAGGAGATATAGGTACTGAGGGAGAGATAGTGTCTAGATCGGCGCTGACTATAGTTGAATTTGGTTCATTGATAGAGGCGATCGCTTCTTCAGTTAATTGAATTGGAATAATGGTTGAGTCAAAAGCACTTGGTCTTTGCAGATTTTGTAAAGCAGCTAAAGCCTCAGTTCCATTTTGAAAACGCTGTGAAAAATGAGGACGAGTCATCTTATCCAAAAAGTCAGCAAGCTCAGAATTAATATTAGGAACAAGATCGCGCCAGATAATCTCCCCCGTTTTTTGATCTTCGGGCATTTGGCTAGGTGTCACACCAGTAAGTGCATGAATACACATCATTCCCGTTGCATAGATATCACTAGCAAACTTCGGTCTACCATTAGCTTGCTCATCAGGCATATAGCCAGGAGAGCCAATTGTGAGTGTAAAGCTTGTATATCCTTGATGACTAATTGTGTGGATGCTAGTTTCCTTAACTGCTCCAAAGTCAATCAGGACAACTTTTCCATCGGAAGCACGTTTAATCAAATTAGAAGGCTTAATATCGCGATGGATTACATTTTGTTGATGTACAAATTCTAAAGTTTGCAGTACTTCTTCTAATAGCCAAAAAGTGAAAGAGTCGCTTAATTTTTTACCAGGGATTATTTCTTGACTGAGTACAACTCCTTCAATCATTTCTTGTGCTAAATAAAATTCATTTTCTTCCTCAAAATGAGCTAAGAGTGCAGGAATTTGACTATGTTTGCCTAGTTTGTAAAGAGTCTGAGCTTCACGATCAAATAGCTTTCGGGCAGATTCTAAAACAAACGAACGAGTATCCTTAGGCTTGAGTTGCTTGATCACACATTTAGGATGACTAGGTAGGTGTATATCTTCAGCAATAAAGGTTTGCCCAAAACCACCACGTCCCAATTCTTCACAAATTTTGTAACGACTTACAAGAATCTTTCCTAGCATAGTTTTCATGCATAGTTTAACTTGAGAATATATAGCAATCTTAAATGGTTTGCAGAAGCGCACCCCGAAGGGGTGCGCTTCTGCAAACCCAAAAATCTACAAATGATTTAGGACTGCTATATTAAGTTACATAAACATAGCAAATATGGCGTTTCCTAGTCTAGTGAAGTAAAGGTTTGTTTCGATCACGAAGTTGGAGAAACAAACCTTTGTACCTTGATTGATTTCAAAGCGCTATAGCAGTTCTAGGAGAGCAAGCGCAAGACATGTATTTACTAAGTATTCGGTATATTTAGTGCCATATAGCAATAAGAATTAGCGGTACAACATACAGTATTTAATGCTTTGCGTCCTCGGTTTATAAAGATTTTTATATGCAATGGTTTAAATTTAATTGGCTGAGTATTAAGTCGAAACTGATCGTGATGCTGCTAACTGTGAGCAGTAGCTCGATCCTAGTGACAGCATATCTGGGTTATCAAAGCGGTAAGTCCAATTTGACCGATCGCGTGTTTAATCAATTAACCAGTGTGCGGGCTTCCAAGGCTTATCAAATCGAATCCTATTTCAAAACAATTAGTAATCATATTCAAACGCTGAGTATCGATCCTTCAGTGGGAACAGCGCTCTCCGAATTTACGAACGCATACCGACAGCTTGAAAATGTGCCATTACCAGCCGATGCTTTGCCCAAAATTAATGCTTATTATCAGAATGAATTTCTGCCCAAATTAGCGCAAACAGAGCAAGGTTCTCCTGTTCTGAATTCATTTTTACCAGAAGCGATCGCGAGTAATTATCTGCAATATCATTACATCGCCAATAATTCTAATCCCATTGGCAAAAAGCATCTTTTAGATAAAGCCAATGATAGTAGTGAATATAGTCGCCTCCATGGTCGCTATCATCCGATCTTTCGGAATATTATTGAGAAATTTGGTTACTATGATTTGTTCCTAATTGATCCTGATGGTCGAATAGTTTATACAGTTTACAAAGAGACAGATTTTGCTTCTAGTCTCACTGTTGGCGCTTACAACGAGAGTAATCTTGCCCGTCTATTTGCCTCAGTGCGACGTTCTAAAGAAAAAGACTATGCGCGGATTATCGATCTGGAGTCTTATGCTCCTTCCTATGGTGCTCCAGCCGCTTTTATTGCCGCTCCTATTTATAATCAAGATAAATTTATCGGCGTTCTCGCGATTCAAGTACCAGTTGATGAGATTAATAATGTGATGACTGGTAATCGCAAATGGGAAGCTGATGGCTTAGGCAAAAGTGGTGAAACTTATCTAGTTGGTCCAGATTACTTAATGAGATCGGTCTCGCGATTTTTGATTGAAACACCCGAAGAATACTTAAAAACTCTAGTTGCTTTAGGCGTAAATAACGAAACAATTAATCGGATTCGTCAATACAAGACCTCGGTTTTAGCTCAAGCTGTCAAGACTACCGCTGTAGAGGAAGCGATGACGGGTAAGCAAGACATTAAAATTATCCGTGATTATCGTGATATTCCTGTCCTGAGTTCTTACTCACTTTTACAAATAGAAGGATTGAAATGGGCGATTCTCTCAGAAATAGATTTAGCAGAAGCCTATGCTCCAATTTATGATTTTGAACGACAGTTAGTAATTTCGGCAACTTTACTAATGTTGTTAGTAATTTTATTGGCGATGATGATGGCTTCTTTGTTTGTGAAGCCGATTAATCAATTAATTACCAGCGCTCGTAAAGTAGCGGCGGGTCAACTGGATGCGATCGCAGTTTTAGAAACTGAAGATGAATTTGGAGAACTAGCGCAATCTTTTAATTTGATGGTGTCAAGTTTGCGCGATCAAACTGATTTGGTTGAAGAGAAAAATCGTGAGAATGAGCAGTTGTTGCTGAGCATCTTTCCTGCGGCGATCGCTAAACGTTTGAAACAAGGTGAAAAGAATATTGCCGAAAGTGCTTCTAATGTGACGGTGCTATTTTCGGACTTAACGGGCTTCTCAAAGTTGTCAGATTCGCTTACAGCTTATGAAATTGTGAGCATTCTCAATGATCTAGTCACCAGTTTTGATGAAACCGCTGATCGCTATGGTATGGAAAAAATCAAAACCATTGGTGACAGCTATATGGCGGTTTGTGGCTTGTCCGTTCCCTATCTCGACCACGATAAACGGGCGATCGATTTTGCGATAGAGATGCAAGCGATCGTGCGTCGTTTTAGTCAAGAGCGTGGTTTCCAATTAAACATTAGTTTGGGAATTAACTCAGGTGATATCGTGGCAGGCATCGTCGGCAGAAATAAATTTATCTACGATGTTTGGGGTGACACGATTAATATTGCTAGTGCCTTAAAGGCGGCTTGTCCTGAAGGCTCAATTTTAGTTTCCCACGAGATTTACCATCGCCTCTGCGACCTCTATGAGTTTGCGCCACTAGCCACCAAAGTGGAAGATGGCGCAAACTCGTTACAAGCATGGCAACTCAAAAGCACGATCAAAATTAAACCGAGTTAAAAAAATGGCTTCGCCATGTTTTTAACTCATTAGGAAATCCCAATATGCTGCAACCTAGTGCCAATTATCTGTTTATTTGGGCGATCGCTTTAATTGTCGGACTAGCTCTGTCGGTAATTATTCTCGGCGAAGTGATCTATCGCTTACAACATCGCCGCCGCCCCCTCGCCGCCACATTGCAAGTAGTGCGAAACTTGGTGCTGCCAATGCTCGCCTTCATGTTGTTTATCCAGTACGTGTTACAGCGTCCAGCCAGTGATGACATCGTGAAGAGTGTACAGACCCTCTTTTGGATTTGCGTACTCCATGCAGCGCTCTCTTTGCTAAATGCGGTGATTTTTGAGCAAGCAAAGGCTGATACTTGGCGAGCGCGAGTTCCTAAACTCTTAATCGATTTATTTCGCTTGTTTTTAGTACTCCTAGGCACTGCGATCGTCTTAGCTACAGTCTGGAATGCTGATCTGGCGGGATTAGTTACAGCTCTGGGAGTTAGCTCGATTGTGATTGGTTTAGCGTTGCAAGATACTCTCGGCAGTGTCATGTCAGGGATTGCCCTACTATTTGAGCGCCCCTTTTCGGTGGGGGATTGGCTGACAGTGGGCGGAGTGACGGGTCAGGTGATTGATATCAATTGGCGGGCTGTGCGTTTGCAAACCTTTGAGCGCGAGATGGTGATCATTCCCCACAAGCTGATCGGCAATGAAATTATTCGCAACTTTAGCCGCCCGATCGCCATTCATGCAGAACGGATTCGCCACGGATTCTCTTATAATGATCCGCCAAATTTAGCCAAGCATGTCCTGTTAACTACGGCTCTAGAGACTGAAGGTATCTTAAAAGACCCTGAGCCAGAAATTTTTACGATTTCCTATGATGACTTTGCGATTACCTATGAGGTGAAATTTTATATCAGTGATTACTGTGACATTGAAAGCATTCGCGATCGCTTTATGAGTCGGATCTGGTATGCCGCCCAACGCAATAGCCTGACGATTCCTTTCCCCATTCGCACGCTTTACCATTTTCATGGACCCACCTCACAGGCGCAAGGCACATCCAAAAAATTTACCGAAAGCCTCCAATCCTTACCTTCTTTTGTGCCATTACAAAATCCTGATTCTGCCGCTGATGGCATTGATTTACAACATTATGGCGCAGGTGAGAAAGTCATCTGGCAGGGAACTAGTAATAATGCGCTTTACATTGTGATTGCAGGTAAAGCAATGATGACCGTATGCGATCGCGATCATCTCGAACATGAATTGTTAACCATCAAAACTGGCGAATTTTTTGGGGAGATGACCCTTTTTTCTGGTGAACCTAGTCCGATATCGGTAACTGCGATCGCTGATCTAGAAGTAATGATGCTGTCGGCAAATGCTGTTAATCAAATGATCGATCGCCAGCCTAGTTTTGCCCGTGAAATCAGTCAGATCCTAGAAACTCGCCGTCGCGTTGTAAATACCATAGAGTAGCAACGCTTCACGTTGCTACTCTATAATTACCGATTTTAGTGTTTCCAGCGCCTTCGGCGCTGGAAACACTAAAATCGGTTTTTTGAAAGTCCGCCGTTGGCGGGCTTTCAAAAAACCGATTTTTACAATGAGCATTGCTGCTATAGCTCATCACTTGACTACCTCTTTGTATAGGTACAGCCAAATAGTCATCCATACCTTTAGCTAGATTCACATCTTGAAATACTTTGTTATATTTCTTTACATAAGGAATTCAAACAAAGGAAAAAGCAATGTCTAACAGCTATAGAGTCGATGACCGCGGTGTACTTAACAACTTCGCAATTGAGCCCAAGATGTATGTTGAAGAAACCACAAAGGCTGGCTTTACACCTTATGCTGAATTACTAAACGGTAGACTTGCCATGATTGGTTTTGTCTCTCTCCTTATTACAGAAGCTGCTACGGGGCATGGATTGATTTGGTTGCTGGGGAATCTATAAATTTTGATTGATTCTAATCAAAGTATTTAAAACAAATTAAAAAAGAACTTAAACAGAGGAAAAAACAATGACGAATAGCTATAGAGTTGATGATCGCGGTGTACTTAACAACTTCGCAATTGAACCCAAGATGTATGTTGAAGAAACCACAAAGGCTGGCTTTACACCTTACGCAGAGCTACTAAACGGTAGACTTGCCATGATTGGCTTCGTATCTCTCCTCATTACTGAAGCCGCTACAGGACATGGATTGATTTGGTTGCTAGGGAATCTATAAACCTTGACTGTTCCCGATCAAAATGTTTGAGACAAAGTAAAAACGATTATTCGACCCTACCGAAAGGTAGGGTTTTTTATTTAGATTTTCTGCCAAAGCTGGATTTCATAACACAGATGCTTATGAAAAAGATTAGAGGCTTGTAGCCCTTCAGCAATCAATTTTTTGATTGACTTGCCGAAGAAGTAGCGCAGAACTTTATAGATTGGTGGCACGGCGATCGCAATCAGATTACCAACATATTTCATCGTAGAAACCCCAAAAGTTTGGAAGCTCTGGACGCAGATATCTAGAGTTGGGGCAATATGTGCGGAAATGTCATCCGTCTTGATCAACTTAAATCCAGCCTTCTCCATTGACCTATGCAGATCGGCATTAATCAGACAGTTGGAAAACATCCCTTCCTTATATTCAGGATCTTTCCGCAACATATCAGCTAACAGGACATAACTGCCAGATTTCGTCACCGCAGCCGAACCTTCGGCAATCATTTCTGGTGACATATATTGAGTACTTTCGCTAAATAGAACTAGGTCATAGGTAAGCTGCGAAGAATACTTTTCAGGGGCTTTCACAAATTCTTGAAAAATATCAATATGAAATAAAGCTTTCCCTTTGGTGCGTTCTAGGAAGTTAGCTTGTTGCAGTGGATCAGGCGCTAATCCCTCAACTTGCAAACCCTTCTCAATCATCGCCACGGCATTATCACCATTGCCACAGCCGACATCTAAGACTGTATGAATATCGGTTGGCAGAAAAGATAGAAGATGTGTTGCGTAGGCTTCTTGGGCAGCACGCAGTTTGGTGACAGTCAACTCATCTGTGGGTGAAGGAATTGGTTCCCAATAACCATAGTGAAGATAGGAAGAGCCTGTCAGATCTCGGTAGTACTGGAGTGCAGCGTTTTGGTAGCGAATTACATTGTTCATAGATTAGTTAATATAGCAGTTTTCACAATAGGCATCTGGAACTTAATACTTAATAAATAACCCATTTTTGGTGAGGTTGGCTTAGCCAACCTCACCAAAAATGGGTTATTTAATGGCAGCTTTTTATGCTCATTTAATGTATGTTTCTAGGCAGGGCTGAAATTCTTCCCATCGGCGGCTGACTTGCTCGTAACAGTCGGGAGGAAAAATTTTCAGGTTTTGAAAGAGATTGATTTCGAGATGCTGCTCCATTTTCATCAATAGAACAATCTCTTTATTTGGGGCATAATTACCGACAGCTTGCACCAAAACAGTGATCAATTCTTGATCGAGGGAAAAAGCTTGAATTGAAGAGATTAATTCTTGTTCAGCAATAAACTGGGATTTGAATTGGGTGACTTCTAAACCTGTGTTACTGGGAGCGATCGCACTGCGATCGATATCACAAACTACTACTCCGCGACCATGTTGCAAAAAGCCTTGCCATGCCGAATAGCCGATCATCATTAAGTTGTTGTGAATAAAGCTTTTTTGCCAATAGCCAAAATTGCCTTGCCAGTCACTGTCTTTTAACTTCATCTATTACCTCGTAGATGTAGATTTATGGATTTTAAATAAGCTTCGGCGGGCGTTCTGACTTTTTCTGCTTACCAGCAGAAAATCACAGTTGCGGGACAGCGTTGGATTTACACCAATCTTTCCCCATTACTTTCAGTGACTGCTCCTCACTAAAACCGAAAGCTGAAGTCAAAGTATAACATTAGGACTTACATAGCCCTGCACTCAAGTGCGTGCTAAAAGCTCAAACCCGTTGAAACGGGTTAACTTAAATTATTCTGTAGTCCACTGAAGTACAAAATGGCTTTGCCATTTTGTACTTTTAAAACCTTACTGGGTTTGGTTTTTAATTCACAAAAGTGTTAGTCCACTTTCGTGAATTGGTATTACATCCGCTATATTAGGAAAGGCGGCACTTGATATGGCTCATCCTCATCCTAAAATCCGACTATGGATCTTGAACTTTCGCGATTTTATAAGGCTTGTAATCCCACGCATCCCCTTGATTCTAGTAACGAAGAGGATCGCAGCTATTATGTCGATCTCTCAACGGTACGTGGGGCAAGACTAATCGAGAGCATGGTACGCACGATCGCACGGATAGCTCCCGATGAGGCGACTTGCCAACTCTTTACAGGGCATATTGGCTGTGGCAAGTCAACGGAGCTTCTGCGGTTGAAATATTTGCTAGAACAGCAAAAGTTTCATGTAGTTTATTTTGAATGCGATCGCCAATTAGAACTAAGTGATGTTGATGTTAGTGATGTACTACTAGCGATCGCAGGACAAATCAGCAAAAGTCTTGAAGATCAAAACATCAACTTAGCAGTACCAGAATATTTCAAAAAATTATTTGGCGAACTCAAAGATGTGTTTAAAACTAATCTTGATCTGAGTGCCAACTTTAAGCTTTCTGTGGGGATTGCCGAAATTACTGCCCAAGCAAAAAATAGTCAGTCACTGCGGCGGCAAATGCGCGAGAAATTAGAATCACGGACAAGTAGCATTATCAATTCAATTAACAAAGAGATTTTGGCTCCTGCAAAGCAAAAGCTAAAGGCTAAGAATATGGCAGGCTTGGTGGTCATTGTAGACAACCTCGATCGCATCGAAAATCGGATCGATCCTAAGGAACAAGCTAAAGCTGGATATTTGTTTGTAGAGCGTGGCGATCAATTGCGTGGACTAGATTGCCATATGTTATATACAGTTCCATTGTTATTGACCTTTTCTAATGATGTGGCGATTGTTACTAGTCGATTTGGAACCGATATTAGAACTTTGCCGATGGTTCCTGTACTGTTAAAAGATGGGAATGTCTGCGATGTGGGAATAGCATTATTGCGTCAAATTGTGATGTCGAGAGCTTTCCCAACTGTAAATCCAGTGCAGCGTATTAGTTCTGAATATGTAAGCAAAGTATTTGATAAAGCAGAAACCCTCGATCGCCTATGTCAAGTTAGCGGTGGTCATGTTCGCAACTTATTTCGCTTACTCTACGCTTGTTTGCAACAGGATGATCCTCCAATCACAGCAGAGTTGTTAGAGGGTATCATCGCCAAGGAACGGAATGATGTAACCAAAACGATGACTGATGATGAATGGAAATTAATTAACGAGGTACAGCAAGATAAGAAGGTAAGCGGTGAATCGGAATATCAGACATTGATCAAGAGCAGATTTGTGTTTGAGTATGAGTATCAAAATGAAGGTTGGTTTGACATAAATCCCATTCTGATTGCGAAGTAAGTAAAGTAGAGCAATAAGTAGGCGAGAAAACTATGAGTGTTGCTGATGTTAATCAAAAGTCTTTGAGGCAGTTAACGCGCATTGTGCAGCTATCGCAAGGGTTTTCATTGTCGATCGCTTTATGTAACTATCGCGTATTGCAGGAGCGGGTATTGCAGGACTTGCGATCGCAACTTGCCGAGAATGGCTTACCTGAAACTGCGATCGCCATACTTGAACTAAAACCTGATGCAAAGACTTTACTTGCACCGATTCAGGAATTGATGGGCGAGGTGCATCAATTGCCAGCTGAGCAGAAGCCCAAGGTGTTGATGGTTTTGGGCTTGGATGCAGTTACAGAAATCGAAGCGGTTTTGAAATCGGCAAATCGGGTCAGGGAAGAATTTGCCAATTGTTTGGAATTTCCGATGGTGCTTTGGCTGAACGATTACACTCAGGATATTTTGACTCGCGAGGCAAGCGATCTGGCAAACTGGACTACGGCGGGGGCGATCGAGTTTCAGCTTGAGGCGATGGAATTACAGGAACTGGTGCAAGATTCGATTAGAGCGATGTTCGATCGCTATTTGCAGTCTCAAGGTTTGGGGGATTGGGATGCGAGTTTGCAGCAGTTTGAACTAATTACGGCGATCGCGGACTTAGAGGCTCAAGCCATTGAGATTAGTGATGAAATTAGCGCAGGTTTAGATTTTGCGTTTGGCTGTATGGCGATGACTGAGGGGGGAATTGGGAAAGCAAAAGCTTTATTTGAGAGGAGTTTAGCCTTTTGGCGACAATCGGGGAATCAACTTAAACAGGCTGTATGTCTATTGCAATTGGGATTAGGCGATCGCAGTTTGGCGATGCGTGAGCGCTATCAAAAGCAGCCTTTTTATGTAACTTCTCAGCAGTATTTAGCTGAAAGTATAGATATTTTGCGGAACCTGCAACGGGGGGAATTGATGGCTTTGTATATCAATTTCTTGACTGCAACATGGGAGGAGTTATTAGCCCTCAGCCCCACTGGGGCTGAGGGATTAGAATCTCTCGTCAATGAAGCATTATCTCTCCATCAAATCTATCCCAATCTCCTGCGCGAATCCCACGATCGCGGGATTCTTGCGTCAGTGAAATTGATGCAACAGGACTATCGGGCGGCGAAGGAAGCGGCGGAAGCGGCACTGGCGCTATATGTCCAAGGGGAAGCGCTACAATTGTCTAACCTTGCACCTTCGCGGCGCTATGGCTATGCCGAATATGAGCTTTGGTTGGCGAAAGCTTTGGAGGGATTGGGCGATCGCGAAGGGGCGATCGCGAGACTAGAGTGTGTGCGCGATCGCTGGCTTCGTGAGCAGCATCCCTATGACGCGCAGATCTATGTATCGGTTTTAGAGGAGTTGCGATCGCTTTACACTGCGTCGGGGCTATATTTGGAAGCTTTTGAGACTAAGCAACATCAGCGATCAGTGGAGCAGCAGTATGGGCTAAGGGCTTTCATCGGTGCGGGGACTTTGAATCCGAAACGGGAAAGAACTAATTTCGATATGTATGCGAATGTTGCGGAACAGTCCGACAAGATCGCGCAGGAAATTGAGGCTTCTGGTCGGATGCTGGATGTGGAGAAGTTGGTCGATCGCATTGGTCAGGCGCGATATCCTTTGACTGTGATTCATGGTGATTCGGGTGCGGGGAAAAGCTCGATTTTGATTGGTGGTTTGGTTCCCGCCTTACGTGCAAAGGGAACCATTGATGGGCGCAAGGTGTTAGTTTTTGCGATTAAAAATTACAAAGATTGGAGTGCAGAAGTTAAACACAAGTTACAAAAATATTTTGGTGATCGCCGTCCCGATCTCGACCCAATTCATCATTTCAAACGGAATATTGATGAGAATTATTTAACGGTTTTAATATTCGATCAGTTTGAGGATTTCTTTTTTAAGAAAGAAGATTTTCGCGATCGCTTGCCGTTTTACAAGTTCCTGAAGGCTTGTTTGCATACGGATTTTGTGCGGGTGGTGTTGTCGCTGCGGGAGGACTATCTGCATTATTTGTTGGAATGCGATCGGGCTGTGGATTTGGAAAAGGTGGAGAATGATATTCTCGGTAAGCAGGTGCGGTACTATTTGGGGGATTTTACTCAGGATCAGGCGCGACAGGTGATCGAGGCGTTGACTAGGCGATCGCAGTTACGTTTAGAGCCTGAGTTAATTGATCGCCTTGTGACGGATTTGAGTGGTGAGCAGTTGCGGATTTTGCCGATTGAGTTGCAGGTGGTGGGGGCACAGTTGGAGTCGGAGGTTCCGCCGATCGCGAATCTGCGTGAGTATCTTGCCTTGACGGGGGATACGCATCGTAAGCCGAGTGAGGTTTTGGTGGAGCGGTGGTTGGAAAATGTGGTGCGGGATTGTGGGGTGGGGAATCAGGTTTTGGCGGAGAGGGTGTTGTATGCGTTGACGGGGAATGAGGAGAAGCGTCCACAAAAGACGCAAGCGGAGCTTGCTAGTGAGTTGTTGGGGGTGGGATCTGGTGATGGTTTGGGGGTTCGATCCCCCCGCCCCCCCTTGCAAAGGGGGGCTTTGGATTCTTTAGGAAGTATAGATAAATCAGTCCCCCTTTCTAAGGGGGATGCCGAAGGCAGGGGGAGCGAACCTCTGAACGAAGCAGAAAATCTCTCGCTGGTGCTAGCGGTTCTCGTTGGTTCTGGGCTTGCTTTTCGGGTGAGTAGTTCACCTGATGACCGCTTTCAGTTGATTCATGATTATTTAGTTAGCTTTATTCGCAAGAAATATGTCTTCGGGATGGCGGAAGAGTTGCGGATGACCAAAGAATACTTGCGATCGGCTTTGGCTGAAAAAAAGAAGGAACTACAACGCGCCGAAATTGCCGAAATCGAAGCTTTGAGTATTTCCTGTGAGGCTTATTGGCTGGCGAATAAAGAGTTAGAAGCAATGATCGCAGGAGTAAAGGCTGTTAAGCGAATTTTAAAATCGGACATTAGCAACAAACTTTCCTACTATGTAAAAAACAAAGCTTTTGGAAGACTATGGGAAGTAATTTATGACATTCGAGAATTTAATTGTCTTGAAAAGCATAGCAGTGAGGTTAGAAGCTTAGCATTCTCTCCTGATGGTAAAACAATAGTCTCTGGTAGTTTTGATAATACTCTTAGACTATGGAATGTTGAGGGGAAAGAGTTGCTTACTATCAAAGGACACAGCAAGTGGGTAACTAGCGTAGCTTTCTCACCTGATGGCAAAATAATTGCCTCAGGTAGTTTTGATAATATGATAAAACTGTGGAGCTTGGAAGGTAAAGAATTAGCTACTTTTTATGGACATAGTGATGTAGTTTGGAGTGTAGCTTTCTCAAATGATGGTAAAACAATAGCCTCTGGAAGTGCTGACAACACGATCAAATTATGGAATCTAGAAGGTAAAAACCTTCATACTTTATCAAGTCACAGTAGTGTGGTAAGAAGCGTGAGTTTCTCTCCAGATGGCAAAATAATTGCTTCTGGTAGTTTTGACAACACGATCAAGTTATGGAATCTACAAGGAAAAAAGCTACGTACTTTTAAGGTGGATAGTGGTGTTAGAAGTGTGAGTTTTTCACCTGATGGCAAAATAATAGCTTCTGGGAATGCTGACAACACAATCAGATTATGGGATTTAGAAGGAAAAAAGCTGTTAACTTTAGCTGGTCACAGAAATAGAGTTAGAGTCGTGGCTTTTTCTCCCAAAAACGAAATGATTGCCTCTGGCAGTATTGATAACACTATTAAAGTTTGGAATTTAGATGGCAAAGAACTGCTTACTCTTACAGGACACGTTCAAGGTGTTAGTAGTGTGGTATTTTCCCCAGATGGCAAAATGATCGCTTCTGGCAGTGCTGATCACACAATCAAACTATGGAACTTGAAAGACAAAAATTTACGTGTTTTAGTAGAACACCATAACGTTAACAGTGTGGTATTTTCATCCTTGTGTGGAGATTCTCTAAATAATTATGGTACAACGCTTATTTCTGGTAGCGATAATTCAATCAAATTGTGGGATATAAAAGGGATAGAAATACTTGCTTTGACTGGACATAGCGAGGAAGTCAGGAGTGTAGCTTACTCACATAATAGTAAATTGATTGCCTCGGGAAGTGCCGATCAGACGATCAAATTGTGGAATCTTGATGGAGAGTTATCCACTATATCAGGACATAGCGGTGGTATTAGAGGTGTGGCTTTTTCTCCAGATGGAAAAATAATAGCTTCTTGTAGTTCTGACAAGACAATCAAATTGTGGGATCTACAAGGAAGAGAAATAGTAACTCTGTCTGGTCATAGCAAGTGGGTTAGGGGTGTGGCTTTTTCTCCAGATGGAAAAATAGTAGCTTCTTGTAGTTCTGACAAAACAATCAAATTGTGGAGTATAAATGGAGAAGAACTCCTTACAATAACAGGACACAGTAACGAAGTTTGGAGCCTATCATTTTCTCCAGATGGAAAAACAATTGCTTCTGGTAGTGATGACAACACAGTCAAGTTATGGAATCTAAAAGGTTTAGAACTGCGTACCTTAACTGGGCATCTTAAGAGGGTTATGAGTGTGGCTTTTTCCTCAGATGGGAAAATGATTGCCTCTGGCAGTTATGACAAAACAATCAAATTGTGGGATTTGCAAGGTAATGAACTATGTACACTCAAAGGACATAATAACTGGATAAATTGTGTAACATTTTCACCTGATAGCAAAGTTGTAGTCTCTTGTAGTAAGGACAACACAATCAGATTATGGGACATAGATCCAGAGTTAGCCGTTTCTAAAGCCTGTGATTGGCTACGTCCTTATCTCACGAATAACCCCAATGTTTCTGAAAGCGACAGACAGCTTTTGGGAAGTAAAAAGTAGAAAGTAAAAAGGAAAAAGTTTGATTTTGGTTAATTGTGAGGGGCGAGATCTCCGACTTTTTCTGTGTAATTACAGATCGCCTTTCTCCACGACCCAAAAAGTCGGAGATCTGTATCCTTATCAGGCAGACTCAATCCGCAAATGCTACGCCCTCTCCGCTTTCAGCGATCGCTTGTCCCTGCATTTCCCTCCCCACCTTCAGCGATCGCCTGTCCCTACGTTGCGAAGTTCTGAGCAAAGCATTAATGAAGCAAAAAAGGAATAAAAGCAAAGGCAGAAGGGATAATGATAGTCCCAACTAAAAACAGATCATCATCCCCAAATCTATTATGCCAACAATTGTTACAGAGAGTGAATTTCAAAAATTCCGAGGACAGATATACAGACATTTGCGGCGATCGCCATCGCAATGCCGAAAGTCTGGCGACCAAGGGAATCGTAAAATGAGTTCCATTTGCTTGTATCTAATTGCGCCTCAATTGTCATGCAAGATCTTCATATTCAAGAAGTTCTCACCTTCGATCAACACTTTGCCCAAGCAGGATGCCAGATCCTTTAGCGCGATCGCACTGTAGATGTATTGATAGGCGATTTAGAAAATATCCTCATAAATATCTGCCATCGTTAGCGCTAGATTTATCGAGTTTAAGACTAAAGTATCCTCACTTCCTAAAACTTCCATTGTCCAATCCCCTTGCAAATCTTGCCGATAAACTTCTAATTTAATTTTATCTTGAGAAACTAAAACATATTCCTGCAAACTAGCGATCGTTTGATAATTAACCAACTTTTCGCGGCGATCGCTTGCCTCCGTACTAGGTGACAACACCTCAAAAATAACACAAGGATAATTCACAAAATATTTATCTTTATCTTCAGGATTGCAAGTAATCAGCACATCGGGATAATAGAATATCGTCTTATTTTGATTAGCCGCCTTTAACCTGACCTTCATATCCGACATAAAAACATCGCAAGCGTTATACCAAAACACAAAATGGCTACGCCATTTTGTGTTTTTAAAACCCTTACTGGGTTTGGTTTTCAATTCACAAAAGTGTTGTCACACTTTCGTGAATTGGTATTACCCCGCAACAGAGAACGTAAACGACTAGCAATATTTAAAGTAATAATATTGTGAGCCTTACTCCTCCCAGCCATCGCAAACACCTGACCGCCTAAATACTCATGGCGTACTTCACTCTTACTCTCTGCTTCTAAATATTCCGCAACTGAGAAAATATGAATCGGCGATCGCATAATTTTTGCTACCAAATTGCCACAACATTATACAACTTTAGATTTTGTCATCGCGCTCCAAACATTTGAGGCAATTCGCCTACTCAGGCAAAAAGTCTTCATCACGCACTTGCTCAGAAGTAAAAGGGCAGATCTCAGGGAAATGAGCTAAAGGTAATCTTGTTTCAATTTTGGCTTGTTTCCTCGCATCAAGATAACATTCATCAAAAATTTCCTGAAAATAATTCCTTAAACTAGGACTACTCTTGAAAATCTTCCGAATCCGCCGCCGATGCTCAGCGATACTCTTTTCCCAGCTTCTTGTGCGTTTGTTCGGTTGATATTGCCATTTAAGCAAATGTAGTAAAACCACAACTAAATCACTACTTAAAGCATGTTTATCACTATTTCCCATCGATTCCACTTCTTCGATTAAATTCCCCACATCTAGTTCTGCTAATCTGCCCTCACGCAATAACTGGGCTGTCGCCTCAACCCACAGATTAAAGTCACATTCATAGAGCGAAGTAAGTGAATCAAGGGAATTATTAGCGATCGCTGGTTCGTGGATATCTTGTGTCTCTAAGTAAGCCTGTGTCATCAGCTTTTCCTCAAAGTTTTATTCGCTATTAATCCTGAGGGTAACATAAATGGATGAGACAGTCCTCAAAGCCGCCCAAATGAAAGCGATCGCATTTCAGCAAAGCGAGATCCAGTTGGCGGCTTACCAAAAAATAGCTGTCTGAAACCCAAAAAAAGAGAATGGTGGCGCGAAGCGCTGCCATTCTCTTTTTTTGAGGTAGAAAGCACAGCCCTAGGGCTGTGCTTTTTTACTATTTGCTGCTTTGACCTTCTTCACGGCTAGAGGTTTGGATATACAGCGTTAGCAAGAAGACGGTAGGTACAAATACGGCTAAGACAGTAGCGAGAAGACCAAGAAAATTAGTTTCCATAAATTTGAATTTGAGTGCTGATTTTTAAAGATTTTGATGACTGCTAATATTCTAAGTTCAAAATTGATTAGTCTTACGAAAAAATTAAAAAAGCCCAAAAGAAGGTGACGCAAAGCATCACCTTCTTTTGGGGAGATTAGGCTTCCCAGAGCTTACTGATATTCTTTTCGAGGCGTTCTTCGGCTTCCGCAAAGACTTGCGCTGAGTTATCCAGCATTTCACCCGCATGAAGCTCAAGGATCTTGGTGGACAGAGCAATGCGATCGCGTGACTCATCAATATCCACGACTACAGCCTTGATCATGTCATTGATCTGAAATACACGGGTGGGATCACTGACGGGCTTTTGGCTCATTTCCTTGACATGCAACAAGCCTGAAACCCCAGCAAACTCCACAAACGCCCCGAAAGGACGAATATTGGTAACTTTGCCACTGATAAGTTGCCCTTTGGCAAGTTGATTCATCGCTGCAAGTTTGGCAGCTTGACGGTTAGATAGCACCAACTTTTTGCGAGTCTCATCGGCATCTAGCACCATCACAGGAATAGTTTTGCCAACTAGTTTAGCGAGATCTGAGGTGTCAGAAAGGTGCGATCGCGGTACAAACCCACGTAAACCCACAGAATCAACGATCACACCACCGCTATTTGTGCCGATCACCTTAGTTTCAAAAACCTTGGACTCTGCTTGGTAATCACGGAGAGTCTGCCAAGCTTGCTTGAATAATAAACGGCGCACCGAAAGCTTTACTTCACCATCAGCATTCTGACTACTAATAATCAGAAATTCGTACTCATTACCCATGGGGAAAGCATCACTGTTGGAGCGCGAAGAACCACTGAGCGTGGCTTCTTCGATGGGGAGGAAACCTAAAGATTTAGCGCCAATATCGACATAAATGCCACTACTTTCGACTGACACTACCTTGCCCTTCACGGTTTGCCCAACGGCGAATTCGTAGTTATGCTCGGCGAGGGCATTGGCAAAATCATCGGCAGAAAATGGCTGAATATTTGTTGTGGCGTTCATGGATATGAATATGCGTAGCGTTGCTTGCGTGTATTTTAGTGTAATTGTCTCACAGCACCCATAAAGAATGTGAAGTAAATCTATCTTCTCCTAAAATTACTGCATTTTTTTAGAATTAGGAGCGATCGCCAAACTATAGCCGTAAAGTTGCTCCCCGCAGGGGAGCAACTTTACGGGGTTTTTGTAATTTATTTTGCACAAGTACTTAGCGATCGCCAATTAGTGGCGCAAATCGCTTATTCGGTCTTTTGTTGGCGATCGCCTAGCAGATACCCAACAAATAACCCAACTATTACCAAATCAATCGCCACAGCAACTCCTGCTTGCCCAAGATATTGGCGACCGTAAATCAACACTAAACTAACGAAGGTCAGCTTGCTCACAATTGAGATAAACACAATTAATGGACGGTTTGGAGAGTTAAACGCCCCATAGATTTGCATTGCGCCCACAAGAGTTATTAAAGCGCCCCAATTGCGGACTATGATTTCAGAAAGTTGACCTTCTAAAGAATCACCAAACAAAGAATTTAGGGCTGCTTGTGGTGCGATCGCAGCATAAAACAATGTACAAGTCAGTAAACCAGACACGAGCATGATCCACTTGATCTGAGCAGCAATCCAATTCATTGTTTTCTCTTATAGCGCTTTTCAAGCAAGCGGGGAAACAAACCTTTGTACCTCGCTTGCTTGAAAAGCGCTATATCTGAGTAGAAATATTTACCATTCTTGGAAAACAACACAAAGTGTCACCCTTATCTTTATGACAGCTTTTTTGCCAATGCACTAGACTAGTAGATAATTAAAGTCAACTGATTACCGCATCGACAGGGTTATAAGGAGCGACAGGCAGTGATGTCTTCTGGTAAAAAAATCTTTTTGGCAACCTTTTGGCGGCGCGTCAAAACGACGGTCGTAAGTTTAGCAATATTGCAAAGTGTAGCAATGGCAGTGCCAACGGCTGCTCGTGCTGATAGTGAAAATGCAGCAACGATGGGCTATACCGAGCTGCTTTCAAATGTGAAAGAAAATCGTGTTCAAAAAATTGATCTCGAAAGTAACGGCTTAGCTGCGGAAGCGGTTTTAAAAGATGGTCGCAAAGTCAGGGTTGACTTAATTGCCCGTGATGGCAATACCGAGTTGATGAAGGCTCTGAGGGAAAATAATGTCGATATCGCGGTAAAAGCCCCTCAGCAACCAACCTTAATTTGGCAACTTGCTAGTACATTTTTTGTACCGATGCTGTTGATTTTTATATTGTTAATGGTGTTACGTCGCCTTAGCAATGCTCCTGGGGGACCCGGACAAACTCTGAGCTTTGGTAAAACGAAAGCGAGATTCTCCCCCGAAGCCAAAACGGGAATCATGTTTGAAGATGTGGCTGGCATTGATACAGCGAAGGAAGAACTACAGGAAGTTGTTACATTTCTTAAACAGCCCGATCGCTTTACAGCCGTGGGCGCAAAAATCCCCAAGGGCGTGTTGTTGATTGGACCTCCTGGAACGGGGAAAACTCTACTAGCTAAGGCGATCGCAGGAGAGGCAGGGGTTCCTTTCTTCTCGCTTTCAGGCTCAGAATTTGTAGAAATGTTTGTGGGTGTGGGTGCTTCCCGCGTTCGCGATTTATTCCAAAAAGCTAAAGATAATGCTCCTTGTATCATTTTCATTGATGAAATTGATGCAGTCGGTCGACAACGTGGATCGGGCATCGGCGGCGGCAACGATGAACGTGAGCAAACCCTAAACCAGATGCTTACGGAAATGGACGGATTTCAAGGTAATTCGGGCGTGATTGTGGTTGCTGCAACTAATCGTCCTGATGTGTTGGATAGCGCTTTGCTAAGACCAGGTCGTTTTGATCGCCAAATTACAGTTGACTATCCCGACTATAAAGGTCGTCAAGAAATCCTCAAAGTCCATGCGCGTAATAAGAAACTAGAGGAAAGTGTTTCTCTCGAATCGGTGGCGCGTCTGACCCCCGGATTTGCAGGTGCGGATTTGGCAAACTTGCTCAATGAAGCTGCCATCCTAGCGGCACGACGCTATAAAGAAGCGATCGGAGAACTAGAAATTGCCGATGCGATCGATCGCATTACCATTGGGCTAAGTATGAAACCGATGCTCGATAGCTCCAAAAAACGTCTGGTTGCCTATCACGAAGTCGGTCATGCCCTAGTAATGACTTTGCTCAAAAATGCATCTTTGCTCGACAAGATTACGATCGTGCCGAGATCTGGCGGTATCGGTGGCTTTGCCAAGGGCGTTCCTGACGAGGAATATGGACTAGAGTCGCGATCGCAGATTCTCGACACGATTACGATGATGCTGGGTGGTCGTGCTGCCGAAGAAGTGGTCTTTGGTGATGCCGAAATCACTACGGGCGCATCGGGAGATTTCCAACAAGTCGCAAGGCTGACCCGCCTAATGGTGACTCAATTCGGGATGTCAGATTTAGGATTGGGCGCTCTAGAATCCGAAAGTGGCGAAGTATTCTTGGGGCGTAACTTTATGCCTCAGAGTGATTATTCTGTCAAATTAGGCGATCGCATTGATCGTCAAATTCGTCAGATTGCACAAACTTGTTACGACACAGCAAAACGTTTGATCGAAGAAAATCGCGACCTGTGCGATCGCCTAGTTGATATTCTGTTAGACGTGGAAACCCTAGATGGTGAAGAATTCCGCAAAATCGTCGCGGAATACACGCAACTCCCAGAAAAGAAAACTGCTTCAGTCAAATTCTAAGAAAAAAGGAGCGCTGAGCGCTCCTTTTTTCTTAAGGGAGCGCTCAGCGCTCCCTTTTTTATGTGACGGCTAATTTCTGTAGTTTGACCTCAAAGCGTTCCCAAGGTTTAGGCTCGATCACTTGGGTGGAAATATTATTTTCTGTAAATAGCGATCGCAGAGAATCCATCGATCCTTCAGCCTTCAAGATATTTAACAATACCCCACTATAGGTCAAGTCACCACCTGCGGCGGTAGGCAACATTACTTGAGGCTTGAGCCACTTTGCTACCTGTATAGCTCCTTGCTGCCCCTTGATTACCGTACCAACCAGTGGCAATTTCAAATCAATCATGGGTGTTATCACCACATCCACAGGCGCAAATTCTTGAATTGCGGCTGCATGGTAGCCATGAGGTTCGTAATAAATAGAAGTTCCTTCTACGAGATCTCGGAGAATATATCCATTCTCCAGAGTAGTGGGGCCAGTAGGTGAACCCAGCACGGCTCTGATTTCAAATAGGTTAGGAATACTAAATACTTCACCATGGGCAAGAGCCGTAACTTGGGTATAGCCAAGTTCGTTGACTAATTTGGCTGCACTTGGCGAACCAACTACAGGAATTTGGCGATCGAGTTTCTTAAGAGTAGGGGGATGGGCGTGATCTGGTAACCCCTGTGACAGCAAAATCAAATCAATATTTTGGGGGATCTCTCTCTGGGTAAGTCGCTCAGACTTAAAAAACCATGCAGCATTGCCAAACATCAACGCATCAACCAACCAAGGATCGAGCAAAATGCGTTTACCTGCAATCTCGATCAGCCATGAATTACTGTCTAGCCATGTTAAATACATAATTCTTAGAGGTGGTAGCTTTCTACATAGTATTGTAACGAATTGTTTACAAACAAAATCAGGAGATGTGCAAAGTATAGCTACAGTTTCACCCAAGGTAGCGGTGCGGCGCTTCGCGCCGCTAATCCTTGGAATCAAAACCCAAGAATTGTTTGGCGGCGCTTCGCGCCGCCAAACAATTCTTGGGTTTTATACTCCTGATTTTTGATATAAAAAACCCGCAGGAGGCATTCTTGCGGGGAGAAATTATGTAGATACGTCGCTAGTGACTAGAGTATCTTCCTTTTTTCTGGTTTAAGTAGTGACTCAACTCACAGAAAGAAGGCGATCTTGTAACAACTCTCTTGTGATAGTGATCACACGCATTCCTCAAAACCGCAGACTATAGCGTTTATCAGTCTAGTGAAGTACGGGTTTGTTTCCCCGCCGAAGGCGGGGAAACAAACCTTTGTACCTCGCTTGCTTGAAAAGCGCTATATATGTTGCATTTCCTAAAAGCTTGACTGTACTAATCGACACTTTTGTAGATCATCCTTTAAACGTATAAGAAATCAGGGCTAAACTTACGCCAATTTGCAATTTACAGCTTTCCTGCTATCTCTCAAAATAATCAGTGACAACTTACAGCAATTATTAACCAACGGAATCACAAGATATTTTTTAAAAGCGTTGGTTTGCATCACTTTAAAAAATATCTTGGTTTGGGTTTAAGCGCAAAGAATTGTAAACAAGGGGATAAGCGACGGATTAACACCAAAGCATAAAATCGCTTAGCAATTTTATGCTTTTAAAACCCTTGCTGGGTTTGATTTGCAACTCACAAAAGTGTCGTCATATTCTTGTGAGTTGATATAAATGCTCAACAATCCAAATAGCGGTGTATGGATCTAATCATGGCAAAAGTCACAACAAAAAGAAAGAATTATTTTGCGCGTTTTTTGGCGATCGCCATCGGAGCTGCGATATTTGCTGCATTTACACCAGCGATCGCCCATGCGGTTGAGACAGGCACACTAGAGTCTTTAACCAAAAACACAAGTGAGCTAAAGCTATCAGTTGACACAAGTTGGGTACTGATCACGGGGTTTTTAGTATTTTTTATGCAATGTGGATTTGCCATGCTAGAGGCTGGGCTGGTCAGACAGACGGGGGTAGTAAATACGCTTACCGAGAACTTCATTGATGCAGCAGTTACTCTTTTAGCTTGGTGGACTACTGGTTTCGCGATCGCCTTTGGCACAACTAGTAATGGATTTTTTGGAGTAGATGGCTTCTTTTTAAGTAATGCTTTTACTTTCAATAATGGGGCGATCGAGTATGCGATGGGTTCAGGAGGTTCTACTGCACCAGTCAACACATTGACTTTGTTCTTTTTTCAGTTCGCTTTTTCGGCAACAGCAAGTACGATCACTACGGGTGCAATGGCTGAGCGGACGGACTTTAAGGGCGATCTAATTTATGCTTTTATTATGGGTGCTGTTATGTATCCCATTGTTGTGCATTGGGTTTGGAACAATGGGGGCTGGCTCTATAAACTCAACTTTCATGATTTTGCTGGAGATGCTGCTGTACATACGGTTGGCGGATGGACAGCTCTAGTTGGAGCCTACCTACTTGGTCCTCGTCCTGATCGTGTATGGGGGCAGATTCCTCCAGCACATAACCTTGGCTATGCCACGATTGGCACAATGATTTTATGGTTTGGTTGGTATGGCTTTAATGCTGGTTCGACCTTGACTCTGAGTAATCCAGGTTTAGTTGGCTTAATTGTTGTGAATACAACAATAGCTGCTTCGACTGGTGCAATAGCAGCCTTTATCTACATCTACTTTCGCTTTCGTCAGTGGCACTTATTTTGTGGACTTAATGGTTCGCTAGCGGGTTTAGTGGGAGTTACCGCAGGTTGTGCTTATGTCATGCCTTGGGCATCAGCATTAATCGGAGCAGTTGCTGGTGTACTGGTGTTGGTCGTAGTAGACATCATTGAGTGGTTTGAAATTGACGATCCTGTGGGTGCATTTGCAGTACATGGTGCTTGCGGTATGTTGGGGATAATAGCTGTAGGACTATTTGGACATCCAGCCCTAACAACCAATAAAAAAGCTGGATTGTTCTTAGGTGGTGGTTTTGATTTGCTTGGAGTGCAACTCGGCGGTGAAGTTGCGATTATTATTTTTGTAGTTATATTCTCATTTTTGATGTTTGGCTCCATCAAAGCTTTGGGGCTGCTGCGAGTCAATCCTGAAGCCGATCGCATTGGTATTGATGTTTATGAGCATGGGGCATCGGCTTGGCCAGATGTTTATCCCATCGATGATCTGCAATTTGATGAAGAAGAAGAATAGAGTAAATGGCATCGTTTATCACTGCTATTTATCATCAATTCTCATTATAAAGATCAGTTTTTCGAGATTTTGCCAATATCGAAATCTCAAAAAACCGATTTTGGTGTTTCTATCGCCAAAGGTGATAGAAACACCAAAATCGGTTTAATAATGAGAATTGCTACATTTACTTTTTTAGTGTTTTTCTGAGGTGATTTTGCTAGTATTATTCGGATAGCTTGTGCTGCTAAGACTAAATTCCCAAGACTTTGTTTTATTTGTGCTGAGCAGGACATTATAAAGATATTGGCGACATCCATGACTCCTGATTTAGGCTGGCAACCAGACACATCTGAAGATATCTCCCCCTCAAATTGTCAGGTGTTATCCGAGCAATTGCGTTATTACAAATGCTTACTTGATGATCTGGTAACAATATCTTTATATTTGTCTAGCACCAATGACTTAAGAGCTTTTTTAGAATTAGTATTAGCGAAAACTCGGACAATGACAGCAAGTGATGCAGGCAGTATTTATTTAATCGATCGCTCTGCCCCAGTCCATACAGTCTGCTTTGAAGTTTCTCAAAATGATTCTCAACCTGATCGATCGCTAGTCAACTTTGCCGTGCCACTCAATCAAGATAGTATCGTCGGCTATGTTGCCATGACAGGTGAAACGCTCAATTTATCTGATGTGCACGATCTCCCAGATGGTGCTGTATATCGACATCACAAGACTTTTGATTATGATATTGAATATCACACCCGTTCGGTTTTAGCTGTTCCCATGTTTGATTCTCAAAAAAGGACGGTCGGCGTTTTTCAGTTAATAAATCGTAAGGTTAAAGATATTTCAATTACGTTAGATAATGTCAAAGAAATCACCCTTGCCTATTCAGATTTAGATGAGAAATTATTGAAGGCGATCGCTTCTCAAATATCTCTATACATAGAGCGATCGCAACTTTTGGGGCAAGTATTTCCTACTTAAAAGCTTTAGCAAAACTCCAGTTTTTGTGTCACTGCGAAGCCTTGCCACAAAAAAACTTAAACCCAAGAAGAGAAGAGTGGTGCTTCGCGCCACTCTTCTCTTCTTGGAGAATATCAAACCCAGTAAGGGTTTTAAAAGCCCAACATGGCTATATCTCAATTAAAGGCAACTCAAAGTATTATCTTTAATTTTTCCATTTAAGTATTTATACTCAAAAGCAAATAGCCAATCTTAAGGAATTATAAGGAATCCCCATCTTTTCCTATAAGATTTAACATAGGATAAATTCTTAGATATTTATACGGAGATTATTTATTTATGCTCACTTTAAAAATAGTGGTCTATATCACTGTCATATTCTTTATCAGTTTGTTTGTGTTTGGTTTCCTCAATAGCGATCCATCTCGCAACCCAGGTAACAGGGATCTCGAATAGTGATCAACCCCCCCACAGCTAGCTCTGCCAAATCTCAATCTTCAACTCGCAAAAGTAATGACTGGCGGTTGATGTTGAGCTTATTGCCTTACGCAAAGCAAAATTCCAAACAGCTTGTCATATCGCTGCTTTTACTTGTGCCTCTCTCGATCGCTAGTGCTGTCCAGCCAATTTTGGTACAGCAAGGCATTGATGGACCAATTAAAAACGGCGATTTGTTGGGTTTGCGGTGGATTTGCCTAGTCATACTACTGACGATCGCAGTGCGCCTTGCGTTTCAGTCTTGGCAGGGCTACTTGGTGCAAGAGGTCGGACAAAAAATCACCGCAGATATTCGCGCTGATTTATTCCGTCACGTCACCTCTTTATCAACTAGTTTTTTTGATCGCACGCCTGTTGGTAAACTCATCACCCGCTTAACTAGTGATGTCGAAGCCCTAGGTGATGTATTCGCAACTGGTGCTGTAGGCGTATTGAGCGACTTTGCAGCGATCGGGACAATCGCTATTTTCATGTTTTTGCTGCGCTGGGACTTAGCCCTGATGCTAGTGATCATGGTGCTACCCGTGACTGCATTAATCGTCTATTTCCAGCATGAATATCGCAAAGCAAATTTCAAAGCACGCGATCGCCTATCAGAACTTAATTCAATTCTGCAAGAAAATATTATTGGCGCAAATATCGTTCAGTTATTTCGCCGCGAAAAGTTTAACTCCGCCCAACATCTCAAAGTCAATAAGCAGTATGTAGATGAAGTAAATCGCACAGTTTTTCATGATTCTGCGGTTTCGGCGACACTGGAATGGATTGCACTGGTGGCGATCGCTGGCGTACTGTGGCTAGGCGGTGGACAAATTGTTCAAAAAAATCTCACTTTTGGTGAACTGTCAGCTTTTGTGTTATTTTCGCAGCGCCTGTTTGACCCAATTCGCCAACTCGCAGAAAAATTCACCACGATTCAAGCAGGATTTACAGCAGTTGAACGGATCAATGCCATCCTGCAAGAACCCATCGAAATTCGCGATCCTGAATCTCCCAAAACGCTCCCCCTTGATGGCACTGGCGAAATTTGTTTTGATCATGTGTGGTTCGGCTACAAACCCAATGAGTACGTCCTCAAAGATGTGAATTTCACCCTGAAAGCAGGTGAAAAAATTGCCCTTGTCGGCCCCACAGGAGCGGGTAAAAGCTCAATCATCCGACTGTTATCGCGTCTATACGAGCCAACCAAAGGCAGAATCCTTATCGACGGTATCGACATTCGCGAAATTACCCAAGCAGAGTTACGTCGATGTGTTGGCGTAATTTTGCAGGATGCTTTTTTGTTTTCTGGGGATATTAAGGACAACATTACACTCGGTGAAGACTATGCGTTCGAGCAGGTGGTTGAAGCCGCCGAGTTGATGAATGTCGATCGCTTTATTCAAGAACTGCCCGAAGCTTACGCAACTCAAGTCCGTGAGCGCGGTACAAATCTTTCGGGTGGACAAAAGCAGTTACTAGCCTTTGCCAGAGCTGCCATTCGCGATCCGCGAATTTTAATTTTGGATGAAGCAACCGCTAGTCTAGATGTCAGCACCGAGTTTTTGATTCAACAAGCCTTAGATCGATTGTTGATCGATCGCACTACGATCATCATTGCTCACCGCTTATCGACAATTCGCAACGTCGATCGCATTCTCGTTCTCAAACAAGGCGAAGTGATCGAGTCTGGCACTCACGATCAACTCATAACCAAACAAGGTGTGTATGCCAGCCTCTACGAACTAGAAATGATGGCAACCAATTAAAGAAGCACCGTTATACTGGATAAAATTTAGCATCAGCAGCTAGTTCCAGTGCGATCGCCTTCTGCTCTAGTTTATCAAGAGGAAATCCTTGAATATTTGCATGATTGGGATTTTTTGGTGTTGGGTCTTTCACTACCTGCAAAGACTCAACTTTACATTTAATTGCCTGAATGTCAGCCCTGCCGTAAAAAGTTTTATTTAGCTCTCTAGCTGTTTCCTCACCTAAAGCCAGTACTTCTTCAATGGTTGCATCGAGATATCGGGTTAAAGATAATTCCTGATAAGGATGTGGCATAAACAGTTCAGGCTTTGCAGTTTGATCGCTACTGCGAAAGTGGTTACTTTGCATTGCATATCGAGCTAAGATTTCATCCTCACTCACATCAGGTACATGATTAGCATCGATCATGCTCTTTAAACCGTTATTCCCTTAACTTCTTTGATCAATTCCAAGATAGGTTGGGGTATTTCTCCACAAAAATGATCTGATCCCCGCTCAGATCTAGTACCAAAAAGGGCGGCGTAATACAACATGCCTTCGGGACTAATGCTAACTGACAGTATCCAGCGAGGATTACTGTACCACTCTAGAGTTAAATGCCCATCTGGTTCAGCCCCAACAGAGGGCAAGGGGTAGCCTAGAGGTAGTGACTCAATAAACCAGTAAGCATTAAATAAAGTTTTTTCTTGAACTGCAAGGGCGTTATAACCATCCCAATCTGGTAATTGACATTCTTTCCAAAAAGCATATAGCTCGTTATAAGCTGATTGCTTCCCCAAAACAACAGACTGGTCAAAGTAACCTTTTTGCTTTTGGGTAGTTGCATCAATATAAGCAGCAGTTTCTGTATTTCCTCGTATTGCTGTGATCATGACTTAACTCCCAAATTTATTTAAGGCGGTATCAGTTATATTACTGAAAAATATTTTATTCTTAAGCCAACGCATTTCCGCGAGTTGTTGGTTTAAATCATCCCGAATACTAGAAACTTCATTTGTAAAGACATCAATATCTACAATCAACGCTTGCTCACTTGCTGAACCAGTTTGATTGGGTTGGATAGTACGAACTAAGTTAATTTGATAGGGATGGCCAGCAACTTGGTAAGTATCTTGGTAAAAAAACGATTTTGGAGAGATTTCTAATCCAGAAAGCCTATATGGTTCACTTTTGAGATAGGTTGAGATTGATTCATCTTGTTTTATAAGAATTCGGTTAATGAATCGAACCCCTAATCGGCGGATCGTCTTTGGCTCGGCTAATTCTACAAAAACACCCCAGACTCGCAAGGCTTCGTTCTTAAAGTTTTTCCAACTTTCATAGGATTGAACCCTACTAAAAGCAATTCCAGTATGCGTAAATTGGGCTACATAATTTTTTTGGTCATCTTCAAGCCTAAAGCCATTCCATTGTGTGTGCTGTGAGAATTGAGACGTGTCATCAGGCATACCCATTATTTTAGCTTCTGTGACATAGTGAGTCTGAATAGTGGGGTATTCAGGCAAATGTTTGGTTAGCGCTTCCTTTAATGATATTTGCTCTAAAGGTTTACTGGCAGGAGCCTCCCAATGAATTACAGCCTCTAGAATAGGTGAATTCGTTAAATTTTCTGGGAATTTTTCACTAAGATTGATAGCAAATTGAGGTGGAGCAGACATAATAACTTTTTAATTTTTAGAGATGCAATGTATCAATTTGATTTGGGTGAACAAGTCTACAGTATATTTTTTAAACTACCACAGGTTTTGTGAACAATCGCTAATTTACAAATCAGCACAAATAAACGAATATTTTTAAGTTTTAACGATTTTTCATGACCCTTTCAATATCACGTTTATCATCGCGTTTTTTCATATCATCGCGCTTGTCGTGGAGTTTCTTTTGGCGTACTAAGGCTAAATCAACCTTAATCCATCCATCTTTTTGATAGACCTTGAGTGGTACTAGCGTCAAACCCTTTTGCTGCACAGCCACAATCAACTTGCGGATTTCATCTTTATGTAACAGCAAGCGACGGGTGCGGGTTGGCTCATGGTTAAAATACACACTAGTTGTATGGTGTGGGGCAATATACATATTTAGCAGCATGATCTGCCCCTTCCGTACAATGCCATAGGCATCACGTAGATTTGCTTTCCCCCCTTTAATTGATTTAACTTCCGTGCCAAGTAGCTCGATCCCTGTTTCATGGGTTTCGAGAATTTCGTAATTAAATCTAGCTTGCCGATTTTCGGCGAGTACACGATAGTAATTTGCCATTTATTCCCATTAATACTGTCTAATATCCTGAAGTAACTTCTAATAGCTTCCATTCTGGACTGTCACAGAATGCTTTAGAAACACGATCAGAGATTCCATGACAGTAATTATTAATCCGCAGTGGCAGTTCGGCATTTTTGGTAACGCTAGTCAATTTTGCCTGATTGCCCTCAATCTCAGAACGATGGATCAAGACCTCTACCGTAACCATTTTGGCGAATGACGCATTAGTCTCGATTTCTTGGGCAATCACATAGTCATCAGTTTCATAGGTAATTACCAAGCTACAAGACTCCAACGTTTTGATAATCGTTGAATGTAGGTTTTCGGGAGCGATTTCAACTAAGAAATGTTGAGTGTATCTAGCCATAAATCATCAAAACAACTGGTTCGGCTAGCAGTTTACTAGTCCTTGTCTACGAAACTATCTCTAAAAGCTATATGTCCATTCTGCACTATGTCATTTTTTGACATTAGCACTTTAATTTTAGGTATTAGGGCTTACAGCTTATCCATCATAAACCAAGGTGTCGTTAAATCGTTTAATCCTAAAGCATGAGCAGCAACATTATCAAAAACCAAATAAATGAAGGTGGCGCGAAGCGCCGCCTTCATTTATTTAGTAAGTGAAACCTAAATATGGGAAGTGACGCTTTGTGTCACTTCCCATATTTGGGTTTTGTGTTTTACTTGTAAGGCGATCGCTATATATTTGTGACAAAAATGGTGTAATCGGATGATTGGTCAATTACTTGATGGACGCTACCGCATTGCTAGCAAGTTGGGTGAGGGTGGATTTGGTCATACTTATTTAGCCCATGATACGCGCATCCCGAATGAGCCGCTTTGTGTGGTCAAACATCTCAAACCTGCTAGTAGCGATCGCGAATATTTAAAGGTGGCGAGTCGTTTATTCACCAGTGAAGCGCAAACCCTTGCTCAATTAGGTAGTCACGATCGCATACCTCGTTTGCTGGCTTATTTTGAGCAGGCTGGGGAATTTTATTTGGTAGAAGAGTTTATCGAGGGACGATCGCTAGAACTAGAGTTGGTACGCGGCTATCGGCTCAGTGAAACCTTAGTTATGCAGATTCTTGATGATTTATTAAGCATTCTGGAATATACCCATAGTCATGGGGTAATTCATCGTGATATTAAGCCAGACAACATTATTCGCCGTAAATCCGATAGCAAATTAGTATTGATCGATTTTGGGGCGATCAAACAGGTTCAAAATCAGCTAAATCAAGAGGGAGCCACGATCGCCACCGTAGCGATCGGGACTTTGGGATATATGCCTAGTGAGCAAGCTCAAGGTAAACCCCGCCCTAACAGTGATTTGTATGCACTTGGAATGATCGGCATTCAAGCCCTGACAGGTTTACCACCCCGTGAATTGCAAGAAGATTATCAAACAGGAGAGTTAATCTGGCAGCATCTTGTACCCAATAAGTCGGGATTAGTGGATGTATTAACCAAGATGACGCGCTATCACTACAAAGATCGCTATGAATCAGCTTTAGAAATTCGTAAGGTTTTGGCAAACCTAGACGATCACCACTTGCCAACGCAACCAGTAAGTAACTCCGCTAATGGTCTTCAGTCCACGATTGTGGGTCTAAATAACAATCAAAACAACAATCATGATTTGCATACGGAAGTCTTACCCCAAGTAACTCCCACAGTCCCACCGACAGAAGTATATACGCCAGCGATCGCGCCGCCACTGATTCAACAACCACCAATCCAACCATTACCACCAGCTAATCAAACACCTACACCCATAAATCACGCTCCATCTCATGAACCATTGTCTCAGCAGACTGTACAGGTTTACGCCCCAATTCAAGCTGATCATAATGGTGGTAATGGTAGTAATAAAGGTTTATGGATTGCTTTATGGGGCGGAGCCTTTGCCATCGCGATCGCGATCGGCGCTTTGATGGCAACACGTTCATCCAATCCCACCACAAATACCGCCAATAACTCCACTCCTAATAAAGCTGCCGTTACCCAAAGTCCTAGCAAAACTCCCGTAGCTAGTCCTAGTCCATCCGCTTCTATCGAACCTACCGTTATTCCCACCCCAACTTCTGCACCCACGGCAGTCCCTAGTCCGACCCCAACTACTTCTCCCAAAATCCCAATTACACCTTTGTCTGAGACTGATGCTGTAGACATCGTAAATAATTTGGTAGCTAGCAAAAATCAAATGTTTGCCCCACCCTTTGACCGTAAGTTGCTGGCTGAAATAACTACAGGGGAAGCCTATGAGAAACGGAAGGGAGCGATCGACTGGTTAGAGCAGAATAATGCTTTTTATCGCTATGGTGAATTTACGGTGAGTCGGGTTGGTGCATTTGGTATTCAGGATAATCAAGCCAATGTGACCGTAGAGATTTTTGAAAGTCCCACCCTATATGTCAACGGCAAAATCGATCGCACTCAGTCGCAGCCATCAAGGGGGCGATATGTTTGCACCCTGAGTTTTGAAAATGGCAAATGGAAAATCGCCAATCTGACAAAAGTAGATTAAAGATGGGGCGGCTTCGCCGCCCCATCTTTAATCTACGGCGAAGCACTATAAATTAATTTCAGGGCAAATTGTGGGCATAGTAAGAATAGGGTATTAAGGCAAGTCGGCTTTCTGATATTTCTATTTAAATGATTGGGGCTTTGCTATGTTGTACAGATCAAACGTTTTAATGACTGTAAAAAGCGATCAAGAAGGTGGCTTTCTGGGGGCCCTTGAGCAGTCCACACTACCGCTGCAAAATACTGTCGGCGTGAGCCTACTTCTAGTCTTACTGTGGGGAGCGATCGGCGCAACAGCCTACCATTATTGGCAATTGCAAAAAAATCGTCAACAACTAAAGATCGAGAGACTGAAAACCCATGAACTCGCCAAAAAGCTAAAACTAGCTCTGCATACAATTGATGAGCATGAACGCAATCCTGATTTGATTCATTCCCGTGAGTTCAATCTAGATTATCTCAGCATGAGAATGGAAGAACCTCATTTTTGTGAAATTATCTTGGCGCAAATGAAGGTCAACCTCCGCCAAAAAGTTGCACCTGCACTAATGCCAACTGAAGAAGACAGTGGCACGGTTCGCAAGGTCGATGTGATTTTTGATGTGTCTTATCAGCCTGAACATCATGATGACTCACAAATTCGCACCCTATTTCGTATCCATGTCAAGCTAGCGAAAATCCCCACCCATGGTTCGCAGAGCATTCTCAAAGATTTGGCGACTGGGCTAGAAAGTTTTGTGGTTGCCTCAGATGTAAATCGGAATTGGCAACCTACGATTCAGGGACGGCTAGCGGTGATTAGTTGGGATCAAACGGCGAAACCAACACCGTTATTAGTGATCGAGCAAACTAATGAAGGTAAAAATGTGCTGATGCGAAACAAGCGTCTAGCCCAATCTAAAATATAAAAAATGAGGCGCAAAGCGCCTCATTTTTTATATTTTAGATTGCAAAGCGTTTTCTTTAGGTAATCGCATAACTACCAAGAATTTTAAGATTTTCAGTGACGGCTTGTAGTTCTTGTAGAGCTTCACTGAAGTTAGGATCATCGATGGGGGCTTCAATGTCGATGAAGAAAATATATTCACCCAGCGATCGCTTGGTCGGGCGTGACTCAATCCGACTCATGTTAATTTGGCGATCGGCTAATACTAATAAAGGTTTGACTAAAGCTCCAGGCATATTCCGTTTCAGGCTAAAGGCTAGGGAAGAATGTGTGCCTCTAGTGGTGGGTGAAGTGCGTCCTAAAACTAAAAAACGGGTGCAGTTATCAGGTTGATCATTAATTGGATATTGCAGAATTGGTAAATAGTAAATTTCGGCGGCTCGTTGTGAGGCGATCGCTGCCACGGTCACATCTTTAGCCACAATATGCAAACCATAGGTTGTAGAGTCACTGGCTATTTGTTGCACAGTGGGTAAATGATGATCCAGCCATTGCTGACATTGAGCTAAACCTTGAGGATGGGAATAGACAACTTTAATATCGTCAAGATTTTGGGCGCGGGTAATCAAAGCATGGGCGATCGGCATAACGATCGCCTGTTGGATTTGTAATGACTCCGATTGCCAGAGGCTATCGAGGGTCATTGTTACCCCACCTTGAATTGAATTCTCGACAGGGACAACGGCTACATCCACATGCCCCTGCTCGGCAGCATTAATCGCTTGGGGAATTGTAGGATAAGGACACATCCGCGAAGGATCATGCTCTAAGTCTGGATGGCTCAGCTGTAAATATTGCAAAGCTGCCATTTCTGAATATGTACCTGCGGGACCAAGGTAAGCAACCGTTGTCATGATTGGGGTTTTGCGATTGAATAAGGAACCAGATTTTTAGTGGCCCAGCGAAGCTGCGCCATTAAAAATCTGGTTCCTTATTTTACTGTCCCTTAGCACAGATAATCTTTTATGCCGAAGAGGAGAGGCTTTGCATCTCCTCTTGATATGCTTTCGATACCTCCGATGCAGGCAAATGAGGCTCACGATCAAGCAACATATAGGTATCCATTTCACCTCGCCCTTTGATAAATATTTTGCCACGATGCCAGAAAGAATATTTATCTTTGAGTAACTCATAGGTTGCTTGTGTCACCTGAATACCTCCCGCTAAACCGTGGGATTCCATCCGACTAGCGACATTTACCGCATCACCCCAAAGATCATAAATAAATTTGCGGATGCCGATTACACCAGCCACAACTGCTCCAGTATTAATTCCGATTCGTAACCGAAAAGCAGTACCGTCGTCACGTTTAAAATTAGAGATAGATTTTTGCATAGCTAGAGCCATCTCGGCGATCGCTTCAGCATGGTCAGGACGGGCTGTGGGCAATCCACCAACTACCATATAGGCATCCCCAATGGTCTTGATTTTTTCTAATCCCAACTGATCGGCTAGTAGATCAAAAGAAGAGAAAATGCCATTGAGCATGGTCACTAAGTCATTGGGTGAAACTTGGGTCGAGAGGGTCGTAAAGTCCACAATATCCGCAAACAAAATGGAGACATTATCTGACCTTGAGGCGATTACATTATTGTTAATCTTCAGTTGTTTGACGATCTCTTTGGGCAAGATATTCAGCAACAAATTTTCTGACTTTTCTTGCTCCGCTTTGAGGGCTTGTTCGGCAAGTTTCCGTTCCGTAATATCTTGAACCAGTCCCTCATAGGAAATAAAGTTACCTTCATGATCATAATTAGCTCTGGCATTAATCAAAATCCAAATGATCCTGCGATCGCTCTTATAGACCAAAGCTTCAAAACTAGCCACTGAGCCTTCGGTAGCTAGTTGATGCAAGAGTTCTTGATAACGTTTCGGTTCTGTAAATAGACGATATGGCTCTAACGCAACCGCCGTAAGTAGTTCCGTAGGAGTTTCATAGCCATAAATATTCGCAAGGGCAGGATTAGCATTGATATAACATCCATCGGGTTGGGCTTGAAAAATACCTTCGATCGCATGTTCAAAAATGCTGCGATACTTCTCTTCCGCTTGACGTAAAGATTCTTCAATTTGCTTTTGATGACTAATATCAATAATTACCCCATCCCAAACCGTATCGCCTTGGTCATTGCGATGGGGCTGAGAGATAATGCGTACCCACTTAACTTTCTCAAACAGACTAGAAACCCGATATTCATGCTCAAAGGTCATCAGTTCTTCGGCAGATCGGCGTACCATCTCATTGAGTTCCGCACGGTCTTCAGGATGTGCCATATCAAAAACCCATTCCAAATGCTCCGTAAACTCTTCGACAGATATGCCAAAGATTTCCAGAGTGCGGGGACTAATGTAAGGCATAGAGACAGCACCGTCAGGATGTAACACAGCCCGATAAACAACTCCAGGTACGTTATCAGCGATCGCCGAAAATCTCTGTTGACTTTCCCGTAATAGTATTTCTGCTTGCTGACGATCCGCTGCTTCGTTTTGTAAACGTTTAATTGTTTTCTGTAATTGCAGCGTACGTTGTTCAATACGCTGCTCTAATAATTCATTAGCATCCCGTAACGCTCCCTCTACATTTAACAAATCCGCCTGTGTCTTGAGCAACCTCTGGTTTGCTTTAAACATCTTCGACATCACAGCACGGGTGATTTCAGGAGCAAGTTGATTGCGTCCTTTACCTTGTCCTCTTCCTAATAGCTCCGCGATCGTGAATTCTAAGTCCTGAGCATCTTTTTCTAGTTGCCAACTTTGCTGAATACCTTGAGTAATATCCGCAAGTATTTCAATAACTACGGTTGATGTGTCTGGATTTAGTTCCTCTACCCCCAACCAAGGCATCGGTTTAATCGGATCGACTGTATATAGGATTTCAAACTTACCTGCGGAATTAATTTCTGCAACTCGACAAGCTGTCCAAATATGATGGTTGCGATCGCGGAGAATACGACCTGCTGGCGAAACAAAGCTTTGATCATAGGCTGCCCGACGCATGGGAAGCACTTCAAAGGTCTGAGCTGCTTCAACGGCTTGTTTCCATAAAAAAACCTGCGTGTACGCCGCTTGCATCACGACATTAACAGGTGGTGTTGGCGATCGCTCACCACCACACCAAATTGAGTATTTACGTAAAAAATCTTGATTGTGAGCCGTATCTAGGCTTTGGAAATAGTTAGAGCTAGCCAGATGTCCAGCGATCGCCGCAGGATTATCTAGACTTTCCCAGAGATACCTCAGTTCTAGATCAGTTAAGCGCAATGATAGAACGGGGATTTCTTTAGCCTGAATTCCCGCTTCGGCATACTGTTGTAAAAAAGCAACGGAGTTTTGTGGAGATAGGGTGCTAATTACCGCTGTAGGCGCAATATGCTTAATTTTGGCAATATTTTCGTGATAGTTAGATATATCACGGGGAATATAGTCTTCACACAGTAATAAGCCATTTTGTTGCTTAATTTGAGCGCGAATAATCTTATTAACTGTGCGTGAGTAAATACCATCTGTGCCAACTAAGTAAATGCGATCGCCTTTGTGTTGCAGCAACCAATTAATCGCTGGCTGGATGACTTGGTTGGGACAAGCACCTGTATAAAAGATATTGTCTGAGCATTCTAGTCCCTCGTAATAATAGGGATACCAAAGTTGGGCTTGATGCTTTTCAAGGATAGGAATTACCTGTTTCCGCACCGACGATAAACCACACCCAAATAAATTTTTAATATCCAGTTCATTCAATAAAGATCCTGCTTGCGAAGCAATACTGTGATCATTCGCCACAATATCAATCACAATGGGATCAATATTTTTTCCTAAGATGCCTCCTGATTGATTAATTTCCGCGATCGCCATTAAGGTTGCATCTTTAACCAGCACCTCACTATTGACCAAACCAACGCTCGGAAATTGCATCACTCCAACTTGCATGACTTCAGTCCTACTACCTGCAATATTTAAGGACTTAGCCTCTCGATTCATTGGTCGATACTCCTTCTACCTTAAGCTTAGGATCTTTAGCAAGATATGGGGCTTTTCACTTACTAATTTTGGTGTTCTCTAAAAAAGTTAGCGATAGATCTATCATCTTTATTTAAACAACTACTTTTAAACAATTATTAAACAAATTATCAAGAACTAAACAATACATCCTAAATCTAGCTTGATCGCTATCCAAATATGTTCGGCGAAATGGCTCAAAATATTGATATACTCCCTTCCCAGTGTACAACTAGACATTAAAAACCAAGAATTGCTGGATGCGGAACGAAGTGCCGCATCCAGCAATTCTTGTTGGGAAAGGAGTAATATTCTTAAATAGGGGATGAAAGGGAATTTACTATTTATAGCTGTCGCCAAGTGTATGAGGACAAAATCAAAAACCAAGAATCGAGTGGCGGCGCTTCGCGCCGCCACTCGATTCTTGGGTTGCATGTCCTAAGCAAAACTTGCTTTGCTATATAAGAAGCTAGTAAACATGGTTGCTAGTCGCGGTATTCGCAAAAGAGTTTGGCACAACGTAACATATCGCATTAGTAATTGACTGATGCAAAGCCAATAAAACTTCAGCTCTAGCTGTATCTAAATTATCTAAATCTAAACTCAGACAATCATGCAAACTCAGGTTTGCAAATCGATTTTGAAGCCAATTAATTTCGGCGATCGCTGACTTGGTAATGATCAAGATTGGTAAACTTGATAGCGTCTCTAATTCACTGATATCTTCTAGACACTTTAGCAAAACTTGATTATCACCATTCAGCAGAAATAGATCTGGCTGCCAAATTTTGGATAACACATCCGCTTGGGGCAAGTCTTCTGCTTCTAGTAAGCTATGACCAAGGTCGTGCAGTAATTCAATTACACCCTCTTCCAGATTTTGATTTAGGTATAAGAACTTGAGAGATTTGGGAATAGGTACATAGTTAGGCAGAAATGCACTCAATTCGGCAGCTTTGATCGGTTTAAGCAAGATACCGTCAGCTTGATGAAGATTAGTCTTAGGTTCGTCGGCTCGTTTCATCATCACCACACGAATATGCTGGGTTACCGAATCTCCCTTAAGCAAGGCTAACACATCCCAACCCGACAACATCGGCACATCTGGACTCAACAAAATTAGACAAGGTTGCAACCGCCTTGCTTTTTCTAGAGCCTCAGTTCCCGATCGCGCAATTACTACTTGATAATTGAAATCCGCCAGAGTATTTCTCAACCAATCTAAAGCCTCCGTGGAAGTTTCTACCACCAATACTAAGCGCCCATGACTAATATCCATCCGTCGATCAAGCTGCTCAAAGTGAACATGATCATGATTGGATCTAGTTTCAGGCGGCAACAAAATCGTAAACTGACTGCCCACATCGACCTGCGAAACAAAGGTAATATCACCACCGTGCAAACGCGCCAAGTGTCTGGTTAAGAGCAAACTCGATCCCGTACCTTCAAAGCGTCGAGTTAGGACATTTTCCACCTGTTGAAATTTTTGAAATACTAAACTTTGTTTCTCTTCAGGTATTCCAATTCCCTGATCCCAGACCGTAATGGCAAGCCATCCTTCCCACCACTTCACTGTCATCCCTATTTGTGGAGCAATAGATGGTAAATCATCAACCAGTTCCGATGGTGAAAAACTAAATTTAAAAGCATTGGAAAGCAGATTTACTAGCATTTGCTGCAACCTAGTTTCATCGGCATAAATTGTCTGTACCGTTGGATCGATGTCTAGGTGAATATCTAACTCCCAGCCTTCTTCAAAGTTATAGTTGCGAAAAATCGTGGAATCCTGTTGAACTAACTTCTTCGCTTGCTGGATGCTTTTTTGACAAATCTCTTTGACAGAAACAGTCTCCGCATATAGTTCTAATTGCCCCGACTCAGCTTTAGCAAGGTCAAAAATATTATCAATAATCGAAACTAATTGCCGACCACTTTGATGAATCATCTTCACGTAGCGACTCTGACGCTCATTGAGTTCGCCAAAGGTGTTGTTGCTCAATAAACTTGCAATCCCAATTACTGAGGTTAATGGCGTTTTCAGCTCATGATTAATACAGGTCAAAAATTCATCTTTGACCCGACTTAGCCCCGATAGCTCTTGAGCCAGATTTTTTTGGGCTGTAATGTCATAGGCGATCGCCAGATCTAGCCCTTGCAAACTGCCCTGCAAAGCCACACTAATCACTTGCCATGTAAACGATGCACCATCAGTAGTACAAAACTGGTGAGTTACAGGTAGCTTTGGTTCTAGTACGTGGGAACGCTCATTAACCTGTCCCTTTGTTGGAGATGATGTAGATGTATTTGAGATACTGCTACTAATCTCATCGACTGGCAATATATCAGCCACAGTATTGCTAGGTAAGCTTTCATACAGGCTATTGCGCCATGCGGCATTCATACCCACGATCGCTCCATCGCGATCGCTAACCATCACAGGCAGAGGCAACTGATAGATCAATGGCAATAACAATGAGGTGATGGAAGGGCTTTGATTTTTATCTTCTTGTACGAGCGATCGCAGTAAGCTTGAGACCTCCAAGAGAGCTGCAAATCTACCATTGCTATCTACTAAAGCCCAAGTTTCTGCTGAATGCCGATATTGAGAGATTCTTTGCAAAAAATCGGCGATCGTCATAGCGATCGAAATCGTAGGTAATGGCTCAAGATCAATATCTTCTAAAGCGATCGATGGCGCAGAAAATGTACAACCATCTACTGATTTTGATTGCCAATTTAATAAACATCGCGCATTAAACAAACCCTGTGGCAGATCATTTTGATCCACCACCACCACATGAGACCATCCTTTTTGGAGAAGGGCTATTGCTTCAGCAGTATCATTGGGTAGTCGACAAATTGCTACAATCGACTGTCCATATATCTCTAAAGACTGATTTAAGATGAGGGAGTCCATATGCTGAAACCCTTTCGGGTTATGTTTAATAAGTGGTGCTTGTCACTAACAGCCTATAAATTTTTATATATAGTACAATCTCCAATCTCACATAATTTCGCTATTTAAGTGCGAAAATAAAGATTAAGATAAAATTTAAGCCATTATCAACCACCAATAGCCAGTGCCTGTTCTGTCCAATCTACAAGTATGCTGTTTGGTGGCTGAAGCTAATGTCAGCCAAACCAAATCTACTCTTGCAAAATATTTGCCAGAGGATCGATACACCATTACGGTTGTTACCGAATTAGAAGCACTTGTAAGTTTATTAACAAAAACTCAAAATGCCCAAGATTGTCTAGTTATATTTGAAAATGTGATCCCTGATGTCGAGGCTGTCATCGATCATCTTGGTATGTTGAACATTTTCATACCTACCATATTAGTCCTAGAAGATCTTTATGAACAAAGTGACCCTCACTATGAACAAAGCGAATCAAAGGACTTTTATCGAGCCAGTATCAGTATTAATTTTGCTCAGATTCAAGATCTGCCCACAATTATCGATCAGGCGATCAACACTTTTATCAAGATTTCGCCACAAGTTAGACATCAAGTCTATGTCAATATTCCGCACAGTGCGGCTTCTGAGTCTTTAAGTGTCCAACAACAGCGATTAGCCAGAAAGCTTAATGAAAGATTGGGGTATTTGGGGGTGTATTACAAACGCGATTCACGATTATTTCTCCGTAACCTATCACCTGAAGATAGAAAAGAGTATCTTGAGCGCTTAAAAAACATTTATCGGTCGATTATCCTCGAGTACTTTCTCGAAAAAAGTGATGATTTAAATCAAAAAATTGATGAATTCGTTAATCTTTCTTTTTTTGCGGATATTTCTGTATCACAGGTTCTAGAAATTCATATGGAACTGATGGACGAATTTGCTAAGCAATTAAGACTAGAAGGTAGAAATGATGAAATTTTACTAGATTATCGAATTACGCTAATTGATATGATCGCGCATCTATGTGAGCTATATCGTCGATCTATTCCACGCTCCTAACAGGAACTTAAAAAGATCTTAAAGATCTAATCAAGCTTTTTTACAGAAATATCCACTAGATTAAATCCGCTTGGTCTACTTAAAATCTTGAAACTCTGCCTATATTGTGCCTAAACTTTAGTTTATGTCCCCCTCGCTCCATCGCCAATGCAAAGATTTATTTTCTAGAAGTTTAAGAGATACGTTATAAATAGCCGACGCAACCCAAATTAATGAAATGATTCGTAAAACCTACGTCCTAAAACTCTACGTCGCAGGCAACACGCCAAACTCTGTGCGGGCGCTGAAGATGCTCAACGATATCCTTGAGAAAGAGTTTCAAGGAGTTTATACATTGAAGGTCATTGATGTGCTTAAAAACCCACAACTAGCTGAAGAAGATAAAATCCTAGCTACTCCTACCTTAGCAAAGGTTTTACCACCACCAGTTAGAAAAATAATTGGCGATCTGTCTGATCGCGAAAAGGTATTAATCGGACTAGATTTACTATATGAGGAATTAATTGGCAATGACTAGCTCATCAACTGAAAAAAATAACGACAGTAACGATATAAAAAGACAAGAGCTAGGTGTCCAAAAGTTACGCACCATGATTGAGGGGTTGGATGATATCACTCATGGGGGGTTACCTAAAGGGCGCTCAACTCTTGTCAGTGGTACATCAGGTACTGGCAAGACTTTATTAGCAATGCAGTTTCTGTATAACGGCATTACAGGGCTAGACGAGCATGGTGTATTTGTTACCTTTGAAGAGTCCCCCTCTGACATTATCAAAAATGCTCATAGTTTTAATTGGGATCTCCAAGAGTTAATCGATCAAGGTAGATTGTTTATCCTCGACGCTTCTCCCGATCCTGAAGGTCAAGAAGTAGTTGGCGATTTTGATCTATCAGCCCTAATTGAACGCATTCAATACGCAATTATTAAATACAAAGCAAAACGGATCTCCATTGATTCGATGACTGCTATTTTTCAACAATACGACTCTCTAGGCTTAGTTCGCCGCGAAATTTTTCGGATTGTGGCGCGTCTCAAGTCTTTGGGTGTAACTACAGTCATGACCACCGAGCGCGAATTAGAGTATGGTCCCGTAGCAAGGTTTGGGGTAGAAGAATTTGTTTCTGATAATGTAATTATTTTAAGAAATGTCCTTGATGGGGAACGTCGCCATCGTACTGCCGAAATTCTAAAATTGCGTGGCACAACCCACATGAAGGGTGAATTTCCATTCACAATGACCACGAAAGGGATCAATATCTTTCCCTTGGGAGCCATGCGGCTTACCCAAAAATCTTCTAATACTAGAGTTTCGTCGGGCATCACGACTCTTGATGAAATGTGCGGCGGTGGCTATTTCAAAGATTCGATCATCCTTACCACTGGAGCGACGGGTACGGGTAAGACCTTGATGGTAAGTAAGTTTATTGAAAACGGTTGCGAAAACGGCGAACGGGCGATCTTGTTTGCCTATGAGGAGTCTCGCCAACAGCTTACGCGCAATGCTTCATCTTGGGGAACTGATTTCGACAAATGGGAAAGTTCTGGGTTACTAAAAATTATTTGTGTTTACCCTGAGTCATCGGGACTAGAAGATCATCTACAGGTGATTAAGTCTGAAATTGAGTCCTTTAAGCCATCTCGAATTGCGATCGATTCTCTTTCGGCTCTAGCTAGAGGTGTCAGCAACAATACCTTCCGTCAATTCGTGATTGGCTTAACGGGCTATGTTAAGCAAGAAGAAATTACGGGCTTATTTACGAATACAACCGATCAGTTCATGGGTTCTCATTCAATTACTGAGTCACATATTTCGACGATTACAGACACAATTATTCTGTTGCAATATGTTGAAATTCGTGGACAAATGTCGCGTGCGGTCAATGTATTCAAGATGCGGGGATCGCGCCATGACAGCCGTATTCGTGAGTATGTGATTACTGATGAAGGCGCACAAATCAAGGATTCATTCCAAGGATTTGAGCGAATTTTGAGTGGTTCACCAACGCGAGTATCGGTGGATGAAAAATCGGAACTGTCACGGATCATTCGAGGCGTATCCGTGGAACCTTTAGAGTAAGAAAAAGGAGCGCGTTGCGCTCCTTTTTTTATTAACAGCCTAGGGATTCGCGGGTATCTACGCCTGTTTTCGAGTTTGTGCCAGAGGCGTTAAGACAAAGTTTCTTTAATTGCTGCACATCGATCAATGCATTGGTGAAGTCAGTACCTGTGACATTCACCCCATCAAAGGTCGATCGCAACATATTGGTATCAGCTAAGATTGCGTCACTCAGATCAACATTCTTAAATCTAGTGACGTAAGCTATTCCTGAGCTAAAATCACTCCCATGTAAATTCGCACCATCTAATAAAACGCCGTTGAAAAGTGCGCCGCGCAAATCCGCATTAGTAAAATTCGCATTTTTTAAAGTTACACTCGTAAATTCGGCTCTAATTAAGTTTTTACCAGAGAAATCCTCACCTTCAGCTTTATTGAGTATGGAACCAGTAACACTAGAGGAGCTAGCAGCCTGTACTGGCAAAGGGCTTAAAAATAAGACGGTTGCTAGGATGAAGCTGGTGATAAATCGCCAATATTTCATAATTTATTGAGAATAAGTTAGGATAGTTTATTTTTTGTTACTAACTATTAAATCTCAATTATAGTCAGCCTTGTTAACTGTTCCTGCACAAAACGCAAAAGGAGGCGCTTTGCGCCTCCTTTTGCGTTTGAGCGCAATCAAAGCGCTGTAATTCGAGCATTGCTATAGCAACACAAAACCCAATAAGTGAGGTGCGGCGCTTCGCGCCGCACCTCACTTATTGGGTTTTGGTTTGTACTATCTAACTCTTTTTTTGCTATATGAATTAAAAAGGCTTCCAGTCGGGCGATCGCAGCATCTTGAAATGTTCGAGACGATAGTGGAAGTAACTGTCATCGAGTTTGCTGTGATTATGCACGATCGCCGACTTGACACTGATTGCCCATGACCAGATCTGCGCGACTTGCATTAAGGGTTGCATACATTTCAACTCAATGTCCTCAAGGGGCTGGGCTGATTGATAGCCATGTAAAAAAGCTTTGCGGACACTCGGACTGATACCTGCTTGCAAAGTGACTTGTAGAAACTTGGCAATGTCAAACGATCGCCAGCCATAACCACATTGATCGAAATCAAATAGGGTAATCTCATTGGTTTCCGTAAAATGCACATTACCACTGTGCGGATCACCCCAGCAGACGCTCCAAATGGGAAATTCTTTAGGTAAATGGTGGATTTGTTCTTTGATTTGGGCGATCGCATCATTCATATAGGATCTGGCTGAACCACGCAAAAACGGTGACAGATCTCGTAATGAGTCATCTAGTAAATATTCGATCGTCAAATGGGGACGATCAACATGACAATGAAAATTTTGGGCTGTATTGTGCAGCTTTGCTAAAGTTTCCCCTAATCTTTGAGCCTGTACTTTATTTAGATCCCCAACAGCAACTTGACCTGTGGCATAGGTAAATAATGAAGCATAGCGTTTGCCTTCAAGGGCGGGAATTTCGATCGCTAGTTGTCCATCATTGGTGGTGAGAGGATAGGCTACAGGAATATAATTTTTGTGCAGAAACGCTAATAATTCTAGTTCAAATTCGATTTCGGCTTTAGAACGCCAATGGGCATGGGAAACTCGCAATACATAGCGGCGATCGCCTGCTTCCACTAGATAGATATCGCTCAGCCCCCGCATCCAAAATACACAACTGGTAATTTCACCCACAGCATAGCGAGATAAAACACGATCTACCAAGGCTTGCGGTGCAAGGGTGGAATAGGTAATCGGAAAATGCTGGTCAGACATACTAGGGAAATGCTTTAGAGACCAATCCGCGACAGGCATAGCGATCAATAATTAGGAGGATTTTTAGCACTATTCCAGATATATCGCAGAGCTGAGATCAAAAGTGTTTGTCAAAAACCAAAAGTCGTTTTTTGTCGGTTGTTTTGGCATGATTGAAAATGCGGCGCTTCGCGCCACGTTTTCGATCTGCGGTATTCTTAAATACTATGCAAAACTCCTCAACTCCCCAACCCAAAACATCCCCAACCGAAATCATTGTCAACGTTAGCAATGAAAATGTTTCGCGACGGGCGCGTGTGCGTGAACATGTTAATCCATTAGCCAAAAAATACAGCGTGGCGATCGCGCCACCAGTTTGGACAGAAATTTATGCTGATTGGTCAAAGCCGTTAAGTCTAGATATCGGTTCGGCGCGGGGACGTTACATTTTGCAAATGGCGCAACTTAAGCCCGATTGGAATTTTTTGGGTTTAGAAATTCGGGAGCCACTAGTCGATCGCTGTAATGAAGTGCGTGATGAACTAGATTTAAAGAATCTGCATTACATTTTTTGCAATGCCAATGTGTCGCTAGCGGGACTATTAACTAAAGACTCCTTGCATGAAGTCACGATTCAATTTCCCGATCCTTGGTTTAAGCGCCGCCAACAAAAACGCCGCGCCGTTCAACCTGAGTTAGTGGCAACTTTAGCGGAGTTACTTGTACCTAATGCCAATGTATTTTTGCAATCCGATGTGTTGGAAGTAGCTGAAGATATGCGCCAACATTTCGATGCTAATGATAATTTCATTAATCTTGCTGGGGCTGGAAATTTTGCCGATGATTCGATTTTTCCTGAGCATATTCCCACCGAGCGCGAAAGTTCAGTAATTTCGCAAGGTTTGCCCGTTTATCGCGCTTATCTAAAGCGTAGGTAAGTACTGATTTGCTAAATCCAGAAATAAATTTGCTCTTTCTATTTGTTCGGTTGCTTCAAGTTTGCTGGTGTTGAAACTAGCATCGTAATCCGATCTAATTCGTGATTGCTCTGCTTCAATTAAATAGCGATGAAACGGAGGAGGAACTCGGTTTGTTCTGGCAAAGTATTATCCAAATTTACCAATCACTGCTGAATGTTTAGAAAAAGATAAACCCTCACTAATTAAAAATGCTTCTGCGATATAAAACATAGCGTAATAAGCACGAGATACCGAGAAATCATATAGACCTTCGTCAGCTAATAATTGAGCAGCTTTGATGCTGTTTTTAGATTTAGTAATTAACTGTTGCTGCTCAGTTGTCATAGAGCTATGCCCTCACGCTTTATATTTCGTAAAAGGGCTGTGCTTTGTTCGGTAAATTGTTGGGCAGAGACAAATATATTGCTGATAAGAATACTATTTTCTAAACACAATTGAGCAATAAACTCTCCTGTGCGCTTGATTTCCGTCCACGAATCAACATCATCTTTTAGCACAACTAAAACATCAATATCAGAGTCTAAATCAGCATCACCTCTAGCTTGAGAACCAAATAAAATCAAGCTATGCAATCTTTCCGCATAAATTTCTCGCATATAGAAATTTAGCTTTTGTAAAATTTCTAATAATTGCTGATTCATTATAAAAGTACTTGTAGTTATATTTAATTAAATTGAAATTCACTGCAAATTCTAGAATAGACAACTCCAAGATTTGTTTGCAACAAAGTGGTCAGAAAGCACATCTTCAAATGAGTTATTACATTTTTGTAAATAAACACTTTCTAACCATTATTTTTTTCAATAGTTTGACGCTCCCACTTAGTTAGACAGATTCCCGTTAACACTACATATAGTGCCACGCCGACAGGACCTGCGATGAAAACTGAGAATAAGCCAATTGTGGAAGCTAGCACCCACAAGATTTTCTTTTCAAAACTCTGATGAATGCACAGGTATTGCATACATCCAACGGGAAGAGTAGCAAAAATCATAAGAAGGCGATTCTCAGTAGTAAAAATTATCCAACCGAGGATTGCGCCTCCAACAGATGCTACTATCCACCATCTTAATCCAGTAAAAAATCTTCTTAGTACTAGCCACTGAGCAAATGCAACACTTGAAGCTGGCAGTACAGAAACAAATCGAAAGACATTAGAGTAAGGATTACTACTAGAATAAAGCGCCCAAGATACACTTATACTCAATACCGCGAATATCATACCCAAGACAAATCCAAAAGTATTTGTTAGTATCCATAGTCCTAATATATTTCGTTTAGAATTTGACATTATTTTGGTGAGTAAATAAGTTTTCTGATAGTTTCTGAACTCTATATTTAGTCTGGATTTAAAATGATTTTGAATGTGGTTTGGCAAACTTAAAACGGCGGCAAATAACCCATTGCATCTTTGACTGCATTTAGGGTTTTAAAAGCAGTTTCGGCAGCTTTTTCACGACCTTCTTTTAATACGCGATCAAGATAGCCTGACTCTTTGACCACTTCATCATACTTAGTTTGAATCGGCTCAAGATGCGCGATCGCTGCATCAGTCAACACAGTTTTAAAATCACCCCAACCGCGCCATGTTGCCGCCTCAGCTTGAACCTGTTCCTTAGTTTTATTGGCAAAAATCGCGTAGAGTCCGAGTAAATTATTTGCTTCAGGGCGATCGCTATCATCAAAAGCTAACTCGCGTACCGCATCAGTCTTACATTTCTTGATTTTCTTGGTAATTTCATCAGGCTTATCGAGCAAATGAATCCGACTCATTTCTGAAGGATCGGACTTCGACATTTTTTTTGTGCCATCGGTGAGGCTCATCACCCGCGCCCCTTCTTTACGAATTAAGGGATTCGGCACTTTCAAAACTGGCGCAAACTGATCGTTAAATCTTCCCGCAATATCTCGTGTCAGTTCTAAATGCTGCTTCTGATCTTCACCAACAGGAACTAGATCCGCTTGATACAGCAGAATATCTGCTGCCATCAGTACGGGATAGTCCAGCAGACCCACACCCACATTTTCGCCTTGCTTGATTGCTTTTTCTTTAAATTGGATCATTCGCTCTAACCAGTTAAGCGGCGTGATGCAGTTGAGTAGCCATGTGAGTTCGGCATGTGCCGAAACATGGGACTGCACAAAAATTGTAGAAATGCTGGGATCAATGCCACAGGCAATATACAGTGCGGCAATGTCGCGAGTATTACTAGCTAAAGTTTTCGGATCATGGGGAACCGTAATCGCGTGCAGATCGACAACACAAAAGAAATTTTCGTAATCAGCCTGAGTCTCTACCCAGTTGCGAATTGCCCCCAAATAATTGCCGATGTGCAGATTGCCAGTCGGTTGTACACCAGATAGAACTCGTTTTTGCATGGAAAGTGATTTATCAATAAATTTAGCAACAAGGGGCTTAAGTCCCTTGTCTGTTATATATAGAGAGATTTCTATATATTCAGGTTACAGGTCGATAGGGTATTTACAGGAACAGGTGAGGGAAAAACGATCGCTCGACAAAAAGGCAAGCTGACTTTCCCCAGATCCTGTTCAAAAGCTCTTGGTATTGTACCAATTAGCGTTTCGACTATACTCTTGCGCGGATCGGATGGCGCGACTTGATAGATGACACTCAATACATCATCAGGAAACCAAGCCCTAACTAAATTTAACAACTCTGATGTCGTCAGAGGGCGATCGCGATTATCGGGAGTTAATCTAATCCCCACCAAGCGATCGCGCTCAAAATAAATATTTGCCGTAAAGCCTCTGACATAAACGAGTTTGCGATCAGGCAAGGCATATAAGCCCTCGCCTCCTGGTTGCAACTTGTGAACGGTATAGTCATCCCGATGAATCGTCGCGATTGCCGCCCAATTATTATCCTGAGCATATTTAAGAAACTGCGTCTCTAACATGCCTACATGTAAAGTATCAGGCTGTAAAGGTGGACGCGCTCTCGTTTGGAGACTGGGCAAAGTTCTTACTGTGCCTAACTTTTCATTAGCATTAGCTGAATCATCTGATCGCACCGCAGGAGTATAGGCGATCGCACTGAAGAATGTTGCTGCGATCGTCATACCAATACATACACAAGAGTTAACTCTTCTCGCCATACACTCACCTATACGGCATTACTGAAAGGCTTTAATTTTTCTGCTTATACCTTAGCAAAAATTCTTGTTTATTGTGCCGAAAAGCAACAAAATGAATTATGGCTATAGCTAATCAAGAGAGAGTTACGGCGCTTTGCGCCGTAACTCTCTCTTGGGTTTTAGTTCAGGCTGTGTAGCGGTTTCATGCTATAGGTAGTAACTAATAGTTTCTTGGCAATCTTGTTAGCTTATGTCCCTTAACCCAGAGTCAGAGTCCGATCGTGGGAAAAATAAAGCTTCCTCTAAAAGTTTTGAGGCAATGCGAAAGTTTTCCGAAAAATACGCAAAAAATACAGGCACATTTTTTTGTGTTGATCCTAGCGTTACTAACGCCGTTATTGAAGGCTTAGCTAAGCATAAGGAAGAGTTAGGCTCTCCCCTCTGTCCCTGTCGCTATTATGAAGACAAGGAAGCTGAAGTCAAAGACACCTACTGGAACTGTCCTTGTGTACCGATGCGCGAGCGCAAAGAATGTCACTGTATGTTGTTTCTAACTGAGGACAATCCCTTTGTTGGCACAAAACAAGAACTAGAAGTAGTTGAAATTGTCTACGATGCCTAAACAATATGCTTTGGCATAAGCCCTAAATGGGTTTGGGTTTTAATTTCCAAAAGTGTGGCTACACTTTTGGAAATTAATATTCAACACAATAAAGGTGGTGCAAAGCACCACCTTTATTGTTTAAGCGCACCATGAGGCGATCGCTCCCAACAAACTCTTCCAGATTTTGCAAGCTCTAGCGATTTTGAGATGGCTTTACTGAGATTTTGCCACTTTACTTGCTGATTAAGCAGTAATTTACTAACTTTAGCCAGAGACTGCTCTCTTTCATAACGAATTTTAGAGAACATCAAAGGATCAATTCTTTGATAACTCGCATTGCGAACTTCTAACATCGCCTCATGCACCATAATCGCCACTTCTGAACCAATATTCATTTGAGCGTAATGCCGCAAATGAGCAAGCCCCTTTGCGGATGTGGCATACAGTGGTGGTAGCTGATTTAATGTTTTGCTCAACACATCTTCGAGACGAATAAACCGCAGATCAGATTGGGGAAAACTTTGCGCTCGGTTTTGCGCCATTCTAATGATCAATCGCTCCAGAGAATGAATAAGATATCTGGATTCGAGGAGATAAATTTCATATTCTTTTTGCTTAGATTCATGGGCAACACTATATTTTGGCGTAGACTTCCCTAGATACATTTGAGTGTTAACTGTTCTTCTTCCCAAAGCTCCATATTTACTGACACGCGGCGATAGGTTGCCAGAATTATATCTAGCGATCGCACTTTCTAGATTTTCTTCTAAAGCCTTGGGCAAATCGCACCACATAAGATTCTTCCAACCGAGGCTATCTTGAGCTTCTAACAAAGCATAGGGAGCATTAGCCAACTCCACATCTTCCAGTGGTTGAGGCTCTCGTAACGGATCGCGACGCACTCCTAACAATGCTTGACGAGTTACCTTAGTAATATCAGCTTGCAGAGCCATACATTCCTGTCTCTTTATCTGCAAACCAACATCTGTAGAGGCAAACATCGGCGGTAACCGATTTAAGGCGAAGGCAATTACCTCGTCAATATTAAATTTATGCCTAATCCCACTACCTAAACCCTGAATTTGGGTATTGGCTTCTCTATAGACAAATTCAAGTAATACGTTACGGCAAGATTCCATGGGATTGACTGAATATCAATATATCAGAGCGTGTTTGAGAAGCTTTGACCCCCTCTAACTCCCCCTTGCAAAGCGGGAGAATCTGAGTTTCCCCCTTTGCAAGGGGGGATTAAGGGGGGGAAGAGCAGAAATTTACGCTAAATTAAGAGATTTCTCAAACACTCCAAATCATTTCTGGGTTTGTGGAAAATTAGCCCGAAGGGCTAATTTTCCACAAACCATTTAAGAATGTAGAATTGTTGATCTCATAATACTTTCGGCTTTCAATAGATAAGAAATTTCTTCTTTTTCATTAATGTAACCTTTAAAATATGGTCTAAGTGTTGCAGGGACAGAATTAATATTTTGCTCAAGGTGATTGCTATGAATATCTACAACACCCCAGATTTTAGGCACAACTAAGGCGAGAGATAGTTCCTGTGCAGATATCAGAATTACTTCATAAAGTCTAATATTTTGATCGAGCGGTTGCAATCCCAATAACATCGCTAAATCGATCGCCCAATACACACGGCGACGACGGCTTAATATCCCTAAGATACAAGACGGTTTATTTGGCACAGGGATAATGTGAGAAGCTTTAATCGTTAAAACTTCTTGGGTGAATTCACTCTCAAGTAAGCCAATTGTTTGGGGATCGATCACGAATTTCAGATAGGTATTTACATCTGCATCTAGCTTTGCACCTATCTTGGAGTCTGGGAAACGATCGACACTCTCAAAAAGTGTTTGCATGGACATATGTCAACTTTAGTAAACATTAATACCAATTTACAAAGGTGGGAGAACACTTTCGTAAATTAAAAAACAAACCCAGCAGGGGTTTGCCCAACAGAAAACAACGTATGCATTTTCTATTTTGGTATAACCATGTATAGCGAGCATTAAGCCCCTTTGTATACAGCATTATGGCTGCTTACATCCCCATTTTTTTTGCGCCCAGCAATTCGCCTATCAGCACAGCTACAATGCGATCGCTTCAAAGGATTCGGAATCCTGCTTGGGCAAAATGTTGATCGAAGGTGAGAACTTCTTGAATATGACGATCTTGCATGATGATAAATGAGACGCAATCTACTAAACCCCATTCTTTATCTGGGCGGGTTTTGTATAGCTCAAAGGCACGGTCAAATATTTCAGGGGTGAGGCGGATAACTTCTACATCTTCTGAATCAAGAAATTGTTCGATTACTTCTATTGCTTCATTTTTATATCTACGGGCTAGGGAGTTGGCGATTTCGAGAAGGACTGCATCGGTGATGGCTACAGGTTGCTCAATGTAGAGATCGCTTAAATCTAGGGCTTGGGTGTGATATTGATCGCGTTCGTTGATGAGGGCAATGATGAATGAAGTATCAATGAATATTGTCAAGGTTCTTTTCTCCACTCATGTACAGGTCAACGTTAGTGGCAAAGTCAACTGGGGCTTGAATTTTAATGCGTTTGAGTTTGTTTAAGATGCCTGTTTTGGGTTTGGCTGCGGATTTGGTATTTGCAAATTGCTTGACAAATTGGTATAGCTCATCAAGGTTATCTTCTTCGATTTTGTTGATTTCGGCGTAGATTAGTTCTTTAAGAGTCATGATGATTTATGTTATTTGCATTTTTATGAAAGAGATAAATTTTTAATCAGGTTCCATAATTTACTAAACCTAATGCGATTTTAATTGATTATCGCTCATACCAATCGCCTGTCAGTGAATCTACAATGCGATCGCTCAAACAATGTCTTCTACCCAGAATATATCAACGAAAAGTTTATGCTATGTAATTCTCGGCTAATACTGCAAAGTTAATATTTTTTAGTTGAATATAGCCGTCCATAAAGGTTTCTCCCTCTTCTATTAAGTTAGGATCATCGGGTCGGTAGCTGGGCAACCAGAAACTACTGCGAATAGGCAAATCACTAAATTTATCTTTTCTTTGGTCTAAATATTTCTGAAGCAAGTATTCATAAACAAATTGTTTGCGAACGCTTCTACTTTTAATTTCTTCAATTTTAGTAGAATCTTTGAAGTAATCTGAATTCATATATTTAATGTCAATAATGTCAAAATTAAACATGCTGTTGAAACGATTGGATATTAGCTTTATAAAGCTAGTAAATTTTTCTTTTAACTCTTGGGGAGTCAAGTTTCGGAAAAATGAATCAGTAAAAACATTACATTCAAAACTTTTATGAAAGTAGGAAGAATAGTCATCGCAAGAGATATTTAAGGGCTGAAGAATTTCTTGAACGAAATCATCCCATATACTAATATGTTTTTCTAAAGCTATATAGAATAAATGATTAAAGTTATGCATTTTTACAAGATCATAATTACTGATATCATTAGTGATATGCCAGAAAGAGTAAAAGTTTAAAGGCAATCGTCTGTTAATTCTTATTGTTTGCCTTCTCTCATCAAACGGATAAAATTCTCTTAACTTCTCAATACTATAAATACCAGTAGGTTGTCCAATATAGGCGATGTTACAGGCTATATCTCCCTCAATAGAAGTTTTGTAACCATAGTCATCCCATGAGGAACTATTTATTTTATAGTCGATTTTATCAACTCTTATTTGATTGATAACAGATGAAAAAATAACTGCATCGGGATTTAAAAAACTATCATTAACCTTAAATGTGTTGTGTAAGATTATGTTTTTAGTAGATGCCTGAATTATTTCTACTATGATATTACTTACATATTTACAATCTAAATGTAAAACATCTGATGAATCCGTGTTTTGAGCAATGTATATCAAGCACATTGATTCCCAAACACTATGAAAATTTGAAACTCCCCATATCTCACCATCTTCTTCCTTGTTTAGATCGCCATATAGAAATAATTCAATAGCTTCGTAATACTCCCAATAGTCAGCATCTTTAATTGGAGTATTATGATTGATAGTTTCTAAAGCATCTTTAAGAATATCTAAGACATGTTCATAGCTCTGTTCTTCAAAAAGACTATCACTACTTCTTAAATATTTTTCACGAAATCTCTCAGATAATGATGTAATCTCTGTACTTACACTTTCTTTAAGTTGTTGCTTAACTTCACAAAATAGATAGCAATAAATTGAGACAATATCTGTTGATTCAAATTGCAATACCTTTTTAGGCAAAAGCATTTGATCGACATAAGCAGCATTATTTGGTAGATATACAGCTTGATGTAAATACTTATGAATCTGACTAACATCAAATTTGTCACTTCTTCCTAATCGATAAGCAAGAGACAAAATTTTAGGTTCGTCATATACATCTAACAAACTGCCGATAATATCTAACTTAGAGTAAAAAATATTTTCTGAGTCATCACCATCATCTTCAGTTCCAGAACCTCTAATAGATTTGATTACCCCATCACGATCTTTTTTAGCAAATTCATCAACTTTGTCTAAATATCCTTTCTCCGCACAGATTTTTCTGAACACATCGAAAATTTTATAGAATAAAAAAAAGAGATCACGTTTCTTGCTAAATCCACTTAATTCATCAATATTTTCACTAAAACCTTTAGGCAAATAAAAGCAAAGTATTCCTTCTTTTTTTTCAATACCAACAAAAGAATATTTATTGATTGCAGTAAGTTTTATGGATTTAAAATCAATCATAATGATTAAGAAATTACATCAGAAATAATCATCTATATAATTAGCATATCCAATTTTATAGATTTTTTCCATAAAATCATCTATTAAATCTAAAAAATCTGAATATTGAGTTAATTTGATCGATTTACTCTCAGTAGACAAAAGACTTTCCAGAGGTTTTTTATCTCTTGCAAATACACTATCCCAAAGATAAAACATTAACTTATCTCTGACTTGTTGGATTTCTACTTTCCCATCTTCAGGTTTAATAAACCACCAACCAATTTGCTTATCTTCAATTCTTCTAATCGATTGATAATTAGATTTTATAAACTCATTAATACCAATAATATAGTATGCCCATTTCACTTTTTGCTGATCGTTAATTGTCAAATAAACTGATTCAAAATCAGGATGAATAACTTTGAATCCCGATTTCCCTGAATATAAATTAATATATTCCCAATCCCATCGCCTCTTAAAAGCACTATCAAGATAATAAATTGATTCATCTGATGTGTTAATTGTGGCAATGATAGATAAGTTACTTGGGATATTAATTCGGCGATTCTTTAGAAGATTAAAGACTCTGGCTCCATAAAATTTTTCCCTTTTTAACGCATCTGCAGCCTGATTTTCAAAAAAATCTTCTAAAGTACTAGTATTGCTTTTTGTAAGATTAGGCTTGATTAAAAAATTTTCGTCTTGAATAACTGGGTTGAAATGCATTTCTTTAAGTAACCCAAATAATTCCATATCCGAAATATCTACTTCATAGCTCGACCATCCATCACTTTCGCGATCAAGCAATTGAAATACAGTTCCAAAAATAGCAGCAGCATTCCCCCGATTCAACTCATCAATTACCAACAAGAAATTTTCATTACTACCATCGATTAACGCCTTATAAGCCATTCCCAAAATGCGAAGAAAATGCCCTGAATAAAACTTGTAGATAATTGAGCCACTTTGAGTTAACGGCAACAACTTCCCCATAAAATCCGCATAGGTATACTCTGGGTGAAATACAGTCTTAATTGTATTTCTCAGCGTTTTCGTATCTTCATCGAACGGAATAAGCAATTCATTCTTAGCTATTTCACGGACTTGATAGCTTTTACCAGTACCAGGGCTACCAAAAAGAATCTTTTGAATTGGCTTGACTTGTTCAGACATTGAAAAAGACGAAATACTAAACTATTTGCTATTATCTCACGAAATTATTAGGTTGTGTCATGATTTGCGTAAATTAAAGCAGGGATAGTCTGGATAACCTGTAATTTGATGAAAAATAAACTAGCGATCGCCCATCTTCAAACAAAAAGTAAAAACGCTAATATTGCTAAGTCGCTGCTTTTGAATAATCTTAAAATGCAACAACTTAGCGATACACATCTCGACGATGACCAACTTTAACCACAGTAACTATCAACTTACGATCCTGTATTTCGTAAACGACACGATAATTACCAAGGACGCGAATTCTGTATAAATTGATTTCCCCTTTTAGCTTTTTACAACCATCTGGGCGAGGGTTATCTGCAAGTAACTCGATTTCCGAAATAATGCCTTGTCGAGTAGACTCATCCAGTTTACGAATCTCTCTTAAAGCAGATGGCTTAAAGCCAATTTCGTATGACATCTAACTAAGCCCTAACTCCCTTTTAACATCAGCCAAAGGGATAAATCCATCTTCCTGTAAAGCCATTTCAGCATCGGCAACATCTTCAGCATCTTCCATCTCCTCCAAAATCAGCCAATCTCGTCTCAGCGTCAAGACCTTGAGAATATAATCCGACAAAGACACATTAAGCCTTGAAGCTTCTATAGATAGCTCATACTCTAACGGACTTGGCAAATCTAGCTTGATATTCATAGGTAAAAATCTAGCAGTTAGTTAAGACTCAGAATAACCTAAAATCTCTCTGAAATTCAAATTGTCACTCTCAATGCAGCAGGTGACAAAACAGCGATCGCAATTATGTAAGCTGGCTCCATATTCACACCTCACGATTTAACCTGATTTTCTCATGATTATGGCTAATCAATTAAGCCGAAAGCCGATAATATAACCTGTCTGCTAGGTATGGAAATATAGACAGTCATTCTGGATTAGAGCTACTAGTCTTTGAGGAGTTTATAGCAGCATAAGCTCTCACTTTCATCATGGTCATGAGGCTATCAAGTTGCTCGTAAAGATTTAGTTCTGCTACTTCTGACGAAATAAGGTTTAGATCACGATTTTTTTGAAGTAATTCGCGCAACCGTGCTTGCGATCGCTCAGAAACTTTGAAGTTGGCAATCTGTTCTGATGTGGGGCGATTGACTAAAAAATCAATAATCTCTAAATAAGTTGGTAATTCTGTGGGTGAGGGAGTGCCTGATACATCAAGTTTCTCTGTGGACTTTTCGAGGAGTGATGATGTATTGACTAGATTAGCGAAAATTTCTGAGATTTGATTTTTGTATGGGGCTAGCCTTTGGGCTAATTCGTCGGGAATTTCAATGGTTAGCTGAGCCATTTTTTTGTGACATTTTGAACTGCTCTTTTTAAACTATAACAAGAAAAAAAAGGAGCGCGTAACGCGCTCCTTTTTGATTAAGGTGCTAAAGCATTGCCTCTCAGCAAACTACCGAGGGTTTTGAGCGTAATCTTCAACTGAGTGAAAGGATTAGCAGGCACAACGGTTTTGTAGAGATAGCTGTCAAAAGTGAGCTTTTGTACATCCTTATCGGCGCACATTTCTACAAAGGCTTCGCGAGTGGCGTTGGTGGCATAAAACACATTCTGGAGAATGTCGAGAACCTTGTAGGTCAAACCATACTGCTTATCCCAACGCTTAATGTAAACCTTGAGATCAGCTTCAGTAGGAATGCGTTTACCTGCTTCCGCAAACTCCACGATCGCTTCGGCACACATGCGACCCGACTTAGCAGCAAAGTAAATACCTTCGCCACTGGACTTGGTGACATAGCCCGCCGCATCACCTACGAGCGCAATCCGACCAACCACACGACGAGGACGGGGATGCTCAGGAATTGGGTGAGCTTCGACCTTAATCACTTCGCCGCCTTCGATGCGAGGCAACGCACGGGCGCGAATACCAGCTTGCAATTGCTTGATCAGGCGTTGGTTTTTGTGCATTGTGCCAGTACCAACCGCAACGTGATCGTATTTGGGGAATACCCATGCGTAGAAATCAGGCGAAACATCGTCGCCCACATACATTTCTGCAAGATCTTTGTAATATTCCATCTTGTCTGGCGAAATCCTGATGCGCTCTTGGAAGGCGATCGCATAGTTATAGTCACCAGCATCCATCGCCTTAGCAACTACGGAGTTAGCGCCATCAGCACCGACGATTAAGTCAATTTCAAGAGTACGCATTACACCTTCGTTACCACCTTCAGAGAAATCTGAATAGGTAATTACATAGGGCTTTTTACCGTTTTCGGTAATTTTAATATCAAGGACGCGAGCATTAATCAGCTTAGCTCCAAGGCTAGCAGCGCGATCGCGTAAAAATGCATCTAAAACTTCGCGGCGACACATACCGATATATTCATCGGGATTGTCGAGTTTAATGTCTACTTCCACATTGCTGGGAGAGATCATTTTCATGTTGCGGACGCGGCGATCGATGATTTCGTCGGGCAAATCAAATTCGGAAACCATACATAGAGGAATTGCTCCACCGCAGGGTTTGGCGTTGTCCAGTTTACGCTCAAATATATAGGTCTCAATTCCTGCTTTGGCAAGTGTTTCAGCCGCACAAGAACCCGCAGGCCCGCCGCCTACAACAGCAACTCGTAATGTCAAAATACGCTCCTAAAGCTTTATTTAATCGGGGTTTAACTATTTTGGATGTTAGCATTGCCACCAGAGTGATTGGGGCAAAATTGATGAATATTAACATTTGTATTGTTTTATGTATCGTGAAGGTTTTATTTAGGGACTAAAACCCAAAAGGTAAGTGGCGGCGCGAAGCGCCGCCACTTACCTTTTGGGTTTTAATTTGTGAATGTTGTGTTAGCTTCTAGGGGAGATCTCCAGATAAAGCTACATATGATGAAATATCTCACAGCCTCGATCGCCAATATTTCTCGCCGATTGATTAGCCGATCTGCCACTTTAATATTTTTGCTTAGTGCAATTAGTGGAGCGGCGATCGCAAAGCCTAGTGAAGCTGCTGAAACTGTCAATTTCCGATTTAATATTTTTGAAGTTTCAGTATCTGTGGATGACTTGGAAGAGTTTTCTAAAACGGGGGAGCTGCGCGGCGCACTTGATATGGCTTCGCGATATATTTCTGCAACAGATATGGCAACTTTTCGGCGCATTTTGACAGAGCGAGCCGATATTCCTATATCTTTACTATCAAGATTTCTCTACACATCTCAAGGAGAAAGAGCGTTAGATATCTTAGGTGAGTTTATTAAAACTGGCCCGATGCTATCGGGTAATCGCGCTATCCGTGCCTCGGCTGTGTTGGCAACAGCCGACAAGCAGCATGGTTTATCTTTGCTCAATTTCCTCCGAAAATTCCCCACATCAGATATTTATTTTGATATTCAAGAAGGTTTGCAAACCGTTGGCGAATTGAGCGACCTACTGCAAGATACGCAAAAAGTTGTGCAGATGGTCAACGATGAGGCTATCAAACAAGCTGGGCAATCAGGAGCAACACCAACGCCTTCCCCAATACAGTTAGCTGATTTGCGAAATAAAGGTGCATTAACATGGGATCGATATAGTCTCAATGCACCAGCCATAGATAATCGGTATGAAATCCCCTTTTATCTGTTTGTTCCAAAGCTTGCCAGTGCTAAATCTGCGTCCATACCTGCGATCGTCATCTATCCAGGACTGATCTCTAATCGCGAACCATTACTCTATCTTGCTGAACACCTAGCATCCTATGGATTTGCAGTGGTGCTGACCGTCTCCCCCAATAGCAGCGAGGAGCAGTTAGATAAATTAATTATTGGGGCTGCTAGCGAGATTGCACCACCACAGAGCTTCATTGAGCGACCCAATGACATTACGGCGGTGCTGAATTATCTAGAAAAGTCACCACAGACAGGTAATCCTAATAGCGCCAATATCAACTGGCAAAATGTGGGCATGATTGGACATTCCTTTGGTGGTTATGCAGCTTTGGCGTTAGTGAGTGATGCTCAGATCCAGTTTGCGGATTTGACAGAAGCCTGTCAGGGTAAATATAAGTGGAATGCCTCACTGTTATTGCAATGCGTAGCTCTCGGATTGCCAAACCAAACCTATAAATTGGGTGATGCGCGTATTAAATCAGCGATCGCGGTTAATCCTGTAACCAGTCATGTTTTGGGTAAACCTGCACTGAGCAAAATTACTGCGCCGATCGCGATCGTTGGCAGTTCTGATGATACCTTTGCGCCTGCGGTCGCTGAGCAGATTGTGCCATTTACATGGTTGACCTCACCCAATCGCTATTTAGTCCTGCTCAATCGAGCAGGACATACGGCGGTCACAGCAATTACTTCTAGCGATCGCCTTAGTCCTGAGATCAGCAGTGTTCTGGCAGGTTCCAGTGCGATCGCCTCGCAAGAGTATCTCAAGTTGCTAAGTGTGGCTTTTTTCAAAACCCATCTGTTGCAAGAAGCTGGTTATGCTGAATACCTGACTACCGCCTATTTTGCAAATATTTCCACGCCATTGGCTCAGGTGAGTCTGTTGCGATCGCTGAGTATGGAACAAATTGATGCGGCGATACAGTGATGTTGTATAGCAGATAGCTAGAACAACTGAAAACCAAAAAGATGAGTGGCGGCGCTTCGCGCCGCCACTCATCTTTTTGGTTTTCAGATCGCGATAATATCTTATTCGTGCCCTCAAAGCCCTATAAACACAAACTTGTAGGGTTTGAGCATTTGCGCCACTATTTTTATACTCCCCACAATTATCTTGAAATGCAAATGCTCAACCCTTTGTGCTTTCATCGATAACTTGTCCCTGCGTTGCGAGGTTTGGGCAAAGCATTGCCAAATCAAAATTATCTGAAAATTTATAGGTTTTCGTGGCAATGCTTTGCCCCTACAGAAGGATCGCCTGATGGAATGATCGCTCCACGTAACATCAGTTATTCTCCTAAGTCCTCCTGAATTTTTGCTAGGAGTTCTTCGCAGTCTTTGACTAAAGGAATGCCAAACAATCTCAAAATCATTTTGTCAAAAGAACCAGATTTTTGTGGCGCGGCGGAGCCGCGCCACAAAAATCTGGTTCTTTATTTTACTGTGCGTCCCTAGGGCTTCGACAATAAGCTACTTATATGTCTAGTTCACTACTTTTTAAAAATAGAAAGATAGCTAAGTTTGTATATAGCGTTTACCAACATAGTGAAGTACAGGTTTGTTTCCCCGCCGAAGGCGGGGAAACAAACCTATGTACCTCGCTTGCTTGAAAAGCGCTATATAGCTATTTTGTGACTATTCATGCTCACAGCAAATCAGACCTACTACACAGTCGATAACCTAACGTCTGAAGCAGCCTTACAAAAACTGAAGGAAGGCAACGATCGCTATGTTCTCGATCATGTCGAGCATCCTCACGAAGGCTCTCAACGCCGAGTCGATCTATCGATCGCTCAACATCCCTTTGCTATCATCTTAGGCTGTGCAGATTCTCGCGTTGTTCCCGAATTGATTTTCGATCAAGGTGTTGGTGATTTATTTGTGCTGAGAGTTGCAGGAAATATTGCTGATGATGCCGTAATCGCTAGCATTGAGTTTGCTGTCGAACATCTAGGTACAAGGCTGGTTGTAGTAATGGGACATGAAAGATGTGGTGCAGTAATGGCAGCCATCAATCATGCATTTTCGGAGGGAAAGCTAACTTCACTAATCAACTATATTGAACCTGCAATCAAGGCTGGACAGCAAATAAAAGGCGATTGTGTTGTCAGTGATACAGTCAAAGCTCATGCAAATCTGATGGTAGAGATGATTCAATCTACTGCACCAATTTTGTCCCATGAAGTAGAGAATGGAAAACTGAAGGTTGTACCTGCCTATTACAGATTGGCAACTGGCAAAGTGGAATTTCTAGACATGCCTTACAGCGCTTTGCGCTCAAGCCCGAACCAAGAAAATTTTTGAAAGAGTTGCTTCGCAACTCTTTCAAAAATTTTCTTGTGGTTCGTTTGAGTTGCGATCGCACAAGGATTTTTCTGACATAATTTTGAGCCATAAATACCAAAAACGCTCATAGCTGAAGTAGGTTTGGAAAGTTTCCTTTAACCACATTTTTTGTGCTATACAGGAGATGGCTTACAAGGTTTTCACAGCTAAATTGCACGAATGTTTTAGGAAAATCATGGTGGCGAAATACTTTTATTTAGAAGTGAAAAATGTATTTGATACAGCCTTTGAAGAAGGTGAAAAGGTCGGTATTGAGAAGGGTATTGAGAAAGTCGCCAAAGCATTGAAAGAGCAAAATGTAGCAATAGAAATCATTGCCGAATCAACTGGGTTATCATACGAAGTTATTAGTAGGATTTAAGCCAAGCCTTTTTAGGTTCTCTTTCATAGCCATATCTTCATTCGCGATCGCACAAAGATTTTTCTGACATAATTTTGAGGTGTAAAGGGATATAGTATTGACTTTTAGCGAATATTAGGATAGATTAAAAGATGTATCTAGCTAGATAATGATCGTAGTAGAGATCAAAAAAGACGACTTACTCAGCCGTGTGCCTAGTAAGAGTCGTGATTACCCAGAGGGAAAAAGCCCTGGTTGACGGTCACTATAGTCTCTTATTTTATAAAGAATCTTAAGTAAGGGTTGCCAATTGGTAGCCCTTATCTCATTTTATATGAATGCCATAATCCCTCTTTAGTTGTTCGGCATTTAGATCTTTATTAATAATGAATTTACGAGAGTAAGCCACTATATCAGCAATCTGAAGCATCCGTGATGCAGCAGAATCAATTCTAGCAAGGTGATTAACTGGAGAGAATTCTCTATCCTTAGACTTTTCTTTGGATATTTCATTCTCAAAATCAGGGTGACTATTGTGGTGATTGATGTCGGTAATAACTTCTACATTGTTAATATGCGAACTTTTCAGCACTTCTTTTCTAAAAAGCTTTAAACCAACTTTTACTGTCTCGATTAAACCTTGGGCATACATTACTGGGGCAGCGCCCTCTCGAATACTCACACTACGATTAATCAAAATAAAATTCTCTTGAGATACAGTCTGCTTGAAGCGCATCATAAGATCCTTGAGATATTCATCGCTCATAGTAACGGCATGAATTTCTTTAGCGTTTGTTTCTAACTGATCACTAAAACACTTATCTAAACGTCCAGTATCTTTTGCTAAAGCAATAACTCCTCCAAAATATAAATCTCCTACCCCCGCAGTCCCGAATTCATCGATAAAGAACAGGATTTTCTTGTTATAGCCTTTAGCCATAGATAGCAAGTAGAGATTACATTTGATTCAAAAGATATGATACGTCTATTCTCCTAAGTCATCCTGAATTTTTGCTAGGAGTTCTTCGCAGTCTTTGACTAAAGGAATGCCAAGTTCTTGGGAGAGAGTGAGGGCGTTTTGGCAATGGCTGAGGGCGAGTTGGGGTTGATTGGTTTGATGGGCGATCGCTGCAAGGGCTTTGAAACTATGGGCGGTTAAAGGTTTAAAGTTAATCTCTTGGGAAATAACTAAAGATTCTTGAATTTTGGTTTCTGCTTCACTGTAGTTTTCAAGTTTGAGCAATGCCTCCCCCATATTATGTAAAGAAATTGCCACCCCTTGCCGATTGTCGATTTCTTCACTAATGTTGTGAAATTTCTGGTGATAGATGATCGCTTTTTCATACTGCGCCAATAAATAATAACAATTGCCTAAATTTCCTAGAGAAATTGCCACCCCTTGCCGAAAGCCGATTTCTTCACTGATGTCGTGATATCGCTGGTGATAGGTGATCGCTGTTTCATATTGCCCCAAGTTTTTATAACAAACACCTAAATTCCCTAGAGACTTAGCCACCCCTTGTCGCTCGCCGAGTTTTTCACTAATGTCGTGATATTGCTGTTGGTGGGTGATCGCTTTTTCATACTGTCCCAAGGATGCGTAACAATTGCCTAAATTACCTAGAGAATTTGCCATCCCTTGCTGATAGCCGATTTCTCCACTGATTTCGAGACATTGCTGTTGGTGGGTGATCGCTTTTTCATATTGCCCCAAGGATTCATAACAATTGCCTAAACCACCTAGAGAAATTGCCACGCCTTGTTGATCGCCGATTTCTTCACTGATGTCGTGATATTGCTGGCAGTGGGTGATCGCTTTTTCATACTGCCCAAAAGAATAATAACAAAGTCCCAAATGGTTTAACGATTTGCCATAACAATCTTGTTCTCGTTGACTCCCCGCGATTACCTGCTCATATAACTGTGTTTGCTGACGATAAAACCCTTGCAAATTCAAAAATTGATCAACCGATTTATTTTTCCCTTCTCCTCCTCGCTCCTCATTCAAAATATCAAAAGCTAACTGCCATTCTCCCAATTCCCCTGCATGGTAAAACGCCTCCAAATACGCTGTCAAATCCTCCAACGATTCCCAATGTGGCGCGGGTAAATGTGCCAAAAAATAATCCAACGCAGCCTGATGCGCCGATCGCAATAGCTCAGAATCCGCTTGCTGTTGCACCACCATCGAAATTAAAGTCAAAAACTGAAACCGTCGCGGTTTTCCCTTGAGCGGTTCGGGGGGAAACTCCTGCAACAACGACAAACGGGCTAAATACCGTAACTCCGCATCCGTTACCTCGGCAGTTAACCCCTGAGCTAACCCTAGATCGAAAATCCCTCGCAATACCGATAACCGCTTTAAAATATCCCCTAACCTTGCCGATAATCGCGCCAAACTCGCCGCTACCACTTCCTTAACACAGGTTTCCGTATCACGGTGATACCCCTCCACCGTAAACAAATCTAAACCCAAATTTTCCGCCTCTGTCACACCAACCCCTTCCCCCAACTCCTCCCGCATCCAACTCGATACCAGTTGCATCAAGAGGGGATGCCGATCCATGCGGTTCACAAAATTGACTAATTCCTTCTGCGTTCCCGTTAATCCATAGTCTTCCGTCACCAAACGCATCGCATCGGCTTCCGCTAACCCCTTTAGGGCTAACCAATAACAACGCGGTTGCAAATTGTCGCTAAACTTTGGCTTTTCCCGACTGGTGAGCAGTAGCTTACTGTTACTCCCATTCCCTAACCATTGGCTCAAAAACTGACCATAAACCGACTTCCCTTCTGCTGGTATCACCGTTTCCATATTGTCCAACACCAACAAACAAGGCTCAGCGATTAACCCTTCAACGATCTGCCCAATTAACGTCTCCTCATCCCATTTTTCATCATAAACTCGTCCCAACTGCTCCAATAACCATCGCCCAAATTGAGCCAAAGGATAAGGCTGGATAAAACTCACCCACAACACCCGCCAATTAGAGGTTAACTGTTCCTTGAACTTCACCGCTAAAGCCGATTTACCATAACCTCCTGCGGCGGTCATCCCGATTAAACGTATTTTCTCATTGCTTAGGGCAATTTGTAGTTCCTTGATTTCATCCTGTCGTCCCTGCCATTCATCCACAGGCGGCGGTGTCGTATTTAGGGTTGCAGCGATCGCAACGGGTTGAGCAGAAACCACTTGATGAATAGTGACATTTTGATGAATAGTGGCATTAATATTGCCGCCAGCCGTCACGTTTTTTAAGGCAGTTTGCTCAATAGATGGGTTGTCTTGAGATTGCGGAGATGTCATTGTTGTTTCTTATCGCCTTCACGCAACTTTACTCAAAGAACCAGACTCAGGCGCGATCGCCACATTAATATGATGCTCCACTTGCGAACCATCTTCGCGCTCCTGAATTTTGGCATGATAAGAAGGACTCAACACCCCAGATAGGCGATCGCATCGCAACACTTCCCATACTTCAGGCACTTCGCTCACCAACATTTCCAAAATAATTTCTGAATAGGGCTGATCGCCCATATCTTGACGTTCGATTAGACGATTGCGTCCATAATTCCAAAAGCTCTCCGTGATTAGACGCTCTTGCTTAGTTGATTTGTCATATAAATGCAACTTTGTCGCGATCGCCGACTCTTTTTGAATTTCCAAATCTTGAACAAGATACTCAATTGCATGATCGTAAAATGGTATTGAGTCTAAACTCACAAGCTCGTCTGACTCTATATCAAAATAGCTTTCAGGTTCTAAATCAATAGTCTTCCATTCCTTACTATCAACTAACTTATAGCCTAGTTCAATCTGGATCGTTGATGAGTTAATCATTTTCTTTTGCCTCTTTTTCCTAGATCTCGACCTTCAAAAGCCTTCATAATCTGCTTATAAGTTTTTGCCTCAATTTCGCCAAGCCGAAGTAATTTCTCCAGTTGCGTAGGCGTTTGTTGAAGCAAGAAATTAATATCAGCACCCTTTAGATTTGGATTAGTGCGTAAATCTCGTAACTGCCCCAATCCCGCTAGTTGTGTCTGTATGGGTATATTCGGGTCAATCTCCATTTACTTAACACTAAATTTATACTTGAATTATACAATCTCCTCTCATTACGAGTAGCAGGATGCGCCGAAATGATCCGCGATCGCCTAACCCAATAAAGCATTAAGTTCTTGGTCTTTCTCTTCCATCTCCTTTTCAATATTCGCAATTTGCCGCTTCAATCGAACTCGATCTAACTCACTTGAAGTGTAATCCAACTGACTGTAAACAGCTTGATAGTCTTCTTGGAGACTCCGAATATTTTTTTGCAGCATTTCTATCCGTAACTGTTTCACGCTATTCGAGATTGGTTTGTTTTCTCCAAAAGGCTTATCTCGTCTCTCTGCGCGATCGCCTATATTCTGATTGATCTGCACATTGATATTTCCACCAGCCGAAACATTTTCCAATGCTTTCTGAATAATCCTTGGATTATTTTCTTCAGATTTTTTGTTTTTTATGGCATCTTGAGGATCTTGTGTCAAAACTCGTCTCTCCCAAAACTCAATAATTTTATTCGGTGTGCGATAAAACTGTGGCATTTGTGGATATTGTAAACTTTGCAAATTTTCCCGAACCGCATCCTCGATCGCCGCACAAGTAATCCGCCGCGCCGTCGCACTAGATCGCGCCAAAGCTTCTACTAATACCCTTGTAAATACACCCATCTCCCCCGCAATCTCTTGATAAGCAGGATCTTGGCTGCGCGAAGCCGTAATGATAAATCTGGTTTTGCCATCATTGCGATCGCATATTTCCCGAAAATCAGCCAGATCGCAGCCATAACAACAATCCAACCAAACAATCTGCTCCCTCGCAGGACAATCTCGCAATAGCTGCTTGAGTAGATCTATCTCAATGGATTTGCGATAACCATCATCTAAGACTTCACTCTCAGAGGTTGCCAAATATGTCTTGGGGTAAGGCTGTCTGCCCCGCACACCATGCCCCGAAAAATAAAACAACACCGTATCCAGATCCGTCGCCTTAAATAAATCGCTGATTTCATTTTGTAAGCGATCGCAAGGCATACTACCTTTGCCCACACATACGCGATCGCCATCTATAGCTTCAGGCAACCGCTTCACCTTAAAAGTTGGCTCCAAAATATCGGCGATCGCATTGGCATTATTAGCAAAGCTAGCGTAGTTACCCAAAGAAACCTTGTTATATTGACTGACCCCAACCACAAGCGCCCGACGTTGCATAACTTAAAATTTTTGGGAAATGTGTTTGCTATCCTATAGCAATTATCACATAAAATTCATCATGACAAGTTTAACGCCCCTCCAAATTGATGACAATACAATCATCTATATTGAAGCCAGCGAAGCCGTTGACGTTCCTGACACTTCAGGCGATCGAGGGCTTGTTAGTTATGGTGACACCGTAGCCAATGTTGAAAAGATCAAGGAAAACTTTGATCGCCTGAAATCTACTCTTACCCATTACACCCTCAGCACCATTGACGCTTTCAAGAAAGCCAACAATACCGACATCGCCAACATCGACAAAGTAACCCTCAAATTTGGTGTCAAAATTGCAGGCGAAGCAGGTATCCCTTACATCACCAAAGGTACAGCCGAAGCTAATCTTGAAATTACTGTCGAATGCTCTTTTCCTAAGAAATGAACTATTAACACAAATCAAAACCCAAGAATTGGGGTGCAGCGCTCCGCGCTGCACCCCAATTCTTGGGTTTTGATTTTTTTGCTTAACGCTTCTTAACAAGCAAGCCTTATTTCTAGATATAACTACCCATAAACTAGATACTAGTCGTAAAATAGGCAGTCAGATAGGTATTTAAACTGCAATTTATCCCCACCTTTATTCAGCATTTAAGAAACAGAGAATATGGTAGCTACCCCTTCTAAACCCGATGTAAGCCAGTCAAACCAACAAAAGGTTAACGGGACTGGCCGACGCGAATCGATCCTGACCCCACGCTTCTACACTACTGACTTTGAAGCGATGGCAAATATGGATATCTTCGATCTAACGCCAGATTATGAAGCTATTCTCGAAGAATTTAAATTTGACTATAACCGTCGTCACTTTGTCCGCACTGCTGATTTTAATCAAGATTGGAGTCAAATCGACCCCACGGTGAGGGAACATTTCCGTGTCTTTCTTGAAGGATCTTGCACCTCTGAGTTTTCAGGATTTTTGCTGTACAAGGAAATTGCTGTCAAAATTAAGGACAAGAATCCTTTGATGGCTGAAATTTTTAGCTTGATGAGCCGTGATGAAGCCCGTCACGCTGGTTTCTTGAATAAGGCGATGCCCGACTTTGATCTGCAACTTGATCTTTCGACCCTATCCAAAACCAAGAAATACGTTTACTTCGCACCGAAGTTTATTTTCTACGCCACTTATCTATCGGAAAAGATCGGTTACTGGCGCTACATCAAGATTCATCAACATTTCCTTGCTCATCCTGAATATCGCATCTACCCGATCTTCAATTTCTTTGAAAATTGGTGCCAAGATGAGAGCCGTCACGGTGATTTCTGTAGCTTGCTTCTCCGCAGTGAGCAAAATAATATCAAGGGCATCAGAGCTAATCTTTGGAGTAAGTTCTTCTTGCTATCAGTATTTGCCACCATGTATCTAAATGATATTTGTGTTCGCAATGAGTTCTACGAATCTATCGGCATGGATACTAGAAAGTATGTCGATGAAGTTCTTCGCGAAACCAATCGTGATGCTGCGAAGGCTTTCCCTGTAATTATGGATTTAGAAAATCCTAAGTTCTGGGCTTGCCTGAAGAAGTGCGAAGAGAACAATGCCAAGCTGGTAAAGATCGACGAATCTAATGCTCCTGAATGGATGAAGAAGATTCAGAAACTTCCTTACCTTGCGAATAATGGTTTGCAGTTCCTGACCATGTATTTACAACCTTCTATTCCTGCTCCCAAGGGCGTAGTTCTCTAATCACTAAAAGAGGAAGAGCGATCGCTCTTCCTCTTTTTCGACACAGCTAGCAATAAACCCCATAAAGACTTTTGAAAGCCTCACGACGCTTTCAAAAGTCTTTATGCACTACTCATATATCCAAAAAAATTTAGAGGTGCGTCGCTAAGCGACGCACCTCTAAATTTTGATAATGGGTGACCTGGGATTCGAACCCAGGGCCAGCGGATTAAGAGTCCGATGCGCTACCACTGCGCCAGTCACCCTAAATTTGCTCGTTTGCTCAAAGAGAGATTTCTATACTAGCAAATGTTTGCACAAATACATCACAAAAGTCGAAATTAAAACAGGCGATCGCTATAAAAACAGTAAGGAGACGCAAAGCGCCTCCTTACTGTTTTTATATGCGACATATTGCTTAATCCCCTTGTATTCGCTGATCTAAGCCTTATAATGACCTTAAATTTCCGATCGCCATCTAGAAAACAAGTAGATAAAATGTGCTAGACACCATACTTAGAGGACATTACAAAATTATTAGTCACCTTGGTGGTGGAGGCTTCGGGCAGACATATCTGGCTGAAGATATTGATTTGCCAACGCATCCTACCTGTGTGGTGAAGCAGCTTAAGCCTTTATCCCATGAGCCTTTTGTGTTGGAAACTGCTAAGCGTCTCTTCGATCAAGAAGCCGAGATGCTTTATTCTCTAGGCTCACACGATCGCATTCCACGTTTACTTGCCCACTTTCAGGAAGGCGAGGAATTTTATCTAGTCCAAGAATTTGCTGATGGTACAGATCTTACGCAGGAGATTGGTAATGGCAAGCGATCGCCTGAAGCGGTGGCGATCGCCTTGCTCAAAGAGGTTTTAGAAATACTGGTATATGTGCATGAGCGCAATGTTGTCCATCGTGATATCAAGCCAGCCAACTTAATTCGTCGTACCAGCGATCGCAAAATTGTTTTGATCGACTTTGGAGCAGTTAAAGAAATTGGTGGTTTGGCAGTTGATCCGCAAGGGAATACAAATCTGACGATCGCGATCGGTTCCCCTGGGTATATGCCGATTGAGCAACTCAATGGCAAGCCGCGCTTTAGTAGCGACATTTATGCGGTAGGGATGATGGCAATCCAAGCAATTACGGGCGCAGAGCCACGCCTATTCGCTGAACATCCTGAAACTGCGGAACTGGTTTGGCGCGATCGTTTACAGGGTAATTACTCACCGCAATTTCTAGATATTCTCGACAAAATGGTGCGTTACGATTTCCGCCAACGCTATCAGACGGCTTCAGAAGTGTTAATGGCGATCGCCTCTATGCCTAATATTACCGAGCATGATTTGCCTACCGTCGTTAGCGCCAGCAATATGACCAACAATGCCGCAACTATCATCACGTCGTCGCAGGATGCTACGCAAGCAGCAGGTTCTCAAGGGGATTCTTCTTATCGAAACCCTCACACTATCGCCTTCCAAGAGTCATCGTCGCGCAAATCATTTCCTATTTGGGTTTGGGTCACTGGAGGATTTGCTTTGCTGCTGGTAGTAATCATGGCAATCATCAGCAAAACTGCCAAGAATGCACCTGAAGTTGTTAATAACCCTGTAGCTCCCAACTTACCGAGTACAACTGCGAGTCCAACTGTGAGTCCAACGGCTACTCCTCCAAAAGTTACGCCTTCACCGACCACAGCCCCAACGCCCTTATCCGTTGAAGAACTTCTTGCCCAAGCGTTGATCCTTAATCGCAATAACAAACCTCAGGAAGCTTTAGCAAAAGTAGAAGAAGCCATCAAGTTAGATCCCACTAATGCCGATGCTTGGGGAGCAAAGGGATTATTACTAAGAAGTATGGGGCGTGAGAATGAGGCGATCGCATCTTTTTCTAAAGCGCTGGAACTCAGACCTGATGAGCGATTAATTCCACCCTCGAAACGCGAACTTCCTTCAAAAAAAGGTGGTAAGAAAAAGGATGATGATTGATATGGATAGAACTGATGCTATGAGATGTAGGGGTATTTTAGGAACACAAACACGTTCTTTGGCAGACTGGAAAATCTCTATATATTAATTGCTATAGCTATAGCCATCTGTATCACGACAAATCAAAACCCAAATAGTGTGAGGCGGCGCGAAGCGCCGCCTCACACTATTTGGGTTTTATGTCCTAACAAGAATGGTGACAGCTATATATAGCAAAGCAAGTTTTGCTTAGGACATAAAACCCAAGAATCGAGTGGCGGCGCTTCGCGCCGCCACTCGATTCTTGGGTTAGCTAATACCAATTCCCGAAAGTGTGGCTACACTTTTGGGAATTAAAAACCAAGCCCAATAAGGGTTTCAAAATCACAAAATGGCGTAGCCATTTTGTGATTTGGTATAACTCTTTTTTTGCTATAGCTGTCCTAAATCCTTTGTAGATTTTTGGGTTTGTGGAAGAGCGCTCCGAAGGAGCGCTCTTCCACAAACCCTTTAGGATTGCTATATGATTGGAAAGACTTTACAAACAGTGATCATGAGTGATTTGCCGATTATCCAACGTCCCGATGGTAGAGCTTGGGATCAACTGCGCCCAGTGCTTTTGCAGCAGCCATTTACCAAAGCACCTGCGGGTTCAGTGTTGGCAAAATTTGGCGATACCCAATTGATCTGTACAGTTTCCATCGAAGAAGGTGTACCGAAATTCCTGACTGGGAGTAATCAAGGTTGGCTAACAGCCGAATATCGGATGATGCCTGCATCTACAATTCCGCGTCAACAACGGGAATTTATGAAACTATCAGGACGTACTCAAGAAATCCAAAGATTAATTGGGCGTAGTTTGAGAGCTGGGTTAGATATGACCGCGATCGCTAATTACACTTTTACCGTTGATATTGACGTGCTACAAGCCGATGGTGGTACACGCACGGGTGGAATTACAGGGGGATTTGTGGCTCTGAAAGCAGCCTGCGATCGCTTACTCTCTGAAGGCAAAATCACGCGATCGCCAATTCGTAATGCTGTTGCGGCTGTGTCTGTAGGTTTACTGGATGGTGTCCCAATTTTGGACTTAAATTACAAAGAAGATGTCGCTGTAAGTGTTGATCTCAATGTGGTTATGGACAGCAGTGGCAAGCTGATCGAGGTGCAAGGCACTGGCGAATCGGATACATTCTCGCGATCGCAACTTAATCAAATGCTCGATGTTGCGGAAAAAGGAATTGGAGAACTGCTCCAAAGTCAACTATAAAAAGAGCGGCGCATCGCGCCGCTCTTTTTATAGTTGCTTGAGATAACTCAACAAATCTGCCATATCTTGAGGACTTGGTTGAAACTGTGGCATTGGTGGAGTTTCACCACTGACGACTTGTTGGACTAGACGCGCATCGGACTTGCGATCGGATACACCATGCAAGCTGGGTCCAACTTTGCCATTAGCCCATTGCCCATGACAAGCCACACAATTCATCACAAAAATTGAGCGTCCCTGTACAGGATCGCCTGAAAGATTTAAAACCGACTGTGTATATTGATCGAGCGGTGGACTGAATATCCAGAAAAAGATGGAGAGCGCCATGATCGCAAAAGTAACTGCGATCGCCACGATTGGTTTTAGGGGCGAACCTGCCTCAATTTCTTTCAATGCTGGAGATGATGTCGTATCTGCCACCACATCAGTACCCTTTGTCAAATTTGCCCCTTCGTTAGTCACAGTTTTTAAACCTAGCTATTGGTTAGCCAAAACTTTTACTTAGTTTGTACTTCGTAAAGTATTCATAGCTTAAGTATTAATAACATATCTTAAAGAAAGTATAAGTAATCGAATTGTAATTAGCAATTAAATAAAGCCTAAGTTTGATCATTGCCTGATGCCCCATTCTGAGATACGGTGCGGCGATCAACCTTTGTACGATGGCAAACTAACGACTTAGCCAAGCAGGCAAAGCTTTAGCGTCTGGTACTTGACGTTCTATAATTCAAAAGCACAATTATAAAAAAGTTTTAAAACACAGGAAAGAGTTGATTATGGGAGGAAATGATCGCTTGCTAAGGGCAGCAAGAGGTGAAGTACTGGATCGTCCACCAGTATGGATGATGCGTCAAGCAGGAAGATACATGAAGGTGTATCGTGATTTGCGCGACAAATATCCAACATTTAGAGAGCGATCGGAAATCCCTGAACTCGCCGCCGAAATTTCTTTGCAACCATTTCGCGCTTTTCAACCCGATGGCGTGATTATGTTCTCCGATATCCTCACTCCACTTACAGGTATCGGCATTAACTTTGACATCATCGAAAGCCGTGGTCCAATTATCGAGTCGCCAATTCGGACTCAAGCTCAAGTAGACGCTCTCACCGAATTTGAGCCCGACACCGCCGTTCCCTTTATTCGCAAGATTTTAAGTGCGATCAAAGAAGAAGTTAAAGATCAAGCAACTATTCTTGGCTTCGTGGGTGCACCTTGGACATTAGCCGCCTATTCAGTTGAAGGTAAAGGCTCTAAGGATTATTCTGTAATCAAAGCTTTGGCATATAAAGAACCCGCAATCATCCATAGCTTTTTGACTAAAATTGCCGAAATGGTCGGTACTTATGTGATCCACCAGATCGAGTGTGGGACTCAAGTCGTTCAAATGTTCGACTCTTGGGCAGGACATCTTTGCCCAACTGACTATAAAACTTTTGCACTGCCTTACCAAAAGATGGTTGTCGATAAGGTCAAGGCTAAGTATCCTGATACCCCATTGATCCTTTACATTAGTGGTAGTGCGGGTGTCCTAGATCTAATGCCTAAGTCTGGTGTGGATATTGTCAGTGTTGACTGGACAGTTGATATGGCTGACGCACGCGATCGCATTGGTCATCATGTTCCTGTTCAAGGCAACCTCGATCCTTGTGTGCTTTTTGCTGAGCAAAGCTACATTCGTGATCGCATTTTGGAAGTTGTTCAAAAAGCTGGCAACAAGGGTCATATCATGAACCTCGGACATGGCATTTTACCCAACACACCCGAAGATAACGCCAGATTTTTCTTTGAGACAGTTAAAGGGCTTGGCTCTTAAGAAACCTTCTGCAAAAGCTATAAAAAAGCCTCGCATTGCGAGGCTTTTTTATAGCTTTTGATAACCCTAAAACTCATCCTTAAATATATGTTGCAAAATCCTACGATTTTCAACTTGCAAGCCTTTAACTTCAGATTGCATCTCTCTAACATCTGCCTGCATCTGCCTAATGTCAGCTTGTGTACTTGCCATAGTTTCTCCTAACTGCATCATGAATCTTGTCAGATTGGAAATTGCTTCAGTATTAGTTTGTTGCTGTGTAGCTACTTGATCGACCGTACGATCAATGCGTTCATATTGCCTTGCAAGGGTAAACATGATCTCTTTGACTGTATCTAAATCGTTTGCTACACCATCAAGTGTTAAAGGTTGTGTCATTTTGATATTGCTCCTTAATACCAATTCAAAAAATGATAACGCCATTTTTTGAATCTCAACATTTTACTGGGCTTGTTTTTAAGTGAATTAGTATTACTAGGTGATGAAATTAGAGATACTTTTGCAAAATCACTTTTAAGCGATCACGGCTAGCATCAGATACCTTACTTAAATCCGTCAAGATCGAAGTCTTCAGAGCATGATGAGCTTCAGATTTAGGCGGATTCACGGCAATTTTTGCCACGGCGTTTTGAATTACGGCTTGAGCATTCAGGGCATTTTTTTGTAAATTTTGGATGATCATTTCCACGGTCACACTCTCATGATCATCATGCCAGCAGTCATAATCGGTGACCAAGGCGATCGTGGCATAGGCGATTTCCGCTTCACGGGCTAGCTTTGCTTCAGTGAGATTGGTCATACCAATTACCTTTGCGCCCCAACTGCGATAGAGCAGAGACTCAGCTTTAGTCGAAAAGGCTGGCCCCTCCATGCAGAGATAAATTCCGCCTTTATGGACTTTGTTCCGTCCTAAATCAACCCCTTCCGCCGATGATGCGACGACTGATAGTAGTGATTTGCAAATTGGCTCGCCGAAAGCAACGTGAGCAACAATACCCTCACCAAAAAATGTTGAGGTACGGCTAATGGTGCGATCGATAAATTGATCGGGTAGCACGATATCAAGGGGACGGGCATATTCCTGTAACGAGCCAACGGCTGAAGCCGAGATGATATATTCCACGCCCAGACTTTTGAGCGCATAGATATTGGCTCGATAGGGGACTTCCGATGGGAGCAAATGGTGCGATCGCCCATGTCTAGCCAGAAATAACACAGGAGTTCCTGACAATTTGCCATAGATAAATGCATCTGACGTTTTGCCAAAGGGAGTATCAATGTTAATTTCTTGAATATCAGTCAGGGCAGACATTTTGTAGAGTCCACTGCCACCAATAATGCCAATTTGTGCGTTAACTGTCATATTTTTTAGGAATTATGCAAATTTATCGAGAAGCGTCTAGAAGTGAAGTTACCATAAAGCCTAACTAATACCAATTCACGAAAGTGTGACAACACTTTTGTGAATAAAAAACTAACCCAGTAAGGTTCTTAAAACTTAAAATGGCGTAGACATTTTGAGTTTTGGTATAACAAGAAGTCTTGCTGCGCGAGACTTCTTGTTGGTTAGGCTTTTGCTACCTGTAAATCTGCAAGTAAATTATTTAACTGCTCAGTACTGGCGTGATACACCTCACCACAGAAATGGCAAGTTGCTTCTGCGCCCTTGTCCTCAGCGATCATCGATCGCAAATCTTCTTCGCCAAACATTTTCATCGCCGCTAACATGCGATCGAGGGAGCAAGGGCAATGAAATTTGACATCTTTAGTCATCGGCAAAATATCTAGATGCATATCAGCAAAGATTTCTGTCATTACCTCCTCGATCGCTTTGTCTTGAAGTAGCAAATCCATGAAGTTTTGCGGATCACTTTTTGCTTCTAGTTGGATCAGTAAATCTTCCTGTGAGAGGTTCGCGGTCTTCGCCGCTCGCAGGGTCGCCATGGGCATGATTTGCAGTAAAATTCCTGCGGCTACTTTGACAGGAGCCTCGCTATTATCTTGATCGATTACTTCCGTCAGCATGAGCTTGGAATAAGTTTGCTCAGAGGAAGCCAAGTACCAAGCCACATCATTGGCGATATCACCTGCAATTAACTCCACGGTACTGCTATAGGGTTCGCCATAGCCAACGTCACGCATAACTTTAAAAAAACCTGTTTGCCCAACACCTTGACTGACATTTTGTTGCCCATCGGCAAGGGGGGGCAATGTAAATTGAGGATTGGTGACAAAGCCGCGCACTGTCCCATCAAATCCAGCATCAGCGTAGACTAACCCTAATCCGCCATCTCCAGCCACTCTGACATTTACTCTGGCTTGAGGTTGCTTCATATTTGAAGCAAGCAGTAAGCTTGCTCCCATAGCTCGACCGAGTGAGGCGGTAGCGACTGCTGATAAATGATGGCGACGATGAGCTTCATTAAGGGATTGGGTAATATTCACGCCAATGACACGGACGCGGCCGTCGGCGGTGAGGGCGCGAATTAAGCGATCGTTCATGAAATTTTTGTAAGATTTTATTGTTCAATAAAGTAACGCAGGTAGAACCTGCGCTAGATCTCTATGTTATAGCAGTCCCAAAACCAAAGGCGAATTGCGGCGCTTTGCGCCGCAATTCGCCTTTGGTTTTTATGTTTTACAGCGCCTTATCGCCAAGCGTGCCAACACTCTTATGATTAGAGGTCAGCAATTTTCATTATGAACCCGATTTTAGTGTTTTCAGCGCCTTCGGCGCTGAAAACACTAAAATCGGTTTTTTGAAAGCCCGCCAACGGTGGGCTTTCAAAAACCTGATTTTTATAAATGAGAATCGCTGATTATCCCAATTCACGAAAGTGTGGCAACTCTTTTGGGGATTAAAAACCAAGCCCAGCAAGGGTTTTCAACGTACAAAATGGCTGCGCCATTTTGTACGTTGGTATTAGAGGTAGTGCTTAGCGCCGCCTCTAATCTTTTTTGGTATGATTAGTTTGAGTATTCGGTCAAATGGGAGAACCATGCAATACACTGGAAACGCTTGGGATAAAGACGCTCTAAAAAATCCAGAGACAGAATATCAGACTCTATTGGGTTTACTCAGAAACAAGCAAGATTTTGGAATGCTGTTTGTGCGTTGTTCGCCTGCGGAGGGAGAGCAAATAATTAAAAGGGTACGGGCTGATGCAGAGAGCCAAACAATTCGTGTTTTAAGGCTTGATCGCCCGATCGCTGATTTTTATGAAATGTTTGTTGATGAGCCAGATTTACATGCAGCAAATCTATTGTTTATCACAGGTATCGAAGAGTTCTTAGAAAATAAAGTTGATGACTTAGATGATCATGCCTTGGGTGATAAGCTCACCCATCTTCCGCGTCCCCTTGCCCATCTGATCCTATTGCAAGCTAAGCTCAAAGAGAATTTTCCGATTTGTTTTGTATTTTTACTGCCCTTATTTGCGCTGAAGTTTTTTATCGATAGCTATCCTGAATTTTTTGATGAAACTGTTGAGGTATTTGAGTTTCCCACTGACATGGAGTTGATGCGGCAAGAGGCTTTTCGCTGGGTCAGTGACGATCGCTATGAAGCCTATGCTCAAATTAGTGAGGAAGAACGCGATCTCAAATATGATGATCTGCAAAAGCTAATTGCGGCTCAGCCCTTAATTTCGGAACGCCGTATTGAGCTACTACTAGAGCAAGGTGGTTTATTAGTTGCAGGTAATCGTTGTCAAGAGGCGATCGCCAATTGCGATCTCGCGTTACAGATTCGAGCCGATAATCATTTGGCTTGGTATAACCGTGCAGTTGCGTTAGATCTATCTGGTCATCATGAAGAGGCTGTGCAGAATTACCGTCAAGCGATCACCTATAAAGAAGATTTTTATGCTGCGTGGCACAATCTTGGCACTTCCCTAAGTATGTTAGGTCGTTACGAAGAAGCGATTGATAGTTACAATCTCGCTCTTAAACACAAACCTGATTATTACTATTCCTACGGTGGCAAAGGCCTAGTTTGCAGTGTGCTTGGCAAATATGAAGAAGCGATCAATCATTGTGAAAAAGCCCTAGCACTTAGACCCGACTATGTACAGGGGTGGTTTAGTCGCGCCTATGCTTTGGAAAGTATCGGCAAATATGGGGAGGCGGTGGCAAGTTATGATCGCGCTCTGGAGTATAAGCCTCGTGATCATCAAATCTGGTATAGCCGCGCCAAAGCTCTAGAACAATGGGGAAATTACACAGAAGCGATCGCCAGTTACGATAAAGCTTTAGAAATTCGTCCCGATGATTATTATGCATGGAACAATCGTGGTCTGGTACTGAGTAAACTAGAACTCTATGAAGAAGCGATCGCTAGTCATGACCGTGCACTAGAGATCAATCCTGATGACCATTTTGCTTGGTATAACCGTGGCAACGCGCTCAGTGGGCTAGGAATGCTCGAAGAAGCGATCGCAGCCTATGATAAAGCAATCCAAATATCACCGCAAGAACCGCAGGTTTGGCAAAACCGTAAAATTGCTTTGAGAAGACTTGGTTTTGATTAAAGCTTAGGAATATTGCAGAACATAAAGCCCATGACCAAACAGATCAATCCTCTATCTACTAAAGTAATCAGCACTGCGACAACAGGATTCATTCCTACGCAAACCAATCGTTGCGAATGTAAAGGCTGGAGAATCCCTTTAAGCTTATTAATTACATTGCCATTTTTGTTAAACACCTTTGGTATTGTCGGATTGATTGGATGGTTATCTTTTCGGAATGGACATCAGGCTATTCTTCTTCTTGCCAATCAGTTCCACCGTAAAGTTACGGAGCAAGTTCAAGATCGCTTACATTCCTATTTAGAACTTCCCTATACGCTCAATCAACTTAATGCCAATAGCATTGAGTTATCCCAACTCGATCCCAGTGATGAATCGAAAGTCCAAAATCACTTTTGGAAACAGCTACAAAGCTTTCCCCGTATCAGTAATATTTATGTGGCTACGGCTTCTGGTGAATACTTTGGCGCAAGAAGAATTAAAGATGGATTTGCGCTAGAAAATTCTAATTTGACTTTTATGACTGATAATTTTGGACGATCTCAAATAGTTTTGATGCCCAAAAATAGATTTAATTTGAGAGATCGCCCTTGGTATCAAACTATAGTTGAGACTCGAAAAAGTATTTGGACTGAAGTATATACAGATTCGATTGCTGAAAAACCTGCGATCACTGCGATTAAGCCGATCTTTCAAAATGGTTCACTACAGGGGGTTCTGGGTGTGTCAATGCTGTTGGGCGATATCAATCAGTTTTTACAGGAAACAAAAGTTAGTGAAAATGGGCAAACATTAATTATTGAACCTTCAGGGAAATTGGTAGCAACTTCTAATTTGGATGTAGAAACTTCGGCATTAGGTAATAAATCAGAGCGTATTTTAGCAACCCAAAGCCAAAATAAATTAACTCGTGCCGTAGCAGAATGGCTCAAATCACAGCCTGTAACGAATAGCGATGAGATTCAACAGTCAATGATCAAGTTTGAGGGTGAGCAATACTTTATTCAAGTTGGGAAATTGCAGGATGACTCTGGTTTAAGTGGATTGAATTGGCGGATTGTTGTGGCTGTACCTGCATCTGACTTTATGTCGCAGATTAAAGAAAATACAATATCTACAGTGATGCTATGTCTCATTGCCCTTGGATTGAATGCCATCTTGGGAATTATTGCTGCTCGTCGCATCAGTCGTCCCATTGCTCAACTTAGTCAGGCTAGTCAATCGATCGCCAATGGCAATCTCGATCAAAAGGTGGAAGATTCCTGCGTAATTAAGGAATTAGCAATATTGGCAAATTCCTTTAATCAGATGAGCCGCCAGATGAAAAGGTCTCATACCAGACTCGAGGAATATTCACAGCTTCTAATGGAAAAAGTTGATGAACGTACCTATGCATTACAGCAGGAAATTTTGGAACATGAAATCACTGAAGCAGCTTTGAGAGAGTCCGAAGAGAAATTTGCTAAAGCATTTCGTTCTAGTCCTGATGGTATGGCTTTGCTCTCCAATGAAACCTACAAACATGTTGATGTCAATAATAAATGGACTGAGATCACAGGCTATACCCGTGAAGAAGCGATTGGTGCTGCTCCTTCTGATTTAAATCTTTGGGTTAATTTAGAAGAACGCGATCGCATGTTGGCGATTTTAGAAGTTGAAGGGAGAGTATTTAACTACGAAGCGAATTTTGTAACCAAGAGTGGTAAAAGATTTACGGGACTGATCTCTTCGGAAACCATTGAGTTTGGGGGCAAGGTTTTTGCGATTTATGCAGTTAAAGATATTAGCGATCGCAAGATTATCGAAGAAAATATCAAACAGAGTGAAAAGAAATATCGCGATCTCGTGGAATCAGCCAACTGTATTATTCTCCGATGGGATACGCAGGGTCGGATTTGTTTCTTAAATGATTATGGATTGAAGTTTTTTGGCTATCGATTAGAAGAAATTATCGGTACATATATATTAGATACATTTGTCTCTGCTAGAGATGTATCAGGCGAAGATCTGCGAAACATGATTTCAGAAATATGTTGTGCTCCTGAGAAATATCAACTCAACGAGAATGAGAATATTTGTAAAGATGGGCGGCGGGTTTGGGTAACTTGGTCGAATAAGCCGATCTATAACGATCAAGGACAGTTAATTGAAATTTTATCGGTAGGAACGGATATTACCGATCGCAAACAAGCTGAAGAAGAACTACAATCTGCTAAAGAAGTTGCCGATATGGCAAATCGGGCTAAGAGTGAATTTCTAGCGAATATGAGTCATGAATTACGCACTCCCCTAAATGGAATTCTCGGCTATGCTCAAATTCTCAAACGTAGTTACGATCCTGATAAACATAAAGCTGGTTTAGAGATCATTCAACGTAGTGGAGAGCATTTACTGACTTTACTTAATGACATTCTCGATCTTTCTAAAATTGAAGCTAAAAAGCTCGAACTAAATCCGAGTGAATTTGATCTTCCGAAGTTGCTGCAAAGTATTACAGATATGTTCCAGCTACAAGTAGGGGCTAAGGATGTTCAGTTAATCTATCAACCACTGACAGCATTGCCGACTACGATGTATGGTGATGAAAAGCGATTGCGTCAAGTGTTAATTAATCTATTTGGGAATGCCGTTAAATTTACCGATCACGGTAATGTATCGCTGACCGTCAGTACTCAGCCCTGTGAATCTAGTCATAAATATAAAGTCCATTTTGCGATCGCTGATACGGGTGTGGGCATTGATCCTGATAAGTTAGACGACATCTTTTTGCCATTTCAGCAAGTTGGCGATCGCGCTCGGCGATACTCTGGCACTGGTTTAGGTTTACCGATTTGTCAGAAACTTGTGGAGATGATGGGGGGACAACTGCATGTGGAGAGTAGCTTAAATGAGGGTAGTACTTTCTGGTTTGAAATAGAGTTAACCGAAGTTCCTAATCACGTTCCCCATGTAATGCTCGATAGCCGTTCTATTACGGGCTACTTAGGAGACCGCCGCAAGATTTTGATTGTCGATGATAAGACTGAAAATCGGATGGTATTAAGTGATTTATTAACGCCCCTTGGATTTATTGTGGCTGAAGCAGTTGATGGTTATGACTGCATTACTCAAGCGCAGATATTTGAGCCAGATTTAATTTTGTTGGACATGGTGATGCCACAACTGGACGGGCATGAAACCACAAAGCAGTTGCGTCAGTTGCCAATGTTTCAAAAAACTGCGATCGTCATGGTTTCGGCGAGTGCCTTCAATCAAGATCGCAATCTTAGTATTGAGGTTGGGTGCAATGATTTCATTGCGAAGCCCGTTGACCCAGATGCCTTGTTCTATACGATGCGATCGCTACTCAATTTGGAATGGCAATACGAAAATGCACATACGTCTGATCCTAATGCCATACATATTAGTAATGACAAGCCTGAGGCGATCGCGCAACCTCTAATTCCACCCCCCAACTTGACGATTGAGAAATTATTGCAACTGGCTCGCATGGGTGATGTTCTGGCAATTCAGGATGAAGTCACACTTTTACAAGCAAATGATGCCACGTTTACTCCCTTTGCCAATCAAGTATTAGACTATGCCCGTGATTTTCAAATTAAACGCATTCGTGAATTTTTAGAATTACAAATTCATGAATAAATTAGAAGGGGGCGCTTTGCGCCCCCTTCTAATCGTTAAGACATTGCTTGAATGATGTAGTCAAAGTAAGGCTCAGTGGTAGCAGCATCATCTTTGCTCAGTAAAGCTAGAGATGCATTTTTGAGGCAGCGCACTGCATCAGCCATGCCGACTAAAGGAACACCGAGGGAGTTGTACATTTCACGGACACCGATGATGCCGATTTTTTCGATCGGATCTTTATCACCTGCCAAGACCCCATAGGTGGTGAGGCGGATGTACCATGTGAAGTCTCTCAGGCACTGGTTACGTTGCTTTTGACCATAGGCATTACCACCAGGGGAGATGTAATCAGGATGAATTCTAAATAGTTCTTCGGTGGCTTTCTTGACGATTTTGTCTTCGCTTTCTGCCAAGGTTGTGGCAATGCGTACCCTTTGAGCGCCCGTGGCGAGAAAGTTCTGCACACTTTGTAACTCAGAAATGCTGGGATAACGGAGTTCTTCGTCGGCTCTTTCTAAAACTTGACTAACTACACTCATAATTAAAATAAAAAATTTAATATATTCGCCATCTAGTCTACCAAAAGCGGTGAATGCGCCAAGAATTTGTAATAAAATCACAAATCTTCACAATCAAAACCCAAAAGTAGAGTTGCGGCGCGAAGCGCCGCAACTCTACTTTTGGGTCATATTTTGGCTTTTAGCTGCTTGAGCAGCATTTTTAATTCTGCGGCTAAGTTATAGCCGATCGCCTGATTGCCATAACGCCAATCTTGATAGATCTGCGTAATTTTAGCGATCGCATCGGCTTGTTTCTCAGAGACGCGATCGCTGAGGCTAGCCACATACTCTTGAGGAGTTTGGTAAGACAATTTTGGTTTGCCCTGCTCTGATAGCCATTGCAACATTTGTTGATAAGTACGCTGCGGGATCGGCATTTTTTGCAAGCGTTGCCTTTGCCACCACCAGATCGCAAATTGCCACAACGCCCAGCCACCAATACCAATACCAAAGGCGATCGCTAAACCAAAGGCAAATCCAATCCAGCCCATCTCAATTAGCCAATTGAACACTCCACCCAAAAACTTACCGATATTGTCAAATAGGGCTGAAAAAAAGTTGGTCACTGAACTAGGCAGAAATTGGGCGATCCAACTCCAAAAGGTTTGGATTACGCCAAAGGTACGATTGTTTTCTAGCGATGGCGGAAACAGGGGGCGATTTGGTATGGGATCAAAGGAAATCCAACCATAGACAGGGAAGTAAACTTCGACCAAGGATTGAGTATCAATGTTCTGCACCTCATACAGCCCTGTAAATGGGTTGAATTTTCCGGGGGCAAAGCCAACTACATAGCGAGTCGGAATTCCTAGCGATCGCAACATGACTGCCATTGTTGAGACAAAATGGCTTTCCTCGCCCCCACCCTGCTCAATAAACTGAGATACGAGATCGCCCTTAGACTCATCAAATTTTAGAGGTTTAATTGCGTAGTTTTGCTTGACGCTTTGAGCAATCTGTACCACGACATCGTAGGGATTATCCAAAGCGATCAGTTTGCCATCATTATCTTTGGCGTTAGCAATCATACTGAGAGCCTGATTACGCACGTTAGGAGATAAATTAGCGGGAACTTGTAGGTAATAATTGCGAATTGAGCGCGGATATTCGTTGGGTAGTTGGCGCAATTGTTGAGCATCTCGGGCTACCACATTAGAAATTACCGTATAGGTAAGATCTTCTGGCAAAGGACCCGGTCCCCGAATCATCCCCTCTGGATCAATATCTAGCTCTTCACTAGGAAAAAATACCTGTTTCGGCACAGAAGCCGCAGGTACAAGGTTAGGAAAATTTGGTGATGTAATGGTATAGGTTTGGACTACATCTTGGCTAGCTACGGGTTGGAGTGGTTTTTTGATGCCAATGGATGCATGGGGCTGTTGAGCTACAAAAAACTCGTAATTGAAGGGATTACGTCTCACTGTGCGAATTTGGGTGGGATCATTGCGCGAAATCCGCCAGCCCTTACCTGTAAATTCGTCATAGGCCATCACGCGCCAGAATAGCTCGGCTTGCGATCGCACCCGCATCACTAATTCAGGTTGACGCTGTTTACTTTGCTGAGAACCAGAAACTGTGTCAATTTCAGGTGCAAATAATGGCGGCAAGGTTTCTAAATCATTATTGTTCCCTGTTCCTCCAGTGCCATTGGGGCTAGTGCCATTGCCAGACTGTTGCTGGTTTTGTTGTTGTCTCGTTAAAATGTCGCCTCTAGGCACATCTCTTTGGACGGAAAGATTGACACTTACAGGAAAGTTGCGTAGCTGAAAACCTGGAAGACGAGGTAAAAAGGCAAAAATTGTTAAGCCTAACACCAACACGATCGCGAGTAGTCCTGATAAAGGCAATAGAGAAATCCCCATTTTCTCTGGCTGAAAACTTTTGGTGGGAACGCCTAAACGCGATCGGTGATCAAGCAATAAAATTGGAATCCCTAACAATAAAAAAGCAATTAACCATAGTGCAAACACCATTGTTTGACTGAGGGTGGCGGCTAAAGCCATTAGGATTAATCCGATCACAATCGAATAGCCCAAGTCTTTGCGGCGGGGTAGGTCAAAGCTATGCAAAACCTGCAACTGGATTAATAATCGCGCTAGCAATAGTCTAGTTTCGTCTGTATTCCTTACCAGATCTCGCAAAAATACAACTAACATTGCAATCATGGCGATCGCAATGAATAATTTCACGATCACGTTACGTTTGCGCCTTGCGTACCATGCCCAGACTCCTGCGATCGCGCTGAGAGGGATTGCCCAAGCACTATTCCCTGAACTCGCTACGGAGTCCATTGCGCCAATACTAATAAATACAAAGATTTGGACTAGTACCCGCAACGGAATCGAATCTTCAACTCCCGCGATCGTAAATTCTGAAGCCTTTCGCAGTTTGTCAAATGCACCGATCTTGGATCGGGGTTGCTGAATCGTATCCATATGGCTCTGAAGTTAGGGATTATTTGCTTCTAATAACTAGTATAAAACTAGTGTAATCAGTACTATGCTAGATCTATAGCAATCCTAAATGGTTTGTGGAAGGACACCCCATCGGGATGTCCTTCCACAAACCAAAAAAATCCACAAATAATATAGGACTGCTATATGACTGCAAATATCATCACAACCAAGGTTTCCCCAGCCGAAATCAAATCTGAGGGCTTAACCCTTGTTGAATATCAGATGATTTGCGATCGCCTAAATAGTGAACCCAACAAAGTAAAATTTTGAGTGTTTTAAGAAGAGCGTGGTTTGTCTGGGATGTTTATGCCATAAAGAAACATATGCAGAATTTCTAGAGGTGACATTGGTGGGCTGTGGATCATAATATCGTCATTGCTAGGATGGAGATGAAAACGTATATTTCGCTCATCGTTGTTATGATCTGGCAGATTGAGATCAATTCTTAGAAAAGGAACTTTAGTCTCTCCTTCTTTTTGAGGAAACCTTATTTCAAAATCAAATCCTATAATTTGAGCAGGTTTGCCAGTTTCATCGATAGTGATTGCAAAATCAAACCAGCAACCATTGTGAAGTTTAAAATGAGGAATGTCTTGAATACGATTGAAATTTTTTCCTCCACCCATAATTTCCGAATAGCCTTTTTTGTTGATTTGAGATGATGCACCTTTTTTAAGCAATTTACGAATTTCATCTTGCTTTGCTTTCAAAATCTTTTCATCACTGGCAGTTGTTAAACATTTTAAAATTTCTGCCCATAAAGAAGTGGCGTTTTTCACTTCAAGATATGTATTGCCTAAAGAGCGTTCTTGAATCTCAGCACAGATTGTTTGCCAATTATTTTTGTCGCTCAAGCAAGTCACCTCGATTAAGTAAAATTAGCCACTCTCCATATTCTGGATCGGTTGGTAGTTGACGATTCTCAGCTAAAGCAATCACTTCATCATTAGTTTTGCCCGTCCATTCTTGTAGTGCAGCTAGACGGCGATCGCATTCTTCATCACTAAGTATTTCTGCATCTTTTTGTAAATAATATATTCTTGCCCCTAACCAACTAACAAAGTTAGGAGCGTTATGTATCATAAAACCATTAGCTAGCTCAGAAAGTACAATTAATCCTCCTTTATTACCTTTATCTAATCGACTTCTTAAAGCATCGAAAATTTTCCATTCATTATTATCCCAAGTATCTAATTCCCATAGTAAAAAATATTCTTCTGATGCTTCACTAATCTGGTTAATTAAAGCTCTTGCTCCGAATTTACCAGATATAGTACCCGTAATACATTCACTAAAAATCTCAATAGTATCTTTTAAGTCTGCAACTATTGCTTCTATATCATTAATATCAACAACAAGAACCATCCAGATATTGCTATCTATTAATCCTCCATTTCTTTGTAGAAATTCATCTAAAGAAAATCGGTTATCCATTAGTCACACTTACAACCATACTTTCAATAATTGGAGCTAATATAGGGTGAACAACAAACCTTTGTTGTGGATATCTATACTCCAAGATATGTCCTGTCAGTAACAGTTCAAAATCTTCACTTGTACGCGGGAAGAAATATTTTTCAGTCATGACTTGACGAAGAATACTTATATTAGATTCAGTTAGTCCAATTATTTTTGAACGCGCTAGAGATAAAGCTGCTTGCTTTGCGTGTTGTTTTATAATCCTATCTGATCCATCCATGTATGCCTCCTCAATTGAAGCTTGGCAAAGAGACATCAAATCTCTTAGGACTCCTCCAGATTTGAAAGTCAGAAATTCTCTTACTTCTGGACTAATAAGATTTTCACCATCTCTCGCTGTTATGACATCTGCAAAAAAATTCTGTGCTTCACCACTTTCAAAAATATCAAGATAGGGCAAATAGTAGGATGAACTATCGAAACTTGTTATATTTTCTCTCTTCTTATAAATCGTTACAACAGATCCAACTAAAACTGAACCAATCCCAGCATTTTTAATTTCAACTATGTCATTTAAGGCAGAGTCAATAAAAACTTGCGAGTCACTCAATCTATCTAAACCGTCAAAAAGGAAAACTATTTCTCTTTCTATTTTTTCTCGAGCAGCCTTATGCAATTCAGAAAAAGCTTGTAAAACTTGATCTTTATTTTCCTGCTTTTCAGGAGAGAGTAATCCTTTATGATTTGTAACTATTTCTCTTGGCGACATCGATTGGATTATAGATAGAGAGGTATTAAGGCTTTCGCTCAAAGATGAAATAACTTTCGTCTCTTTGTAACCATAAGCCACATTTTCAATTATCTTTTTGCAGCTTTTCAATTTACTATCATCGATATAACCTAAGATTGTTATCAATTCAATTCCAGCGATCGCTATTAAAGCCCCAGATTGAAGATCAGAAATGTCGGCAACAAGACTAACATCAACATAAATAGCTTTGATATCTTCTAATTCATTTAAAGCTTGTTGTGTTAACAGTAACTGCGTTGTTTTCCCCGATCCAATACCACCAAATAATAAATGTACCGAAGAGGGACGGAGCGCAATTTTAGCAGTAATCACTGACACAGGATTATTTGGCAGATTGACATAAAATCCTCGCTCGACAGCACGCTGAGGATTAGAAGTACCTTCAAAAGCTGACATCAGCCTGCGGAAAAATTTCAGGCGATCGGACATGATATTTTTCAACTTAATTGCGAGTTAGTGTTTCCATCTTAACGGATGAACCAAAATCTGCAAAGAAGCCGACTATCGCACTACAGCAAAAAATAGGGTGTTGCGATAAGATGATTATTGCAAGTAAATGATTGTCCCAGATCTAACCATGACCGCCAGTACCACACCAAAATTTTCCGCAGCCGAAATTAAATCTGAGGGCTTGACTCTTGATGAATATCAAATGATTTGCGATCGCCTTGGTCGTGAACCTAACAAAGCCGAATTAGGGATGTTTGGTGTGATGTGGTCAGAGCATTGCTGCTACAAAAATTCGCGTCCGTTACTCAAGCAATTTCCCACCACAGGCGATCGTATTCTCGTTGGACCTGGAGAAAATGCAGGTGTGGTCAAAATTACCGATGATATTGCCATCAGTTTTAAGATTGAAAGCCATAACCGCCCTTCGGCTGTGGAGCCATACCAAGGTGCGGCAACAGGTGTCGGCGGTATTTTGCGTGATATTTTTACGATGGGAGCACGTCCCGTCGCTATTTTGAATTCACTGCGATTTGGTGAACTCTCTGATCCTTGGGTGCGTAGTCGCGTCAATGGCATCGTCAATGGCATTGCTGGTTACGGCAACTGTATCGGCGTTCCTACTGTGGGCGGTGAAGTCTATTTTGATAAGGCATATAACCGTAATCCCCTCGTCAATGCGATGGCGATCGGGATTATGGAAACCAAGGAGATTGTCAAATCGGGTGCGGCGGGAGTGGGTAATCCTGTGGTTTATGTGGGTTCGACTACGGGGCGCGATGGCATCAAGGGAGCGAGTTTTGCTAGTACGGAGATTTCTGGCAAATCAGAACAGAACCGAGCAGCGGTACAAGTGGGCGATCCTTTTTTAGAAAAATCCCTAGTAGAAGCTTGTTTGGAAGCTTTTAAAACAGGTGCAGTTGTTGCTGCACAGGATATGGGAGCAGCGGGTTTGACTTGCTCTACTTCCGAAATGTCTGCTAAAGGCGGTGTTGGTGTAGTTCTCGATCTAGACAAAATTCCTGCTAGAGAAACGGGCATGACTCCCTATGAATATCTGCTTTCTGAATCACAGGAACGGATGCTGTTTGTGGCGCATAAGGGAAGGGAACAAGAACTAATTGATATTTTTGAGCGTTGGGGACTTCATGCGGTAGTTGCTGGAGAAGTTTTAGCGGAACCAATTGTGCGGATTCTCTGGCATGGGGAAGTTGCTGCGGAAATTCCTGCCACAGCCCTCGCTGACAATACGCCCATCTATCATCGTCAGCTAGCGGATACTCCTGACTATGCTAAGAAAGCTTGGGCTTGGGAAGAGAAAACTGCGATCGCCGCCTTTAAATCCATTGCCCCGAATGATGCACTTTTACAATTACTTGATACTCCTGTGATTGCCTCTAAATCATGGGTCTATCGTCAATACGATCACCAAGTTCAAAATAATACGGTGATCTTTCCAGGGGGAGCCGATGCAGCGGTGATTCGTTTACGTAGTCAAGGCTTTGGAGTTGGCGAATTGGGATCATCCCAAGCTCAAATCGATTCTCTTGTCGGTGTCGCCGCTACGGTTGACTGCAATGCTCGTTATGTTTATCTCGATCCTTACGAAGGTGCAAAACTAGCAGTTGCCGAAGCCGCACGTAATCTCTCCTGCGTTGGCTCTGAACCGCTATCTGTCACCGATAATTTGAACTTTGGCAGTCCTGAAAATGCGATCGGTTATTGGCAACTTCACGAAGCTTGTCGGGGAATTGCCGATGCTTGTCGCGAGTTGTCAACGCCTGTGACTGGTGGCAATGTCTCCCTCTACAATGAAACCATTGACTCCGAAGGCAACGCTCAACCGATTTATCCGACTCCTGTAATTGGGATGGTTGGCTTAGTCGAGGATGTCACCAAGGTTTGCGGTCAGGGTTGGCAATCCGTGGGCGATGCGATTTATCTACTCGGTAGCGATCGCACTAGTTTGGCTGGTTCAGAATATCTTGCTTCAGTCATTGGGGAAGTGACAGGTCGCCCACAATCCGTTGATTTTGACCTAGAACGTAAAGTGCAATTCGCTTGTCGTCAAGGTATCACCCAAGGATTAGTAAAGTCGGCTCATGATTGTGCTGAAGGTGGGCTAGCCGTGGCGATCGCCGAATCAAGCATCTCTGGAAAACTAACGGCACAAATTCAACTCGCTAATCCTGAAAGTCAACATCTCACTCAAGTTCTCTTTGGTGAAGGTGCGAGTCGAATTGTCGTTTCTGTCAAAGATAGCGATCGCAATGCATGGGAAACCTATCTCACTAATCAGTTAGGCAATAATTGGCAACATATCGGCAATGTAAGTGATGCAGATCAGAATTTAGAGATCGTGGTGGGGAAAGAGAAGGCGATCGCTGTATCCCTAGCGCAAATTACTAAAAACTTTAATGAGGCAATTCCTAAGCGCATGGGACATACTTTGTAGTTTGATTGAAAATTGCTGTATGGCAGTTTTCAAATGCCCCATGCACAAAAAAACATAGAAGGTGTAGGGGCAATTCATGAATTGCCCCTACACCTTCTATGTCACATTCAACTGACAACCAATGTAATGATCAAGGCGATCGCGATTGGAACAAAATAAATTACAGTTAGTCATATCTAGATAGAACTCTATTGGCATCCCCAAGAGGCATTTATGAGCGCTAAACATATTTCAAAATTAGCAGCCATTTCATCTGTCAGCATGTTAATTAGCGTAGCTGCAACTTCCTTATTGATGGCAAGTCCAAGCTCTGCGGCTCCTCGTTATCGATCGCAAGCTAGATATCAATCACAGGTCGCCCAACCTCGATTTGCTAATCCTCAACCTTCACAAACCAAATCTCCTAATCAAGTTGCTCAAGTGTTTCGCTCGACCTTGAGTTTACCTGCTGGTCAAACAATCGCCACTAAAATCAATCGCCAAGACACTCTCTATATCAACAAGGGAGAAACTGTTAATGCAAGTCTGCTAGTTGCCCAAGACATAGCAGTAAACAATGGGACGGTCTTGATTCCTGCGGGGGCAGTGATCGAGGGACAGTTTGTACCTGCCGAGGGAGGTTCTAGGTTTATTGCCCAAAGGTTTACTAGTCGAGGTTCAACTGTAAGACTTCAGGGTGAATCAGCGTTGATTAATGACATGAAAGATCCGCGCGAAACTGGTGCGGGTGCAATTTTGACCGATGCTGGAATTGGTGGAGCCGCAGGTGCGGTTCTTGGTGGCGTGTTGCGTGGCAATGTGCAGATCATCGATATTCTTGGTGGTGCGGCTGCTTCGGTGCTAGTTGGTAATGTGACAGCACCGCAGGTGACAGTGATTGAACCAAGTACAGTTATTAATGTCGTGACCAAACAAACGATTACGTTTGCAGTGAGGGATGATTACTAATACCAAAACAAAAAACGGCTAAGCCATTTTTTTGTTTTTAAACCCTTACTGGGTTTGGTTTTTAGTTCACAAAAGTGTTGTCACACTTTCATGAATTGATATAGCAAAAAAAAGAGTTAGCTAGTACAAACCAAAACCCAAGAATCGAGTGGCGGCGCAAAGCGCCGCCACTCGATTCTTGGGTTTTATGTCCTAAGCAAAACTTGCGTTGCTATATTAGGCAAAGAGAAAGGCGGTGCGAAGCACCGCCTTTCTCTTTGCTTGGTAATTGTTTTAAAACCTAGATTCAGCAGGTTAAATTTGAAATAAGGTATTTTTAATAAAGAGCAATCAAAATAGCCAAATGCCAGAGATAGACGTACAAGACATAGACCATCTGG
>NZ_JACJQY010000016.1 GCF_014696925.1 Phormidium tenue FACHB-1050 | reverse complement strand
TCTCTGTCTCAAGTTCTTCGCTGTAATAACCCAAAATTATTCCTTTTCTTTCTTTGTCTGAGATTATCCTAATTTGCACAAGTTATTTGTTTTTCATTCCTTAGGACATAAAACTAAAAAGATGAGTGGCGGCGCGAAGCGCCGCCACTCATCTTTTTAGTTTTAATTTGTCCTATCTATCTCTTGCGTTGCTATATACTCCTAATGATTATTAGCTTGAGGAAAAATATGGAATGGATTATCGGTACTGTGGCGATCGCAATTGCTGCTTTTACTGCTACAAATATCGATGACATTCTCATTCTCACAATTTTCTTTGCCCAAGTTGATGATAAGTTTCGTCCGCGTCATATTCTGATTGGTCAGTACTTAGGTTTTGGACTAATTCTCTTAGCGAGTTTACCAGCGTATTTAGGTGGTCTGATTATTGATCCTAAATGGATTGGACTTTTAGGACTATTACCGATCGCGATCGGGCTCAAGGATTTATTCCAAAAACAAGAAGAAGTAACTGTGCAAACTTGTACGATTCCTGAACAGAGGAAATCGTCTCTAATCGCCCCACAGACTTATCATGTGGCGGCTGTCACTTTTGCCAATGGCGGCGACAATATTGGTATTTATATTCCTTTATTTGCGAGTAGCAATGCCGTTACTCTCTCAATTACGATCGCTACTTTTTTGATTTTGATCACAGTTTGGTGTTATGCCGCCAAAAGTATCAGTAGTCATCCTGCGATCGTTAAATTCCTTGCACAATACAGTGATGTGATCGTGCCTTTTGTCCTTATTGCGCTAGGCATTTACATCCTCTACGAAAGCAAAACCTATCAATTACTTCCTTCAATTAAATTATGATTCTTCAGAGATTTCAATATTTCTACTCGCAAGTTTCTCAATAAAAATCTTCAAGCTGGGATTTTCTGGATAAAGCTTTAGGAGCGAATTGGTATTGGCATATTCCATAGAGATTGTCTGATAATATTTATGGTCTTTAGGCTTAAAGTTTGGTAAATCTCGTTTTAGGTCATTCATACAATCATTGATTTCTGATTTTTTCTCTGGAATGCAAAGAGGCATTAACCAGCATTCTATCGAGTGAACTGCGATCGCGAAAATAATTTTATCTTCATACTGATCATAAAAATCTTCACCAATTAGCAATCTAAATTTGTTTACTACTTTTGCAATTAGCTGTTCAGGTGTTAATAAGTTTCCATTTTCATCGTGATGAGCAATATCAAAAGTTTCCTTTGGTGAAACATCAGTATCTATGTGAATAATGACATACTCATTCTCTTGAAATGAATCTTTAAATTGTTTTGTCTTGCAATATTTAAGAACTCTTGTCCAACCTGCTGGTGGTTCTTTGGTATTAGGAATAGTATCCCTTGGTTGAAGCCAAGTAACTTTGATGTCAGGGTTATTAAAATATCCAGCTAAGATATTAGTAATAACTCTCTTATCGGTCACTCCCTCAACAATTCCTGCAAAAGTACGCTTTTTCATATTAGAAATTATCTGGTAGTCCTCCAATGTATCCATTCATAAAAGCCTCTGATAATGGCACTGGATCCTCATCATCTAATGGCTGTGGTGCAAATATACGTTCTGCTTTTGTATGACCATAAATATTTCGATAAATCGTAAAAAGCCTTTGTTCATCATCATGTAAATCTAATCCGTCTAAGATCGCAGGATTATGTGTTGTGAATATAACTTGTTTATCATACTTCTTAGCTAGTTCTACTAATTCTTGGATTAGTCTTGTGCATAGTTTAGGATTTAGAGAATTCTCAATATTGTCAATTGCAAAAAACTTGGGCGTATCATCGCTAACAAACAAAGCAAAGTAAAACATCAAAAACAAAAAGCCTTCATTAGAACTCCTCTGATTAAAGTACGGCAATTCTTTATCTAAATATCGATCCTTGATTTGAATAGTTCTCTCTATATCAAAATCTTGATGTATTTTAAAATCGTCAAACCAATCAATAAGTTCAAGCTTTTGCTTAACCTCATTAATTTTATCTGGACTACTATTTAAAACTCTTAAAAGCTTGAGCAACCCCTGCCCTTTAGCACCTAATGGTTGAATTTGACCTTCTTCTTCAAAGGTTCGTAATGAAGAATTTTCAGGTGAATAAATTAAAAAATCCTCTAAGATTGATTCACTTTCTTTTACTTCATTTGATACATTATTTAAAATTTTTCTAGTTGTATTATGTAAAAATTGCGTGAATATTTCCTCGTCTAAATTATGCTTAGACTCATATTCAGTATAAGGTATTTTCTCTTTGAGTGATTTTCTAATATATTCTTCCGTGACTTTCTTTATGACGCTTAAAATGGATCGCTCTATAGTCGGTTCCTCTGAATCACTAGTTTTTTCATCTAGAACATCCAAAATTTTTGCATAATAGTTAAGCATATTGAATACCTGACTCCATTTGGAGTAAGGTTTATTTTCATTGTGTAGCGCAAATCTCAAAGTAAATTTCTTGGAGTCTTGTAGAAGGAGCTTGATTGTTCTGTCAATATTTTCTTTATCAAAAGCCGATCGCATAAATTCTGGTTCAGTAACTCTAATCCCTCTAGGAGCCAAAAACTCATTATCTAACTTATTACCTGCTGCCGCACCAGCTAAAGCGATCGCTTCTAAAATATTGCTCTTCCCACAACCATTCTCACCAATAAACACATTAACCCGACCCAAATTTATCTTGAGACTGTGGATAGACTTATAGTTCTCGATTTGAACTTCGGTAAACATAGGATTGAGACTTAGGTGAGCAAACGTGATGAATTTAGCTATAGCTTAACATTCACCTTAGTTAAGAAACCACCAGCGATCGCCCAAAAAATTGCCAATAACCAGCCACCCAGAATATCGCTAGGATAATGCACACCCAAATATAGCCTTGTCCAAGCGATCGCCATAAACCAAATTCCACCCGTGACTAACCAAATTAATCGCCAATGTCTCTGAGGAATCAGAATTGCGATCGCCATCACTAGACTCATACTCAGCATCGCGTGACCACTAGGAAAAGAGAAGTCTGGCTGTGGCAAAGGGGAAACCCACTCATCAGGACGAGCGCGATGAAAGAGAAGTTTTGCAAGAAAGGTAATCAAGCCTCCACCAATGATCACTAGCCAGACATAGCCTAGCGATCGCCATTGTTTCCACCAGACTAAACCCATACTCAGCAAGGAAGTAATGGCGAGGATACCCATAGCTCCAGCGGTTTGGGTCAAGGCGATCGCAATTTGATCTAGTTCTAGGCTTTGCAAATTATGGACTTTTTTGAGAATTATGCTGTCCCAGTAAGTGACTAATGGCAAGTTGCTTATAGCGATCGCTAATAAACCAAAGGCAGTAAGCAGAGAGAGAATCACCAAAATTTTTTTTAATGTTACTTCTTTTGACTCAGATATAGATTGTGGTGAGTACTTAGACATAAAAAATGTAGTGAATTAATTTTTTGACTCAATAGGCGTTTCGGGAAGAAATTCTGGCTGTAATGCTTAAAATGCTTGACTAGCGAGAATTTCAGCCTCGGAGGTCTAAAGCGTGTGAAATACTTTGTGTTAAAGAGGTTGAGTTGGCTATGATGTTTGACCTTTCTGAAACGCCTATAGAGGCTTTTATTAAATCTCATAGTGCCATTGCTCAGTAGACTCCGCCAAAAATCTGAGCTTGCGTCCTTTACGAGATAAGAAACCCATCTTCTCAAGATCATTGATAATGCGTGTGACCGTAACGCGAGTAGAACCAATTAATTCCGCAAGTTCTTGATGTGTTAATTGCAGAGTGATTAACTTGCCATGGCGATGATCCTCTTCACCAAAGCGATCGGTTAGCCAAGCTAATAACAGCCTTAAAGCCTCATCCTTAGCTCGACTATGGGCAATCTTTAACAAAAACTCACTGGTTTGATTGCGGCGAATAATTGACTCAACATAATCTCCCCAATGCGATCGCGGAATTTCGGTTAGCTGCACATCAGTTAAGCATTCCATTTCGTAAGGAAATAATTGTGACAACTCACTGCCAATGAGATCACCCTCAGTCCATAACCCTGAGCAAATTACTTGACCATCCTCATTCCACGTTAGCGATCGCACCACCCCAGACTCAATTTTCCAGAGATAGTTAGTTTTGCGGGGCAGCATTTCACGACGCTTATAGGTAAGCCCAGTAGTCTTTGCAAGATAAATCATCAGATACCCTATCGACAAACAGTAGATTTATTTGTATTACGTTGAAGAGTATTGTATCTTACTAAATACGGTATTCCCGTGAAGTTACCGTATTTTTATTGATATTTACTTTTTGCTTTTCTCACCCCAAATAAACTTCTATAACAAAAAAAGATTTAGCTAGTACGAACCAAAACCCAAGAATCGAGTGGCGGCGCGAAGCGCCGCCACTCGATTCTTGGGTTTTATGTCTTATAAATAATTCACATAGGGATAGCCTACTCGTTGTTACTATTCTTTAGAATCTTTAGAAAGCCTTGAGAGTAAAAGCATGGCGATCGTGCCAATTACAAAACCGCTAATATGAGCGAAATAAGCCACCCCTGGTAAATTGGGATTTGCCATTGCTGCATAAACAGTTTGTCCTGCAATCCATAAACCTAAAAACACAGCCGCAGGAATAGGAATCGCAGTTATAAAAATCCCTAAAAATACTAGACTCAAAATCCTTGCACGCGGAAATCTAATCAGATATGCACCCATTACACCTGATATTGCTCCACTAGCACCCACCATTGGCACTAGCGATGTGGGGGCTGTGATTACCTGCACCAGTCCTGCCACAACTCCACAAAGCAAGTAGAAAAATAAAAACTTCCAATGCCCAAGTTGATCTTCGATATTATTCCCAAATAGATAGAGAAACCACATGTTCCCAACTAAATGGAAGATACTGGCATGGAGAAATTGCGATGAGAATAAAGCGATCGCTTCTTTTGAAGGGTTAGCAATTAATTCCTTTGGAACTAAAGCCCAATTGTCTAGCCATTCACCAAGTTGAAAGTTTGGCAAACTGACCTGATATCCAAAAATCAGCACATTCACCAAAATCAACGCATAGACAACTACAGAAGTATCTTGGGTGGGATTGTCATCATGTAAAGGAAACATTGCTAACCATAAGCGACACTTTATAGATTTTATTCCATGTCATCAAGCTTGATCCGTGGATCGACAGCCTTAAGCAATAAGTCGCCAATGAGATTACCGACTACTAACATCAAAGTTCCCAGCATTAGTCCTGCCATGACTAGATTCGTGTCTTTTTCTTTGGTTGCATCTAGCAATAACTTGCCTAATCCCGGCCAGCTAAAAAAGAACTCTGTAATAAATGCTCCACCTAGTAATCCCCCAAACTCAAATCCCAACAAAGTAATTAAAGGATTGATGGCATTGCGGAGAGCATGGACATAGATTACCTTATTCTCAGGTAACCCCTTGGCACGGGCTGTTTTGATGTAGTCTTGCCGCAATACATCTAGCAAACTACCGCGCATAATCCTTTGCAATCCTGCAAAGCTAACTACTGTCAAAGTCAAAATGGGCAAGATCATGTGATGGCTAATATCGAGAAACTTACCAAAGGGTGAGAGATCGGCAAAATCGATGCTAGTCATACCGCCTACAGGAAACCAGCCTGTATTTTGTGCCAACATTAACAATAAGATTGCCAATACAAAGCTAGGGAAACCCTGCGTTGCATAGCTCACTATTTGGATCAGGCGATCGCTCAAAGTATTTTGTTTAACGGCGCTGTAAATACCGAGCGGTATTGCCAAAAGCCATGTCGTGAATAAGGAAGCAAGCGACATTATCAATGTATTGCCAGCACGTTCGACAATAAGTGGTGTGACAGGTGCTAAGCCTTGACAACGTACTCCTAAATCACCACCTAAAGTATTTTGCAACCACAGGAGATACTGCACTATTTCAGGTTTATCGTAGTTTAGTTGCTTTTCTAACTGTTCAATGGTCTTTTTAGGCGTACTAGGATTATTTCGCAGTTCGGAAAAGCAATTTCCAGGGGACTTAGTAATTGCAAAAAAACTTAAAATTGACACGCCTAAAACGACAATAATCGCTTGTCCCAGACGCTTTACTACAAAACCTGTTGTATCGTTAATGATCAAGCGCCAGAAAGAGCGATTTCCTTGGTTTGCAGTTGTCATAGCTCAAAGTTGCTTAATCGTTTAGGTCACTTACTATGCAGTTATATTAATCTAAATTTGTGTGTAAGCGTTTAGCTCATTGAAGCGATCGCGATCGCGCCAAGTTATATAGGCTGTAGTCAGTCTTGTTAGGTCGTAAAACCAAAAGACGAGTGGCGGCGCGAAGCGCCGCCACTCGTCTTTTGGTTTTGATGCAAACCCAAACCCAAAATTTTTGTGACCAGCCTATAGCAATTTCGGCATTGAAAACACCAAAATAATTTTTTTGAAAGCCCGCAGTGGGTGGACTTTCAAAAAAATTATTTTTTATAACGAGAATTGCTCAATAGATTGGCTATAAATTGACGATTTAGGTTATGATCGGTAACTGTCGCGAATTGTATTAAATTTTTAGACTTTTACCTCTACATCACCTGATAGAACCGCAATGGCTAAGAAAAGCATGATCGAGCGCGAAAAAAAGCGCGCTAAGTTAGTTGAAAAATATGCAACTAAGCTCGAAGCACTCAAAGAAAAGTTTGCCAGTCCTGAACTGACACAACAACAAAAAGTTGCTGTACACCGTGAAATCCAACAAATTCCTCGTAACGCCAACCCTACCCGTCACCGTAACCGTTGTTGGGCTACTGGTCGTCCTCGTGGCTATTACAAAGATTTTGGCTTATGCCGTAACGTTTTGCGTGAGATGGCTCACCAAGGCTTGTTACCAGGTGTAGTTAAATCTAGCTGGTAGTTTTTGAGAACCAAAAAAGCCGTCACCAATTGGTGACGGCTTTTTTGGTTTTTATAGCAAAGCAATTTTTATAGCTGTCGCCATTCTTGTTAGGACATAAAACCCAAATAGTGTGAGGCGGCGCGAAGCGCCGCCTCACACTATTTGGGTTTTGATTTGTCCTGATACAGGTGGCTATAGCTATACTTAAAACCAAATCCCAGAAGATGAGTGGCGGCGCTTTGCGCCGCCACTCATCTTCTGGGATTTGTAATAGCTAGTGTAGACGAAATTACAAAATGGCGTAGATATTTTGTGTTTTCGGATGAGACTGCAAAGCAGTTTCAATTTCTTTTTTCCATTAGCTCAATTGGAAGCCCATCGGGATCAGCGATAAAAGCTACTTGATAGGTGCGATCACCTATGGTTTGTTCTCGTGGTGGTAATAATAATTTGACTTTGCCGAGTTTATTAACTAGATCTTGCAAAAAAACTTGCAAATTTTCTACATGAAACGATAGGTGATAGTACCCCACATAATGCTCATCACCAAACGGATTTGGGGTGTTTTTTGGCTCAGGAACTTGCATTAGTTCGAGATTAGTCCCTGCACCCTTCATCCAGCAAGCTAGCGTAATCCCTGCTGTAAAGCGCTCAGTTACCTCAAAACCTAACGCCTCATAAAAAGCGATCGCCTGAAAAATATCCGCAGTTTTAATCGAAGTATGGTGATGTTGCATAGTCTTTTTAAGTGTTAGGACTTAAGCTTTTAGGCAAGAACTTGAGTTCTTGCCTAAAAGCTTAAGTCCACTGAAGTGGACTACATAACAATTCTAAATAATTCTAAGCAACCCGTTGAAACGGGTTTAAGCTTTAAGACTGCACGCACTTGAGTGCAGGGCTACTGCGTGAGTCCTTTCTTGGGTTTGAATAGAGAATCTTTGGTGACGCACCAGACAAAATGCGGTAGAGACAACATTCTTCTCCATCGCCAAGGTTCTTGATAAAGCCGATATAGCCACTCTAGATTGTTATTACTAAACCATTCAGGAGCGCGAGTTTTTAACCCTGACCAAATGTCAAAACTACCACCCACGCCGATCCACACAGCGTTAGGACATAGATAACGATATTTTTGAATCCATAGCTCTTGACGAGGTACTCCCAAACCCACAAGGATCAGTTCGGGTTGAGAGCTTTGTAACTGTTCGCAAATTTGCTGTTCGAGCATGTCATCAAAATAACCGTGATGCATTCCAGCGATCGCCATATCCGTCCATTTTTGCTGCCAGATATTGACTACAGTATCCACAACATTAGGTGCGCCACCGATTAAGAAAATGCGCCATTGCTTTTCGGCGGCGACCTGTACAATCTGCTCCGATAGCTCAATTCCTGGACAACGGTTGATCTTTTGACCTTGAGATCGCAGATACAGCACAACTCCTGAGCCATCTGGCACAACTAACTCAGCCTGCTTAATTACATTTGCCAAATCAGGATTTTTTTGAGCCTGCATGGTCATTTCTGCATTAATGGTGACCACATGTGTACCTTGGCTAGCTTGTAGTCTCTGAGCTAGCCAATCACGGTAATTGTCATGAATATGTACGGGCAGACCAAGCACACCAAACTGACGCAAGGGATTTTCTCTCCAGATGTATTTTTGAATGGATATGATAAGTTTTTATACTCACACTCCAACCTATGGGGCTATATTACCTAATTTTGAGACTGATATAGCAAAGCAAGTTTTAAAACCCAAGAATTGAGTGGCGGCGCAAAGCGCCGCCACTCAATTCTTGGGTTTAGGGAATAAGTGGTGCGGCGCTTCGCGCCGCACCACTTATTCTTAATAGTCGCCACCTGAACCGTAGTGCCATGCGTCAAGCTGACGTTGCCATTGATATTCTTGTTCAGGTAGAAGATTGACGATCGCAGGTTCTATTTTTTGCCCAAGTTGATTTAAAAAGCTGTATGCGCCTAATCCTAGATAATGCTTTAGCCAATCTAGTAAGGTGGGAATGCCCACCTGTTGCATGATCTTTAAAACTAGTACAGGATCGGCGATAGACATCGCAAGCATCGTTTGGGCGAGGGGAACGAACTGTACTACATCTTGCAAAAATGGATAGAGAACCCGATCGCCTAGTTTCTCCATTGCCGTAAACGTTACACCTAGCAAATAGTTAATGCGATCGCTTTCGATTTGTTGATTGACAGCAACACTCATCGATTTTTGGAATAGCCAAGTTACCGACAGATTTGGCTGATAGGGCTGTAGCGATCGCAGATTTTCTTTGGACAATAAGTCATGATGCAGCGCTGTATTAATTCCATCAGTTAAGCGTGGTAAATGCCGCACCATCGCTCCAAAACCACCAAAACTAAGCGGAGATTGCATCCCTGAGCTATCACCCACTTGCAAAATTCGATCCCAAGGTGTTTGCAAAGGATTTTGTTTGTAAGATGGAAAGAAGCCAAAGAGAACTCGTTGGAATTCCAGTTTGCTAAGTTCTATTTCCTGATATTTCGGTAACCAAAATAGATAGTCTTCCATCAATTGAGCAAAACTAGGACGTTGTGGTTCGGCATCCACATAGGTAAACATATAAGTAGTTCTACCATCTTTAGCTGGAAAAGCTTCCCAAAAATACTGACATTGATTTTGAATCGGCGTAAAGCTGTAAATCAAATCGCCATAGGATTTATCGGGCATTCCCTTCGCACAACTTCCCACCACCATACAGACTCCATCGGGTTTGATGTTGCCCTGTGTTAGCGATCGCGCTTGCTTGGCGATCGGCGAGAAATGCCCCATCACATCCAGTAATAATCGTCCAGTAATTTTCTTGTTCCCCTCTCCCTCTTTGGGAGAGGGGCCGCCATCGGTGAGAGCAACTTCTACAGACACACCGTCAGCGTAGGCGATCGCCTGTTTAAATCCAGTTTGTTCTAATAACTTGCCACCAGCATCTAAAAACTTTTGTTTCAGAACTTCCAATAGATAAACAGGATCAACGCCAATATTGAGAATATCCCGCACCCAGAGATCTTTTCCACCTTGAAAGCCAACTCTCGCAGGATTATAAACAGTCGCGATCGCCTTTTCTAGTTCTGCTTCTGTGAGTAAATCTAATTCTAAAAATGCGTTTAATTCCTTGCGGGAAATATTCCATTCCTGCGCCCTACCCCGTAATGTCCCCTGTTCAATAATCGCCACCTGCCAGCCTCGACGCTGCAATGCACAGCCGATAAATATGCCCAATGTGCCACCACAGACGATCGCATCAAAATCTTTGTCGCCTAACTTTTCCTGAGATGTATGGACTACTTTGGCGATCGCTTGATCACCTTGACGATAACTTTTCCAAAAAGCATCCATGCGTTCTAACTGCGATGGAACTTCCATAGGCATTTGCGATCGCACAGTTTCAAATAAAGACATAATTTTCAAACTAATAAATGTCGGCGAAGCCGACATTTATTATCCTAGAGTTTATACCGAGGATCGCAATAGTCTCGTAACCACTTATTCGCCGCATCAGCGATCGCCGCATCACTGACATCCACAGGCGGCGCTTGTCCGACTCGCATAAAGGCGATCGCTAGCCGCCAACCGTTAGAAGTAGGAACTACAAATAACCAGTAAGCTCGCTGTGATGTTTCGGTTTTACCCGTTTGTCTTTCTAAGATCGATAGAAATATCTGTTGCGGTAGGCGATCGCTGGCTTGATCGGGGGCAAGGGGCAAAGGCTCTAGCTCTGGCTGACTGATGGTCATCACCTCGCGTTTAATCCTTAAGCGACTGTAAACGCGATTGAGATAGTCTGGTAAATCCTTAGCTAGAGCTTTACTTAAGCTCGGAAAGTCCGCAGGACAGGTACGGTTATTAATATAGGTTTCAGCTTTTGCGGAAGTAGGAATATAGGCAAATGCAGCGAGGGCGATCGCAGCCGCAAGTTTGGACAATTTTCCGATGGGATACAGCCATCTTTTGGGTGGTCGGTAGTTTGTCATCATGCTCTAAGAATATAGTTCAAAGAAGCGATCGCGCAAATAGCTGAATTGAAGTTTTGTAAGGCAACTGCTCGTTAAGTCAAGCAATCGGGCAAAATTGGTTATACCAAAACAAAAAATGGCTACGCCATTTTTTGTTTTTAAAACCCTTACTGGATTAATACCAATTCACAAAAGTGTTGCTACACTTTCGTGAATTGGTATTAATCCAGTAAGCACATACAAGTCAACACATAGGCGATCGCCGCCAGTAAAACTATGAGTTTAGACATCACTTATCTAGAACTATCGGAAGGCGATCAAGGATCGCACAAGTTCTATGAGGTCATCGTTGAGGGTGCGGAGGTGCGAATTCGCTACGGACGCATTGGCGATAAAGGTCAACAACAAAACAAAACCTATCCCACTGCCGAAAAAGCTCAAGCTGAAGCAACCAAAAAAATTAATGAAAAAAAACGTAAAGGTTATGCACCTGCGGTGATGGGAGAGCGGCAAAAGCGATCGGTGGTGACCCGTCGTTCTGTAGAAAGTGTTGCCTCTACCGCAACCCGCGCCCCCATTTTGTGGTCATTTCGGTCTGACTCAACAGCTTTTGGCATTTTTATCGATGGCGATCGCTGTTGGCTGGGGAATCAACGGGGACAAGTGTTTAATTTAGATCACCAAGGGCAGATCAATAACCAGTTCCAATTGCCTGAAGGTGTGAAATGTATAGTTGCCGATGACATTTGGATTTACGTAGGTTGCGATGATGGCAATGTTTATGACCTCAGCGGCAAATTACCTCGTCTCGCCTACGAAATCGACCCAAATATTGACATTTACTGGCTCGATATTTACGACGGTACGCTAGCGGTTTCCGATGCCAATGGCGCGATCGTCAAGATCGAACCAACAGGGGAGCAATGGACAAGACTCAGCCAAGGACAAGCAGGCTGGATGGTGCGTTGCGATGGCACAAATCTCTATCATGGGCATTATGAAGGCGTAACCGCCTACGATTTAGACGCAGGAAGGCAACTATGGCAACAAACAACTAATGGCGCGGTTCTATTTGGTTGGCTAGAAGGAGAAGGAGTCTATGCGGGAACTTCAGCCAAGAAACTCTATCGCTTAAGTAAGCAAGGTGAAGTAGAACAAATTTATGCCTGTGATGCTTCCGTCTATTCCTGTGCCGCTTCCAAGGGTGGGAAATATGTCTTTGCAGGAGATAGTTCTTCTTCGATCTATTGCTTTGAAGCCTCAGGTAAGCGGCTTTGGAAATTGGGAACGGGCTGTGGTTCAGCTCTCTCGATGCAGTTTTTAGGTGATCGCCTCTATCTTGTAACTACCGATGGCGTTTTGGCATGTGTTGATGCTTCGACTGAGGCGATCGCCTCGGCACAGACAGGGGAATTACCGAAAACTCGACAAATTGAGGCTAAGGCTTCATCCTCGGCAGCCTCTGTGAATACACCCATGGAAACTACCAGTTCCGCAAGTTCCATCACATCAGGTCAAGGCGTAATCGTTGAATGTTTTCGACAAGGAAGTGAACTACGAGTACGGGCTGTTTCCGAAGGATACAACTCTGATTGGTTTGTGCAGTTTCCACGGGATATTCGGGAAGAGGGTGCAAAGTATTGGGTGCAGGAGTTGCGCGAGTCTGCGCGAGGTGGTTTCTATCGAGCCTATGGAGATATTAAGCGCTATGTATAGCGAATTTAGGTTAAAAGTGTTTGAGCGCAAAGCATTGTAGATTAATCTCCAACACTAGTCTTCCTGATTTTTTTCTTGATTGGATAAGAAATAGTTTTTGGGATGCGCGAATAAACTTGCTGTCCTAACCATTGAGATACTAGTTCTTTGAATTCAGGATCATTCATGTAACGAGCAAACAGATCTTCATTTAATTCCATCCGCTCGATAAAGAGTGACTCTAGTACTTGGCTAAAAACCAGTTGAAATTTTTCAATAGGATTAGCTTGGGCGGCTTGAGCGATCGCCTCAACTTGGGCGGCAACTTCAGTAATCTGGTCAAAAAATAGCTGATCGGCTTCATTTAGCTCTTCTCCAAATCTTTCATTAATCAGATCGATCAGACGGGAGAGGGGAACATCACTTTCTCTGACTTTGCCACTGCCAACTTCTTTTGGTCCATCAAGTTTGGCTGCGTAGCCGACCTTGAGGCTGATAGAGCCTTCGCTAATCTTTTGGAGGCGATAGTAGGCGAGTTGAACTTCATCGTCAAACTGATAGCCTGAACTTGATGTTCTTTTTGGTAATTTCAGGGCTAAGTGTTTGAGATAGGTGTATAGCTTCTCTAAGTCACTGTCTTGATAGGGAATTACTTGACTTAGAAATGCGTAAAGGTTGCAGAAAGCCTGTACTTTACCGCGCCATAATTCGGCTTCGTCCTCTTGATTTTTGAGCAAATCCTGAAAGCGACTAACAGCTTTGTCGATCGCTGCATTCATGATTTTGTGATCGGCTTGGCTTTGAAGTTTTTTGGGTGCAAAAAATATTTCACAGAACTGGTCAACCTCTGGGTCTAAATAAATTGCCGCCTCATTTAGCTCATTTTGAATTTGATATAAGCGATCGGGATCGACTTCTTCGCCCATAGTTGCCCCGTCAAAATAAACTTTGAAGGCTTTTTGAGTTTCTTCAGGATCATTGACAAAATCGAGAATAAAAGTTTCTTTTTTGAGAGGATGAGTACGATTAAGTCGAGATAAGGTTTGAACAGCCTGTATGCCTCCAAGTTTCTTATCCACATACATTGTGTGTAGCAAAGGTTGATCGAAGCCAGTTTGATATTTATCAGCAACCAGCAGCACTTGATAGTCTCTAGTCGCAAATTCTTCGGGTAAATCTTTCTCCCTTATACCGCCATTCATTTCTGGCTCGGTATAGGTCTTTTCGGGAATTTTGTCATCAACTACGGTTCCAGAGAAGGCAACTAAGCTTTTGATGTCATAGCCTTTTTCTTTGATTAATTTATCGAAGGCTTGCTTATAGCGGACGGCTTCTAAACGTGAGCCTGTAACTACCATAGCCTTAGCCCGACCACCAATTTTATGGCGGCTGTAATTTTGAAAATGCTCCACCATAATTTCCGTTTTTTGAGAAATATTATGGGGATGAAGACGCATATAACGACTTAGGGCTTTGGCGGCTTTTTTGCGTTCAACATTGGGATCGTCTTCACAAGCTTTTAGCAGTCGATAGTAGGTTTTGTAAGTGATGTAGTTTTTGAGGACATCAAGAATAAAGCCCTCTTCGATCGCCTGACGCATCGTGTATTTACTAAAGGGTGCGCCATCGCGCCCAAAGATTTTTAGGGTTTTATGTTTGGGAGTGGCAGTGAAGGCAAAAAAGCTAATATTGGGCTGATTGCCGCGCTTGACCATACTGCGATACAGAGCCTCTAAGTTTGATTCGCCTTCTTCTGCGGCAAGTTCTTGGGCTTTTTGGTGTAACTCTTCGCCGCCAAGTACCTCTTTCAGTTTGGTAGCAGTTTCACCAGATTGGGAACTGTGCGCTTCATCGATAATGACGGCACATTTGCGCGTGGGTAATCGGCTTTTAGTTGATTCACCTCGCGCTTCAGACATTTTGGCAAGCTGTTGAGCGACAAAGGGGAATTTTTGAAGGGTGGTGATGATAATGGGAACAGCATTTTCTAGTGCCTCAGCTAGTTGGCGCGAATCTTCTTCGATTTTCTGGACTACGCCTTGACGGTGATCGAATTGATAGATGGTATTTTGTAATTGTTGATCGAGGACAAGGCGATCGGTCACGACAATGACACTATCGAAGACGCGCTTATCATTAACATCGTGGAGCGATGAGAGACGATGGGCTAACCAACCAATAGTGTTACTTTTGCCACTACCTGCGGAATGTTCGATTAGATAGTTATGTCCCGTGCCTTCGATCGCGGCGGCGCTAACGAGATCGCGCACGGCTTTTAGTTGATGATAGCGGGGAAAGATCATGGTTTCTTTTTTGACCTTTTTGCCTTCATCGGTGAGTTTTTCTTCTTCTTGAAGGTGGAGAAAGCGCGAGAGTAAATCTAGCAAGCTATCGGGTTGGAGGACTTCTTCCCATAGGTAGGCGGTGCGATAGTTGCGACCATTGGGATCGGCTGGGTTGCCAGTACCGCCGTCTCTGCCTTGGTTAAATGGCAAAAAATAGGTGGAAGTCCCAGCTAGTCGAGTTGTCATGTGGACTTCTTCGGTATCGACAGCAAAATGGACTAATGTACGCTTTTTGAAATCAAATATTTTTTCGCGTGGATCGCGATCGCTACGATATTGGGCGATCGCATCGGCTACGGTTTGGTTACTGAGAGGATTTTTGAGTTCTAGAGTAATTAATGGTATGCCGTTGACACTAAGAGTAACATCAAGGGATTGTTGATTTTTTGGGCTGAAATAAAGTTGTCGGGTGAATCCTAAAATGTTGGCGGCGTAACGGGCTTCTAGTTCTGGGTTGAGTCCGTGGGCTGGCTTAAAAAAGGCGATGCGGAGGGTTTTGCCATAACATTTGAAGCCGTGCCGTAGGGTACTGAGTGAGCCATTGGTATCCATCCATTTACAAAGGGCGGCAATAACGCGATCGCCTGTTTTGTCACCATGAGCAATCTCTAATTTCTCCCAGACTTTGGGTTGGGTAAATTGGATAAAGGCAAGTACCTCATCTGGGAAAATGGCATTTTCGCGGTCAAATTCCTGTGAGAAATGACGATGATATCCAGATGCTAATAGAACATCGGCGATCGCATTTTCAAAGGCTTGTTCAGATGTTCTATTCATGGCAATCTACGATTATCCCTTGAAAAATACTGAAGGGGAGAGGTGAAAAAAGTTAGCTAGTTTTTCGATATGTTCTACTGTGAATTTACGCTTTTTATTGAGAATTGCTGACACAATGGATTCTGTTTTGAAAATTGGAACTAGGTCTTTTTGTTGAAGGTTAAACTCATGGATTAGTGCCTTGAGTAACTCAACGCCGCTTAAATCGGGGATGGATACATACTTTTCTTCGTATTCATAAATAAGCATACCTAGAATATTGATGTAGTCTTGTTGTTCTGGTGTTATTTCGTCAGCATCGACTATGCGATCGATCATCTCTTGGACTGCAAGTAAGTCCTTTTCTGATTTGATTGGTCGTGGTGGAAATGTTTGTAGAAGTTGGATGTAATTATTAGGTTCGGCTGTAATCATAATTTTTAGTTTTTTGTAGATAGCTAATTGTTTCATTCGTACCAGTCATCTTTTTTCCAGTCGTTTCTGTCATATTCGGCATGGGTGAGAAGATTACGAATAAAAATCTTTTGGTACTTATAATCAATGAACGCAATTAAACGGTATTTATTGCCTCCGATATTAAAGACTGTCAGGTTTTTTACTTGATCGGCTGAGGCAAAAACTTCACGCACTTCTATAAAGTTTTGCCATTTGGCAGTAATAGCGATTTTATGCCAAAGAAGTAAACTCGTTTTTGAGTCTGGATGCTTTTCCCAAAATTCAATAAGGCGCGATCGCGTGATGATGTGCATATATGAGATCTTAGCAAATTGCGAAGCTAATTACAAGGGTGACGCTGATATCCAGACGCTAATAAAACATCGGCGATCGCATTTTCAAAGGCTTGTTCAGATGTAGATTTAGTTGCCATAAGAATATTTTTAGAATATTTTTTAGATGATTGAATTTGGACGGTTTATCGGGTTTCCATTTGCGTCAAAACATGATGTTGCTGTACCTGTAAATATTTTGATTAATTCTCTTTTTACATCTGGATAATCTTTGAATACATTCATCCATACTGAAAAAAATCCACAGTATTTGGCAACTTCTAAGACAAGTTCTCTAACTTCATTGGTTTGCCCTAAGATTTCAAAATTATTTCTACAACTCTCTGCTGAAGCCCATGCCAATTCACGATCTTGCCAACGCTTATCCCTTGGGGCTGGTCTATTTCTGCCAGATGCTTTATGACGTTGCAATCCAACTAAATCTAATAATGCTTGTGCTTTATTTTTCTGCGCTTCATTCAGGTTGTCTGCTAATTGAACAAATCCACCTTTGGAATAAGCAAAAGCCAGAAAAGTATTATCGCGATCGCACCAGAGAAAGTTATCGACTTCTACGGGTTGGTCTCCTTTGACAGAATTGCAGTTAGCGCAACCCAATAAAAAATTAGTCCATTCTGTTTTTAACTCTGGGTGCAAATCTTTCGGTACAACATGCTCAACTGCTAGGCTTGCAGGTAGTCTGCGTTCACAGTAGCTGCAATAGGTTCCTAATCTTTCCTCTAGATCTCCAATAGCATCGCCATATTTAGAGTAAGTTCGAGGTGCTGTGCCACGTTCAACGGGTCTCATGTTTGCGCCTCTCCTGTTTCTTTGCCATTGCCTCCAGTTTGAGAAAAGCACTTAATCCAGGATTGTTGGAAAAAGGTGCAGCAGCGAGGCGATAATCTATTTCTGCATCCGAAAGTTGCTCAGATTCTACAGTCTCTGGGTTTTGAAGCAGATCAAAATATTTCTCTGTGGCTCTAGCTAGTTCACGGGCTTTTAAGCTTTGTTGCGGTATTTCGACTGACTGAATATCTTCGGCAATGTCTTCAATGGATTGATTGGCATATTCCAAAAACTGAGTATCCTCAAGTCCAAGATCGAGAATTCTTAGCTCACCTTGCTCGATCGCTTGGATGATAAACGGTGAATGGGTAGAGCAAACAAACTGGATTGAGGGGAAAGTGGTTTTGAGATCATCGACGACTTGACGTTGCCATTTGGGATGCAGATGCACATCAATTTCATCAATCAGGACTAACCCAGATGTTTGCTGCAAGATTTGCGGTAATGCTTGATTGTCTGTATCTATTTCTTTGGGTAGAAAAGCAGCGTTCTGAGTAACAATCTTGATGGCGAGATCGGCGACAAGAGCTACCATCATTTTTTGTCCTGCACTCAAGTTGCTAAAAGGTTGGGGATTATTCTGGATAGAGATAACAATTTGCGATCGCTCTGGGTCATACCAGATGTTCTCAGCATTGGGAATACAGCGCAGAATAGCGAGTTTTACAACTTCGTAGCTGGGGCGCATTTTGCCTTGACGATTTACAGCAGCGATCGCTTCTTTTTGAAACCAAGTATGGAGATCGGCGATTCTGATCCGTTCTTCAAAGCAATCATAAAAGGCATCCCAACGGCGAGATGGGTTGGTGATGGTTAGAGCTTTTGGGTCGCGTTGATTGGAGGGTAGCCACGATCGCCCTGCTCCGTAGTAAGCCATAACAGGTAGCCAGATTTTTTCGCCTGCTTCCACTTGTCGAAATAGTCTAGAGATAATGTCTAGGGCTTTTTGAGCTTCGGTGTTGGAAGTTCGAGAGCCGCTCGTTTTAATTTGTCGTAACCATTGAACAGGTTGCTCGTTGATTGTGCCGATCGCTTTAATTTGGGTGGGTTTGCGTTCAATGAATTGGGTGAACGTATCATTAGCGATCGCTTCTAAGCGGATTTCTGAGGTGAGGATGTTGCGGCGGCTATTGTTGAGAGTGGTATCGGGGGAGTTGACGAGCCAAACTCCTGCGGCGATCGCTAAGGCATCGAGAATTGAGGTTTTGCCTGTACCGTTATCACCCACTAGCAGGGTAAATTGTGGGTGCAAATCAAGGGCATAGTCGGCAAATTTTTTGAAGTTTTTGATCTCTATCCGATTAATTTTCATCGAGATACCTCATTTTGTGAGTGTTTGCTCTTTTCTTGTATGCTAATTTGTCCTGTGACTGCGGCAGTGATTATGGCGGAACGGCGTTCTTTGAGAAGTGCGATCGAATTAGTAAGAGCATTTTCCAACTCTTTGGTTTTCTCACGTTCTTTGTTAATCGTGTCTACAATTTCTTTCTGTTCGGACTTTGGCGGAATTGCTACTTTTATTTCTCCATAACGGGAAGGGCTTAAATTAGCTTGCCCGATCGCAGCTATTGCATTTTTTCTAGTAAAGGTAAGGAAATCTTGAGAATTTAAGTAAGCCGCTAGAAATTCAGGATAAGCTAAATCATTAGAACGGATACGAACAAGGTAAGAAGCAAATGTTGTAGGTTGTTCAGGATCTGATTGTACAATTCCAACTTTAGCAACTTGATCTAGGCTATTAGTCCGATTAAAAAGTAAATCTCCTTTTCTGAGAAGAAGATATGGATCTACACTTTCGACTTCTCCACCTTTAGATAAATCAACAATTCCATCTTCAATACAAGTCATTCTTAGGACTTTAATTTCTCCATCTCCACGAATATTTTCAGAAATACCATAGTCATTAGATCCCCAAATTCTCTTTAGTTGGCATACTTGCCAATGTTGCGGAATGTCGCCTAGCCAGTCTAATCCCGATCGCTTAAAAGAAACATTAGGATCGAGTCCGCGAGTAACGGCTTGGCTAATTAGGGCTTCGCGTTTTTCTTCTAGCAGGGTGAGCATTTGCTCTTTGGCGGCGATGAGGTTGTCTATTTGTGTGGTTTCGCGATCGAGATAGTCAGCAATTAATTTCTGTTCTTTTTTTGAAGGTGCTGCAATCCAGAACTCACTAAATTTTTCGACTGTAAAATGTCTTATAGTTGCACGATTACACAATACATCTAGCCATCCTATATCACTCGCACTTTGAAGTATATAGCGAAGAAATCTAGTCTCACCTAATTCTTTGTTTCTTACTCTATGCAAAGAGTTTTGAATAATACATTTAGATGGAAGTTGACGATTTAACAGCGTGCCTCTACCAACTTCTCCTCCCTCACAAACTATAAGATCGCCTTGCTTTAGACTAAGTTGTTTAATCTCCGACTGGTTTGCCCACATCTCAGGTAAATCTTCAAATTTGATTCCATCCCAATGAATATGCAAAGCTTTTAAATAAGGAACTTCTATATCATCGAAATTTCGCTGAGTAGGTTGCAACATTTTTCCAAGTACTGTCTCAAAACCTCGCTTTACTTGAAAACATTGCCATGTTGTATTGACATCTTTTAGCCAAGGAATTTTATTTTCTTGAATCACGTTGTCACCTTTTTTAACATCTCTAAAATTCTATTTTCAACTTCTGCCAACTCAGCATCAATAACCTTCAAATCCCTCGGAGCCTGATACTTAAAGAACTCTCGATTAAAATTAATCTCATAGCCAACCTTCCCGATCGCCCCATCAATCTCATCGCACAACTTGCGATCGGCATTAATCCAAGCATCACCCACATAGGGACGCACCTCTCGCAAAAAGAACGACACAATATCTTCCTTTAATGGCACATTCTCATTATCCCGCAGACTCGGATCGGGTTCATAGGTAACGGAACCCCCTCTAACTCCCCCTTTGGAAGGGGGAGAACTCAAACCTCCCCCCTTTGCAAGGGGGGACTGAGGGGGGTAAAACACCCCAAACACCCGATCTAACTCTGACTGAGCATAACTAGGGAAATCTGCCACAGAAAATAAACCCTTCGCGCCCGTCGTCGCAATCACAGGCGCAGCATCAGGATCGACAGCCGTAAAACAACTACGGAAAAACTGCTTTTGCTTCGCACCCTTAGCCCCAGCCGTCCAACCGCCTCCACAATCCTTAAAAATACGCTGCACCTTTACCCAAACCTCATTCCAATCCAAATAAATCTTATCCCCCAATGATCGCTCCATCTCAGCGATCGGATCGTAAAGCTCAGGAAAAGTATTCAAGAAAACCTCCTTTGCCTCATCCGTAACTTCAAACTGCAAACGTAACGGACGCTCCACCGTAATCCTGCGATAGCCAAAATCCGCATTATCAAAAATCTTAGAAGTCTCACAATCCCTAAACTCCCCATGCTTGCGAGTCAGCGTCTCAATAATCGCACTATCCAAATAGCGGCGCTTATCCCCCAAACTGCGCTTCATCGGTTGCCATCTGTCCCGACTATCGATCAATTGAATTTTGCCCTTGCGTTGCTTAGTCTTGCGGTTCGTCACCACCCAAATAAACGTACCAATACCAGTGTTATAAAACATCTGCTCAGGCAAAGCCACGATCGCCTCAAGCCAATCATTTTCGATAATCCAACGGCGAATATCACTCTCACCCGAACCCGCACCACCCGTAAACAATGGCGAACCATTAAACACGATCGCAATCCGTGAACCCCGCTTATTTTGTTGCAGATCCTCCGAGGGCAAATACTCCTGACGCTTTGACAGCATATAAATCAAAAACAACAACGCCCCATCATTCACCCGTGGCAACTTCCCACCATAACCATTGAAATCCTTCCAACGGCTAATCTCCTTCTGCTCCGCTTTCCAATCCACCCCAAACGGCGGATTGGCTAACAAATAATCAAAACCCTCAATTTCCGCAAAAGGCGGCGCAGTCAGCGTATTGCCAAACTCAATCCGACTATCCTTATGTCCCTTAATCAACAAATCCGAAGCCGCTACCGCAAACGATCGCGGATTGTAATCCTGACCAAATACCTTCAAGATCGCCTTTTGATTATGCGCCAAAATCCAGTTTTGCGCCTCCGCCAACATCCCACCCGTGCCACAGGCAGGATCGCACACCGTCACAATCGGACTGCCGCCCGTCAAAATATCCCCATCAGGCTCCATCAACAAATTCACCATAAGCTGAATCACCTCACGCGGCGTAAAGTGATCCCCCGCCGTCTCATTCGCCGCCTCATTAAACCGCCGAATCAAATCCTCAAACACCAGCCCCATCGTGATATTGTCCACGCGATCAGGATGCAAATCCATCTCCGCAAACTTAGCCACCACTAGATAGAGGCGATTCGACTCCTCCATTTTCTCGATCTCTGGGGCAAACTCAAAGCGATCAAAAATATTGCGAATATTCTCTGAAAACCCATTAATGTAATCCTGCAAATGCCGCCCCACATTATCAGGATCACCTTTCAAAATCTGAAAATCAAGGGGACTATGGTTATGAAAACCCAAGGATTCACCATTTTTATCCTTAGCAATAAAATTCAATGTCGAGTCCACATTGGTAATCTTGCCACTTGCCTGAAGCTGAGCATATTTTTTTAGCACCTGCGGCTTGCTTGCCTCTAACACACAATCAAAGCGCCGCAACACCGTCATCGGCAACATCACCCGCTCGTATTGCGGTGGACGATAAGGACCACGCAACAGGTCAGCAACAGACCAGATAAAGTTTGATAGTGACTGGAAGCTGACTGAACTCATACAGGCTTAGGACTAATTTTTGCGCGATCAGTGTTCTATATTACTATGCCATCTCCTTCTGCCTCTATCCCCAAACTTAATCGTCGTAAACAAGAGCCTACTCCTATTAACACGCTTATGACTCTCCAAACCGATCTGCAAGCACTAGCCAATCCCCAGAAAGCGATCGCCCTTGCTGGCTATTTCCAAACAGGTCAAGGACAATATGCTGAAGGCGATCGCTTCTTAGGAATTACCATGCCTGAGCAGCGTAAGCTTGCCAAAAAGTATCGTGACTTAGGTTTTGCAGAAATTTCAGAACTTCTCAACAGTGAATGGCATGAATATCGATTGACTGGGCTGTTGATTTTGACCTATCAGTTTGCGAAGGCTACTCCTATCCAACAGCAAGCGATTGTCGATTTCTATCTCGCTAATACCCATGCTATTAACAATTGGGATTTAGTCGATGTGACTTGTTATCCAATTTTGGGGATGTATTTATTGCAGCGCGATCGCCAAATTCTCTATCAGTTAGCGAATTCTGCTAGCCTTTGGGAGCAAAGGATTGCTATTGTCACAACGGGTAAATTTATTAAGCATGGACAATACCAAGACACCCTAGCGATCGCTGAATTATTACTGCAACATCCTCATCATCTCATTCATAAAGCCGTAGGCTGGATGTTGCGGGAAGTAGGCAAGCAGAATCGTCCTGTTCTATTGGAATTTTTAGATCAACATGCTAGCCAAATGCCCCGTGAGATGTTGCGCTATGCGATCGAGCATTTTGATCAGCCTCAACGACAAGCGTATTTACAGCGCAAACCATAATAAAAAAGGGCGCTTCGCGCCCTTTTTTATTATGGTTTGCTTTCAGTTTTAAAACTGAACTCTGTGCCGTTGAGGATGCGTTCGATATTAGAGCGATGCAGCCAAATTATAAAGATGCAGCCCACAGTTACAAAACTTGAATAAATAATATCCCCTTGCAATGTCCACATCAAAACTGGAGCGGCGGCTGCCGCAGCGATCGAGCTAATCGAAACAGTACGCCAAATTGCCATAGTCGCCAGCCAAATACTAAAAGCAGCGATCGCCGCGATCCAATTCAACATGCACAAAATTCCCACCCCTGTCGCCACGGACTTACCACCTTTAAACCCTAACCAAACTGGGCGACTATGACCAATCAGAGCCAGCATTCCTGCCCCAATCACAAATAGCGATAAATTATTGGTAATGGTTGTTTGAGTATAGCCAAAAGTTGAAGCTAAGAGCGCTTGCAAGTAATTCGCTGATTGCATCATGTAAATGGCGATCGCCCCCTTCGCAAAATCGGTCACAAATACAGTAATTCCCGCCAACTTGCCCACATTGCGCCAGACATTAGTTGCGCCTGTCGAGCCTGAGCCAAGCTCACGAATGTCTATACCCGCCATCCGTCCCACCAAATAACCTGTGGGGAAAGATCCTAAAAGATAGGCGATCGCAAGCAACAGATAGGGAAACCACATAAGCTGTATTTCATAAACAATAGGGGCTAGCGCAAGCGCTACCCCTATTCTCTAATATTGTGGTAATTACAGCGCTTTGCGCTTTCTGAAAACCAAAGGAAATTTTAAAAGTTTTTCTTGGTATAGCTTTAGGGCATAAAAAGCAAGTAGTGTGAGGCGGCGCTTCGCGCCGCCTCACACTACTTCTATTGATTAAAAAAGGAGACGCATTGCGTCTCCTTTTTTTAATCGATAGAAATAGATTGTGGGCCGTCATTTTTGCCATTATTGCTAGCAGAAGTCCCCGTAGTTGGTGTTGCTCCTTGCTTTTCTAGCCAACCCTTTAAAGGATCTTGTTGGAGATCGAGCTTGAGAAAGCCCGAAACGAGTCCACCAAAGAAAGCAACGGGTTGCCCTACGAACTCATTGAAAATCGGTTTTAGCTCGTCCATAAAAATGCAGAAATATATTTTGGGTTGTTTTAGTTATCGGTTACAGCCTTTTGCAAGCAAAAGGAATACAAAGGACTTTTTAAAAGTTCTTTGAGTATGATTACAGCGCTTTGCACTGCAATTTTTAGGTCGTACCTATAGCAATTGTATCTTTAAAATCTGGAAAGTTGGAAGGATTACATCCCTCTAGGCTATTTTCACTCTAGTGATTGCTATAATTTCTGATCAAATCTGGCAATTTCTCACCATATCATAGTTAAATCGATCAATGCATTCTTACTAATTTCTGTGAGAGTGGCAAATCTAGAGAATATTTTCGATGACCACGCTAAACCGATCTACTCTTCGCCGCCTCAAAAAACTCAAGCAGTCATCTGCGGTTTGGGAAGGCGATCGCCGTGCCTTACCAGCCAAGATCCGCCAACCACAAGACTCTTCTAACATTATTCCCCTCCATGCCCATGATGAAGAGTCCAAGCCCCATTGCATTTTGTGGGTAGACGGCTCGATGGGAATGGTACGTTCTATGGACGTAGTTGATTCGGTAGTGGGTCAGGAAGCCTTTGTCCGTGCGTTGCTACAGGCGATCGAGCATCCTCAAAGTCCTGCTCAGCCATCTCTGCCCCAAAAGATCTTGGTATGCGATCGCGAACTCCAGTTCTATTTGCGTGGCGTACTACAGGACTTGGGAATATCGGTTGAATATGTCGAGCGCTTACCTTTAATTGACGAAATTTTCTCGCATATTTTGGAAAGCTTTACCGCAAACCCACCTGTTGTGCCAGAAAAGTTTGCCGCAGCCTTGCATAAGCAATCTGAGCATTTATGGCGAAATGCTCCTTGGAATACCCTGTGGGATCATCAAGTAATTTCGATCAAGCTTGATCAATGGGATCTCGACACCCTTTATGCGATCGTCATGGGCAAGATGGGGTTAGAGCAGGGCGTAATTTTTTACCGTTCCGAAGAGTCGCTAGTCAAATTTCGGCATCGGATTGTATCAGGTAGCTCTGAAGATGAGATCGAAGAGACCTTTTTGCATCAAGACTGCCTATTCAATCTCTTTGAAACCCCTGAGCTAGAAATGGAAGATGATTTTCCTCCTTTTCCATTTCGCGGCAAAATCAGATCTGTACCTGCGGCAACTACACCGATGAAGCCGATTTATGGGGCTTTGCACCCTCTCGAAGGCGGTAGACCCTATCTCTATGACGAAGAGGCGATCGCCTTGACGGTGTCGCTAGAGGCTTTAAATAAATTTTGGGAACAGTACCATAAGCGCTTGAATTCTAATTTTGCTAGTCTCTCAGGCACTTATACGATTTATGCACCGAGTCTTGATAGTGATGTTGAAGAAGCAATCAAGGTTGTCGTTAAGACTATGCCCGATCTGGCTAATGAGTTACATCAATTAGTCGATGAAGATGACGATGAGGATGATGCTCCCTTAATCAATGAGGATCTCTGGCCAGAAAATGCCCTGATCCATATGATGACCATCCCTTGGGAACAGGTGGAATTTTTACGCAATGCGTCAATTCATCAACAGTTATCTGAGGCTGTTACCGCGATCGCCCCAGCCCGTAAAGGTGAAGGCTTACCTGGGCTAATGATTCAAACTTCGCGTCCCAAAGCATTGGAACTAATTGAAGAAATCAAGGAGTTTGATGGTATTCAGTCTTTATGTTTTAATCCTGCTGAGGATATCTTTGGTAATGCTTGTCAGCTTGGCTTAATGGTTATGGGCAATGATGATCTCCATCTATTTGGCGAATTTGACAAACAAACCCTCAATAGTGAACATCATAAACGTTGGAAACAACGTGCCAAGACTATTAAAGGCAATGTCTGTGTAATCATCGCGATGGGTATCACTGGAGCTTCTCGCGGTAATCCTGCACCGCAACATATCTTGGGCTACTACGAAATCAAGATCATCGACGATAAAGAATTAGGCTTAGGCAAGTTACGCGCCGAACCTGCATTTGACTTTGAATTTTAACCAAATGCAAAAGTAGAGGCAATTCATGAATTGCCTCTACTTTTGCGTATCACCTTTTGTTTATATGTCCCAACAAATCATTTACCGCATCCTCGATGCCAACCTCGATCGCGCCCGTGAAGCCCTACGCACCATCGAAGAATGGTGTCGCTTTGGCTTAGAAAATGTGGACTTGTGCGATCGCTGCAAACACATGCGCCAAGAACTTGCTCAATGGCACAAAGAAGAATTTCGTCGCGCCCGTAATACTCCCGACGATCCCGCCACAGGCTTGAGCCATGCAAATGAGTCTGTTCGTGCTGATGTCCAAGCTGTCCTCAGAGCGAATATGGGACGCTTACAAGAAGCGCTCAGGGTTTTAGAAGAATATAGCAAAGTCGTTGATCCCACGATGGGAGAAGCGATGAAACAAATGCGCTATCAGGTCTATACCCTTGAGAGTCAATTACTGACCCATGAAGTTACCAATATTGGTGAAATCCGTCGCCAAAAATTACAAGCTGCAAATTTATATCTGGTGACGATGCCCGTAGAGAATATTGTCTCCGTTGTGGAGTCGGCTCTCCAAGGTGGTGTGCAGATCGTGCAGTATCGAGAAAAGGATGGTGAAGATAGCACTCGCTATGCGATCGCCCAACAGCTTTGTGACCTCTGCCATAAATATGATGCTTTGTTTTTAGTTAACGATCGCGTTGATATTGCGATCGCTGTGAAAGCCGATGGTATCCATGTGGGACAGACGGATTTACCAGTTTCTGTAGTCCGTCAAATTCTGAATGCTAACGGCGGCGATGCTTCACAGTACATCATTGGGCAGTCAACCACCAATCCCCAAGAATTAGAGATTGCTCTAAATAATCAAGTGGATTATGTTGGTGTGGGGCCAGTCCATGCCACGCCCACAAAACCTAACAAAGCAGCTTCAGGGCATGAATATGTCAACTATGCTGCTCAAAATATCAATATTCCTTGGTTTGCGATCGGTGGGTTAGATGAACACAATTTAGAAGCAGCGATCGCGGCGGGTGCAGAACGAGTTGCCGTAGTCCGAGCTTTAATGAAAGCTGAACATCCCGATCGCATCGCTAAACAAATGCGATCGCTTTTACAATCCAAAAATTAAAGAACGGCGCAACGCGCCGCTCTTTAATGTCTAAAAAAGGTGTCGGTATTGCACATATAGCTATAGCCACCTGTATCAGGACAAATCAAAACCCAAATAGTGTGAGGCGGCGCTTCGCGCCGCCTCACACTATTTGGGTTTTATGTCCTAACAAGAATGGCGACAGCTCTATATCCCTACGTCCAATTAAATAAACGTTTCTTTATGGATATATAGCGTTTATCAGTCTAGTGAAGTACGAGTTTGTTTACACGCCTTCGGCGGGTAAACAAACCTTTGTAACTCGCTTGCTTGAAAAGCGCTATATGCAACGCCTTTTTTATTCGGGTTGCTTTTTAGAAGTAATATCTCTGATCGTGACGGTAAAGCCATCCCCTAACTTGACCACTATTACTCGATACCAACCAACAGGCTCCGAAGTGTAGTAGATCTCTTCATCCAGAGGAACCCCAGTCTCCACCACATTAACTAAGCGTTCAAACAGTTGGCGATTAAACTTTTCTAGAAATCTTCTTAGCACTAATTTACCAATTAAATCTTCGCGACTGCGATCGAACATCCTCGAGATCATCGGATTTAAGACTAAGCAACGGAAATCGATAATATTGCCTGTAATCGGATCGCGAACAGCTTGCATCGCCGCAATACCATCGGACACACTATTTAAAACGCTAGTAATTAAAGCCCTTGATTGATAGAGCATTTCTTCGGTTTCTTTGTGCCTAGCGATTTCATCCAGCAGTAACCGTTTCTGACGCTGAATTGTCAATTGGTTCTCAAGACGAACTAATACTTCCTCGCTTTGAAATGGTTTGCATATATAATCAACACCCCCCGACCAAAAAGCTTTCACCTTGTCAAAAACATCATCTAAAGAGCTAATAAAAATGACTGGTATATCACGTAAATCTTCATCATCTTTGAGTGCTTGACAGACTTGATATCCATCCATTTCTGGCATCTTGATATCTAAGAGAATCAGATCGGGGCGTTTTACCTTCGCTGTTTTAAGAGCCATTCGTCCGCTAGTTACACTGCGGACGGTATAGCCAAGGGTTAGCAATAAATCACTAAGTAGCTGCAAATTTTCTGGAAGATCATCTACTAAAAGGATATTGCCTGTTAGTTCAAGCGACGGATTGTAGATCATGAATTATGTTGCCAATATAAGCAGAGTGCAGAGCGCTATTCGATGTATGTGGAAAGTAAAGGCTCGGTAAGATCAATTAATTTCTCAAATTGGAAATTACTCGCTAGTTTAGTTAGCGATCGGATTAAGAAATTTTCTGTGTCTGGAATTTCCCCAATTAAGTTTATAACAATATTTTTGTCAGCTTCAAGAGCCGATCTATATAATTGCATAATCCAGCTATCTGGCATAATTTTTAAATTTTCAGAAGTTAATGATATTTCTGAGAAAAAATTACTGTCATGCTCATGAAGTTGGATGTTTTCGTATGTATACTTCACGCCAAGATGTTTGGCAAGGGTATCAAAAATCGTTTGTTCTCTAAAGGGCTTACGCACAAAATCATCACACCCTGCGGAAAGCACGATCGCTTTCTCTTCTTCTAAAACACTTGCAGTTAAAGCGATCACAGCGGTGGCATTACCTTTAACGGTGGACTTAATATGCTTAGTTGCTTCGTAGCCATCCATTATGGGCATTCGCATATCCATCCAAATTAAGTGTGGCTCCCACTGATCCCAAATAGCGATCGCCTCTAGTCCATTACTAGCTTCTTGAACTTCAAAACCCATGGGACTTAGCATCTTGACTAGCAATTGGCTATTAATGGGTTTATCATCAACCACTAAAATTCTGTAGTTGGGCTGATCAGGTGCAAGAGCTAATGTGCGCCTTTTTTGGCTTGGATCACTAATTAAAGGTGTACTAATTTGGGCTTGAATCTGAAACTGGAAAGTTGTGCCTTTTCCAAGTTCACTAGTAACCGAAATATCCCCACCCATCAACTGCACAAATCTGCGGCTAATCGCTAACCCTAAGCCTGTGCCTTCTTGTTTTTCGCGACCAGCCTGAGCCTGAGAAAAAGATGCAAATAGTTGAGGTAGTTCTTCTTCTGCTATACCTACGCCTGTATCTCTAATGCTGAAATTGAGGATACATTTATCGCTAACTGTATCGACTGTATTTTCAACTGTATTTGTAGCAGCATTGGTCAAAGTAACTACGACTAAACCCTCTTTGGTGAATTTAATTGCATTGCCAATTAAGTTAAGTAAAACTTGACGCAGTTTAACTTCATCAGTGCAGATATAGCGAGGTACTTGGGGATCGCGTTCAAAGATGAGGTCTAAGCCCGCATTAGCGACCCGTAGCTGGAGCATATCTTCAATATCCTCCAACAAATGATCGAGATCAAAACTTTGAAGATAAAGAGTAGTTTTGCCTGCTTCAATTTTTGATAGATCGAGAATATTATTAATTAATGTCAATAAATAATCACCACTGCGGTTAATAATACTGGCATTTTCGTAATGTTCTTTTGCGAGGTTGTTAGCTCGCATCATTAATTGAGAGAAACCAAGAACTGCATTTAGTGGCGATCGCAATTCATGACTCATATTGGCAATAAAAGTACTTTTAGCTTGGTTTGCTGACTCGGCTTTGGCGGCAAGTTCTAGAGCTTGCGCTTCACTTTGTTGTAAGTCGATTGTTCGATCCAAGACGCGCTTCTCTAGGTCAATATTGGCTCTCTGTAAACTCAAATTTGCTTGCTTATTTTCATCAACGATCGCCAAGATCGCCAAGGTCATGATGGAAATCACCCCCATAAAAATTTGTAATAACAGGAGTGAATCGCCCGTAGTAATCGCTTTATAAAATATCCCAAACTTATTAGCAGTAGCGATCGAAGCTGTCATCGATATAAACATGACAAACAAAGTCGTCAGTCTATGACCAAAGCGAAAAGCTGACCAAATCAATGGTGGTAACAGAAGGTACTCAAGGGGTTGGGCTTCATAAAAAGAAAAATAGGACACCACAATTATGCTTATGAAAGCTACCACTACTTCCCAACTAAGATAAGGGTTGCTTTCCTCTTTCTGATTTGGTTTTAGCCATGTTAGAGCCAGCGAAGCAAAGATTAAAACACCAACCGAATCACCAATCCACCAAGGAAGCAAGAAGTTTGTAAAAAAATTAGCACCTTCATATCTCCTAGTTAGGGCATAGATACCAACCCCAGTTATAGTTTGCAGGATCGTTCCACTAAATATCGAACAAAGTACAAATGAAACTACATGGCGAACTTTAAGGAATGGGTATGTAGTATGGGTAAGCTTTAAGATTAGAGAAACTGTGATCAGTGTGCCGATTGTGGAACCGATCGCCGCTCCTGATGCTGGTATTAGAACTTTCCACCAGTTTCTGTGTAAGTTATACAGCAATATTCCGCAAAACATTCCCAACCATCGCGATCGCCCAAAAAATATGAGTAAACCCGCATTTAGCCCAGAACCTGGCCAAACAGGAGAAGGTCCAAGGGTTGAGAAAATGGTGTTAGCTGCAAACCAAGATGAAATAAAATAGGCAACTATAATGCAAGCTGACTCAACCCACCAGCGCGGGTTATGTACTTCTATACCTAGTTTTGACAGATCCCACGGAGAGCTATTGGTTTTTTGAGTAGAAAATTTGTTGCTTTCCATTGCAGCTAATCCTTTTCAACTAAAGACAAGTTTTTAATAGAGCAAAGAGGGACGTTTGGGGCTGCCTTTGTTGTTCTCTAAATTCGCTCGGCAAGTTCTAGCCAGCGCTCAGTGGATGTATTGATCTCCATAGTTAGTTCGGCTAAGCGAGCGGATAGCTTCTGTAATTCCGTATGACCACTAGGCGGATTGTGATAAAGATTCTTCTCGATTTGAGTCTTTTCTGCTTCTAGTTTGGGGATTTTTGCTTCTAACTCCTCATATTCGCGCTTCTCTTTGTAAGAAAGTTGCGAAGTTTTTTTGGATTCCACTTTGGATTTAGCCGTTTCAGGAGCAGATGGTGCGATATTACTGGACTTCTGCTCTTTAGTTGCTTTATTAGCAGCTTGCTCCTTTGCATCACTAGATTCTTTCTCAGCCTCGTCTTTCTTGTATTCTAAATAGATAGAATAGTTTCCAGGATACAGGCGCACTTCACCTTCGGCTTCAAAGGAAAAGACCATCTCAACCGTGCGATCAAGGAAATAGCGATCGTGGGAAACCACAATTACACAGCCGTTAAATTCTTCGAGATATTCTTCTAATACAGCGAGGGTCTGTACATCAAGGTCGTTAGTCGGTTCATCGAGGATCAAGACATTGGGAGCCGCCATCAATACTTTCAGCAGGAATAAGCGCCGCTTTTCGCCACCTGACAGTTTGTTGATCGGCGCATATTGGGTATTACCAGGGAAGAGAAATCGCTCTAGCATTTGCGAAGCAGTAATGATGCTTCCATCGGAGGTTTTGACCAGTTCGGCGACATCCTTGAGATAGTCGATTACTCGCTGATTGCCATGTTCAGCAAGATCGTCGGAATGCTGATCGAAGTAACCAAAATGAATCGTTGTGCCGATTTCCACAGTGCCTTCATCGGGCTGTAAACGTCCCGTCACAATATTCATCAACGTAGATTTACCCGCGCCATTACTGCCGATAATACCGATGCGATCTTCAGGCGTGAAGTTATAGGAGAAGTCTTTGATCAGAGTGCGATCGCCATAGGACTTACCGATGCGATCGAGTTCCACTACTTTTTTGCCGATACGTCGTCCTGCGGTGGTGATATCAACTTTAGCATTGGCTTGTTTAAACTCGGTGGCTTGCAGAGCATGGGCGCGATCAATGCGTGCCTTTTGCTTGGTACTCCGCGCCTTTGGTCCTTTTTTTAACCATTCCAATTCACGGCGCAATAGTCCTGCATGTTTACGCTGCGTACTCAGTGATGACTCTTCTGCTTCGGCTTTTTTCTCTAAATAATAGGAATAATTGCCTGAATAGGAATACAAATCGCCGCGATCAATTTCGATAATGCGATTGGTGACGCGATCCAGAAAATAGCGATCGTGGGTGATCAGTAATAATGCGCCACGATAGCGATTGAGATAGCTCTGTAACCATTCCACTGAAAGAGCATCAAGATGGTTGGTCGGCTCATCCATTAATAAAACATCAGGGGCTGAGAGCAATGCCGAGGCGATCGCAATTCGTTTGCGATAACCACCCGAAAGGCTACCGATTTTTGCTTCTAAGTCATCAATTCCTAATTTAGTTAACACAATTTTGGCGTTAGTCTCCAAATCCCAAGCCCCCGTCTGATCCATGCGTTCAGATACTCGCGATAGTTGCTCTAGCAACCGATCCATATCGCCATGTCCGTGGGTTAACTTATCGGAAATTTCTTCATATTCCTTGACTAAAGACATCTGTTCGCCACTATCGGCAAATACCTGTTCTAAGACCGTATTTTCTTCATTCAGGTCTGGCTGCTGTGGTAAATAGATAATTTTGGCGCTGGAATTTACCCACAGTTCACCGCCATCGCTATGTTCTAGCCCCGCGATCATTTTTAGTAATGTGGATTTACCCGAACCATTTGTGCCGATCAGTCCGACTTTGTCGCCTTCATCGAGGCTAAAACTAGCATCCTTGAGGATTTCCTTGATGCCAAAATCTTTGCGGAGCGATCGCAGTGTAAAAAGTGCCATGCCTAATCATCATATGAACTTATGTCTTAGTGTAACTTTAGTGCGCCTAGAAAATGGGAGGTATAACAATTCAAGCGCCAAATAAATAAAGGCGGCGCAAAGCGCCACCTTCATTTATTTGGCGCTTGAGAGGAAGTAAACCGATCCCAGAAAAATAAAAGCAAGGTGATCCCTGTCAGCAATCCGTAAATTGCCCCGACCACCAGCGTTAAAAAATATCCCAACTGCCTGATCAATAAGCTGCCTACCATTACGCCTACATACCAACTGACTGTAGTACCAACAATCCACCAACCCGATCGCTTAAAGTGCTGTTTCATCCATGTCCATTGCATAAATCCCGTCGAAAAACCCCGTAAACAAGCATAAATCGCTAATAAATCCACCGCATCACCATAGGTAACCGCTAATTGAAAACTCGCCCAAGAACTGAGTGATCCGCCCACCGCACCGCCTACTAAAGTTGTCCATAACCATCCCAAGCCGCAAATATGCCGCCTGATCACTAACCACTGGGCTATGGCGATCGCCAAACTCATCACGGCAAAACTCAAAAACACCCCAAAATCACCCCTTACATAGTCTGAAACAAACCCGCTAACTTTGCCTCCGCCTGCATAACTTAAAGCTGTAGTCACAATCCACAGAGGCAAAAAACTCCATTGGAGTTTTTTGCTGGTTATCTCTTTTAACCTAAACTTGTTTAACAAGGATTTGAGCCTAATATTTGAACTTGATAAATGAGAAGACTTTACTTTTTGCTACCAGGAACTACAAATAAATTTGCTTGCGGCGGATTATGGGCTGAGCTAAAAACCTTGGAATTAGTTAAAAAAGTTTGTCCTGCGGAAGTAGTCACCTATCGTCAACGGGAAAAGGGACATTTATGGCTAGATGATTTGCTGAAGGGAGACGATACATTTCGAGCTTTGGATGATGTGATTTTTGTGATGAGTTGGGGGTTTGATGTTGCCAAGCTAGCCCCTAAACTAAAACGTTTGAATGCGATTTACCATGCCCATAGTGCAGAATATGGATTTAATTTACCTGCTAGTGTGCCAATTATTACCGTCAGTCGTAATACGCTCGGATATTGGGGACAGCGATCGCCGCATTCATTAATTTATTATTTACCAAATGAAATCTCCAACAAATTTCAAGATCAGCATCGCGATCGCGATATTGATGTACTGGTACAAGCACGAAAATCTTCTAGTTATTTGATGAACCAATTAATTCCTGCTTTGCAAAAGCAATGTCGTGTGGAAGTAGTTGATCGCTATGTTGAAGATTTAGAAGGATTATTTAATCGCGCCAAGGTTTATCTATACGATTCCGCAGAATATTGGGCAGTTCAAGGTGTTACTGAAGGATTTGGACTGCAACCGATGGAGGCTCTAGCCTGTGGCTGCCAAGTCTTTTCTAGCGTCAATCATGGCTTATCAGATTATTTAGATCCTGCTTTTAACTGTTACAAGATTGCAGGATATTCACAAGAGTTTGATATGCAACGGATTCTCAAAGTAATTCAGACCAATCAAAAGTTATCTTTGTCACCAACATTATTAGAAGAGCATCGTCCTGAAAATATCACTATGCGGTTACAGGTGATTTTGACGGAGCTAAATGAGTTTTTTGATCACAAGCAGTTATATCAAAGCAATATTCCCGACTTACATTATTGGCAAGTGCTGAAACTGCGATCGCAAAGAATATGGACAAAGATACTAAAACGTTTGAATCCATAAAACATAGGGTTGCATTGCAACCCTATGTTTTATGAAACTAGTCCTGTCATCGGGGAACTGGCACTAGCATATGCTTTGACTGGAATTCGTCCTGATAAATAAGCGGCGCGTCCTGCCTCAGTTGCCATTCCCATCGCTCGACCCATCGCCACAGGATTATTCGCACAGGCGATCGCCGTATTCACTAGTAAAGCAGTTGCGCCCATTTCCATTGCGGCGGCTGCTTCACTAGGAACACCGATACCTGCATCGACAACTACAGGCACTTTCGATTCTTCGATAATAATCCTGATATTTGCAGCATTGTTAATGCCTTGTCCTGAGCCAATGGGCGAACCGAGGGGCATCACGGTAACGCAACCAATTTCTTCGAGGGTTTTAGCAAGCCTTGGATCAGCATTGATGTAGGGCAAAACTGCAAAACCTTCTTTGACGAGTTGTTCGGCGGCTTTACAAGTGCCAAGCGGATCGGGCAGCAAATATTTGAGATCGGGGATTACTTCCAGCTTCACAAAATTATTATCTTCTTGACCCAAAATCTTTGCCATCTCGCGCCCCAATCTTGCCACGCGCACTGCTTCATCGGCAGTTTGACAGCCCGCTGTGTTGGGCAACAGCCAATATTTGCTCCAGTCGATCGCTTCGGCTAGCCCTTCATGTCCTGCCGCGTTAGTTTGCACCCGACGCACCGCCACGGTGACGATCTCGCAACCACTGGCGGCGATCGCCTGACGCATCACCTCGAAACTAGTATATTTCCCTGAGCCAGTCATCAAACGCGATCGGAACTTACGCCCTGCTATTTCGAGATAATCATCTGATGACTCATCAGCATCAGATATTTGGCTATTTGTCGTGAAAATTGGGTTAAAGGAAGGTGAAGAGGCGATCATATCAAGGAATTAACGAAAAATATAAGGTTTAGATCCCCCTCAAACCCCCTTAAAAAGGGGAAAGAATTTCTTCTCCACCCTTTTTATACCAAGTTAAGAAATGGCTACGCCATTTCTTAACTTAAAAACCTTACTTAAAAACCTTTACTGGATTTGGTTTTTAATTCACAAAAGTGTTGTCACACTTTCGTGAATTGGTATTAAGGGGGTCTGGGGGGGATCAATTTCAAGGATATACATTAGTTTGCGGTTTGAAGGCGCAATTTTTTATTAAGATACTTAGGATACTTAAGTGTCTTCTGTGATATTTCAAATTTTCCATAGTATTCAATAGCAAGTAGCAATTTAGTTTCATGGCTAACCTCAAATCCATCCGCGATCGCATTGGCACTGTTAAGAATACTCGCAAGATAACTGAAGCAATGCGTCTTGTCGCAGCCGCAAAGGTCAGACGCGCTCAGATGCAAGTTCTTGCCACTCGTCCTTTTGCCGATCGCCTCGCTCAAGTCCTATATCGTCTCCAGCAGCGCATCTCCTTCGAGGATGTTAGTCTGCCTTTGCTTGAAAAACGTCCTGTCAAAACCGTTGGTCTTCTGGTAATTTCAGGCGATCGCGGTCTTTGTGGTGGCTATAACTCAACCATTATTCGCCGCGCTGAAGCCCGTGCTAAAGAACTAAAAGAACAAGGTATTAATTACACCTTTATCTTGGTCGGACGTAAGGCGGCGCAATACTTTGCCCGTCGTGAGCAACCGATCGCTGCTAAGTTCGTTAGCTTAAATCAAATTCCTAATGCTGCCGAAGCCAATGCGATCGGTGATGAAATTACCTCAGCATTTTTAGGTGGAGTAATTGATCGCGTTGAGCTGATCTATACTCGCTTTGTGTCTTTGATTAGTTCTCGTCCTGTAGTCCAAACTCTCTTGCCTTTAGAGCCTCAAGGACTAGAGCCTCAAGATGATGAAATCTTCCGCCTGATTACTCGTGGTGGTAAGTTCCAAGTCGAGCGCGAAAAGCGGGAAATCACTGTTAAGGAATTGCCTAAAGAGTTACTTTTTGAGCAAAATCCCGAACAAATTCTCGATGCTTTATTGCCTCTCTACCTCAGCAACCAAATTCTTCGCGCCTTGCAAGAGTCCGTAGCTAGCGAACTCGCTGCACGGATGACCGCAATGAATAACGCTAGTGAAAATGCTGGAGACTTGATCAAGGCGCTAACCTTGCAGTACAACAAGGCTCGTCAAGCTGCGATTACTCAAGAAATTCTGGAAGTTGTTGGTGGCGCAGCCGCTTTAACTTAAACAAAAATAGCGGCGCGATGCGCCGCTATTTTTTTAGAAAAGAATAATCAAAACTTTTGCTATCAGGTTAATCGATATGGCTTATAGCGACTTCAACCTATCCCGCGTTCGAGAGACTTTTGGGCTAGTTATCGAAGAGCCAAAAAGTCTCTTTCCTAATATTTTGCCAACTACAGCTAGCAATTATCTAATCACCACACTGGATGAAAACCTTGCACTAGCTACCGCGATCAATACTGAAAAAGCACGATCAGAAATGGTGATTGCACCTGTGCTGTTAGAGATACGTCGTCAACTCAACTATGAAATTGGATTTTTCTCTGGTACAGAATTTAACATCGATCCAACACAGGGCTTAACTGGTTACTGTGACTATATTCTCAGTGCCATTAAGGATTCCTATGAAGTGCGATCGCCTGTCTTGATGTTGGTTGAAGCTAAAAATGAAAATATTAAATCTGGCTTAGGGCAATGTGCAGCAGAGATGATCGCAGCCCAAATAGTCAATAAGAAAGCGGGTTTAGCGGATCAATCTATCTATGGCTGTGTAACTACAGGGACAGATTGGAAATTTATGCAATTATGCGATCGCACTCTCAAAATCGATCAGCGCGATTATTTCATCAATGAAGTATCAACAATTCTGAGTATTCTCTTACTACCATTTAAATAAAAAGAAGACGGGCTTTGCCCGTCTTCTTTTTATTTATGGGCTAGCCCGATCGCCTGTTGAATATTCTCTAAGCCATTGACTTCTAACTTAGCAACCAAACCTTGCAAGATCTGCTTAACAATCATTGGACCTTCATAGATTAAGCCCGTATAAACCTGCACGATCGTCGCTCCAGCTGTAATTTTTTGCCAAGCATCCTCTGCTGTGAAAACCCCGCCCACGCCGATGATTGGAAGATTACCCTGTGTAGTTTGCCAGATCAGGTTAATTACTTCCAGAGAGCGATCGCGCACAGGCTGACCACTGATACCGCCAGCTTCTTCGGTGACAGGTTTACCAGTCATTGCTAGATGCGTAGTTGTTAAATTCTGTCGTGAAATCGTCGTGTTCGTAGCGATAATCCCTGCTACACCGTAGGCTTGACTTGCCTTAACCACTTCCACAATATCGGCATCATTCAAGTCTGGGGCAATTTTTACTAAAATCGGCTTGTTCTGTATATTAATCGGATTTAGCTCCGCAAGAATTCCACATAGCTGATCGGTCGCTTGCAAATCCCGTAAATTCGGCGTATTGGGTGAACTAACATTGACTACAAAATAATCACCAAACTCGTAAAGCGATCGCAAGCTTTCGGCATAGTCTAATTTCGCTTCAGCGATCTCCGTAATTTTAGACTTGCCCAGATTAATACCAAGGGGAATACTCAGCTTATGAGCTTGCAAATAATTTTTGAGATCTAATGCTGTTGCTGCTGCACCGCGATTATTAAAACCCATGCGATTCAAAACAGCGCGATCGCTAGGTAAGCGAAACAAACGTGGTTGGGGATTGCCAGACTGAGCATGGGCGGTAATTGTCCCTACTTCTGCAAAGCCAAAGCCCAGATGTTCCCATGCGCCGATCGCTTCTGCATTTTTATCAAAACCTGCTGCCAACCCAACGGGATTCTCAAATTTTAGATTCCATAAAGTTTGTGACAGTCGCGAATCGCTATAGTAAAAGGTGGACTTGGCGATCGCTTGTAGTATGGATGACTCACTAATCCGCCGACAAGTGGCGATCGCTAAATGATGAGCAGCTTCAGGATCGAGGGAGAATAACAGGGGACGCACCCCATATTGATAGGCAGCACTTAACATAGGTTTAGTTAATTAGCTTTTCTTGCGAAGCAAGAAAAGCGGCAATAAGGAATTAAGGAGTACATTTCCCAATGATATGGCAACTACTGACAGCACCCCTCGATGGACTAGTCTGGATTGCAGAACAAATCGAAGAAAGGGCGACTACTGAATTAGAAAAAACCGAAAACCTGCAAAAACGGCTCACTACTTTACAACTAAAATTTGATCTTGGTGATATTAGTGAAGAAGATTTCATGGCTCAAGAACAAGAGATTTTAGAAGCGATGGAAGCAGAAATCAATGAACAAGAGGAATAAACCAGAGCGCGTTGCCCTCTGGTTTATTCTTGACAGAAACGGTACAAACTAATGGAAGTCAGTGAACTAATCAATAGCTACCACGCAGGTCGCCGCAACTTTGCAGGAGTCAATCTCAGTAAAACGGATATGAATGGAATTGACCTAAGTCATGCCGATCTCAGTGGTGCAAATCTGAGTGAATCAAGTCTCTATGGTGCAAACTTAAGCCACTCAAAACTAAATGGTGCAGATTTTAATGGTGCAAAGCTATATCGCGCTAACCTTGTCAGTGCTAATTTCAGTGGCGCTGATTTAGGAGAGGCGGATCTTAGTGAAGCCAATCTTAGTGATGCCAAGCTCTATGGGGTGAATTTGTATGGGGCTATTTTGAACAAAGCCAAATTACCCCGTGCAAAACTAAATGGCGCAAATATGGGTAAAGCCAAGCTAAATCGTGCTGATCTTAGTGAGGCTATTCTCAGGGATGCGCGGTTATTTGGGGCTGGGCTAAATGAGGCGATGTTGCAACGTGCTGATCTGAGTAGGGCTAGTCTCAATGGTGCAAATCTAAATAAAGCCATGCTATGTGAGGTAGATCTAACTTTTGCGAGTCTGTACGGTGCAAGTTTATGTGATGCCGATCTGAGCGAAGCCGATCTCACCAGTGCCAATCTCCAAGGTTCTGATCTATCTCGCGTAAATTTTTATAAGGCTAACTTAAGTAAAGCAAAAATGGCAGACGCTGTCACTGAGGGGATGTTGACCCAAGAGGCAAATTTAACAGGTATCATCTGGTCATAAAATTTTATAGCTGTCGTCAAACCAAACCCAAAAAAGCGAGTGGCGGCGCGGAGCGCCGCCACTCGCTTTTTTGGGTATTGTAGCTATCAAGGTGACGCGGAGCGTCACCTTGATAATTATTTATTGCCGTAGGCTTGCCATGCCAAATTGACTAGTGAATTAAATATCGCGGCGGCAGCGATCGCATTGCCTTTACGACCATCAACACGAATATGGGGAATTAATGAGTCATTTAAACGTGACTTGATCACATCGGTGTCAATAAACCCCGCAGGAGTACCAATTACCAGAGCAGGCTTAACATCCTCCATCTCGATCAAATCTACCAAAGTTGCCAATGCTGTTTGCGACTCACCGATCACAAAAATGGCTTCAGGATAGCGTTTTGCCAAAGTTTCAATTCCCCAAGCTGCTTGGGTTTTACCTTTTTGGGGACGGGTAATCGCTTCAAAACCACAATAAATAGGATTGGCAAAAGTACCACAGATTTTAGGAAAGATCGCCGCTTGTACCGTTGGGACATCTACGATAATTGTGGTGCGAGTAGCGAGGGCTGTGGCTCCAGCCTGTAGGGAATTTTCAGAAAAACTGACGAGATTTTTATACTCAAAATCTGCGGTTGCATAAATTACTTGGCGCACAATTTCATATTCAGATGGTGAAAGTGAGTGTTCACCAATCTCGTTGTCGATTATTGCTAAGCTTTGTGCGTCCGTAATATGCCATTCCATAAAATTATGCGATTACCGTAGTTTAGTCATATAGCATTCAGCTATGACCGTACCATATTTTAGAGAACGTCGCGATTTTTACCCCCAATAGCGAGAGGCAGCGCGAAGCGCCGCCTCTCGCTATTGGGGGTAAAAATACAAAGCGGCTTAGCCGCTTTGTATTTTGGGATTATTCTGGGACATAAACATTTTGCCTGACGCAATTGCGACCTTCGGCTTTAGCGACATACAAGGCGCGATCAGCCGATTTGAGTAAATGCATCACTTCAAAATCTTGAGCTGGGAAAAGTGTCGCCACACCACAGCTAATCGTCACATGATTAGCAACTTTCGAGTAATCGTGCGGCAATTGCAGCGATCGCACAATTTCCGTAGCCCGAATCGCCACATTCATCCCCCCTTCGGCATCGGTGTTTGGCAAAATAATCGCAAATTCTTCCCCCCCATACCGAGCCACCAAATCCGCAGGACGATTGGTTGACTTACTGATTGCTTGGGCTACTTGCTGCAAGCAATGATCCCCCTCTTGATGTCCATAGTTATCGTTGTAGTTTTTAAAAAAGTCGATATCGCATAACACCAAGGAAATTGGAACTTGTTCTCGATGCGATCGCTTACATTCTTGTTCTAGATATTCATCTAAGCAACGACGATTAGCCACTTGCGTTAAGCCATCGATGGAAACCAATCTTCTTAGCTCTTGCACCACAACAGCTAACTGTTGATTGGCAGCTTCAAGCTGCTGGCGGAGATTGGCTTGCTCCAGTAAACGGCGCACCCTTTGCCGTAGTACCGCCCAATGAATGGGCTTAGTAACATAGTCTGAAGCCCCCACCGCATAAGCTCGATCTACAGATTCGCGATCTTCCAGCGCCGTAATAATTAAAACAGGCGTATGATCACCATGAGGCAGTTTTTGCAACCGTGAACAACATTCAAAGCCATCTAACACAGGCATCATAGCATCCAGTAAAATGATATCTGGCTGATATTCTTGATAAAGCTTTAACGCTTCCATCCCGTTAGCAGCCTCAACCACACGATAATTTTCCCGCTCCAAATAGCGCACCAAAATTTTTCGCATAAACAAATCATCATCCACTATTAAAATCTGAGCAGTCTTGGATGATGATTTTTCTTGAATATTGATATCTGGGCTTACTTCTTGGTTAGGATGCTGCTTATGGCGATCGCTAATATCATCGATTGTCATTACATGGTTAGACGGTAAAATTGACGTTAACAGACATGCGTCTACCTGAAGAGTGTAAGTGGTTTAGCATAGTTAAAACCCAAAGCCAGAGATTGTTCCGCCTGCATGGTGGGCGGAACAATCTTCTGGTTTTCTAGTTTACTTATGCCTAGCTACTTAGTGATATTTTTCATGCTCTAACTCAGATTTAACATTTGCATATTCATCAGTAATTTTATTGATTTTGATATCTAAGTCCTCATATTTTTGATTGCGTAGATTTGTTTCCAATTCGCGGCATAGAGTTGAGAGATCTTCTGCACCAATTACACTACTGCTGGATTTCAAGGTGTGAACAGTTCGCACCATCACCTCAAAATTTTTCTGTGCAAAGCTAGTATATAACTCTTGGAGGAGTGATTGCGTATTATCTAGATAACTGTCAATCAGTTCAATCAAAAATTCTGGATCTTCGCCGCCAATATCACTCGCGACTTCATGAAGAGTAGAAATATTAATTGAAGATAATGGACTAGATTTATTTGGTATCACAGACGGACATTCTCGCAAAACCCGCACAAGTTCAGCGTTAATGATGGGTTTGCTGAGATAGTCGTCCATACCTGCGGCTAGACAAATCTCGCGATCGCCTTGCATAGCATTAGCCGTCATCGCCACAATCCTCGGCTTGGAGATGATTTTACCGCTTTGCAAATTCTGCTCGATCAGTCGAGTCGCCTCAAGTCCATCCATCTCAGGCATTTGCATATCCATAAACACTAAGTCATAGGGCTGCTGTGAAAGCGCCGATAGTACCTCAAATCCATTAGCGGCCACATCAGCCCGATAGCCCATTCGTTGCAAAATATGGATGGCTACTTTTTGGTTAACCACATTGTCCTCGGCTAGCAAAATTCGCAATGGATGGTTTCTTGCCATGAGTGGATCAAAGGCAAAACTTTTCTTTGGTGAGACTAGGGAAATTTGAGCTGTATTTGACTGATTAGCTAGGTTTTGAGCAATATTTTGACTGATGGTTTGACTAATTACCTGAGGCGATCGCGCCGTGGGTGAGATCAGTTGTGAATCATTAATATTGATTGGTTCAGGTTGTTCCCAAATGTTAACGGGAGCCGTAATCGTAAAGTAAAAAGTAGAACCTTTTTGCTCACCGCTTTCCACCCACATCGTGCCACCCATCAGTTCGCTCAGACGTTTACTGATCGCCAGCCCTAGCCCAGTTCCTCCATATTGTCTAGTGGTGGAGGCATCTACTTGGCTAAAGGGCTGAAATAGTCGATATAAGCGATCGCTAGGGATACCAATGCCTGTATCCTTCACTGCAAATTGTAAAGTTCGCAACAACTGAGATTCTTCATGATGATCGCTAAGTTCACAACGCAAATAATGCGAAACAAGCATTTGGGTAACCGAAATATTGACAGAGCCTCGACTCGTAAATTTGATCGCATTGCCAATTAAATTCGCCAAAATTTGTCGTAATCGTGTCATATCACCGATCACAATCAAATCCACATCGGGATGAATCAAATAACCAAGTTCAATACCTTTTTCTAATGCCTTAGCTGAGAGCAACTCGATCGTATCTTCCAAACAAGTTCGCAAATCAAAGGTTTGTTCTTCTAGTTCTAAATGTCCTGATTCAATTTTGGAAAAATCTAAAATGTCATTGATGATCGTCAACAAGGTATTACCCGCATTACGAGCAATCTCCACAAATTCCCGTTGCTCTCTAGTCAAATTTGTGTCTAGTAATACTCCTGTCATCCCAATTACGGCATTCATGGGCGTACGGATCTCGTGGCTCATGGTTGCTAAGAAATCACTCTTAGATCGATTAGCTGCTTCCGCGATCACTCGCGCTTCTTCTAACTCATTATTTTGTTTGATTAGTTGTTCCCTTTGACGGGTTTCTTGGATTAGTAAATTTGCTTGCGAGAGAGCAATACTAACTTGATTTGCTACCGATTCAAACAACTCTTTTTCTTCAATTGTCCATTCATGAAAGCTATTACAGTGGTGTAATAAAATAATCCCATTGGTTAATCCATGGGATGAAGTACGGATCGCTAAAAGCGATCGCAATTGCATTCGATAGAACAGTTCGCCAAATTCATCTAAGTCTTGCTCGGTATAAACATTAGTAATGGCGATCGCTTGATCTTGACTAGAAATTCTTTTTCCGAAATCACTATCTAACAGCGGCAATTCAATATCTTTTACTGAAAAGACTCTTTCAGCTAATTGTTCTGACATTAGAGAAATTTGAGATTGTAATGCTGAATCTTGGTTTTGATAATCCAGCTTATAAATCAGACAACGACTAGCATGAAAAGCCAACTGAATCTGATGAGCCGCCGTTTGAAAAATGCTTTTTATATCCAGACTTTGGCGAATTTCATCAGTTATGCGGTTAAGTAATACCGTAAGACGCATTTGCCTTTTTAAATCTTTCTCAGCCTCTTTTCTCGCTGTGATATCTGTTTGGATACCAATAAAGTGAGTTACTCTACCAATATCATCAAATATTGGCGAAATATTTAACTCATTCCAAAATAAAGAGCCATCTTTGCGATAGTTTCTGATGACAACACTGCAAGATTCTCCTTTCAAAGTTGCATTTCTGAGAATATCTTTTTCAGGTTGAAATACATCGCTTCCTTGCAAAAAACGACAATTTTTACCCATCACTTCGCTAGCTTCGTAACCAGTTATTTTCTCAAATGCAGAATTTATGTAGACAATCGGATTATTGGGGCGACGAAAGTCAGTAATGACGATACCATTGTGGCTAGAAGCGATCGCCCGTTCTTGGAGACGCAGCGTTTCTTCAAATTTTTTGCGATCGGAAATATCAAAGCGAATTGCTAGATATTGCATCGGCTTACCACAATCATCTAGTAGGGGGATGATCGTACTGTCAGTCCAATAAAATGAGCCGTCTTTAGCCCTATTGCGAACTTCGCCACGCCAAACCTTACCGCTGGAGATGGTATCCCACAGGTTGGCAAAAAATTCTGGTGAATGATACTCGGAATTAATAAATCGATGGTTTTTTCCTATTAATTCATTTTGGCTATAGCCAGAAATTTCACAAAATTTACTATTGGCATAGGTGATCGCTCCATTTAAATCAGTAACAGCAACAATCGCGGCTTGGTCAAGAGCAAATTTTTGAAATTCTAACTCGTGTAAAGTAGTTTGTAACTTAGACTCGGCAAACTTTCGGCTTGACAAATCGGTAGCAATACCTAAAAAGCCTGAAATCTGATTGTCGTCATTTCGCAGTGCTGAAATGGAAAGCATTACAGGAAATCGCGATCCATCTTTACGGATATATGTCCATTCGATTTCTTCGATTTGCCCTAATTTCGCCTTGGCAACAAATACCTCAAAGCCTACAGGGATGGGTTTTCCTAACTCCTCTGTTAAGGCGATCGCCCGCTGTTGAACCTCAGACAAATCATGAAAGCGCTCAGGAGAGCAAATGCCAATTATTTCTGATGCTGCATAGCCTAGCCAACGCTCAGCCGTGGTATTGAAAGCACAAATTGTTCCATCAATGGTTGTCGCAATAATTGAGTAGTTGGCACTATCTAAAATTGCTTGGTGCAATTTCAATGTTTCTTGGACTGTACTTTTTGCTGTTTTTGTCATCCCCTTATTTAAAGAATTTCTGTGTCTTTCTGGGTAAGCTGGCAAATCTCCATTAGTAGGTTTAGGCATAATTTAAAGAAGACCCAGATACGAAATTAATCTAATAATAGACAAGAAAATAATATAAATTTGTCGAGTGATATTCCCAAAAAACTTTGTAATTTAGTCAATTTAAGGGTTTTCAGTTGTTTTGACTTAAAAGCCCTAAAATCTATATGGTTATCTTAAAAAATTCTCTTGTGGCATATATCCCCTTAACATCACAAAATTAGTTTTTAGCGTTTTTTTACAGTCTTGTCTTTTCTATTCTATAACAATCATAAGATTATTTTCTATAGCAATCATAAAGCGCGGGGTGTTCAACCCCAAGCCCAGAGATTTTTTGAAAGTGTTGCTTAGCGACACTTTCAAAAAATCTCTGGAGGTGTTTGATCCAAATTGCTATATAGCGTTTATCAGTTGAAGTATGGTTTTGTTTCCCCGCCTTCGGTGGGGAAACAAAACCATGTACCTCGTTTGCTTGAAAAGCGCTATAAGTCATTTATTCAGTTTTTGAGAGTAACGGTATGAGTCTATCTGACACGATCGCTGCCATTGCCACGGCAATTTCACCGCAGCAGGGGAGTGTGGGCATTGTGAGATTGTCTGGAGAGCAGGCAATGGCGATCGCGCAACAGCTTTTCCATGCAGGCGGGAAACAAGTTTGGGAAAGTCATCGTATTCTTTATGGCTACGTGAAGCATCCAGTCTCGAAAACTATTGTCGATGAGAGCCTATTGTTATTGATGAAAGCGCCTCGTTCTTTTACCCGCGAAGATGTCGTAGAGTTTCATTGTCATGGGGGAATTATGGCAGTGCAGCAGGTGTTAAATCTTTGTTTAGAGCAGGGTGCAAGACTAGCAGAAGCAGGGGAATTTAGTTTAAGGGCTTTTCTCAATGGTCGAATTGATCTTACGCAAGCTGAAAGTATTAATGATCTCGTTGGTGCTAAATCAGCACAAGCAGCCCAATCGGCGATCGCTTCTCTTCGTGGCAAGCTAGCACAATCTTTAAAATATTTGCGTGGTAAATGCTTAAATGTCTTAACTGAAATCGAAGCGCGGATTGATTTTGAAGATGATTTGCCACCCCTTGATGTGGAATGGGTCAAAGCAGAAGTTAAGACGGTTTCTCAAGAATCGCAACAAATTTTAGCCACAGCCGATCGCGGGGAACTATTGCGAACGGGTTTAAAAGTGGCGATTGTCGGTCGTCCTAATGTCGGTAAATCGAGTTTATTAAATGCATGGAGCCGTAGCGATCGGGCGATCGTTACGGATTTGCCAGGGACAACTCGCGATGTCGTTGATTCGCAATTGGTGGTGGGTGGTATTCCCATTCAAGTTCTCGATACCGCAGGGATTAGGGAAACCGAGGATGTAGTGGAAAAGATCGGTGTGGAGCGATCGCGCCAAGCTGCTCAGTCAGCGGATTTAGTATTGATGGTAATTGATGCAAGTGTGGGCTGGATTGAGAAGGATTCGGAAATCTATGAAACTGTACGCGATCGCCCTGTAATTTTGGTGATGAATAAGATTGATCTTGCCCTCACCCCCAGCCCCTCTCCCATAGGGAGAGGGGAGCAAGATTATATCTTTACTCCCCCTCTCCTGCGGGAGAGGGGGCTGGGGGGTGAGGGTATTCCCATTGTCAAAACTGCGGCTTCTCAACAACAGGGAATCGAGGATCTCGAAGCGGCGATTTTAAAATGTATCCACCAAGATGCGATCGCTGCGGCAAATATAGAGGTTGCCATTAATCAGCGTCAGAAAGCTTGTTTGTTAAGGGTGGTGCAATCCTTAGCTAATGTGCAAATTGCGATCGCCGATCAGTTACCGCTTGATTTCTGGACAATTGATTTACGAGATGCCATTAGTGCTATCGGTGAGATTACAGGCGAAGAGGTTACGGAATCAGTTCTAGATCAAATCTTCAGTAGATTTTGCATTGGCAAATAAACAACCTACAGCGCTTTGCGCTCAAAACCAAACCAAGAAATTTTTTGAAAATATTGCAAAGCAACATTTTCAAAAAATTTCTTATGGTTCGTTTGATCTAGAGTAGAGATGGGTAGCGCGAAACGCTACCCATTCTATAAATGTTAAAACTATGCTAATTCGATTATTTCAAAAACAAGACAGCGACCAGATCGCCAAGTTGTTTCATGACACTATCCGCGAGGTAAATATTCGCGACTATTCGCCTGCACAGGTACAGGCTTGGGCTCCAGATGATTTATATTTCACCAATTGGACAGAAGACTGCACTAGCAACTTTACCTATGTTGCGGAAGAAGAAGGCGAAATCATTGGTTTTGCTCAACTCGAAACTAATGGTCATATTGATTGTTTCTTTTGCCATAAGGACTATCAGCGCTGCGGTGTAGGAACGCGGTTATATCAAGCGATCGAGGCAAAAGCTCTAGAATTAAAAATAGAACGTTTATTTGTAGAAGTAAGTATTACGGCGAGAGCCTTTTTTAAAAGTCGGGGATTTTCTGTAGTTACAGAACAGCAGGTAACTTGTCGTGGTGAAAAGCTGACCAATTTTGTTATGGAAAAGTCGCTTGCTAAGTATTTAGAGAAGCCCGAACCTTTTGTTGTCGCTACGTTTTATCATTTTGCTGATCTTGCTGATTATGTATCCATGCGTCCTGTGATTACAGATTTTTGTAATAGTCATGAACTAAAAGGGGTGATTTTATTAGCACAGGAAGGAATTAACTCCACGATTGCGGGTAGTCGAGAGGGAATCGATGCGCTCTTAAGCTACTTACGATCTGACTCACGTTTGCAAGGGCTAGAGCATAAAGAAAGCTATTGTGATGTCATGCCCTATAACAAGCTCAGGGTAAGACTTAAAAAAGAACTTGTAAAGTTTGGAGTTTCTGATATTGATCCTAGCAAAGAAGTGGGAACCTATGTAAATCCTCAAGATTGGAACCAATTAATTAGCGATCCTGATGTATTGGTTATTGATACGCGCAATATTTATGAGGTGGAGTTTGGTACTTTTAAAGGAGCAATTGATCCCAATTTAGATTTCTTCCATGAGTTTCCTAAGTATGTCGAGGAGAATTTGAGCGATCGCAAGCAGCAAAAAATCGCCATGTTCTGCACAGGTGGTATCCGTTGCGAAAAGGCTAGTGCCTATATGTTGGCTCAAGGCTTTGATGAGGTCTACCATCTCAAGGGTGGCATTCTCAAATATCTAGCAGAAATTCCTCCCGAAGAAAGTCTTTGGGAAGGCGAATGTTTTGTCTTTGACGATCGCATTACCACGAATGGTTCTGCGATTCAAAACCCAAAAGAATAGATTCGGCGCAAAGCGCTGACTCTATTTATCCCGTCTCAAAGGGCTACAGCGTAAGTCCTAACATTAAAAAGAATCAATGGTGCGGCGCGAAGCACCGCACCATTGATTCTTCGGTTGGAAGGCAGTATTTGATTCATCCAATTTAAAAATACCTATGAATATAGATAAATCTCAACCTTGGTTACAAAAAGAACTATTACAACATATTCAACTATTGCTGTATAGCTTTCACTATTGGACTGGCAAACCTTTAATGCCAGTGACCGATCGCCAAACACCAGAAGAAATTGCTAATTTATTATTTAATGCAAATTTTGTAGTTGTTTCCCATGGCACTCAAGCCGATCCAATTCTCAACTACGGCAATCAAAAAGCATTAGAACTATGGAAAATGGATTGGCAGACTTTCACTTCAACGCCATCAAGATATACGGCTGAGCCAATGGAACGTAGCGAAAGAGAACAACTATTAGCGCAGGCAAAATCTCAAGGATATATCAGTGATTATCGCGGGATTCGGATTGCAAGTACAGGCGATCGCTTTTATATCAATCAAGCAATTATCTGGAACGTAGTGGACAAAAACGACAAATTGTGGGGACAAGCAGCAACTTTTTCTAACTGGGAAGCGATCGCCTAATACCAAAATACAAAATAGTCGTATATTGCGGGCGCGACGCACCCGCAATATACAGGATCATACGAGTTGTACTACAGCTACATCGTCTAATAGGTTCTGCTTCGTTAACAAGTCTTGCACTGTAATTCGCAATGTTCGCTTTTGATCTACTTGAAAGAGGACTTTAATGCGATCGCTACCCGTTTGACCAAGCGGATCGAGTTGAGCGATCGCTTTGCTATTTTCATTAAGGATCTGCACAGCAACTTGTTTGCCATCTAAAACACGGGTTACCAGCCTCTCATCTTCAAAATATACTTCCACATTGGTTTCACCTAACTCACCAATGACTAGCTCAATGCTAGGCTGATCGGCAATAGACGCGCCGAGTGTAAGTTCTACTGGCTTTTCTAGGGGATAGATTGCACCAGATTTAACAATGGTATGCCAGTTATGTTTTTTGTATCTTTTATCCCAATAGCGCACACCATAGCTGTGATAGAGAAAGTCCTGCAATTCCCAGCCTTGGGAAACTGCTCCATGAGCGATCGCCTCAAAGGGTTTATTGGCTTTTACTTTTTCCGATGGGAAATGTTTTAATGCCCATTCTTTCACCGCAGGAATTTGGGATGTGCCACCGACAAGAAGAACTGCATCAACCTTGTCTAGGTCAATATTTTGGCGTGTTGCTTGTTGACGAATACGATCAAGAGCTTGATCGAGATTAGCAAAAAATTTCTGTTGTTCAAGGATTTGATTTAACTGCGATCGCGTCAAAGTCAATTCATAAGATTCAAAGGTTTGATCATTAAAATAAACTTCCGTTACTGATTCGCTGCTCGAAAGAGAGATTTTAATGCGTTCAGCCAAGCGCGTTACGATAGAGTTTTTGGGTAATCCTAGCTCTTTATGGAAATAATCAACAATCCAGTTATCGATATCAATCCCGCCGAGATTTTGACCTGTTTTCGCGAAAACCTTTGCTGTTTGTGAACTTTGATTATTGGATGTAGATGTATTTTTGATCGTGCGATCGCCCCATTTCAGTAAAAAGCCTAGAGGTGATTTAGGTTGATTGACCGCAGATTGAGATTGTCCTGATGATAATTTCACTAAGGATAAATCTAAAGTTCCACCACCAAAATCCACCACTAACAGAGTTTCACCACCACCATTAAGCCCATAACCCAAAGCTGCCGCCGTTGGTTCATCAAGGATGCGGACTTGATCAACGGTTAACTTCTCGCAAACTTTGCCTAACCAGTTTCGATAGGACTCAAAGCTATCGACAGGAACGGTAAAAATCAGTGAGTCAGCATCAGGCAAGCAAGCAATAATTCTCTTTAAGAACCATTCTCCCACTAGTTCAAATTCTATTTCGCGCCCATCAATTTCTGGCACAAACATCGACACGTTAGAACCAATCGCTCGTTTAAAAGCTTTAAAAAATCGCGGCTCACCTTTGATGCTTTTGTTGTCTAAACCGCGATCGCTCACTTCCTGCCCAATTAGTACCTGCTCTTTGATAGCATCCTGTACATATACAAAACTAGGAATTAATGGTGGATTGTCAGCAATAAAACTACTATAAGCATCTAACTTGACAGTTTCAATCTCTCCATTCTCATTAATTCTCGCAACAACAGTATTACTCGTTCCAAAATCAATCGCATATTCCATAATCTTAGTTCCTCAACTCATTGTAGTAACTGAATTAATTACCACGATGGCAAAATAATTATTATCAAACTGAGGCAGTTTTCGATAAGCTCTTGCCATAGAGAATTGCCCCAAATCCAGTCATATACATAAACAGACTATAAATAGCCGCAGGAATTGCCATATCTTGATTGCCCAACATTCCTGCTGTAATCGCGATCGCTAAAGTTCCATTTTGAATACCAACTTCGATCGCTACACAAATTTGCTGCGGTGGACTAAGCTTTAGCAATTTACTGATCACAAAACCTGCTGTCATTGAGAATATATTCAGCAAAACCACCCCTGCTCCAGCTTGCAAAATAAACTCAGGTAAGCGACTCCACTCACGAATAACTAGAATCAGAATAATTAAAGCAAGAAAGCCGATCGCTAGGCGACTAGTAACCTTTTCTAAACTACGGGCAAGCTCAGGAAACTTATACTGTATATACATTCCTATCGCAGTGGGAATAATTGTAATTAAAAAGATCTGTCCCATTGTCGTTCCAATTGGCAAGGCGATCGCAGCACTCTGTCCGAGAAAATGATTTAGAGCCAGATTTGCAAGTATCGGAATCGTAAATATGGTGATAATGCTACTGAATACCGTCAGTGTCACCGACAGTGCGACATCTCCACATGCGAGGTAAGTAATCATGTTTGATGACACACCACCAGGAGAAATAGCAATGATCATCAGTCCCACTGCGATCGCTGGTGGCATTGGCACAATTTTGGTAATTACAAAGCCGATGATTGGTAACAGAATGATTTGACTAAATAATCCCACTGCCACAGCCTTAGGATATTTGGTGATCCGTTGGAAATCCTCAAACTTTAGCGATAGCCCCATCCCCAGCATGATTAAGGCTAAAGCAATGGGTAAGATTAAAGTTGTAAAAATACTTTCTTGCATCTTTTGTTGTGAAATGGGTATTGTGTTTAGGGTAATAAAGTGCGGCACGAAGCGCCGCACTTTATTATTTAGGAGCTAATTCGCATACTAATATCGAGCCAATGCGATCGCGTCACCATTGCCGAAGTGGAAATATAATCTACGCCTAGCTCTGCAACCTGAGTGATCGTATCGAGGGTAATATTGCCCGAAGCTTCGGTTTTAGATTGGGGGCTATGCTGACGAATTAAAGCGATCGCCTCACTCATCATCGACAATGGCATATTGTCCAGCATAATCACATCCAAATTTAGCTGCATTGCTTCTTTGACTTGATTAATTGACTCAGTTTCCACTTCAATCGATGTTGTAAAGGGAATGTTTTCTCGCACACGTTGCACTGCTTCGGTGATACCTCCCGCCGCCGCAATGTGATTATCCTTGAGCATCACCGCATCATCTAAGCCATAGCGATGATTGATCGCCCCACCGATAAATGTGGCATATTTTTCTAATAATCTCATCCCAGGAATAGTTTTACGAGTATCGACTAGACGAGCTTTCGTACCAGAAATTGCCTTGACATATTCCGCAGTCACACTAGCAATTCCCGATAATCGCATGACTAGATTTAGCGCAACCCGTTCACCCATGAGCAATGTAGCGAGACTACCATTAATTTCTGCAATCAAGTCTCCAGATTTTACGGGCTTCCCATCCTGCGCGATCGCCACAAAATTTACTGATTGATCCAACAATTGAAATACTCTGGCGGCAACTGGTAAACCCGCAGTTACTCCATCTGCTTTCGCAATCCATACTGCTTTGCCAAGGGGAGCATAACCATTTGGGAATAACCCACTGGTACTGCGATCGCCTCGTCCAATATCTTCACGTAACCAGTTTTCAAGAATCGGATCTAAAACAATAAAAGGAGGGAGCATTATCTAGGTATTTGTTAAATGATTGAGAAAAGGTTTCTAAACTGTAGGGGCAATTCATGAATTGCCCCTACAGTTTAGGAATTCATGAATTGCCCCTACAGTTGTGATTTAGTCATGAAGCCAAGCTTCAGTGGCAATTCCTAACTTGCTGGCAGTATCAATTAATTGATGTAGCTCCAAATTAGAAATGCTTTCACAAAGATTTACCTCAATGTGAATTGGTTGCTTCTGGACAGATTCCAAATCGAGAATCTGTCTCGCAAGTACACATTTAGGGGCAATCCATGATGATAGATAGTTGAGAAAGGCCTCTTGAGAGAGATTGAGATTTAGCTTGAGATTTAGGCGATCGCTAATCGCTAAAGACTGCTCAATCTGATTGAGATAGTTAAAGAGCGACTTTTCGTCAATTTCCTGAAGTTGAGAAAGTTGCTGGATTTGTCTCAAAATATAATTTTCAAGAATTTTGGCATCTTCCTCATGGGTAAACTTACAACCTAGATTGATTGCCTCGATCGCCACTGCATCTAATCCAACGTTCGGAAGTGATGCACCTGTTTCTAAGCGCTTGAGTTCCTCTGTGAGACGGTTATTTAAGACAATATCCGCAGCAACTTGCAGTTCACGCGGCACTGGCAAATCATCTCGACGGAAGGAGATCAGAATTCCATAATTATCGCGATAAACTTGCTCGTATAGTTGATCGAGTCTAGTTAACGTCTCGTCAGCAAGCATACGCAAAATCCGATGACGTTCCTCGGCAAAGAGATGATGCAAATTAAACTGCTCACCACTAAAGTTACTAGCCATCGCCAGAATTACCGCTGCCGTATTCGCTTGTTTGAGAACCTTAAACAAGGTTGCCTTGATCTCCTCATATTCGCGCCTTCCTGTAAAGGGTTGGATACAGCAATGGAAGTCATCACCACCGAGGTGCAGCACTGCAAAAATATAATTTACAGATTCTTGGGTAATTCCTGAAACTAGTTGAATTTGCCCGATCGCTAAGGACATGGAGCCAATTCGTTGCAGTTGATAATCCTGCTGTTGGATCTGGTAGCAATAAATTTGTTGCGATCGCGCATAATTGCCAAAAGTTGAACTCAGGGCATATTGAGCCGCCACTTGAGCGAGGGTAATTCGATTAGTCGCCACTTGATGCCGAAATACACCTTCGCCATCTTTAAATTCAGGCAGATTACTGGGGGCTTTTGCCATGCGATGAATAAATTCATCCTCAAGCAAGACCCCTGCAACATCTGCGGCTAGTTCGATCGCCCTAGCGGCATAGCGTAAAATCTGCACAGTTTCAGGACGTGATAATTCTTCAAAGAACCAACCGCAACTGGTAAACATGAGTAAGGCATGGCGTTGCATTTCTAACAGTCGCAAAGCGTCTATCTTCTGGGCAGATGTCGATACCTTATTGCCACATTGTTCTTCAAAAAACTTCTCTAAAACGGGTGAATGTTCTTCCAGTCCATCGCGTAATGAATATTTCAGCACATCAATATAGCGATCGCGGGCTTCCCAAGGATCATTAAAATATTTGCGCCCGATATCCACATATACGGCTGCCATGCGATCACGCAACCAGTTGAGACTATCCCTGAGTGGTCGCCGCCATAGTAGTTGATAGTTAGTGCCTTCACCGCCACAGGCACAACCGCCTTGCCAGCGATCGACACCGTGGGCGCAACTCCAAGCAGTTACGGATTTTAGTTCTGCTTCCCACTGTGGCGGAAATAGACTTAAATAATGCGCGTAATTAGTAACATTCCAACCTCGTCTGGGAAATTCTTCGACGAAGGCATAGGAAAGAGTTTTTTCTGTAAAGTGTTTATGATGTCCAAAGGTTTCCCCATCGGTTGCCACAGAAACAAGCTGATGCGGACGGTGATCCCCACGCACTGCTTGACTGAGACGCTTAGCAAAATTATGAGAACTTCCTAGAAGATCCCCAAATCCCATATCGCGAGAAATGGGACCATCATAGAAAAATACATCGATATAAGCATCCGTATCCGCAGGTAAATGGAACTGCCCCAGTTCCGACACATTACTGCTACTGGAATTATGGCGACGTAAATAGCAACGATAGGGACGGTTGGGATCAATTTGCGCTCCACCCACCTCTTCCCATGCAGGATTGGGATTGTCTTTTGTGGGCATGGGACGACAACGCTGAGCCTGTGATGGCGCAAGAATAATAAACTTGATCCCTTCTAAAACCAGAGCTTCTAGGGTTTCATAGTCAACGGCTGTCTCGGCAAGCCACATCCCTTCAGTTTCGCGCCCGAACCTTGCCTTGAAATCTTCCTTGCCCCACCGAATCTGCGTCAATTTGTCACGCCAATTTGCCAAGGGCATGATGATGTGGTTATAGACTTGGGCGATCGCATTACCATGACCATTAAGGCGATCGGCACTGCGTTTATCGGCATCTAAAATGGCTTGATAGGTATCGCGATCGTGAAATTCCATCCATGAGAGCAATGTTGGTCCCATGTTGAAACTCATGTACTCATAGTTATTGACAATCTTCACGATCTTGCCATCATAACGCTCGATCCGTGAGAAGGCATTGGGTCGATAACATTCATGATGAATCCGCGCATTCCAGTCATGGAAAGGAGCTGCGCTTTCTTGCCGCTCGATCGCATTCAGGTAAGGATTTTCACGCGGAGGCTGATAAAAGTGACCGTGGATCGTAATATAAATTCCCGAATCGGTCGGAATCTGGACATTAGGCGAAGAAACAGAAACAGCAACAGTCACGCAAATCTTCCCTTAAAGCAAACGACATTTACTACATCTTGGCAGATTTTCTCGGTGGTTCGCAAGGGATTATAGAAAAGTTTTAGAAGTTAAATCTAAAGGTGCAGCACCGCAGCACCTTTAGATTTAATTACTCATGTTATGCGAAAAATCTATAAGACCCTCACCCCTAGCCCCTCTCCCGCAGGAGAGGGGAACAAGAATTAATAGATATTTCTCCCCTTCTCCTGCGGGAGAAGGGGCTGGGGGATGAGGGCAGATCTTTTTTCTGCGTAAGGTGAGTTAATCAACCGTTTTGACGATAAGTTTGTATGCACCTTTGCCTGTGCGATCAAAAGCATTGACAATCGTGCGGTAGGTTCCTGTAATTGGCAATTCAAGCGTCATTGATGCATTCTTACGGCTCGGTAAACCGTTGTTTTCTTGCAATACCCTGCTGTCGGGTGAGAATAAGACTAAATAGGGATGAAAATCGGAACTGACAAGTTCAATTTGGACTACTTGCCCTGCTCGACCATTAAAACTAAAAGCATCAAACCGACTGCCATCTCTAGCAAAAACTCGACTCTGCGTTCCCAGAACTCCATTTTTTTGCAAGATGATCCGCCGATCGCTTGGTTCAATTGAGGATTGAGAAGTAAAGTTATTGCTTACCCTACCTGCGATCATCCCCGCGATCGTAAAGGAGCCTGTTTGTCCTACTTCATAGGAGTTGGCATAGAGAGTATATTTACCCGTAGTTGGTAAAGTAACGGCAAGACGAGCATTTTTACCACCACCGCCATCATCATCTTCAGCAACTTTACGCCCCGCAGCATCAAATAGGACTAGATAGGGATCGATCGCATTAGCACGCATCTCAATCACTACGGATTGTCCTGCTTGACCTTGAAATTGATAGGCTTTGAAATAGCTGCCATCGGGTAAGGTTCTGTCTGAAGCCGTCAAAACCGCAGAGATTACATTGCCATCTAGAGTAAGGACATTGGTAGCCGCGATCGCAGGCGTAGGATTATTGGCGATCGCTCCTTGGCGAACTGCGGCAATAAATTGCTTAACCGTATCAGCTTCGATCGCTAAACCAATGCCACTATTAGCGGAACTCGTTGTAAAAATCGCTGTATTTACACCCACCAGTTCGGCACGGCTATTTAGCAAAGGTCCCCCTGAATTTCCGGGATTTAGAGCAGCATCGGTTTGTAATAATTTGCGATCGCTGTCAATGCGACTAATGATCCCTGTCGTCAAAGTCCCCGCAAATCGCCCGAAGGGATTGCCGATCGCAAAAGCCCTTTGCCCCACTTGAATGCCACTGGAAGATGCAATCTGAATTGTCGGTAGATTTGTGGTTACGCCATCCAGTCTGATCACCGCCAGATCAGGATTGCGACTACTAGCAATCACTACCCCGCGAAATTGACGCTTATCACTGAGGATTACATTTACTGTAGTTGCACCACGTACCACATGGGCATTAGTTAAAACTAAACCTTTGGGATCAATGATTGAGCCACTGCCATTACCACTCCGTGACTGAATTGAGACGACGGCAGGGCTAGCTTGTTTATAGACACGAATATTTGTATCTTCGTCTTGGGCTTGTACAGGTGACGGTGCGATCAAAGGAACAGTAGCGATCGTACTGATACCACCGCATAGTATTAGGCTAGTTGCCAAAAATTTAATTAATCCTTTTTTCACAAAACTATCCTCAGTCACGATCATCAGCTAGTTTTTTGTGGCGCGGCTTTGCCGCGCCACAAAAAACTAATTCTTTAATTTTACCGTAAGCAAATAAACCAAGAACTTGAACGCAGGGCTACTGCATAAGTTCTGTCAATATTAGAAGTATTTTGGTTCCCGAATGTTGCTTTAATTCGTACTTATAAGTAAATGGGCATAATTAATTACAAACCCAAACCCATAAAGTTGCGCCCCTGCGGGGCGCAACTTTATGGGTTTGGGTAATTTACTTTGCTCATTTACTTATAGCTGTCGCCATTCCTAAGCATAGGGAGAGCGATTAATTAAAACCCAGTAAAAACCTAGTTGTTCGACAGCTTTGTTAAATTGCTCAAAATCTACGGGTTTCACAATATAACTATTTACACCGAGTTTATAGCTTTCCAGTACATCGCTATCTTGCGCCGAGGAAGTTAGTACTACGACAGGAATCATTTGCGTGCGCGGATCGGATTTAAGTTGTTGTAAAACTTCTAATCCACTGACTTTGGGAAGCTTTAAATCCAGCAAAATCATTTTAGGGTAATCAGTGATTGTGCGATGAGCATAGTCACCTCGGCAGAAAATAAAATCTAGTGCTTCTGCACCATCTTTTAATAGATGTATTTCATTGCTAATCCGTCCCCGACGTAAAGCTCGAATTGCTAATTCCGCATCAGCAGGATTGTCTTCAACTAACAAGATAAAAACTTTTTGATCAGCAAACTGCTCATAAAACTGCTCGTGAAGTTGTTCTGTCATTGATTAGTACATTAATCGGGAATTGTGAAATAAAAGGTTGCCCCTTGATTAATAGCTGCTTCAGCCCAGATCCGACCACCATGTCTTTGAATGATCCGTTGCACGATCGCTAGTCCGATGCCAGTGCCTTCAAACTCATTATCGAGGTGCATCCGATGAAACACTCCAAATAATTTACTGGCATATTGCATATCAAACCCAGCTCCATTATCTCGAATAAAGTACACTATTTCCGAATTTATGACCATAAAACCGATCTCAATGTAAGCTTGCTCAGTTTTGCTAGTGTATTTGATGGCATTACTCAGGAGATTGATCCAGACTTGTGTAAATAGAGACAGATCGCCTTGATGAGGCGGTAAATCCGCGATCGCAAATTCAACCTCACGATTGCCCCAACTAGGACGTAGATCATTGAGCAGATGATTGACGAGATCTTTGGGAAAAATAGTTTGCTTGGATATTTCTTTACGATTGAGGCGTGCAAGATTAAGTAGATCGTCAATTAGACTTCCCATGCGCTGGGCATTGTCACGCACAATCTTGAGATAACGATGGGCTTCACGATCAAAAATCTGACCATAATCCTCTTGCAACATTCTCGAAAACCCATCGATCGCTCTAAGCGGAGTGCGTAAATCATGGGAAACCGAATAGGAAAAAGACTCTAATTCCTGATTTGCCATTTCTAATTGTTTCGTCCGTTGGACTACTCGTTCTTCGAGATCCGCATTGAGTTGACGTACCTTTGTTTCCGATAGTAGTAGGTTTTCGATGAGGCGATCGCGCTCTTGTTCAACCTGATGTCGTTCTTGAATCTCCATTTCTAACTCTTCATTAGTTTGCTGAAGAGCTTTAGTACGTTCTTGCACCCGCTCTTCTAAGAGTTCATTTGCTTGACGGATTTCACTAAACTTTTGCTGCAAACTCTTAGACATTATCTGAAAATTATTGACTAACAATGACAACTCGGTAATATAGCTACGAATCCATGGGATGGGTTCTTTTTCTAGCAATTTATCAGGTAAGTTAGTCGTAACTTCGGCTAACTGCATCAAAGGTTTAACTACCTGATGACTGACCAAGGCTGCAAAAAAAAGCCCTATTCCAGATATTAGTAACATCAAAGCCATATTTTGGATATGTACTTGTTCAATCTGCCGTACAAGGGGCGTTGCGGCAATTTGAATGATCAACGTCCATGGAATATCAGCACGAATCATCACCTCTTTAACAAAGACAGAGTTTTGCCATTGCACCATCACGAGACGACTGCCACTATTCGGCAACCAGTGATAAGATTGGCGACCTAAATCTTTAACATCGCCATTTTCGCGCCAATCAAATTTTTGAGTGCCAATTAATTGGGGATGAGTACTAGCTGCGATCGTTTTGTGTTGATCGACAATGGAGATATTTAAGGATTCTTCTCCGACATTCAACTCTAGAAGTCGCGTAATCCCTTGTAAATCAATCTCATTAAAAATTGCGCCTATAAGACTACCATCTTGCAATATGGGTATTCCCAATAGAACTATAGGATGGGGTAAATGCTGAGCATCTATCTTAGTCAGTACAGGGGAAAGAAATGGTTGTGGCGATCGCTGCAATTTCTGAAAATAAGCCGCTTGATCAAAACTAAGTTCTGATTTGATTTCCGTATTGTCCAAATCTAAAACGGTTTTGCCATTAATATCTAAAACATGGACATGGCGAAAATCAGGAAAAGCCCCACTAATAAATTTAACACTTTGCTGAAATGAGATACTCTGCACATCGCTAACTTTAGCCAATTCAGCAAGTTGACTGACAGCCACAAGGCGGCGATCGTACCAAACTCGCACCTCTACCGTGAGATAACGAGAAGCATCATTCAAATCTAAACTTACTGCATTTTTTATATCGTCAACGACTTGATGGCTAGCTAGTACGATCAAAACCAGAGTTGGAGCTGAGACAAAAGCAAGTAAAAGATTAAATAATGTCTGAGCCAATGAGAGGCTATTGAGAGCATGTGGACGTTTTACCCAACGATAAATTGGAAAATGTGTTAGTAAGAGGCTTGAGACTAAGGCGTTAAAAATGGCATTAACAGGCTGCTTAATCAAAATAATCAGCGCTTGAGTCTGATCAACCCGCAACAAAATTGCATAAAAGAACCAGACTAGAGGCATTCCTAGCACTAGCCAAAACAAGGCATCAATCAGAACAATATTATTTTGGTTATTTGGCTTTTGGCGATGATTTTGTTGCCGATGAAATATCCCTCCTACAAATAGAGCTTCGAGAGTAAATGTAATCACAGTATAAGGATGCTTCCAGATCACATAGGTACATAGCCCTGCAATAAATCCTGCAAAAGTTCCCCATCTTGTACCGTACAAACAAACAACAATCAAAACGGCGATCGAACCGAATATAAAGTCAATATCAAAAAATAATGTCCATCGGTAATAGTTACCGACAAATCCCATTGTTAGCAGCAGAACTAAACCCACAAGCTGACTATGTGATCGCACTTTTGACCCTAATACTTTGGTGAAGCCCATTACTTAAGCCATTGAATATAGTGTCCTAAACCAAATAACGAAACAAAATTAACTAAACAACTGTTTTGTGTGGGCAGTGAAGCAGCCCCTAGATCACGCCAATTCAATAATGAAATGCAATATCAGAGAAATTTTTGGAAGAGGTGCGGAGGGACGCTTCCAAAAATTTCTCTGGGGTTTAACTAATCGCAAAGCGCTGTACTTAGGACTGGACTTTAGACAAATTTGAATCTCTAAAAGGATTAAAGGATTACAACAAAAGGATAGCATTTTGAACATTTCAAATTTAAGCGATCGCAATTTATACCAATTCCCGAAAGTGTGGCTACACTTTCGGGAATTAAAAACCAAACCCAGTAAGGGTTTTAAAATCACAAAATGGCTACGCCATTTTGTGATTTGGTATTATAGCTGCCGTCGATTGTGTCAGGACAAAATCAAAAAGATGAATGGCGGCGCGAAGCACCGCCATTCATCTTTTTAATTCAAAGCAATAAAAGAAAAGCACCCCGTCGGGGTGCTTTTCTTTATTCTCGTTCCGCCAGTCTCGCTTGTAGCAATGGCACATAGTTAGTGTACACATGCCCCAATCTAAATTCCTCATCATCTAAAACCTTCTGATGAAAAGGAATCGTCGTTGGTACACCTGTAATCGCACATTCGCGTAACGCTCGCTTCATCCGTAAAATCGCCGCATTGCGATCGCTACCCCAGACAATCAACTTCGCAATCAGCGAATCGTAATAGGGTGGAATCACATAATCCGTATAAACATGGGAATCCATGCGAACACCAGGTCCCCCAGGCGGTAAATAGCCACTGATCTTGCCGGGATTGGGACGGAAATTATGATCGGGATCTTCAGCATTGATCCGACATTCGATCGCATGACCGCGAATCTCAATGTCCTTTTGTTGAAATCTCAACTTCTCGCCTTGAGCAACTCGTAACTGCTCAGCAATCAAGTCAATACCTGTGATCATCTCGGTGACAGGATGCTCAACTTGGATGCGAGTATTCATCTCCATGAAGTAAAACTTGCCGTATTTATCCAGCAAAAATTCAACTGTCCCCACACCGAGATAGTTAATTGCTTTAGCAGCCTTTACCGCCGCATCCCCCATTCTTTCGCGTAATTTCGGATTGACCGCACTGCTGGGCGCTTCTTCTAATAATTTTTGGTGACGACGTTGGATCGAGCAGTCTCTTTCACCCAAATGCACCACATGACCATGCATATCTGCCAAGATCTGCACCTCAATGTGGCGTGGCTCCTCAATCACTTTCTCCATATAGACCCCACCATTGCCAAAAGCCGCCTCAGCCTCACCTTGAGCCGCACGTAACAGACGCAGTAAGTCATCAGGATTTGTAACTAGACGCATCCCCCGACCGCCGCCGCCTGCGGTTGCCTTGATCATTACGGGATAGCCAATCTCATGGGCAATTTTAATCGCCTGCTCTTCCGACTCAATTAAGCCTTCACTACCAGGAATAGTTGGTACACCTGCCTTTTGCATCGTCTTTTTGGCGGTGGACTTGTCACCCATTGAGCGGATCGAGTGGGGGCTTGGCCCCACGAACATCAAGTTATGATCGGCACAAATTTCGGCAAATCTAGCATTTTCTGAGAGAAAACCATAGCCAGGATGGATGGCAGTAGCATTATGGGTAAGCGCTGCCGAAATAATATTGGGAATATTTAGATAGCTTTTGCTGCTAGGGGAATCGCCAATGCAGACAGCTTCATGGGCTAGTTGTACATGCAAAGAATTGCGATCGACATCAGAATAAACAGCAACTGTCGGAATTCCGAGTTCTTCGCAAGTCCGAATAATTCGGAGGGCAATTTCACCTCGATTGGCAATCAGGAGTTTGGCGATTGGAGCCATGTTTCAGAACGGTAATTGGTGTTTGGTGTTTGGTAATCGGTGATTGGTTGCTCTGTTTTGGTAGGTTGCAAATCCCGATTGAGCTTGCAGTCATTGATTTACGCTTTTGTTAGTAGACGATGACTTAGAGCTTTTGAATTTTAACTTTTTTTGGGTAGCTATGTTGATTAAGTTTGTGATTATGTTTGTTTGACCAGCGTATTGGGTCATTCTGTAAATTCCACCTGCACAAATTTTAGCTCTCTCAGATTTGATTAACTCGTGAATCAAATCTGAGAGAGCTATTTTTCTGTATGTAAGTGGTTGCATCTAAATCCCAATTTCCTCACATGGCAACTTAAATTGTTAAAGCAGCAACATCTTTACGAGAATTATTGCTGTGAGTTTGGGTAAAAGAAGTGATGCGAGCAGCAATAGGTTGCATTGGTCGAGGCTCTGATGGTAATCCTGGAGCATAGGACTCTAGGACATGTCCACTGCGAGTACACATTACCAATAGATAGTCACAGTCTTCGCATTGGGTTTTAACTTGGGCAAGATATGAGAGGTGGTGACGTTCAGCGATCGCACCGCAATTGGGGCAGCGTATAGATTCAATCATTTTGGTTAAGTCCTTAAAATATAGGTAGATTTAAAATAAGTATCAATAAAATTTTGAGATAAATGAATAATTGAGAAATATAACAGGCTTAGAATCAGTACATTATATTTCTCAATTATTCAGCGTTTGTAATGGGTTCATCACAAGAAAGGCTTGATTTTATTTGAAGTTAAAATTTAATTTGGCTTGTTAAAAGTATTTCTAAGGGAATAGTTAGAAATATTTAAATAAATTTGAGGATTTAGATTTAAAAAAGTAAGTGTGAGTTAAACTTTTATAATCAATTTCAAACTTGCTTTGATTATAAGCATAAAAAATGGGGATCATTGCCAGATAAGCGATCCCCGCTTTAAAAACAACAAGAACTAATTACTAGACCTTGCTTGGCTGTAAGGGATTGATTGATGATTAAAAAATAATTAAAGATCAATTATCAATACATAATCCTTATAAATCTTTACAAGATTCTCTAGGTTAAATAAATATAAATATATTTAAAGTAGTCTCAATATCTTTAAATATATCTTCACAATATAGACGTTTTATTTAATTTAAATCTAGGGGCAATTCATGAATTGACCCTAGATATATAGGTTTAGTGAGTTCTCCAAAATTGAATTACTGGGCTTTGCGCTAAATAAACGTGAGTTCGATATAGCCATTTGCGGCGTGCTTCGCACGCCGCAAATGGCGAAAAATGGTAAGAATCGCTTAGCGATTCTTACCATTTTTCGCTTTCGTCGAACTGACGTTAAATAATCGAGTAGCGGCGCTTCTCACCGCCACTCGATTATTGGGTTTTATTTTGGCGACAGCTATACAACTACCGCATCGTCATAAATTCTTCGGCTGCCGTGGGGTGCATTGCCATAGTGTTATCAAGATCTTTTTTACATCCCCCCATAGTTACGACTAACGACATGCCTTGAATGATCTCGGCAGCATCTTTACCTACCATTTGTAACCCCAAAACCCGCTCTTCTTCACCAACAACGATTAGTTTCATCATCGTTTTGGTGTCTCCTCCCGCAAGGCTATAAAACATGGGGCGAAATTTGGTTTTATAAACTTTGATCCGATCGCCATATAATTCCCGTGCTTTTTCTTCAGATAAGCCAACGGTAGCGGCTTCGGGTTGTGAGAATACGGCAGAAGGAATGTTGTTATGACTGATAAATCTGGGCGTATGTCCGTAAACTGTTTCGGCAAAGGCGCGACCTTCAGCGATCGCCACGGGTGTTAAGTTGACGCGATTAGTACAGTCGCCGATCGCATAGATATGGGGTTGATTGGTGCTGCTATCTTCTTTGACAGCGATTGCCCCCTTCACAACTTCGATATTCGCTTTGTCTAAGCTTAAAGGTGAAAGATTTGGTTGACGACCTGTTGCGGCTAGAACTGTATCAGCATTGATTTGCTGCAAGTTCCCATCACCATCCTTAAATGAAATCGTGAGTTCACTTTCATCTTTAGAAGCGTTTTTAGAAATAGTTAGAGAATCACTGTTAATGCAAGTATGAAATTTAATCCCATGATTGACCATACTTTCTTGGACATTGATGCGGACATCATGATCAAAACCACGTAAGACATAGCGATCGCGAATTATTTGGGTGACATCGGCTCCCAACCCACGCATAATTCCTGCAAATTCCGTACCGATGTACCCTCCACCAATCACCGCAAAGCGCTGTGGAAATTTGGGCATTAAAAACATTTCCTTGGAGGTGATGGCATGTTCCATACCTGCTAAGTCTGGTTTAGAAGCTTCACCACCAACAGCGATCAGGATGCGTTCGGCAGTGAATTGGCGATCTCCTACAGCCACCGTATGCGCGTCCACAAATTTGGCAAATCCTGAAATTAGCTCGACATTACTTTTTTCTAAGAAGCTTATATGTAGTTTATTTAAGCGTGATACTTCGGATTGAATAGCATCACGGAGCTTATTCCAGTCCAGCTTACCTGCGGGAATTTCCCAGCCATAGCCAGATGCTTCTTGAGAGAAATGCGAAAAATGTGATGCATATACCATTAGCTTTTTAGGTACACATCCCCTAATTACACAAGTCCCCCCTACTAAATCCCCTTCCGCGATCGCTACTTTTGCGCCAAGTGCCGCAGCCCGTTTTGAGGCTGCGAGTCCACCGCTACCTGCCCCAATCACAAATAGGTCGTAATCAAAATTTGTCATAAATTTTTCTTGTCTTTTTTGTAAGTATAGATCCCCCCCAGCCCCCCTTAAAAAGGGGGGAGAATTAAATTCTTCCCCCTTTTTAAGGGGGATTGAGGGGGATCTCTTAGGATTTTTGATTGCAGAAACTAATTCTTGAATAATTTCTTACGTGCCAATTAAATTTAATAGTTCTTCCTCTGAAAGACATTGCACGCCTAAAGATTGAGCTTTTTCTAACTTTGAGCCAGCTTCTGCACCAACGACAAGATAATGCGTTTTTTTGCTAACAGAATCAGTGACCTTGCCACCTGCGGATTGAATTAGAGCTTTGGCTTCATCGCGTTTCAGTGTGGGCAATGTACCTGTGACCACAAAAGTTTTACCTGCAATATTAGGATTTATTGCGATCGCCTGATCGTCTTTCTTCTCGCCGACAAACTGTAAACCTGCTGATTGCAGACGCTGGATCAAGTTCTGATTTGTCTCTTGGCGAAACCATTCATAAATGGATTGGGCAATTTCTTCACCTATACCAAAAATAGAAGCGATCGCTTCGGGAGTAGATCTAGCTAATAGTTCGATGTTAGGAAAATTATCGGCAATATTTTGAGCGTTAACGCTGCCCACATGTCTGATCCCTAGTCCGTATAGCACTCGCGCCCAAGGTCTGGTTTTAGATTGGGCGATCGCGGCAACGATCTTATCAGCAGACTTTTGCCCCATACGATCAAGGGTTTGTAAGCGATCGCTAGTCAGTTCGTAAAGATCAGCAACGGAAGTTATATGATTTTCGGTTACTAGTTGCCTGACTAATTTTTCACCGATGCCATTAATGTCTAGTGCATCACGGCTGACCCAATGCTCAATCGCACCGCGTACGATCGCAGGACATTGGAGATTAATGCAACGGGTCGCCGCTTCATTCTCTGGTTTGAAAACGGGTTGACTGCATTCAGGGCAATGGGTAGGCATCACAAAACGAGTTGCCCCATTGGGACGAAGTTCAGGCATTACGCGCACCACTTCAGGAATAATCTCTCCCGCTTTCCTTACGATCGCGGTATCGCCAACATGCAAATCCAGTTCGGCGAGGCGATCGCTATTGTGCAGAGTTGCCCGTGAAACAGTTGTCCCAGCTAGTAATACGGGACGTAATTCGGCGACGGGTGTGAGAGTACCTGTGCGCCCCACTTGGACGGTAACTGATTCAATAATGGTGGGCATTTCTTCGGCGGGATACTTCCATGCGATCGCCCAACGTGGAGTTTTTTGTGTAAAGCCAAGTTGTTCCTGTTGAGAGAACGCATTCAGTTTCATCACCATGCCATCGGTCATATAGGGAAGTTTGTGCCGCTCCGTTGCCCAAAAATCATAATAGTCTTGTAATTCCTGAATCGATTTGCAGAGTCGTTTATTCGGATTTACGCGAAAGCCTATGGTTTGTAAAAATTCGAGTGCTTGCCATTGAGAGGAAATATCAGGTAGATTTTGCGAAATTCCCTCACCCCCAGCCCCTCTCCCAGAGGGCGAGGGGAGATGGATTGTATAAGCGAAGAAATCAAGGCGGCGTTTGGCAACAATGCGGGAATCAAGTTGGCGTAATGTACCTGCGGCAGCATTGCGAGGATTCGCGAATAGAGCTTCTCCCTGTTGCGATCGCTCTAGGTTAATCTCATCAAAAACGGCGATCGGCAAAAATGCTTCTCCACGAATTTCTAAGCGATCGGGGGGATTCTCTAAATTTAACCGTAAGGGAATGGAACGGATCGTTTTAATATTTGGGGTGATATCTTCACCTGATGTGCCATCACCTCTGGTTGCCCCACGTACTAAGATCCCATGTTCATAGGTTAAGGCGATCGCTGATCCATCAATTTTTAGTTCACAAACACTATCTAAAAAATTATTAGACTGTCGAGAAGAGCCACTTACTTCCTCTGCATTACTAGCTAATCCCTTTTGACAGCGTTCTTGCCATGCTTCCACATCATTGGTAGTAAAAGCATTCTCTAAACTATAAAGAGGAATATGATGTTGAACTGAAATAAATTGTGTTGTTGGTTTTTCGCCTACACGCTGGGTGGGGCTGTCAAGCGTAATTAGTTCTGGATATTGAGATTCAAGGTTTTGTAACTCGTGATAGAGTGCATCATAAACTGAGTCCTCCATATTTGGAGCGTCGAGGACATAGTATTCATAACTAGCGCGTTGTAGGAGTTTGCGTAGTTCTAATAATCTTGCTTGAACTTCAAGATTGGGAGAGATTTCAGTCACAATATTGCTGTATTACAAAACTTGATCTGTTTAATTATAGCCGCCAACATCTAAATAATGAAATGCGGCGCGAAGCGCCGCATTTCATTATTTAGATGGATTTTGAATTGCGCCCATGAAGATGATTGTGCCAGTTTGCCGATCGCTAATTGCGAAGAAAAATGGGCGATCGACGATCATCTTAAATGGAGGCTCTTCATTGGGGATGGCTGAGGTTGCACGCATCTCGACTGAAGTAACAGCCGCCGCTTCTGTGCCTTCTTCGTTAACTTCAACAAAGGTTTTATGTTTAACATCACTGATAAAAGCTTTAACGGCTGTCAGATCACGAAAATCTGCCTTGTCGGGATTGAATGCGATCGCCATACCCATGTTTTGTAAAGCATTTTTGAGACTAGTCTCATATTCCATTTTAAAGCGTGGCAATTGAATCAAGCCTTCTCTGCGAATAAATTTTGTTGACCATTCTTGCCAATTTTTTGCTGTCAGTTGTTTCTGAAACTCTACGAGATTCGATTTAGATTTTGGTAAGAACACCTCCATACTGAAGCGCCCAGAACCGTAGGGAAGACTAATCGCTTGAAAAGTTGGTGCATCGTAGTAGCGATACTCGCCAGATCGCGACATGGCAGGATGTTGAATCTTTTTCCCATCGCTTAGAGTAAAAGGCTGGGGTTTAGTAAGTGCTTTCTCAAAGGGAGCTTCCCATTTACCTTTGAAGTAAACGGCATTAATCAAAAAGAGTAAACTATCGGGAGCGATGCGATCAACGATTTTCTCAATTTTTTCCTTGGTATTTTGCTTTACCCAAGTATTAATTGTATTTACAGAATTAGGCTCGTCAAAATTAAGATTAGTAATTTCGGCTTGATAGAACTCCTTGACCTTATTCAAAAAAGTAGCTTCCAAAGCAATATCCTTTCTTGCCCAAAGCGAGTTCGCAATATTTAACTCAACATTGGTATCGCCATTGGTTAGTAATTGTTGAATATTTCGGTTGAAGTCATTGACCTCATCGATTTTGATACCCTCTAGTTCTAAAGCCTTGGCGATCGCCTGTTGAGTTTCTCCACTTGCACCGTTATAGGTCATCGATAGGGCGATCGCCACACTCACAGGAGAGATAAATATATTTTTATTAGTGTCTTGGTTCGTAATGCGATCAAATAGATTAAAGCCGAAACTGCTATTTGCTTTAACTAAGCGCTCATCAAGTTTCACTTTGCGATTAGCACGATCATTGATAGTTGGTTTTGGAGAGGTCGCGACAGTGGGGGCTGGGCTGACTGTGCTAATTAGTGAAACTTGAGGATTAGAATTGTTTGGCGCTGCACATCCCATTAGGGCTAAAGCTAAAAGGCTGATAATTGTGGCAAGATAACAAGTTTTCATAATACTGATTTCTAAACCTCAAGATTTCTACTTTTTTAGCTTAGGACATAATTTGCGATCGCCTATCGTCGTTACATTTTCTGTAACTTATAGGACTTAAGCAAAAATGCCTTAAAATCCTCATTTTATCGTAGGGACAATTCATGAATTGCCCCCTACATCTCGGTATTTTGCGTAAGCCCTAATACCCATTCACAAAAGTGTGACTACACTTCTGTGAATTAAAAGCCAAACCCTGTAAGGGTTTTAAAAACACAAAATGGCGTAGCCATTTTGTGTTTTGGTATAACTTCATGTGATGCGATCAGGGCGATCGCGATTGACTTACAGCAATTACTGATCAAATGAACCACAAGAGATTTTTTGAAAGTTTTGCGAAGCAAAACTTTCAAAAAATCTCTTGGCTTAAGTGCAAAGCGCTGTGGTTTGCGATTGACTTAGAGTAGAAATCTGCGGTAATTTGCCTTTATTCAGACTAATGTATGACTTTTTTTAAGAGAGAGCTATGGGAACTTGGGCTGTTGATTCCTTTGGAAATGATGATGCTTGTGACTGGACTTATGAACTTGAAAAAGCTAAAGACCTTTCACCAGTTGAAGACGCTCTAAATGCAGTGCTGAATTCTGGGGATGATGGTGTAGAGGCAACTGAAGCAACTGAAGCGATCGCCGCGATCGAGGTGATTGCCCGATTGCAAGGCAATTGGGGCGAGCGTAGCGCCTATTCCGAGAGGCTTGACAATTGGGTTGAAGCTAACCAAATCCAGCCCTCAACGGATTTAGTCCAGAAAGCTCATTTAGCGATCAAATGCATTCTTGCTGAAAATTCAGAATTGCATGAGCTATGGCAAGACACTGAAGACTATGTCGCTTGGTTAGCCTCTATCGCTGAATTAAAGCATCGCGTCAAGTTATGAAGTTTTATTATAGCTATAGCCATCTGTATCGGGACAAATCAACACCCAAATAGTGTGAGGCGGCGCTTCACACTATTTGGGTTTTATGTCCTAACAAGAATGACGACAGCTATATTTAGTCATTTAGTTAATTGGGAGAAGCTCAATGGGAACTACAATCTGGGTATTAAGTAAGGGCAAGACTACAGAAACCGATGACTGGGATCATTCGGCATTGTTTTATGCTGTGGAGAAACTCGACCTTGTATGTGATCAAATAGGTTTAACGAAGATTTCTGAATTTCTTGATTGGACAGACTTTGAAGCCAATATGTTTGAAGAAGATGATTTCCCTGATGAGGAAGTATTGAGAGATAAAGCATCATGGTTCAATCCATCGGCAGCTTTACCAATGCTGAGAGCTGTGCGTGAATATGTGGCAAGTAACGAGTCTGAGCGCGAAAGTCTTTTGGAGCAGGGTAAAGAGTATCTCTCAGAAGATTTACTTGAGGATCTGGATGATTGTATCGCAAAGGTTGAGAAGATTGAGACAGAGGGCGATTTATTCCATTTCTGTGTCGTTATGTAAATCAATGGGTTTGGGTTTGAAGTTAGATATGGATTATAGAATTCGAGATTTGACAGTTGCTGATGAGCCGATTCTTTGGACAATGCTCATGTATGCGGCTCATGAACCTTCACTTGAGTCTGTGCAACGTCAGCCAATACTTATACCAATTCACGAAAGTGTGGCAACACTTTTATGAATTAAAAACCAAACCCAGTAAGGGTTTTAAAAGCACAAAATGGCGTAGCCATTTTGTGCTTTGGTATTACTCGCTATGTAGATGGATGGGGAAGGATAGGGGATATGGGATTTGTTGCCTTAGTGGGAGAAAAGGCGATCGCCTCGGCTTGGCTACGTTTAGGCTCAGAAGAAGATGCAGGATTTGGGTACATTGCTTCCGATATTCCAGAGTTAGCGATGGCTGTGTTGCCTGAATATCGAGGTAATGGCGTTGGTACTACTTTGCTAAAGCAAGTTTTGCGATCGGCTGAAGGTTTATTTCCTGCAATATGTCTGAGTGTGCGGTCAGATAATCCAGTGGTGAATTTATATCAACGATTGGGCTTCGCGAAAGTCGAAGGCAGCGAAGTTGTGAATCGAGTTGGTGGTATTTCTTTTAATATGGTCTATAAGTTTATAGTTTAAGTGAAATGTACTCCATATTCAGCTTCTCTAAATGATGTGTTACGACTACTAAGATTTTATAATGAACAAGGGGAGTTAGCTCAATCTCTATTAGTCCCTAATTTCCCCAATCAGATTAAACGAGAAGTGAGCGGAAATAAAGAAACCTTAACCCCCTAAAAAGCTTTGGCGCACGCTGCGCGTGCGCCAAAGCTTTTTATAGCGATCGCCTACTCATTGTCGGCTAAACTACTTAAATATTCAATGTAATGAGTTTTTATCGCAAGACTCAGTAACTCTTTATGGCTTCAGGCATATTATCGCTGCATAAATGGTTAAAACCAAAACGGCTAGCCATTTTTGAAGCTTGTTTGATTGGGGTATTGTCAGGCTTAGCCGCCGTCATGTTGAAACAGGGGATTGGTTGGCTCGGTGGTTGGCGGCTACAGATTGCTAACGACTTACCCGCATGGTTCGCATTGCCGATCATTGGCTTGACTGGTGGATATCTTTCAGGATTTTTAATTGAACAATTTGCAACTGAGGCTTCAGGCAGTGGCATCCCCCAAGTGAAGGCAGCCCTTGGTTATGTACCGATCGCTCTAAATTTGCGTGTTGCCATTGTTAAAGTTGCCAGTACAATTTTGGCGCTGGGTTCAGGATTAGCACTTGGTCGTCAGGGACCAACCGTACAGATTGGAGCTGCGATCGCAGGACAGGTGAGTCAATGGATTCCCACTTCTCCCGAATATCAACGCCAACTGATCGCCGCAGGAGCAGCCGCAGGACTTGCCGCAGGATTTAACGCCCCGATCGCAGGTGTGTTATTTGTAATTGAAGAATTGCTCCATGATGTTTCTAGCTTGACTTTAGGAACTGCGATTCTGGCTTCTTTTATCGGCGGAGTTGTTTCTTTAATGTTGTCAGGGCAGAGCCTTGTCTCAGTGATCCCTACAATTCAATTTTCCGCCCAAGAGATTCCTTTTTTACTATTGCTAGGGCTACTGGTTGGATGGTTTGCCGCATTCTTTAATCACAGTGTCCTTGCGGTTACGAAATGGAATCGGAGCTTTTTTAAAGTCGGATTAGCATGGCGAATTGCGATCGCAGGATGTTTTTCTGGTATGGCGATCGCTATGTTACCTAGCGACTTTCGCGACAGTACAGGGTTACAGATGTTTCTTGCCATGGGGCAATCTGAATGGCAACTAACAGCAGGGACTTTTGCCGTAAGGTTTATCCTCACTCTTATTGCTTGTAGTGCCGAGACTTCTGGCGGATTATTCGTACCTAGCCTGATCTTAGGCTCAGCCCTTGGATCTTTAGTGGGGAACTTAGAACATTCACTGCTGGGTACAGGAACTCTCGCGACCTATGCACTATCGGGAATGGGCGCTTTTTTTGGAGCGGTTGCAAAAGTTCCCATTACCGCTTTTGTGATTGTCTTTGAAATCACACGAGATTTTAATATTATTCTGCCATTGATGATTACCAGCGTAGTTGCTTATCTTTGTACAGAAAAATATGCCCCTGGTTCTTTGTACACACATTTATTGGAACTAAAAGGCATTCATCTTGAAGCAGAAGCCGTTACTGATGGATTATGGGATGGACTGAGAGCCGTTGATGTGATGCAGCGACAGGTCGAAACCCTAAACAGTGAAATGCTGATCGATGAGGCGATGCAGGCTTTTGCGCGATCGCGCCATCGAGGCTTTCCTGTAGTCTCCCAAGAACATCTAGTTGGTATTATCACCCAAATGGATTTGGTGAAAGCCCAAGAAAGCAAGGTGTCGGGAGATATGACGATTAGCCAAATTATGACCCCTCAACCAATCACAGTTAGTCCTGAAGAGCGCCTTACTCAAGTTCTATATTTGCTTTCCTATTACAAACTTTCGCGATTACCTGTCATTGACCGCGATAAGCTTGTTGGCATCATCACCCGCAGCGATATTTTACGCGCTCAAGCAAAGCGATTGCGCGGAGTCAGTTCCCAAATATCTAAACCATCCTATCTTGTCTACCAACAACGAGGAACAGCTACAGGCAAAGGCAGACTATTGCTACCTTTGAGCAATCCTCAAACCGCGATATATTTGATTGAAATTGCTCTAGCGATCGCCGAAAAACACAACTATGAAATCGAATGTCTGCATATCATTTCCATCTCACCGCATCTTGCTCCCTCAACTACTACGGTTGATTTGAATTCTAGTTTGGAACTATTTCAACAGATTACCGATGCTGCCAAGATTAGGCAAATATCACTGCATACCCAAGTGCGTGTAGCCCATGATGCTGGTCAGACAATTTTAGAGGTAGCTAGCGATCGTAAGATTGATTTGTTATTAATCGGTTGGCATGGCAAATCAAAATCTCCCGATCGCATATTTGGTGACACCGTAGATACGGTAGTGAAGCAAGCAAATTGTGATGTAATGCTAGTCAAATTTAGCGATCGCCTTCAAAAGGTTAATCCATTTAATCAAGAATTTAAGAAGCCCAATATTTCCTTCAATCGTTGGCTAATTCCGATTTCTGGGGGACCAAACACCGAGAATGCATTGCTACTGCTCCCAAGTTTGATGTCACTTTCTCCTTATCCAGAAGTTTGTCTCTGCCAAATCTTTTCTCCTACTGACGAAAAACATAAAACGAGTCACTTAGAAAAATATGCCAATTCTTTATATAAGTCGCTCCATTTTTCCGTTGGCACAATTCCTATATGTTCTAAATCGATTGCTGATGCAATTCTCGATCTGGCAAATCAAGAGAGAAGTGATGTGATTATGTTAGGGGCAAGTCGTGAAGGGATTTTACAGCAGGTTATGCATGGGAATATTCCTGAAGCGATCGCTAAAAATAGTAATAGAACAATTATTATTTTCCGCAAAGCACTATAGCAAAACTTTCAGAGAAGTAGGGGCAATTCATGAATTGCCCTTACTTCTCTGAAAGTTGCTTCAAGATTGCTATTGTCAAATTTTGATTTGTCAGTTATATTACATCACAGGCTGAATAAACCTTTGGTTTCAAGCCAAATCACACTTGATAATAAACATTTAGACAACAGGAGGTGATGCCCATGCAATCAGATAGTAGTAACGGTAAACGTGTGGGTCTTCAGGTTTCCGAGCTGTGTGCTGGAGCTGTTCTGTAAGGTATTTAGTTAATTATCTCTAGTTCTCTAGCCTAATTTCCTAGTAAACCTGAGATCCTTCCAGCAGTTGACTGTGACCTAAAGATCCTAAAATATTCCGAAACAAAAAGACCTAGCCAATGGCTAGGTCTTTTTGTTTCATAGCAAGTAATAGCTGCGCTTTGCGCCGCCATTACTTGCTATAAATATTGCTTCGCAATATTTTGAACCTAGGCGCTAGTCAGGAATAAAATTACATCACCTTCTTGCACCACATATTCCTTACCTTCACTGCGGAGCAACCCCTTAGCACGAGCCGCACTCATCGAGCCGCACTCCACAAGATCCTTAAAAGCAACTGTTTCGGCACGAATAAAGGCTTTCTCGAAATCAGAGTGAATTACGCCTGCGGCTTGGGGTGCTTTCATCCCCGCATGAATTGTCCAAGCGCGGGCTTCCTTTGGTCCAACAGTGAAGTAAGTGCGTAAACCTAAAAGGTGATAGGTGGCACGGATTAGAGATTTTAAACCGCCTTCTTTAACTCCAAGGGATTCTAGAAAGTCTTGACGTTCATCATCTGGCAATTCTAAAAGTTCAGCTTCAACCTGAGCCGAGACAATAGTTACTTCAGCATTCTCCGCCGCCGCGATCGCCTTGACTTTATCGACAAAAGCATTGCCAGTCGCGAGATCATCTTCAGAGACATTTGCTGCGTAAATTGTCGGCTTGAGGGTCAGCAACTGCAACACCGAAATTGCTTCTTTTTCTTCGTCGTTGAGATTAGCAAGACGTGCAGGCTTACCAGCGTCTAAGGTCTCGCGAACTTTTTCAAGAGCCGCTAATTCGATTTTGGCATCAGCATCGGCACGGGCTGCCTTGCGAGTACGATCAATGCGGCGATCGACTTGAGATAGGTCAGATAGAGCTAGTTCGAGGGTAATAATTTCAATGTCACGGGCTGGATCGATTGAGGCTTCAACATGGATGATGTCGTCATTTTCAAAACAACGCACGACATGAACGATCGCATCGCAGACACGAATATTTCCTAGGAACTGATTTCCTAACCCTTCGCCCTTGCTTGCGCCTCTGACCAATCCTGCAATATCGACAAATTCGACTCGAGTGGGGATGGTTTGCGCGGATTTACCGACTTCGGCGAGGGTATTTAGGCGATCGTCAGGGACGGACACCGAGCCAACGTTGGGTTCAATCGTACAAAAGGGAAAGTTGGCTGCTTCCGCCTTGGCGTTGGCAACTAGAGCATTAAATAACGTAGACTTCCCCACATTGGGTAGTCCGACAATCCCAGCTTTGAGCATGATGGCTATCTAAACGAAAACTTTTTTGACTTGTGCTTATAAATTTTGTCACAAAAGTCTCACCAAGTGAGACTTTTACTAAAATTTAGCTCCAAGCATCATTATTCAAGCCCGTAAAGTTGCGCCCCATAGAGGCGCAACTTTACGGGCTTGGATTTGCAAAGATGAGTAGCAGCGCGAAGCGCTGCTACTCATCTTTTGGGTTTTACAGCAATTATTGAGCGAACCAAGAGATTTTTTGAAAGTGTTGCGAAGCAACACTTTCAAAAAATCTCTTGGTTTGGGTTTGACGCAAAGCGCTGCATAACTCGCGTTGCTATATGATCCAACTCCTAAGATTCTCCTTAAGTTTTTGTTTGATAATCCAATCCTCAAGAGTCTCCTTAAGTTGTTGCCGACGGATCGGCTTACTCAGAAAATCATCCATTCCTATCGCTAAGCAGCGATCGCGATCCTCTGTAAAAGCATTAGCAGTCATCGCAATGATCACTACATGTCTAGATATCTGAGCATTAGACTCGATTCGACGGATGGCTTGAGTTGTGTCATATCCATCCAACAAAGGCATTTGACAATCCATCAAGATAATGTCGTAGTCTTTACTTCGCATTAACTCTAGTACCTGCTCCCCATTCTCAGCTAGGTCTGCTTGACATCCTAATTGTGATAAATACGTCATTGTCACTTTCTGATTGACAATATTATCTTCTGCTAATAGAATTTTTGATTTTTTCAACTCTTCTAAACCAATATTTGGCTTAGAGCTATCTCGAAGACGAGGAACAACGGCACTCGTAGAAGAATCATTGGATAAGACTGGAATCTCAATTCCCAGAGATGAAAACACAGCTTTAAGTAGTCGCTGCTCCTTAAAGGGTTTCGTTATATACCCACAGAAGCCTTGACGCATGATTATTTCTGTTTCACCTTGCCTATCGGCTGTCAACATTGCCATGATTGGTAAATCAGCAAATCCTTCTTTTTCATGAATTTGCTGCACTAACTTAGAGCCATTAAAATCAGTCAGTCTCCAATCTATAATGGCAACATCAACTTTGTGACTCGCATCCATATAGTTGAGCGCGTCAACCATATGGGATACCTCATAGACTTCTGCTCCAAATTTAGTGAGGTAATAACGTATTGCATGGCGAGTATGTCGGTTTGCGTCAACTACTAAAATACTTCGCTTACTTAATGGGTGTGAATTATAATCTAAAGATGCTGGATTTGGAACTGATTGAAGAGTTAAAGGAAGCCTCACCCAAAAACAAGTTCCTTTGCCATTTTCGAGAGGGCTAGATACACCGATCTCACCTTGCATTAGCTCCACTAACTGACGACAGATTGCGAGTCCTAAGCCAGTACCGCCAAAACGGCGATTGGTAGAAGTATCAACTTGAGAAAAAGGTTTAAAGAGCTTATCCTGATTTTCGGGATCAATACCAATACCCGTATCGATCACTGAGAATCGCAAATAGACTTGAGATTGGGGCGAATCCTTATTTGCTAAAGAGTTAGCTTGCTCAAAAGTGCGATCGCGTTCCACCCGTACCACTATCTCGCCTTCAGTAGTAAATTTAATTGCATTACCAATTAGATTCATCATAATTTGTCTAAATCTAACTGTGTCTGCTATTAATGAAGTTGGTAAGCCTTCCTCAAAACAAGCATTGATTTCCAGACCCTGATTATGGGCTTGTAATGCAAAAAGCTCAAGAATTTCTTCTATACATTTCTCCAAGTCAATGGGTAGACTTTCTAACTCTAACTGCCCTTCTTCTAACTTTGATAAATCCAAAATGCGATTAATCAAACTAAGCAATAAATTACCACTTAGCCGAATGTTTTCTACAAAGTCTTGCTGACGAACATCTAGGGGAGTTGCAAGTAATAGGTCTGTCATTCCCAAAACCCCATTCATGGGAGTCCGAATTTCATGACTCATATTTGCTAAGAAAATGGTCTTAGCTTTTGCTGATTGCTCAGCAAATTGTCTAGCAGCTAACAATTCTTGTTCTTTACGTTTCAGTTCTGTAATATTACGACCTACATAAACAAAATCATGGCTAGATTGCGTACTGTACTCAATTTGATGATTTTGGATGGTTGAGCAAGAGAAAGAGATTAAAATCTCTTCATTATTTTTCGATAGACATAATATTTCAATATTTGAAAAATAGCGATCGCTATCTAAAGATTGTTCATTATTTGACTGGTTTTCTAGATATTGTTGATGAATTAAATTTAGCTGATTAGGATTTTTAAATAACGAAGCGATCGACTTATTTACTAGTTCATCTTGAGAATAACCAAATAAGTTGATGGCAGCAGGATTGACAGTTTTAATTTTACCTTGATAATTAGTGACGATTAAAGCATCAGCCATCGCAGAAATAATTTTGTCAATATATTCCTTTGACTTCAATAGAGCATGAGCAAGTAAATCAGATTCATTGGCTCTTTGCATTAATGTTTGAGTCATTATCATCATATCTGTGGCATCTTCAATGCAGATAATGATGTTTTTGTCTTCGTCTTCTAATTCATTAGTTCCAATAATGTAGAAATTAAAATAGAGAGGTTTTTGAGGATTGAGTGAACGATATACCCCTTTGATCTCAAAACTAGTAAGTTGGTTGTGCCAAATATTATTAAAAGAGTCTTCTAATCCAATTGTTTCTGGAAATGCATTGCGAATATCTTTGTTTAGCAATGATTCGTAAGGATATTCCGAATATCTCTCGGCTCCATAGGAAGTATCAGTAATCATAAACTGGCGATCAATCGTAATAAATGATCGCTCTGAAGCAGTGAGAAGTTTTTTTAGAAGTTTTGACTGTTTCATAGCAGTTAATGATGTGATAAATAGAATGCCGAATGATTATTTGTTTAGGATATTTTCACTTGTAGCTTTCTAATACTTTGATTTTAGTCATAGAGTCTTTATTCTAGCATTAGCATCTGAAACGCCAATTTTTGGAATGTTTCATCAACACCTTCACCAGTTTTAGCGGATGTAATATTTGTAGATATATTGAGGTTAGCAAAATCAGCAGGGATAGATTTCAATAGACTTTCCCTTTCATGACTTTCAATTAGATCAACTTTGTTTAAGGCGATGATTAAGTTTGATTGAGGATTAATAGATTGAAAAAGCTGTACATGAGCTTTGAGATTTTGCATACTTGTATTTCTGGTGACATCGCCAACGATGATTGCTCCCTTTGCACCTTGCAAATAACTAGGTGCGATCGCCTTAAAACGAGTACTGCCTTCAATATCCCAAATAATTAACTGTAATTGTTTTAATTCTATTGGAGAATCATTTACGCTGGTTTCATTAATAGATACTAATTTTCGAGAGATTTTTACACCAACCGTTGACAAATATTTATCGCTAAATTGACGGTCAACAAATTGGCGAATTAGGCTAGTTTTACCAACACCAAAATCACCAATCAGACATATTTTTTGAGAAATTACTTTGGTAGGAGAATGCATTTAATTAGATACGGACATGGGCTTTAAAATTGGTTGAAACTCAACCCACCGTAACATTTGCTCAGAGGGCTGCTGTACGGATATATCTATTATTCCAGAAATATGTAAGCGTTTAGCATTTACACCTCTTTGCAATAGAGCGTCTCGAACAGTTTGTGCGCGTTTCATCCCTAGTTGATAGTTGATAGCACGATCTCCAATGTTATCATTCTTTACCAAAATCTTAAGATTGTAATCTGGGTAAAGATCCAGAAAAGCTTGAATTTCTATTAATTTTTCAGTATCAGTTGGTTCTAGTACTGTCACCAACAGTGGAAAGTAGATGCGTGTTGATAGCTTTGGGGTCAGAATCGTAGCCGCATTGCTAACAGTCGAAATTCCTGCGATTTTAGTGAATGCTTGGGTGATTTTAGGGATCATTCTGGGCTGCTCAATCTGTCCTGTAATTGTTACTTGTCCATCTTTAATTTGGCTTTGAATGTTTACGCCTTGGGTATAGTTGAGTGCTTTCGTAAGTCGTTGGACTTCGATCGCTACAAGTTCTGGGTCGGGCGGGATGTTGACCGTATAGATATTATTGTTAATCTTGCCGTCCGCTATGTCTGCTTTTGAGGCAGCGATCGCCACTTGCAATGCGCGATCGCGCAAGCGTTGATTTGGCAATTTGCCTCCTAACTTCAAGCGATCGCCATCGACAGTGACATTCAGGCGATAAACAGCCAGTTCGGGAGTACTGGCAAATGCTTCTAAAACCCTAGTTTCAAGTTGACGATCTCGATTCGATTGATATTGATAAATTCCGATTGGCACAAAAATTAGGGCAAGTATAGCTAAACCAGTCAAAATCAATGCTTTTGGTAACTGTTTAGAAGATTTGGTTGACTCGGCTTCTATTAATGTTTTGAGTTGAATTTCTACTTCTATTGGAATGATACTGGGATCACCATCAAATGCTTTGAAGCGATCGCCATAGACTTGTACAACTCGACCAAAAACATCACGAATTTTATTTACCAAAGCCGCGTCAGGCTCTCCTTGAATGATTACTGCAAGATAACAATATCCTGCCACTTCCAGCAAAATCTTAGAACCACTATAGTTAATCGCATCAAGTTCCGTAGTACTTTCCGATCGCGATATACATTCATTAGCAAAGCTCCGAATTGCGGTCAGCATCCCCGCTAGCATGTCTGAGTCAATTGGCTCTACTAAAGAATCGAGATCACTTTTTTGGATGTCGATTATTACTAGTCCTGAAAGGTTATGGATCAAAAATATGGCCTGGATTTCAAAGGGAACTGACTCTTTAAGAATCAACTCGGCTTCCGATACACCTTTCATGCGGGCGCGAAATTTACGTTGTAGCCCTTCCACACTAAAAGTCTGTTCAACCTTTTCATTAATCGAACGAATTGCCTCCGCAAAATATTTAGAGATCGTATTCCCAATTACAGGATACAGGGCATCAACCATAGCATCACGTTCTAACACGATCTGTTGCTTAATTGCAGCTCCCATTTCTGGCGCAAGTGCATCAACGATTTCATCTCGATCAATCCGAATTTGCTCGCGAATTGCTGCTCCAACCTCTGGCCCAAGTGCTTTAGCAATTTGCTCAGGGTTACTACGAATTTGTTCACTAATCGCATTGGGTAAAAGATCGGCGATCGCATGGCTCATTGACACTCGATCTAGTTGCGATCGCTCAAAGATCACCTCAGCAATAATTGGCGTAATCGCCTGACACATCTCTTCTCTAGCTTGATCGGCTTTGAGACTGAGCAACTCAGCAATAATTGGCAGCAAAAGCTGGACTAATTCTGCGGGTTGATTAAGTTGATTTTCTAACTGAGCAACGCGATCGCTAACCTTATCAATCTCCATTGGAATATTGCTCTGTTCATCATCCATTACTGAAAGTCGGCGAGAAGCATTTTGCAATAAACTTTCCAACCCTTCAATTTTGTTCATGATTGCAGGATTATTAACCTGACTTTCGACTATTCCCAGCTTTTGCTCAACCGCAATTTTGAAGTTTCGTAAGTCTTCTAGCTCTGGAACAACCAGAATATCCTGTAACATATGAATTGCTTTATCATCCTCCTCTGATAATTCTTCTAAATTATTGTTTTGTGAATGTGATTGAGATTTGGGAGGAGTAGCAGATGGAGATGGGGTCTGAGAAGTCGCTTGAGAAGATAATTGAGTAGTGGATTGAGATTTTTTCTGAGGGTTTTGGAGTGATGCTATTTGAGAAATCTTTGGAGACGAAACTTGGTTGTTTTCACTACCAAAAAGAAGCTCTTGGATAAGATTTACCGTCTCTACTTCTTCCGTTGTTGAGGATTCAATTTTTTCTAAGATTACATTGTCATTATGATTAGAGAGATTTAAATTTTCATGATGTTGATCAGAATCATGATTCCGATCAACATCATGAAAATTAGCAGGCTGAATGTCTCTTAAAAATGGCAGCTCATCTAACAGACTAGGGAAAGGGTATACGGAAGGCGATCGCACTATATCTGCAAAATCTTCATCTGAAGATTGTTGAATGGGCTTAGCCAATGAGTTCTGTCCATTTGGCGATCGCTCTATATCTATAGATTTCCTATCTAAATATTTAGGTTTCGCCTGAGCCGATGAGTCCTGCTCGATTTCCAATCGTCTGGAGCTAGATTTACTAGACTTAATATCTATATATTTATCATCTTTATGATCAATATTTAACAGACTTGAATCATCTATGCGTTGCTGGTTTTGAGGAGTATTAGGTTTTTCAGAGTCAATAATATTTAGCTCAGAGAGCAGGAGTAAAAACTTCTCAACATCACTGAGCGCTTTATTCTGGAAGTTACCCTGTTGCTCTTCTTTTTGCTCTGACATACTACTTTTGCATAATGACAGTATTTTTGTACTATAGCGCTTTTCAATCAAGCGAGGTACATAGGTTTGTTTCCCCGCCTTCGGCGGGGAAACAAACCCGTACTTCACTAGACTGATAAACGCTATATAGCAGTCCTAAATCATTTGTAGATTTTTGGGTTTGTGGAAGCGCACCCCGAAGGGGTGCGCTTCCACAAAGCATTTAGGATTGCTATATAGCAATGAAAGTTTTGCTTAGAACATAAAACCAAAATAAATGAAGGCGGCGCGAAGCGCCGCCTTCATTTATTTTGGTTACAAAACGAGAGGCTTCAGCCCCTCGTTTCGTACTTGTGGTTACTTTTTAAGGAATTTATGGCTTGGCTTTAGAAGTGCGTGATGTAGTTCTAGTTGCAGGGCTAGTTGACTCCGCACTAGTTGAGACTTTTGGCTCAGAATCGAGGATACTCACCCGTTCATACTTCTCTTCCACCTTTTCTTCAGCCGCTTCACGCAGTTCAGGTACAAACTCAGAACCCTTAAGTCGCATACCTAACTCAAATAGCAGCTCAGCCATATCATCTTTAGAAAGCTTGTCTTCCCGCAAAATTGAGAAATGACGGTCTAGCTCCTCTAAAACTAGCGATCGCAATTCACGAGTATCATTTTGTAAATTATCTCTAGTTTGGGCAATTTCTTCCCGCAGCGCTACCCGTTGCGCTTCAACATTCTCATCAAGGGTTTCAATACTACTGGTAAACTTGCGATTAATGCGATCAAATTGTTGACGTAAGTCAGCAGCTTCCTCTTGAGTAGAGGCGCTAATCGTTTTTAGTCGCTTATCAATAGACTCAACCGCCGCCCGTAACTCACTGGCTAACACTGTTTTCAAGTCGCTAAGGCGATCGCGTACATCTTGCTGAATTGCCGAGATATCCGACTCAGCTTTATCTAGCCGACTAGTGTATTCGCGCAAATGTGCGCCGAAAATGATATCGCGAATTTGATCAATATTGCCTAAGCGTTCGCGAATTTCATCTCTGGTGATTTCACCCATTAGGTTACCTCTAGGAATGATTTGAACAGGTACGAAGTTTTTGGTCTCAAGGCTCTACATAGTAAGCTTTGCAAATTGCTATAGACAACTTGCAAACCGTAAAACCCATAATAATTTTGGTTTGCAATTTTTACATTGTCTATACCAATGTAAAAACTTTGATATGCATAATGTTTTGGGCGATCGCCACTAAACATAACCATAGCAAAGTCTTGCCATTTTTGCTGTCTTTTGGTTATGGCTATAATTCGCGTTACTTCGCAGAATTGTTATTAATTTGGGTAATATAAACACAGCACTGCTAGTTAGCTTTGTTATTACTGGCAAAATATGTCTGCGATCGCCCAATTACCATACAAAAAGCTACGCTGGCAAAGAAGCAAAAGTTCTTCACTAGCCCGTCAACGCGAAGTATTCTTAGCTGCGTTTACATTCCTGTTTTTTATATGGTGGGATAAATTCTGGCAAGACAATACATCACGGACTCGCAGCAAAAGGGCGGAATGGCTAGTTCGCAATATGCTCGAACTAGGTCCAACATTTATCAAAATCGGTCAATCCTTATCCACTCGTGTGGATTTGTTACCACCTGAATATATTAGTACCTTGGCACAACTTCAGGACAAAGTGCCAGCCTTCAGCGCCAAAGAAGCCAGAGACATTATCGAACTCGAACTCGGAAAATCTCTGTATGCGATCTATCGTGACTTTGACGAAATTCCTCTTGCCGCCGCTAGCCTTGGACAAGTACATCGAGCTACTTTATATAGTGGCGAAGAAGTTGTTGTCAAAGTCCAACGTCCTGGGTTAAAAAAACTATTCGATCTTGATTTACTTGCGGTTGGTAAACTTCTCAAAGTATTTCGACGCTATTTTGCTTGGACGCGTAAATATAACTTAGAAGGAATTTATCAAGAATTTTTTACTATTCTTTATCAAGAAATTGATTATGCGATCGAAGGCATCAACGCCGATCGCTTTCGCAAAAATTTTGAAGGCTATCCGCGCATTGTTGTCCCTAAAATTTATTGGGACTATTCCACCTCAGTAGTTTTGACCTTAGAATATGTTCCTAGCATCAAAATAGACGATCGCCAAGCCCTCGAAGCCTGTGGATTGAATCCTAAAGAAATTAATCAATTAGGAATCTGTTGTTATCTCAAACAACTGCTCCAAGATGGATTCTTTCATGCTGATCCCCACCCTGGGAATTTAGCCGTTAGCCCCAGTGGAAGTTTGATTTTCTATGACTACGGCATGATGGCTGAAGTCAAAACTATGGCAAAGGATCAAATGGTGAAGACCTTCTTTGCAGTACTACGCAAAGATACCAATGAAGTTGTTGATAGCTTGCTGAGCATGGGTTTTATCGAACCGATCGCGGATATGAGTCCGATTAAACGCATGTTAAAATTTGTGTTAGATCGTTTCACCGAAAGACCTGTGAATATCTATGAGTTTGAGCAAATTAAAGGTGAAGTAGTAGCCATCTTTGAGAAGCAGCCATTCCGTTTGCCTCCCCAAATGACCTATCTCCTCAAGTCTCTCACTACCCTTGACGGTATCGCCAGAATTCTCGATCCAGAATACAACTTTACCACCGCCGCCCAGCCCTTTGTGAAAAGCATCGTTCTCACTAAAGGTCGGGGCAATACTTTAGGAGCTTTGGCTCAACAAGCTAAAGATTTTCTGGTCTATCAACTCAATAAGCCCAGTCGCATGGAAATTTTATTAGAAAGATTGGAAGAGAGAATTGAGCGTGGCGAGTTGATGATTCAAGTCAAGTCTTCTGAAAGCGATCGCACTCTCAAAAGAATTAACATTGCTGTTAAAGCTTTAATCTATGCTTGTTTAACGGGCTTCTTGGCTTTAGTTGGAGCCGTGCTATTAGTTGGTACTACTGCTTACTCTGGCTGGGCGATCGCCGCCTTTACAGGTGCTTTCTTCTCTGGATTTTCGCTAATTCGCGCTCTCGTCCAGCTATCAATCCGTGAAAAAATTGATAATATTGCTGAACAATAACAAACGAATGGCGGCGCAAAGTGCCGTCATTCGTTTGTTACTTTGGGAACCAAAAACTCCAGTCAGTATTGGGCTTTGATGGTGGTTTGTACAAATCAGGCTTACCAGTATATAGAACTTCAGCAATGAGAGGAAAACTCTCAGTCTGACTAGGTGGACAATCCCAATCTGGATGATGCCACTCATCAAGGCGTAAAATTTCAGTCAATCCTTCGGGAATAAACACTCCATATTCTTCCTGATTAGCCAATAGCTCTTCACGGTAGTTTTCTAATAGCGCGATCGCAATATTCGGCTCATGCTCAGAAAACAAATCTGGTCGCGAAATAATCTGCAACTCTGACAAAGGAATGGTCTTCCCACGGACAGTTACATAATAGTCATTGGACATTTCATCGTATTGAATTTGTCCTGTAATTAGGTAGCGATCACTATCAAATCCTTGTCTTCCCTGAACGCAATTGCCAACGCACTCCAATATCGTCGTCAATCCTTCGCCCGCAGGACACCAAGTAATTGAGTTAAACAGAATTAACCAACGACTGTCATCCCGAAATGCTAATAATCTGGAAGAAATATAGTCAATATTCACATTGCCAAAACAAGGCATATCGATCGCATCAAAACGGCGATCGAGAAATTCTAGGATTTGTTGTGATGATTCCATATATGTTTGCAGCGATGAATACATTGCTTTGCAATGTCTCTATCTTATATCTTTGATAATTTTATTGATAACTGTCTGTTGAGATTCTATGCTCTCCACTAATCGAAACTGGACAAGCGATCGCAATAGATTATGTTCAGGATATTTGACATGAAAATAGATATTGCCTGCTAAGTAATCGGTAAAAAAGCGTAATCCTAACTCAAAGGTAATTACCCGAACCGCATCATAAATATAGGCATAATCATACTCTGTGAGAAAAGATCGCGCAGTTGAGAGATATCCCTGCAAAATCCCTTGACAGAGTTCCGTATCAAACTGAACATCTTGCCATTGTTCAGTCTCTTCACCCGCAGGATTACAACCCGATCGCAAACAATCACCAATATCGTAATGCACTAAACCAGATTTCACCGTATCCAAATCGACGACACTCACCGCCAGTTGCGTCTGCCGATCAAATAAAATATTATTCACCTTGGGATCGCCATGCATCGTTCGCAAAGGTAATTTCCCTGCCGCTTTTACATCTTCTAAAATATGCGCTAAACTATGGCGATCGCTTACAAATTTCAAACAATAATCGACTTCAGGTGATCGCTTAAAATGTGCCCTCGAAAGAACTTCCTGATACTGGCGAAGATAGCGCGGCGTAATATGAAAACCCTCCAAAGTATCTGCTAATCTCTCTGGTGCTAAATCACTAGTCAAATGATGGAACGTTCCTAAAGCATAGCCAACTTCTCGCGCTTGTTCCATATTTTCCATAACATCAAAGGATTGAGAACCTGCAATAAAACTAAGCGATCGCCAAAATTCTCCACTTTCAGTCTGCCAATAGTCTTGCCCTTGCTGCGTTGGTAATATTTTCGGGATATCCCATCGTCGCTCTAGTGGGTGATTTTGCAGGCGATCGCGTACATGATTTGTATAACCCCGCATATTTTGCATGACTAACTTTGGATCATGAAATACTTTGGTATTGATACGTTGCAAGATAAAAGATTGATCTGCTGCTGCTTGCAAAGAGACTAAAAAAGTATCATTAATATTGCCACTGCCAAAGGGTTTAATGTCAGTAATTTGTTTTTGAGGAGAGAACTGCTGGGCGATCGCCATAATTTGCGATTTAGCAAATTTATCTATTTGGATATTTTGAGCCATAAGTTTTAGGTAATATCAACAATTCTTTGGCTAAGCATAGTGTCATTTTTTGGGTAATCTGGAAAGTCTATCTAAAAACTTAGGGCTGCGCCGTAAAATAAAGAACCAGATTTTTGGTGGCGTGGCTTCGCCGCGCCATCAAAAATCTTAAATTGCAGAATCCTTATATTGAGGTGATTTGTTGACAAAGCCCCCACCGAATATTCCATCTCCTCTTGCTGCGCGTCCTCATGGGTTAGCCCGATGGATGCCCATTATCGCTGTGTTAAAGAATTATCAACTCCCTTGGTTACTCCAAGATATAGTTGCAGGATTGGTACTGACCGCAATCCTTATTCCCGCAGGTATGGGCTATTCTGAAGCCGCAGGCTTACCTGCGATCTATGGGCTATATGCCACGATTGTGCCACTAATTGCCTATGCCATTTTTGGACCTAGTCGGATTTTGGTATTAGGTCCTGACTCTGCGCTAATTCCGCTTATTTCGGCGACAGTACTCCCACTGTCTAATGGCGATCCTCTACAGGCGATCGCTATCGCAGGAGTGTTAGCAATTCTTTCGGGAATTATCTGCATTGTTGCAGGGCTAGCAAGATTTGGCTTTATTACCGAACTACTTTCTAAACCAATCCGCTATGGATATCTGAATGGAATTGCTGTGACCATTTTAATTGGTCAATTACCGAAGATATTTGGATTTTCAGTATCTGGCAATACGATTTGGGAAGCCCTGATTGGATTTGTGCAAGGTGTCCAAGAGGGCAAAACCAACACGACAGCACTAGCGATCGGCTTATCTTGTTTACTGATGATTCTAGTTCTCAAGAGAATAGCTCCCAAAATCTCAGGGGTCTTGATAGTAGTGGTTGTAGCAACGATAGTTAGTTCTTTATTCGACCTTGCACAGCGATCAGGCATATCTGTAGTCGGAGTCTTGCCACAGGGATTACCCATGTTTCAGGTTCCCAACATTGCACCGATCAAATTTGATACTCTGTTTTCCAGTGCTTTGGCGATCGCCTTAGTATCCTATGCCGATCTGAGTGTGTTATCACGGACTTTTGCCATACGGGGTGGTTATAAAGTTGATCGCAATCAAGAATTAATTGCCTTGGGTATTGCTAATATTGCCGCAGGATTATTTCAAGGATTTTCCGTTAGTAGTAGTGCTTCGCGTACACCTGTAGCCGAAGCCGCAGGCTCAAAAACTCAGATTACAGGAGTCGTGGGAGCAATTTGTCTTGCCATAGTTTTATGGTTTGCCCCGATGTTATTACGAGATTTACCGCAAGCAGCTCTCAGCGCTGTGGTAATTTCTGCTGGTATAGCCATTTTTGAGATTAGGGGAACTTTACGCCTATATCAGTTACGACGATTTGAATTTTTTCTATCAATTGTTTGCTTTTGTGGTGTCGCAATCCTCGGTGTGATTCAAGGCATCTTTGGCGCTGTCGTTTTAGCGTTGATAGCCTTTGTTTGGAGTGCTTGGCGACCACACTATGCAGTACTTGGTCGTATTGATGGTATCAAAGGCTATCACGATGTCTCGCGTCATCCCGAAGCTAGACATATTCCAGGATTAGTAATCTTTCGGTGGGATGCACCGCTGTTTTTTGCTAATGCTGAAACCTTTTGTGAACAGGTGTGGCAGGCAGTTATGACCGCACCAACGACAACTAAGTGGGTATTGGTAGCCGCAGAACCTGTCACTGATATCGATCTTACGGCTGCGGATGCGATCGCTGAACTTGATAAAACTCTCTGCGAAGCACACATCGAATTATGCTTCGCAGAGATGAAAGGTCCCACCAAAGATCGCCTCAAACGTTACGGACTCTTTACCAAGATTGGCAAAGATGACTTCTTTCCCACCATTGGACAGGCTGTGGATATGTATTTGGAAGTAAATAAAGTCGAATGGCATGATTGGGATGAATAAAAGAGAATGCGGTGCATCGCACCGCATTCTCTTTTATTAGGACTTAATAGCTACCCAATCTCTTTTTAGTAATGTGACAAAAGTGGCGATACCTTTGGAAAATCCTACGGGGTCTTGCATCGCATATTCAGGGAAATCTTCATAGTGTCGCCATTGTTCTGCTGCATTGTGGCGTAAATGTAAGACACGTTCACCATCTTCAAGCTTCCAAAGCATTTGACCGCCAGTTGGGATATTAGACATGGTTCTCCTCCTGTTATGTTAACCAGAACATTCAACATTGGTATGAGCTACCAGTTGTTATGGACAATTTTGGCGATCCCAATATTAAATTCTGTAAATATAGCTACTTTTAATATAGCCATTGTTATCACACTAGTGTATATGCAAGCGTTTTACACTCACCTATACCTAAAGGTATGAATAGACCAGCGCAACCTATTCATCACTAGAACTTTGTACTCAAACCCCAAAGGGAATGACAGCGAGAAGCTCTGTCATTCCCTTTGGGGTTTTGATTTGTCTTAACTAACTCAAACATGGTTATATTTGGTGCGGTAAGTGTCAAAATAAGTTCTAACGTTGTGAGATTGAGGCGAAACGATGTCACTAAAAGCTGGCAAAGAAGCGTTGCTGCGAAAGCACTATACTGAGGCGATCGCTATCTTGACTGAATATAGTCAAGATAGTAATGATTTGACCTCCAAAGACTATGTGCAAGCGCAAATTTGGCTAGTTTCGGCGTACAAAAAAACAGGTCGAGCTGATAAAGCGATCGCTATTTGTGAACAATTAGCAACATCTTCTGATCCACAATTGCAAAAATGGGCGCAAAAATCCTTAATTACCCTTCGTGCTGCCCTTGATGCGCCAACTGATGATCGCATCAGGCGGAATGAAGATGTCGCTTCGGTAATCAAGTCCGATCCTCGTCGCTATCGCAAAAAAGACGTTACCCTATCGCTTTCCTCTCGCTATACATATTTCCTGATTGCGGCGATCGTGCTAACAATCGTGGCGATCATCGGCGTACAATTTTTAATCAGCTATGGAATTTCGCGAATTTTTACCGATTACTTTTCAGAAGCTTGGGTAACCACAACGGCGATCGTGTCAGTGGTATTCAGCGTTTTGCTGTTTTTTATGTCACCTTGGATTATCGACATCACTCAAAAACAATATCACCGCATTCAATGGATTACCTTGGCGGATTTGGATGAAAAGAGTCCTGAAGCAGTTGAAATCATTGAGAATTTTTGTGAAAAGTACAATATATTTGTGCCGCGATTGGGATGGATTGAAGACGATGCACCTGTGGCTTTTACCTATGGAGTAATCTCCAACTCAACGCGAATTGTCGTTAGTCGCGGGTTATTCGCTTGTCTAGATGATGATGAAATTGCTGCGGTTTATGCCTATCAACTTGGAAGGATTCGGAACAAAAGCTTTGCAGTTTTGACCTTTGTTTCCGCTCCCGTTCAAGTTCTTTATTATATTTATGTGTTATTGAGCCGTCAAAGTTATCGCGCTAAAAGTGCTAAACAAATCTGGCAAATCACAGCAACCTTTGCCAATGTTCTCTATTCTCTCAGTAATTATTTGTTGGTTTGGATCTCCCATGTCAGTACGATTGTCAGCGATCGCTTTGCTTCAGAAGTAACAGGCAATCCTAATGCTCTGGCTCGTGCGCTACCCAAAATGGCGAGGCAAATGCTGCCTTTTAATCAGCCTGCCATGCCCACTAATCGTCTTTTAGAGTCTACGAGAGCATTAGGAATATGCGATCGCCAAACCATGACAGCGATCGGGCTAGCAATGGAAATCGCCCATGTCGGACAAACCGATCAAGATCCCTATCGAGTTTTCCTCTGGGAACTATTCAATCCTTGGCGGCGTTGGCTAGAAATCCATTCCACCCATCCCCTAGTTGGGAAACGTTTGAAGTTTCTTTCAGGATATTCCAAACAATTGGGTCTGTTAACAGAATATGACTTTGCGGAACTATTAAAGGAAGAGAAAAAGCTCAATAAAAAAGCTTTATATCAAAACTTTTGGCGCGATTTGTTAATCCAAATTTCGCCTGTTGTTGGTGTTGCGATCGCTGTAACTGCTGCCATGCTGTTATCGCAACTATATAACCGATGGTTATTATTGAGTTTGTCGATGATTGGTTTAGGCTTAGGATTTATGCTGCAAGGCAGTTTGCGCTATCCCGATTTTCGCAAAGTGGCTGATACTGATCTAGTAAGTCTAATGATCGATCCCTATGCCAGTTATGTCCAAGGCTCTCCTGTTCAAATCCCTGGGGAGTTGCTCGGCTATGGTACTGATGAGTTCTATATTGGTTATATGCTACGCCTAGAAGATCAAGGTGGCTTAGCCTTCATCAACTATATTCCCAACTTCCGTCAATGGATTATCGATCCTTCTAATACCATCAAAAATCTAGAAATGCTATGCGATCGCTCGGTAATTGCGACAGGCTGGTTTCGGCGCGGTAAGTTTCCAATCATCGATCTATCGACGTTACAACCCATTATGGAGGATCGCCCCAAGCAACGCGCTTCTCTCACCAGCTATCACCAATTCTGGAACAATATCGGTAGTTCGATTCTAGTTCTGCTAGGTTTATCGCTTTTACTCCTAACTTCTAGATTGTTCTAACTTATTCTAATTTAGCGGAATTGTTAGTAAATTTGAATGCTTATAGCAAAGTAAGCTTTGCTTAGGACATAAAACACAAGAATTGAGTGGCGGCGCGAAGCGCCGCCACTCAATTCTTGTGTTTTGGTATGAGTCGCTCACTATGGATCTGATGGAGATTTTTCTGGAGTAATTGGAGCCTCAATAGAAGGAGGTGAGGGTGTAATGGGAGGGGGATTATCCACAACTGGTTCGGTAAGGGGTTGTACGACTGGTTCGGTAACAGTTGGGGCTGGCGAATTAACAATTGGCTGAACTGGAGTTGTAACTGGTTCAGGTGAATTTATCTGTGGCTCTGGCGATCGCACAGGTTGTGAATTCACGGGAATAGTCACAGCCGTAGGTTTAGGAGTTTCTAATTCCCTTTGACGACGATCTTCTGCTAATCTTCTTTGTTCAACCTCTTGAGCGGCTAGCTGCTCAGCCTCCTGACGACGACGCTCCTCGTTTTGGCGTTGAAATTTAGAACCTTCTTCTTCAAAGGTGACCCTCACTTTTACATTAACTCGACCACCCTCAGGCACAGTTTGGGGATTAAATTGCCATCTACTCATTGCTTCTAGCGTTTCGCGATCAGTCTGCTCATCGCCGCTAGACTGACGCAGTCGCACATTTGTCACTCGACCATCTGGGGTAATGTCATAGGTAACTCTGGGAGTTCCTTCTCTACCACGATATTGAGGTTTAGGACAACTGAGGCATTCCAGTTTTACGGCTCTAGTTTCTACAGGTGGAACGGGCGGTAAAGCATTAGTTTGAGTACCTTTACTATCTGGTTTACCATTCGTAATTCCACCAATGACACCATTCTTCTTGCCATCGGGATTACCATTCTTTTTGCCACCTAAAATAAAGCCTGTCGGAATTTTGTTGTTACCAAAACCAGATCCAATCCCATTTTTAACAATGATAGTCCCCCCGCCCTGCTGGATTGTTGTGTTGCTAGCTCCATTCGTTAGCAAAGGTTTCAAGTCATCTGGAGCCGCAGCATCTTTACCTTCTTTTATGGGTGTGATCGTTTCGGGCGCAAGGGCGATCGCTATAGGAGCAGTTTCAATCTGGGGGATTTCTTCATTTACAGGTGTGATTGGTTCTGGTTCTGTGGCAATTTCGGGGATTTTTTCTTCAGTGGATTGGCTTGCCTCAACCACTATTTCGATAGTGTCATCTGGCTCTTTGTTAGTTGTTTTCCATAGAGTAGGTACTGGAACAATCATAACTGCTGCATGAACACAGGTAGATCCGACTAAGCCTATAAATAGTAAGGATGTTAAAGCTTTGTTTTCTTTTTTCGCTAGAGCGTCAACAAGTTTAGGTTCATGCATAGATTGATCTCCTAGTTAGTCTGTAATCATTAATTGTTTTTTGTAGCGATCGCCATTTTGACGCGGGGAATTTGGCGCAGTTGATCCATAATTTGAACCACATCGCCATGCTGGACAGTGCGATCAGCATTGAGGACGACAATTAGATCTTGGTTTGGTTCTAGCAATTGTTTGACGCGATCGCTGACTTCGGCAATTCCGATTTTTTGTTTATTAAGAAATACCTCTGTCTTCTCATTGACACTGATCGTAGCGCGAGCGGGTGTTTTTTGCATTGCGCCAGACTGAGCTTTGGGTAAGTCTACGGGTAAGCCTTCGGTACGATTGAGAAATAATGAAGAAAGTACAAAAAATGTCAACAGTGCAAAAATTACGTCCATCAGCGGCAAAAGGTTCTTGATTTCTAGAGGCTGATTTGCCATTTCAGCCTCATAGCGGCGGCGTAGTCTTCTAGACATGGGTATTTACCTGTTGATGAGCCTGTTGACGATGCGATCGCAAATGTTGTAATTCCAATTGAGTGCAGCATTCATCAAAATAAGCAATCTGTTGAGCATAAAGAGATCGAAAAATAGTTGCAGCAATCAAAGCCATTACCGCCACAATCAATCCTACCGCAGTAGAAATAAGCGCTTCACTAATGCCACCAGTGACATTGAGAGACTTAGAGCCACCGATGTCACCTAAAGTGAGCGAACCAAATGAGGTGATGAGTCCAGTTACCGTACCAAGTAAACCTAGTAAGGGAGCTAGCCCCACAATGACTTCAAAAACAATATTGAAACGCCTGAGATTAGGTAATTCCGATTGTGTCCTTGCGTCAAGGGCAAGGGCAAATTCATTGGGTGTAGCGTTAGGTATCGATAGAGCTTCTAAATAAATGCGGGCGATCGCTAGGTCTCCATGCTGTTGCAGAAACTCTTCAGATTGAGCAGGATCTTCTTGATAAATTTGTAGTGCTGTTCTCACGACTCGCTTCTGGTTTTTTCTGTCCTGCGACCAAAAAATGGAGCGCTCAATTGCTAAGGCAATCACTAAAAATGAACAAACCATGAGAGGGATAATCGTAATCCCACCTGCAACAAGAGTATCGAATAGTTTAGACATAGCAAATGTAAGGTTGGATTAGATAAACTCTAGTAATGCCAAAACACAGGTTGTTGAAACCCTTACTGGGTTTAGTTTTTAATTCAGGAAAGTTTAGTTGTGCTTCCTGAATTAGCATACAGCTTATTGAGATTATATATCAATAAGCTGTATATTTTCTATAATGAGTGATGTTACGTAGAGCAAAGATTGTCATCATGTTTCTATATCATCTTAAAAAAGGATTTGGAGACCAAATCCCTACATATTTGTAAAAGTAGGGGCTTGGTCTCCAAGCCCCCATCTCAGCTTTTCAAGCAAGCGAGGTACAAAGGTTTGTTTCCCCGCCGAAGGCGGGGAAACAAACCCATACTTCACCACACAGATAAACACTATAGGAAATTAGAAAACCTAAAAACTAGCTTGCAGACCAACTCGATAGGTTAACTCTGGTTGATAGATGCGATTTGTTTTTTCGTAACTATTACCAGTCAAGTTTTCTAGATTTAAAGTCAAGGATACATTTTTATATAATGGAACCCTTGCATTAAAATCTAGACTGAGATAAGCAGGAGAAAAGTCAGTCGCTGACTGTCCTGCTACCCCTTGGGCAAAAACGGCGCGGCGCGAGCCACTGGAATAGTTAAAGAATAGATTTGCTTGCCAGCCATTAGAATCATAGCTAACGCCCAGCTTGCCAACAGAATAGGGAACTGTAGCCAGTTGCAATCCCACTTCAGAAGCGATTTTACTACTATTAATCTTGGCATCAGTATAGGTGTAGTTGATAAATGTCGAAAACTCTGGAGAGAGCTTCCACTTCAGTCCAGCCTCGATACCATTGGTACTCACTTGTCCTACATTTTCCCAACGTCCTGCGACTATACCAAGGCGATCGCTTAAATTGCTACCGAAATAGGTTAACTGAGCCAGCACTGAATCAGTCACACTCAAGTCTAAGCCAGCAGTATAGGCTACACCACGTTCAGGTACGAGATTGGGATTTGACAGCCAATTATGCACAGTATCAAATACAAAAAGCTGATCTAGTCCAGGATTTCGCTGAAGTACGGCAAAACTATTACGGAAAGCCAGTTCGGGCGTAATATTCCACCTTGTGCCGACCGTAGGATTGAGATAACTTCCATAATCACTAGTGAAATTCTGACGCAAACCTAGTTCCAATTGAAAATCATTGGTAATTTTCCAAGCATTTAAAGCAAAGAGGGCAACTAGAGAGCGATCGCGATTAACAGTGCCATTGAATCTAACCAGTGCAGGAAGAGAGCTAAGTACATCACCACGAATAGAGTCAGACTTAATATCAAATCCCCATGTGAGCTTGTTGTTGGTTGCTAGTTGCCACTGGTGTTCAACGCGACCACTCAAAGTGCGAGAGTCTAAAGCACCACTACGAAAAGCACTTACTCCTGTTGGGCCATAGGTATTAAAGAAATCTTGATTAAAAGCGATTGTTGTTTTTAAGATCGAATTATCGCCCTCACTCAATTTACTAGTTAAGGTTGCGCCAATATTCAACAAATCATGATCGAGGCGATCGCGTTGCAGCGGAAACCCAAAGTAAAGCAGCCCACGCCGACTTGCTGTCTTATATGCATCAACACTCAAGGAATTGCGAAAATCTAGAGGGATTTCAACATTTCCATAAAAATTGTCAATCCGCGAATCTCCATTAAAGAGCTTACCGTCAACAGGATTACGGTTAGCTGCTCCTACAGGTACAGGATAATTATTATCTGTTGAAAAGCGCTCATAACCTAAACGAAAATTAACACCATCCAAGGTTCCTCCATATCCAACACGATAGCGTTGATAACCATAGGAACCTAATTCAATCCCAGCAGTAGCTTTGAGTGGTTGAGGCGCTTTTTTGGTGATAAGATTAATCACACCACCAAAGGCTTCAGAACCATAAAGTGTGGCACTAGTTCCACTTGTTAATTCCACACGCTCGATCGCATCTACGGGAATACTATTGAGGTCAGTAGCACCGTGATAGGTGCTAACGTTACTCCCAAAGGAGCGACCATTAATTTGGAATGTTGATTGGTTAATGGAAAATCCACGCAAAAAAGTACCAGTATGAATATCTGCCCCAAAGCCGTAGTCATTGATCGCAAATCCTGGCAAACTCCGTAACAATTCAGAGGCGGTGCTGGGATTTTGCTTCTCAATTTCTGACTTGGGTACGATGTAAGTGGGTGCAGATGAAGGAGCAAAGCTGGGAGACTTCCCTGTGACCGTTATCTCCTCTTCCTCTTGATCATCATTTAAGTCAGATTGCTCTTGAGATTGAGCGATCGCTTGTCCATTTTGATTCTTTTGATCCTGAGAATATTCTCTACTTATTTCTGGCAACAAATCTGAACTACTACGGGAACTTTGCGATCGCAATTCGTCAACGGTCAAGATCTTATGAGAATCACCACTTTCTGTAATTGGATTTGCCTTTGCAATTTCTACAAAGCTAAAAACGGGCATCGCGAAACAAGGTGCTAAAAGTAGTAACCTTACAGACTTCATATTAATCTCAACTCCTCACAAGTTTAGCCGTTAGGCTTAGAAATACTAGACAGCAGTGTAAAAGGCATATTGTTTGACTTTTTCATAGCCAATGTCAAAAGACAGAGTGTCAAATAAACATAAGGATCTAAGAATTAATTTCAAAGCAAAGCCCGTAAAGTTGCACTCTATAGGGCGTAACTTTACGGGCTTTAGTAATATTTCGCATAGGTACTTATTTGCGTCTAGCTCTAAGACTTATGCCTTACCTTTAACGATCTCCTGTAACTTATTGCAAGCCTCAGAAATTGCGTCAATACTTCCAGGATTGACTAGTCCAAAGTAGTCGAAGGTGTAAACGCTATCGCTGGTCACAGCATCAAGCTTATTCCAAAAGGGAGTTTCCTTTAATTTATTAATTGTGCCATCACCCACATCAACGAGAATAAGAACCTGAGGATTTGCTTCTAAAACTTTCTCCGCCGAAAGTGTGATGTAGCCACGCACAGGGCTTTGACCTTGTAACTCGGCAGCCGCGTTATTAATTTGGAACTGGGTTAGTAAATCCCCTGCCCAACTATTTTTATTGGGTGCGAGAATGGGTTGCGAACTGACGAGAACGAGGGTTGATTTGGGAGTAGTCGCCTTTGCAGAAATTAGTGATTGATAGGACTGAATTAGGGCTGTGGGATCGGCTTGAATTTCGGTGGCGATCGCCTTGGTTAATTCTTCTAATGACTGCCAACTAGTGATGCTAGAGGTCATGGTCTTGATCCCTAGCTCCTTCAATTTAGCAAGAACCTGATCATGAAACCCTGTTGCGCCAATTACTAAGTCAGGCTTGAGAGCGATGATTTTCTCTAAATTTGGAGGGGTTTGTCCTTCGCTAACTTGGGTGATTTTGGAGATTTCAGCATTCTCTCTCAACAAGCGACTTCCAGGAATACCGACTAGTTTCGTTTTGTCTAAGCGATGCACAATATCGGCGGAAAGCGAAGTTAAAGCAACCACTTTAGAAGCACCAACGGGTTTAACCTCTGCGGTTGGGGATTGTGCGGGTGTTGTTGGAGTCGTAGATTGGGAAGGGATAGCGGGATTGCAAGCTATGGTAAATATGGTGATTAGGGAAATAATTACCCAATTTCTTAGCGATCGCATAAATTGAAATACTCGATAAATCATAATTATAAGCTATTGATAATTTTGAGGTATTTGAAAAACCATTTATAAATTATTGTCTATGGGTAAAGGAGATCCCCCCTTGTAAAGGCTACCGTGTACACACAAGTCATAAAACCCAGTCAAGTCAACAATTAATCGCCCCCTAGCCCCCAATTCTGGGGGAACAAGAAAATAAAATTCTTTCAAAGTCCCCCAGAATTGGGGGATTTAGGGGGCTTAGATAAATCAAAACGTAGACAGAGAGACTTGTGTGTACACCGTAGGGGGGATAATTTTCTTCTTCCCCCTTTACAAGGGGGATTGAGGGGGATCTCTTAGTTAACTTAAAACATTAGCGATCGCCTGTTTCTGCTCAGCGTCATAGCCCCATTTTTCAAGAAACGCTGCATACTCGCCACTATTCGTAGTGGCTGAATCCTGCATTTGGTTAGCAATGGTACGAACTTCAAGTAGATCGACTTGCTCAATTAGCCGAGCCGTGCGTTTTGCCACGCGATCGGAACCTTGTGCTTGTTCCTCATTGCCATTGCGCCGATGGGCGATCGCCATAGCGGTGGACATAGCGAGATTTTTCACTAGCAATTCCGCGATCGCATTAGGTTCAGCTTGTAAAGCTTGAACGATCGCAGGGCTAGGATTGTCGGAGAGTTCCCATTCTCCTGTCAAAAAGCACACGAAAAAGCCTCTGGCTCCATTGGAAGTTTTGACAAGGTTGGTAATTTCGGATTGCAGTTGAGCCTCATCAAGATCGGTGCGCGATAGAAGTTTCTCTGTATAGGCGATCGCTTCTTCAAAGGTCATGGGCTTCTCATTGTTCATCAGCGTAATGTGTCGAAATTGAATACTCATTTTTAATTGCTCCAAAATTTAAAAATTTATATATCTCTGTCGCGCCATGCGTTCGTAATTTTATCGGTCTGTAGATGTCGCATATTTATCATCCCTAATCGTTTGGTAATCCTAAATCTGGTAGTCCTTTGACAATTTTAACGGTTTCCAAACTAACGGTGATGACTTGCTTAATCAATCTCACGATGTATTCCTCGTCATCAAGGCGATTAGGATCGTTGGTGATACCGCTTCGTTTGTCGGTGCTGACTTGGTATTGATCGATGATCCAGTCTAGAGCGGAACGGTTGCCTAGTTTGTATTCAAAGGTTTCTGGGGGAATACCTATAAGCGTTAGGAAGTCGTTATATTTGATTTGGGTTTTGTCTTTGCTGAGGCGCATTTTTTCGACTCGCCAATCAATTGGGAGGTCTTTGTTTTCAATATGTTTGAGGCGATATTCGGGTTGTTGTTCGTAGTTGATATGGATTTCGGTGAGGCGTTTTCCTGCTGTGGCAAAAGGATGAAACTCTGGTGTGAAGGGGATGCGTGGTAGTTCGCGTTTGAGGTTGGCGGCGTAGCGTTGGCGATAGTGGGGATGATGAAGTAGGGCGTAGGTGTAATGGAAGATGTCCCATTTTGTAATTTTGGGATCTTGATAATGGGTTTGGAATTGTTCTAACGCCCAATCAGTAACGTTTTCTTGGCGATTAGTTCCATCTTCGCTATAAGTATAAAAAGAAAAACATTGAGTTTGCCTACCACCATAATGAAGACAAGGAATACAATTTGCTATTTGAGCAGAAAATGGAACTTGAGCTTCAGTAACGATACAAACAACTTGATTTTCTTCTTCGCTCTTTTTGTTTGGAAATATTAAGTGGAATTGACCTCTTCTATGAGTTAAAACATTGTCAAAATATAAATTCTGGCGAGTAAATGGACGATAAATAGATTGTCTAATTTTTCCTGTGCTGAAATCTACTTTTACTCCAGATTCTAAACATTCTTTTAATCGGCTACTCCATTTAATTTTTGTTTCGTCGTATGAAACAAAAGAATCAACGCTATCACCTTCTTTTCTTTCATTTTCCCATTTGTAAACCTGTTCGTTATAGAAATTTATAAATGACTGTATGTTTTTGGATAGTTCTTGAATGTTGAAATTGTAAGCCCATTCATCTCTAGCAGTTTCAGCCCCTCGACTATAAAGCTTAAAAATTGCATAAGCCGCTATCCCATCAGTCGATTTTGCTTCTTTTGTTCCAAGCGGAATAAAATCTTCATACTCAGAATGTAAACCTTCCAAAAGCCAGTTATACTTTGCGTCAGGCTCAATAGATTCCCATTTAATATGTTTGAAACTATCAATCGACTCTAAATGTTGTAGTTTTTGTTCTTTTGTCCAGAACTCATCAACTCTTGCATAATAAATCTTTGCCTTTCCCATTAATCTTAATCTCCATTAATTGGTAAAGAGCGAATACGGATGCGATCGCGATCAAAAATGATAATGCTACCTGCATCAATACTTTCTTCAAGGCTAGGAAGATTTGCCAACAAGATTTGTAATTGTGTTTCAGGTCGGCGATCGCTATTGCGGCGAAACAAGATAACTGAGGGTTTAGATTCCTGCTTCAAAGCCAGCAAAGTACCAAAATCGGTATCTGCGGAAATAACCGTGCGTCCTTCTCTAGCTGCATATTCAAAAATCTCGATGTCTTCAGATGCTTGCATACCATAGTCTCGGACATGACTAGCATCAAAACCAGCCTGCCTCAAGCCAAATGCGATCGCTGGGGATAAAGGGTTGTCGATTAGAAATTTCATGCACTTAATAAAGGTAATTCTCTTTCACGCATAGCTTGAGCAGCATAGTGCAGAGCCTCACGGATGTCATCAGTTTGTAAATCAGGTAATGCCTCTAAAATTTCGTTATCCCGCATACCTTCAGCAAACATCCCAACCACAGTAGCAACTGGAATGCGAAGCTCTCGAATACAAGGTACACCACCCATTTTCTTGGGATTGACCGTAATTCTTGTAAATCTCATTGCTAATTATTCTCCTTACGATGTTTAACAAAAATATTGACACTGACACCAACCTGAATACCAAACACATTATTCTTTGTCCCAGATAATTTTGGGTTTTTTCTTACATTGCCTCCTAGATCAAAAATGTAGACCTGATCGAAATCATTTTCTAGATTTTTTCTAACTCCATCAAAAGCAAGATCATTGATTAAGCTATTGTTGGTCACAAAAGCAACTATGCCTTCTTTATCTCCTATCCTATCAGAAGCCCATCGAATTGCTTTAACGTAAGGATCAGAAAGAGCATTTTTGTTTGTTGCTTTAGAATCCTTGCTGTAAGTCTCACTCACGCGCTTATCCATTGTCGGATATTTGCGATTGCGATTATTCAAATCTTCTGATTGATAGGCATTGTAGGGAGGATTCCCAATAATCACAAAAATCGGTGATTGCTTTTGTCTCTCAACACGCTTCGTATTTTCTGTAGAGAAAAGCGCCAAACTTAGTTGCTTTGCTTCAGCAAGTTCAAACGTATCAACTAAACAAATCCCCTCAAACGCCTCATACTTCCCAGTCTGTTCAAAATACTCATGCTCAATATTCATCGACGCAATGTAATAGGGCAACAACATCACCTCATTGCAATGCAACTCATGCTCATACTTGTGAGGCAAAGCCGACTTCTGGATTTCCGCAATCTCACGCATCACCCGCATGATGAAATTTCCCGTACCCACAAACGGATCGAGAATATGCACACCCTTATCCACCAGAGACTTCCCAAACTCCCGTTGCAAAATCTCCTCCACACTCTTCACCATGAAATTTACAATCGGCTGCGGTGTATACACAATCCCATGCGTATCCGCCACCTTCGTCGAAAAGCCCTGAAAGAACTTCTCATAGACCGTATTCAAAAAATTCTGCTTTTGCGAAAAATCATCAATCGTTGCCGCCGTCTCCTCGATCGCCCCATAAAACCGATCCAAACTACTCAAAAAATGAGCGCGGCTGAAATGCTTAGAAGTCAACGCATTGATCACCTTCTCAAT
>NZ_JACJQY010000015.1 GCF_014696925.1 Phormidium tenue FACHB-1050 | reverse complement strand
TTTTTCGTCGTGGTTTTGATTTCCTGCGTCACTTCATCTTTGACCTTCATCTCAATTCCGAGGCTTTCTTCAACTCCATTAAATTTTTGTCCTGTACTTAGGTCCTAAGCAAAACTTGCTTTGCTATAGAATTAGTTGTTAACTTTCCTATTTCTGGCAAAGAATTTTCAGGAAACTTGTTGGAGAAGCATCTACAAGCTTCCCATTTTCCTTGTACTGCAACAGATAACAAATTACAATATCCACCGTTTCTACCTGTTGCATCATAATTTTTACAAAATCGACAGTTCATAATAGTTCCATGCACCCAGATTACCACTATCTACTTTCTCTGTTATTGGGATATTCTCTTGTGATAAATCAAGGTGTTTATGGTGATTGTGATCACTAGACAGCATTTATATAGCTATAGCCACTTGTATCAGGACAAATCAAAACCCTAAAGAGTGATGGCGGCGCAAAGCGCCGCCATCACTCTTTAGGGTTTTGATTTTCTAAGCGAAACTTGTATTGCTATATTACTGATCAATACTAAATACTCGTAAAACGAATATGTCAGATTCTCCAAATAAACCACTCACAACTTTTGAACGTTATACGATTTTTGTCGATCGCATAATTATCAATATCGAAAATGGCAAGCTGCTATCAAAAGAACATGTCTATCGAATTCTTAGTGAGAGTTTAGAATCGGGAACAGGGGAAATATTTGAACGAGCTTTAGAAGAACAAGCTAATTTACTTCAAGCAAATTTTGCTGCTCAAACTGATGAAGTGAAACAGGCTAAAGCTAATCAGAAACTGCGAGCTATGAAGATTCTCAAGGATGCATGGGAACAGTGGCAACAAAATTATCAACTTCAGGATACCTGTGCTAGAGGTTTACAAACTATTCTCAATGCAGAACCCCAAGAGCGTCTGGCTACATTAATTCAAGTTCTTGACCCAAATCATACGCCTGTTTTTGAACGTCAACATATTCAGCTTCTTATCCAACTACTGCAAAAATCCGCCGACACTCTGCCCGATGATTCGGAAGCATTTACATTACGTCAGTTTGCGATCGGACTTACTCGTGGATTAGCAGATTTTGATTTATTGGAAGGTTCTCTAGTTAGTTGGCTATACGAACCACAAAGACAGGTGGGATTTGAACGCTCTAAGATCAGTGGACCTTGGCATAGTTGGGCGCAACAGATTACTAGTCCCTTACCCCGTGATCTGTTTACAGGTCAGGCAAGTAACCAATCGGCAGCAGCGATCGCCAAAGCACAACGCAGTATCGATATTAGTGCTTGGGTAGAACTAGCGATTCTATTAAGATATTTGCAAAATGGATTAGTGCGCTGGTTCGATCAGCAGCCCTACGATGCCAAAGCAGGGATGCATATGACTGGCGTTACCTTTATTGCTTTTGCGATGATTTGGGGTGAACTTAGTACAGGCTTCCAAAACTCACCACAACTATCAGCAAGTGTTCGCCAATCTTTATCGAAAATCTGCTTCCGCATCAGCTTACAGACTTTACGAACCTTTGCCCAGCGCGAAAACTTTCCGCTTTATGGTGGTGTCTTTGCCTCTTTTTCGGGTGAAAGTTTTCGCGAAACCATTAACTATCTCGATCAACCTCTCAAAGAAGCAGAGAATACACAGGAGAAGGCTCGAATTCTCACGATTTTGGGTTATTCAAAGGCATGGATGGGGCATCATAGAGATGCGATCTACCTCCACGCAGAAGCTGTAAAACTTGCCAATGAAGTTGGTGATTTACGATGCGAAATTGCCAATCTTAACCACATTAGTCGCATTCATATCATGCCCACAGATTTCAGTACGAGTGAATCTTATGCTCAGAGAGCATTGATTTTAGCGCGACAACATGGCGATCGCCAAGGAGAAGCTAATGCTCTGGCTAATTTGGGCTATAGCGAAGTGATGATTGCGCGACAACAGGAATCAATTACACCTGAAGAGTTGGAAACTGCGATCGCTCATTTAGAGCGCGGACAAAAACTATCAGAGAAGATGAATGATTTACAAAATCAAGCGCTTTGTTGGGTGGGATTGGGAACTGCATATATTGCGATCGAGCAGCCAAGCCAAGCACAGATTGCTTTAGAGAAAGGCTTAGCTCTAACCCAACAAATTGGCGATCGCGATTTACAAGCACTCAGTCATGCTTATCTTGGCGAAACGTTCTATCAACTTAATCAATTAGAATTGGCAATCTATCACGCTTGTTTGGGAATGTATCTACTAGAGCAACGCTTAGAGAAAGAGCATAGTAAACGATGGAAACAATCAGCGGCTTTAGTTGTAATTTTGCAAGGCAAGTTGGGAGCAGAGAGTTTCTCTAATTTATTACAACAGCAGCGATCGCATTTGATTGCTCTAATTGGGGTGGATGGATTTGACCATTTACCAAATTTGATTGATCGCTATCGTAAAGGAGATGTATAGACAAATAAGCCATGCACTCAAGTGCAGGGCTAAAAGCTCAAACCCGTTGAAACGGGTTAATTAGAATTACTCTTCAGTCTGCTTCAGCAGACTTGAGCTTTTAGCCTGCACTTGAGTGCATGGCTAATGGATTATGGGCGCTTAAGCCGATTAATTTCAGCTTGCAGATCGTCTATTTGACGCTTCAAACGTTCCGCCTCACTCTCAGATTTTTTCTCTTCCTTAGGAGATTGCGAAACATCCACCGCACCAGTTGTATCGCCGCGCTTATACTTTCCTGACTTGATATTGCGATACTCTTCTGACTCAGCCCATTCTCGGATATAGTGAACACGCTCCACAGGGAATGGATGACTAAGCATTGAGCCAGCCCCAAAGCCGTTGTAGAGCATGAATTTATAAATTTGATTGAGATTATCCTTATCGAGTTCTTGATAAGCATCTGATTGGCGAATAAACTCAGGCAAACTTAACTCATGGGCAAAAGCAGAACTTCCACCCGACAACTTCATCATTGTGGAAAGAACTGTATCAAGCTGATCAGTGACTAACAAAGCTGCGCGATCGCTTGATAGTTCAGCCTTACGTCGCCATTCAAAGAAGGCATAAATCAAGCCACTGCTGATAATTCCCCCCAAACCAAAAGTCATTTCGCTAATAGTCGAAACAACACTCATCACCCACATTGCCATTTGGATTAATGTAGTATGACCACATTTAATGTGACCAAGTTCATGGGCAAGTACAGAGCGTATTTCGTCTTCAGTCAGAAGATCTAATAATCCCGAATTAATCACAATGTAGGGATGATCTTTACCAAGAGCATAGCTGTTTGCTACAGGATTTTGCGAGACAAATAGGACAGGCTCAGGTTGGACATCAAGATCAGCGACACATTCTCGAAAGATGCGATGGATCGTTGCATACTGACGATGACTGACCTGAATGCTATTGCCGATATGATAAATCGTCTGCGGACGCTCATACATAAACTCAACAAATTTTCCCGCCACCAGATCGAAACCGGGGACACTACGGAGAGCTTGCTCGGCTTGGCGATCGAGAGGGTGGCGAAAGGCTTCGCTAGAAATTCCTGTATAACGTGGCATAGGTATTGATATCTAATGAGATACACATGATTTTCTCTATTTTATCGTAAAGTCACTGAACTTTGTTAATGGTATAGCCACAGCTAGCAAACCCCAGAATAGAATTGCGGCACTTTGCGCTGCAATTCTATTCTGGGGTTTAAGAACTTCTAAACTAAGGTTGTGGCGATTCTCCAAGTGGAGATGCGTTACGATGCTTTGTTTTAACAGACTTTGGCATTTTTGTTTTTTGTGCGGCAAGTTTTTGGAGTTTTTGCACTTGTTTTAAAGTTAGTCCTGTAAATTGTGAGACTAATTCTAAGGAAACGTTGGAACGCAACATATTTAGCGCAATCTGATTTTCTGTTTCAGTTTTACCTTTGACTTCACCCTTAACTATACCCATAGCCTCACCTTTGGCGATCCCTCTAGCCTCACCTTCGGCTATACCCTCAAGCAGAATTTCTTGATAAATAACTGATTCTTTCATGATTTCGCTCCTCAAAAGTCTTTGGATGATTTCTTTATTCAGGGCTATGCCTGATATTATAGCGGTCGATGCGGCGACGTTGCTTTGTACTTGTTTATCGCTAATTTGTTCGATTTGCTTGGCTACTTGTCTTAGGGTTTCTTCGGGGTTATCGGTTTGTGAGAGCGTGGCAAAGGGGAGTAGTCCTTGGTATTGCTGAAATATTTCTGTTGGTTGTTCCCAAAGTCTGATTACATTAAATTGATGGCTGAGTCCGCCAAGGTTAAATGTGGTTTGGTAAACAAGGCTTGATTCGCTGGGGGAGAGGTAAATCACAACTTGATAGATTTCCCTGTCTGGAAATTGTCGATGCAATCTCAATAGGTAATCGGTCATGCGGAAGGGGATGTTTTTGTTTGGATCGGTCTGAAACTCTATGTGGAGGATCATTCTTAATGATTTCAGGAATATAACTGAGTCAGCCCGAATTGGTTCGACGGAGAGTTCGGAAGGTTCGAGTTTGGTGAAGTTAATGGGTTCTCCTAACAGCCAACTGGCAAAGTCGGTGGGAAAGGTTTCTGCTAAGAATTTACAAACGTTGTCGATCATTACGGAATTTTATCATCCTCATAGGTATTTGAGAACGAAATAATCCATAGCTCAAAAGATCGCTTGCAAGCTTGAGAAAATCGCTTGCTTGTTTGGATGGAGATTTCTGGAATAATAGAATAGGAGCTAAATAGATTTATTTGGAGCGTTTTATTTCATGAACTTACCCTACGCTACTAATTTACAATCTTTTCTGATTGCTATTCTTCTAGTGAGGTCAGACAGCACAGATTTACAACTCCCTACATCGTTTAAGGACAAAAGAGGTTTTCATTCAGAGAAATTCCCAATATTTCTACCGCTCTCGGCTAACTCTTTTGCTATCTTCATAGAGGTAACTCCTAAATTGCTTACGCCCAACATCCCGACACGGAAAACATCAATCCGCTCGCCCGTGCGTGTAAGCAAATGAAATGAGGGATTTCGGTGATTCTCTTTTATCTTCCATCCTGCAATTTCTGAGATGGGTATCCACATTCGAGAATAACTATTAACGACGAGAATGCCATCTTTTGAAACGACAATGCGTCTACGCATGACACTCCACATAACGTTGAATGAAACTAAAATGGGAACAATCAGAAAAGCCCATCGTATAACATTTGAACTCGGTATAGATTTATAGATCGTGAAACCAAAAAAAATCCCGATGGCAGATACAAGTCCGAGTAGTACTATACGTTTATTATCTGCTTGAAGGACTAAGCTCATATTTTGGATTCTTCTGCCTAACTAGAAGTTCTATCACAGAAACAGCAACTGTGTTGATATGCTAAACTTAACGCCTAAGCATGTTTCTTGTCAACAGCAAGTAGGGTGCGTTAGCTTTAGCGTAACACGCCATTATTGAAGTAGTACAAGTGGAAAACTAATTAATAACTGATGTTACGTGGAAGGAATTCTTGCGATGGCGTAAGTCTAGGGCTGGCAGCAAGAGGTTCATTATCTGAGTTCCACGTAACATCAGTTATTAATAGATCGATAAAAATATTGATTGGGGAAAATTTACAGACAAAGGGTGTTTAAAGACTGACATTAGCCTTTACAGACATGACAGCCAACAAGCGATCACCTCAATTATCACCAAAAAACAATCGCTTATATTAATCTTGAGACTTAAGCGATCGCAAGACAAGTCTTGGTTAATTATGATGGCTTAGGAAAACGCCTTAATAGCACTACAGTCCCCCAGACAGTGAATAGAACAAAAGCTACTAACAAAGCCCAAGGTGCAGGAACGCTGAGTTTTTTAATCGGACTTAAATTTGCTAAAAATGTGAGATGGAAGATAATCACCATCAATAGCATCGTGGCAACCCCAAACCAAGAAAATGCACATTGAGAAACTTAAAAGACTCATCACGTCGTTCATCCGATAGCCAATATTCTCGATGGGGTAAATTAATCATCGAAGTTGGCACATACTTGAAAATTAGAGGCAGAATGACCTTAAAGGAACTAGTAACAGCAAGGGCAACGAAATAGGGTATAAAGTAGCCCATCTTAGAAGAATTTCCATTGACCTTGCCTGTCATATCAAAATGTGAACCAACAATATTGGGCAGTAATGGATAGAAGTAAATAGTTTGAGCGATCGCTAAACCAAACAAGAACAGAACTATATACAACGGTAATTTCATCGCTGTATGCTCCTTAAGAATATTCTGCAATTATCTGTGCAAATTAGGGCTAGAGATAGTTTTTTAGATTGTTGTAACAAAAGTCCATCCCTAGGATACTTTTGCCCCACTAGGAGGCTAAAGTATAAGTAGATATTTATGTGGAGTTCAATAGCGTGTCATCAACCGATAGCGCCCAGATTTCTGGGCAAGGAATATCAGTATTAGATGAAAATTTAGAGCAACTCAAGACCAGCGATCTGCATGTGGTCGAAACTTGCCCACTATTAGCACCCGTCGAGGTAAAAACAGAATTACCAATTACCCCCGCGATCGCCAAAGTCGTAGCAAGTGCTAGAGCCAGAATCAGAAATATTTTAAATGGCAGCGATCGCCGTTTATTAGTAGTCGTTGGTCCTTGCTCAATTCACGATGTCAAAGCAGCCCGTGAGTATGCTGAAAAGTTAGCCCAATTTCGTGATGGCGTAAGTGATGCCCTCGAAATTGTGATGCGTGTCTATTTCGAGAAACCTCGTACCACGGTTGGATGGAAAGGGCTGATTAATGATCCCCATCTCAACGGTACATTTGATATTAATTACGGTATCCGCATGGCGCGGGGACTATTGCTGGATGTGGCAAAATTGGGCTTGCCTAGTGCCACTGAACTGCTTGATCCGATCGTGCCACAGTATCTTGCTGACCTGATCTCTTGGACAGCGATCGGGGCGCGGACAACTGAGAGTCAAACTCATCGTGAAATGTCCTCTGGCTTATCGATGCCTGTAGGTTTCAAAAATGGCACTGATGGCAGCATTGACGTAGCGATTAATGCACTATTGTCAGCACGTCAACCCCACCGTTTTCTTGGTGTCAATAATGAAGGTATGGCAAGCATTGTCACCACAACAGGCAATCCTGATGGGCATATCGTTTTACGTGGCGGTAAGCAGGGACCAAATTACGACAAGGTACATGTAGAGGCGATCGCCAATCGTCTCAGCGATCGCAAACTATTGCCTTACATGATGGTTGATTGCAGTCATGACAATAGCGGACAAGATTACAATCTTCAGCCAACTGTACTGCAAGATATCGCTGAGCAGGTGCGTAATGGCTCAGAACATATTGTTGGCATCATGCTCGAAAGCCATCTCAATCGAGGCAAACAACCTCTGAAAGAATTGGCAAAATTAGAATATGGCAAGAGCATTACCGATGGCTGTATTAACTTTGAGACAACTGTTGATGTTTTAACAGATCTCGCTAATGCAGTGCGATCGGGACGATTTTAACTAATGGTGCTGGGCTTACAGCCCAGCACCATTAGTTTTGAAAAAAGCTCGAAATTTAATTTCAGCAGCAATCTCGTCTTGTTGTGCTTCTTCGAGAAAGTTATATATAGCGTTCAGTCTAAAGTACGGATTTGTTTACCCGCCGAAGGCGGGTAAACAAACCTTTGTACCTCGCTTGCTTGAAAAGCGCTATAAGTAGTAAAAACCAAGAATCGAGTGGCGGCGCTTCGCGCCATCACTCGATTCTTGGTTTTTATGTCCTAAGCAAAAGTTCTTTTGGTTGAAGTGTCAAGCGCTATAAACTACCACCATAAGCCAATTAGAGCGAGATTTACCTCTATGTAACTTGTAACTTCAGTTGATTGGACTTGGTGCTGACTGGCGAGACGTTCCCTTAGAGATTCCAATTCGATATTGTTTTGGGCGATCGCCTTCGTTAACTTATCCTTAATTGGCTTGAGAACTAGCCGAATCTGCATCGCTCGAATTGAGTCAGGAGCGTGATCTTCGACGAGGACATGACTTTGTAATAGATTAATTGATTTGAGATTTTGTTGGGTGGCGATCGCCGTAATTTCCTTACTCACTTCATCAACAAATTGACGATTCACATACTTCATTACAACAGGTTCCAAAAGGAACATGACTTCATCCTGTTCAGAGACTTTTTCGATCAGCGATCGCCACCGCAACGACTCTAGAGCATTGATTAATTCTGAGCCAGAGGTTTGCAAATTCATCTCTGATCGCAAGGTTGAAAGGGATGCAGGACGATGCTTAATTGCGAGCCAATACAGGACATCTTTTTCTAGTTTGGAGAGGCGTTCAAACTGTTGATAGAGAAGTGTGCGTAACACGTCACCTAGAGCAAGGGCTGTCTGTTTGAGAAATTCCGAAACATTGCCGTTAAATAATTCCTGAATTGTCCCTGCCACAATTCTCAAAGCTGAAGGATTACCCCGATATTGCTGCACTAGAGCTTCTAATCCATTCTCAGAACCTGTAAACCCTCTCGCTCTCAGTAATTCAAAGGCTCCTTGTCGTTGCAATCCATTTACTTTGTAATAGCGAATCGGTTGATCTTCCCCTTGATGCATGGAGATTTCTTTAGGTTGTTCGCGCCCAATCAGGATTAAAGAACTTTGGTGACGTTCCGAACCTACCCGCTGTAATAATTCTGCATGGGCCTCGCAACCTTGGCGATAGACTCCCACCAGTTCCCCATCTTGTAGCGTCGCTTCAAAGTCATCTAGCACAATCAAACAACGCTTTTGGCGCAAAACTTCCAATAAATCAGAAATACCACAACCCGTTTGCTGTGAACTATTGAGAAATTGCAACAGATCAGCGATTAATTGCGCGGTCGGCTGTGCGCCCCGCAGAGATCGCCAAATAAAGCAATCAAACTGCGATTGGATTTTTTCGACTAGTTTCACGGCAAGAGCCGTCTTGCCAATGCCACCCATCCCACAAATTGCCAAGAGATGACAGCGATCGCGCACGATCCATTGCTCTAGTTTTGCTAGTTCTTCTGTGCGTCCATAAAAAGTTTGAATATTCGGAGCCTCGCCCCAATCCGCTAAATTTGCCCCTAAATTAACTTGAGAAGCGGCGGCTGTATTATGCAGGCTTTGGCGTTGTGCCTTATAACCTTTAGCCTCTAACCATTCAGGTACTTTTTCCCACCGTAAAGTATTGATCGGCTGATCAGCGATCGCCTCAAGCGATCGATACAGCCCCTTATTTAACTCCACCCTTAAAGCCCCCGAAGTCCAAGCTAACTTAAAGGCAAGTTGCCCTGGGCGATAACGACATAGCAACCCCCGCAAACACGCCTTTTCAAATGGCTTAATTTCCTTGCCACTAGCAGTTTGTAAATCTGCATAAAGCCGATTTAAATCCCAATTTTGGGCAGCTTCGGTGAACAGCCCTTCAATGTGATCATGGTCAGATAACATGACAGAAGATGGCGGCGAACGATCGCATAGATTTGTGTCCTGAACATCGATAAATAAATGAATATATTTATCGATTTATCTGGATCGTAACAAAAAAAGGGCGATCGCTAGAGATAATGCTTAAAGTGGCTGATAGTTTCAGACTCAGACCCATATAAAATCATCTTATAGGGTCACCACGAAAAACGTGGCTAACCTATAAATAATTAAATAAAAAACCAGATTTTTGGTGGCGAGGTGTGGCCGCTCCATCAAAAATCGGTTCTTTATTTTCCGGCGAAGCCCCTAAATGATTAATACTAAACTGAGTGCCGTTTAACTATGTTAAGCAAGCTGCAACAACTAGGAACAAATGCAGATGGTCGCTATGCTAGCGATGAAGAACTGCAATTTATGGATACCTACATCTCCTCCTTTGACTCACGGGTTGAGGCTTATCGACGCATTAAAGCTATCGAGAAAGAAATTGTCGATACGGTTTTAGTCAAACTAAAAACGTCCTATCCCAACTTGCTTTTGCCAAAGGGAGAAGATATGCAAGGCAAGTGGAAACAAGACACCTTAAGGGTTTTACGACACTCTGCCATGACTGTTTTATTAGATGACCCAGAACTTTTACGGCAACAGTTTTTGTATTGGTTCCAGACGATCATGCAAGCCTTTGGCGCACAGGAAGCTTGTAACATCACTTATTTAGTAATGCAAGATGTAGTCAAAGATCTTCTGCCCAAAAATGTTGCCGATTTGTTATGCCCCATTCTAGAAATAAATCGTGATTTACTGGGATCTCAGCAAAAAAGCTGACAAAAAAGAGGGGGATAATAAGCATCTTCCCCCTTTTGTGGGTTTTTACATTGTTATACAATAAATTTACAAAAAATTTGCATCCTAAATGTGAGGAGTTAGAGCTTACCTAGCTCATTAGTGATTATGGGGAAAATTAATTCTGTATCTTGGCAAGCACGGCTTCGTTTCCTAGTTTTAACTTTCCTAGGGTTTGCGATCGCAATGATGATCAATTTTCCTTTTTGGGCGGTAGCTCAGACTCCTAACAGTAATGTAACTAATACTGCTAGCAACACAATTGATCAATCCCCCCCACCTATACAAACGCCGATCAGACCATCTAATGGCAATGAATTACGCGGTATTTGGCTAACTAACGTCGATAGTGAGGTTTTATTCTCAACCCAAAGTCTTGAAAGAGCGATTAAAAGATTAAAGCGTTTAAACTTTAATACCTTATATCCCACAGTTTGGAATCGTGGCTATACACTCTACCCTAGTCAAGTTGCTAAAGATAAATTTGGCGTAGATGTCTATCCCATATCAGGTTTGCAAGAGCGAGATATGCTTGCGGAAACGATCAAGTTTGGACATGAGCAGGATTTTGCGGTAATTCCTTGGTTTGAGTATGGCTTAATGACCGAGGAAGGCTCGGAGCTAATGCGCCAACATCCAGACTGGATTACCCAGCGCAGAGATGGCTCCCATCTTTTCTTGCATGGCGAAAAAGATCAACATCGTCTTGCTTGGCTTAACCCTGCACGTCCTGAGGTGCAGAAGTTTCTCACAGATTTAATTGTGGAAGTTGTCACCAAATATGATGTCGATGGCATTCAACTTGACGATCATTTTGGGATGCCCGTAGAACTTGGCTATGACGATTACACGATCGCTTTATATAAGAAAGATCACTTTGGGCGGCTGCCACCTGAAGATTTTAACGATCCTTCATGGATGAAATGGCGTGCTAAGTATGTCACAAATTTAATGGGGAAAATCTCTAGGGCTGTTAGAGCGATCAAACCCAATTGCCTAGTTTCTCTGTCTCCTAACCCAAAGGAATTTTCCTATAAAAAATTCTTGCAAGATTGGTATAGCTGGGTTTATCTCAATTACATTGATGAACTAATTGTGCAGGTATATCGAGATGACATTGACAACTTTACTAGTGAGTTGTCTCGTCCAGAGTTGCAAGAGATTCGCCAAAAAATCCCTGTAGCGGTGGGGATTTTGACAGGCTTAAGAGTCCAAAATGTCGACATGCGACAGATTAAAGGTCAAGTCAGAGTTGCGCGTGAGATGAATCTTGATGGTTTCTCATTTTTCTTTTATGAGACTTTGGGTAATCGAGATGCATCCTTTGAGACGCTTTTCTTTACACCTGCAATTCGTCCAGATTTAAGAAATATTGCTTCTAATTAAACAAAAAAGCGGCGCTTTGCGCCGCTTTTTTGTTTAATTAGCTTCCACCATTTGTAAAACCCAAGAAGCGAGTGGCGGCGCAAAGCGCCGCCACTCGCTTCTTGGGTTTGTATCCTAATAAGACTGGCTACAGCTTATAGCTACAAAATGCTTTGATCTTCTCAACAAATAGATCAGGATTCTCGAAGTGAATATTGTGACCACAACTAGAAATAATTTCTAGTTGTGAATACTTGCATAGCTGTTGCATTTGGCGATTTATTTGCACAAACTTGGGATCTAACTCTCCTGCAAGTAACAACAACGGAATCTGATTTTCTGGTAGTTTCTCCCATAAAGATGGTTGCATTCCTGTACTGAGATTTCGTAAAGACTTAGCTAGCAAAGTAGGCGAATTATTTAACCGTTGCTCTAGGATCTGGGCAAAATTTGGATGCGATCGCAAGGTGGCAAAAATAGGTTGTTGATACCAATTTTCGAGAAATAATCGAAAATCACCAGCTTCTAGCTTGGCGGCAAGTAATTGATCCTTAGCAAGGCGATCGCCTCTTTCTTGAGCTGTTTGTAAACCTGCGGACGCTGATTCGAGAATTGTCCTACAAAAATATTGCGGAAAGTGGATTGTTAAATATAAAGCTAACCTTCCACCCATTGAATATCCCACTAAAAAACAGCGATTCACACGAAGTAAATCCAAAAATTTGATGACAAAGTTGGCGATGGACTGTATTGTGTAGTAGTCATCTTGATCAATTCTTGAGTCTATGATCCTCGTCTGACCATGCCCTAGTAAATCGATCGCAACACAGTAAAATTGTTTAGACAAAATTGCAATCACCTGCTTAAACTCTGAGAGATCACCCATAAATCCATGCAAAAACAAAATTGTGGGATCGCTGGAATTTCCCTCTGAGAGGTAGCTCAAACAATAATTATCAATTTGCAACTTGAGTACCATAATCAAACAATGCAAGCGAGACTATGAACGAACAGGAAATTCTGAAAGAAATTGAGACAGCCAGAGCTTCAGAAGCGACATCTCTGTATCTAAGTGAACTACAAATGGAGGCAGTTCCTGAAGAACTTGGTAAATTACCACATTTAGTTTGGTTATATCTCAGTGAAAACAACTTGACTTCTCTACCTGAAGCGATCGCAAATTTACAAAAACTAACTTGGCTCCACCTAGAAGCCAATCAACTGCCCCACATTCCCGAAGCAGTGATGCAGTTAAAAAGTCTTACGGTTCTAAATTTAGCTGAAAATCAGATTACCACTTTGCCTTCAGATATTGGAAAGTTATCCAATCTAGCCAGATTGGATATTAATGCTAATTTTTTAACAAGTGTTCCCTCGGAAATTGGATTGCTGAAGTTTTTAACATGGCTTGATTTAAGCGAAAACAAACTCGAAAGATTACCTCTAGAAATCGGTCACCTCACTAATTTAACTGAGTTAGATTTGCGAAAAAATAATCTCACAACTGTGCCCGAAGAAATTGGTGAGCTTACAGGATTAACCGAGCTATATCTTGGCAATAATCAACTGAGTGATCTGCCACCTGAGATTGGTAATCTTATGGATATTACAGAACTAGATTTGTCTTACAACCAATTAACTAATCTTCCTGCAACTATCTCTAATCTCAAAAATCTTGTACGTTTAGATCTAAGAGGTAACCCCATCGAAGCATCTTCTTTAAATAATTTAAAACATGGCATGATTTTAATCTAAACATCAAAGATGAAAAGCAGCGCATTGTGCTGCTTATAGAGCTTTTCAAGCAAGCGAGGTACAAAGGTTTGTTTCCCCGCCTTCGGCGGGGAAACAAACCTTTACTTCAATAGACTGATATACGCTATATCATCTTTGATGTTTAGACGCGATGCAAAGCAACATTTTTAAAACCTTATACCAATTCACAAAAGTGTGACAACACTTTTGTGAATTAAAACCCAAACCCTTACAGGGTTTTAAAAACACAAAATAGCTACGCCATTTTTTAATTACAAAGCAAAACCCGTAAAGTTGCGCCTCTGCGGGGCGCAACTTTACGGGTTTTGCTAATTTAATTCACAAAACTGTGCCGACAACCCAAGAAGAGAATGGCAGCACGAAGCGCCACTATTCTCTTCTTGGGTGTCCTAACACAATCGACAGCAGTTATAAAACTATCACAAGAAAAAGCAGCACCAAGCGCTGCTTTTTCTTGTGTATTGATGATGGCGACATCTGGAGAGAACAAAGAAATACTCAGTTATATCAATGTATTGTCAATAGCTTCGATGATTCTCTCAGAGTTCTTTTGATAATTCCCTAGACTTATTTCTTACTTTCAATGTTTTGAAATAGTACTTTTAGCTAATACTTTTAGCTAGTGTGAGCAATGTAAATAGACTATCAATCGAAAAATTACCAGACAATAACCTAATAAGCCAATTAACTTGCTTATTAATTAGTAAGTTAATGAGCATTCACAGCTTCGCGAACAGGAATAACCGTCACGGACTTGACATCCTTACTCTTGTCACGAGTATCGTTAATACTAACAACGGTATAAGTCTTAGTATTATCAGCGCGAAATACATCACCTACCGAAAGGGGCTTGTTATAGTGCAATGCACCAATAAAGCGTTGGTGAAGATCGGTCATTAAGTACTGCATAAACTCCTCGTTCAATTTCTAAAGTCTAAAAATGAGATCGCCCCATATGCAATACATATGTTGCTTCTGCCATCTGTATACCACTGTTTCCGCGATTGGTATATAAAATTTCTTATATTTTTTTGTAACTTAGTCACTTTTTGGCAAACACTTACATAAGTACTGCAAATTGTTAGGTAGTACCAATGTCCAAAAATGTAACCTTTCTATGACTTCACAGCCTGCGCCTGAACTTGAGCCTGATTATGCGTTAAGCGCCTACGACTATGAATTGCCAAGCGATCGCATTGCTCAAGATCCAGTCACACCAAGGGATTCATCGAGGCTATTGGTGATTGACAGCGATCGCAATTTACTGCACCAGCACTTTTACGATTTGCCCAATTTTTTACGTGCAGGAGATTTGCTCGTTTTTAATAACACCAAAGTCATTCCTGCAAGAATGTATGGTCAGAAACTATCAGGGGTTCCTGTTGAGATTTTGTTAATGGAGCCGATTGGGCTTAATCGCTGGTTAGCTTTGGTTAAACCTGGTAAGCGCTTGCCCATTGGCAGCACAATCGTATTTGCGGAAAACGTAAAAGCGACGGTGGAGGGAATTGACACAACTACCAGAGCGCGAGAATTGCAGTTTCATATTCCTGCTGAGGCTGACCTTGACAAAATTATTGAAAAGTTAGGCAAGCTACCATTGCCACCCTATGTGACAGATTCTCACACTGATCCTGAACGTTATCAAACCATCTATGCAGAGATATCGGGGGCGATCGCTGCGCCAACGGCGGGTTTACATTTTACAGAACCACTATTTCAAACACTGGAGGATCAGGGCATTGATAAAGCCTTTGTGACCTTGCATGTGGGTATCGGCACATTTCGTCCTGTAGAGACCGAAGACATCACGCAGCATGTGATGCATAACGAGTGGTGTGAGGTGTCGGAGGAGACGGTTGCGAAAATTAAGGAAACCAAAGCGCGGGGCGGTCGGGTAATTGGTGTGGGTAGTACGGTGGCACGATCGCTAGAGAACTCAAATTTTCAAGCTTTTAAGGGCAAAACGAATTTGATGATTTATCCAGGCTATGAATGGAGGGTTTTAGATGGGATGGTTACTAATTTTCATTTGCCAAAGTCAACTTTGTTAATGATGATGTCATCGTTTTTGGGTGAGGGTGGACGAGAGTTTTTAATGTCAGTCTACCAAGAGGCGATCGCCAAAGAATATCGTTTTTATTCCTTTGGCGATGCTATGTTAATGCTGCGATAAACGCCGCAAAGCGTCGTTTACAGCCTGTTGATGCAAGAAATCTTTGTAAAAACTGCTTTGCAGTTTTTACAAAGATTTCTTGGGGTTTTATAGGTACATTGAATAATTAAGTTCGGGCGGCGCGATCGCTAGCAATAATTTTTGCGTAATTCTGATTAGTAATAACCTCCTCACAGCTATTGCTCGGTCTACACCAAAAATCCGACAGCAATCATAAAACTGTAAAAAAGATTCAGCTAGCGATCGCGATAATCTAGTTCTAGATTTATTACTACTTACAGAATTCTCACTCTCCAAATAAGCAGCGATCGCCAAATTTTGCATCAATAAACCAATTTCGGCAGGTTCTAAATGTAGAGACTGCGCCATAAAATCAGAACCCGATTTTTGATGGCGCGGCGAAGCCGCGCCATCAAAAAGTTTAGCCAATCTGATTAACGCACAACAACGAGCATAGGCATACTGCACAATTGGATCAAGCAACTTATTTGTAAAATCTATGGAAATATCACTCTTTTGCCAAAATCCTTCGTAATTAGTAATTCCCTTAATCTGCCATTGCTCTAAAGCTAATAAACTCTCAGCGATATATTGCTCACTCAAAATGATATTTAGCCAACCTTTACCTAGAGCTTGAATTTGCCATTGTGAAGTAATTTCTGGATTTTGCGAACAAGTCAGCGCGATCGCTTCGGCAATTTGGAAAGGACTGAGATTTAAGCGATTGGCGATCGCCAAAGCGATTGATGATGTGTAATGGGCTTCGTATTTGGGATAGCCCACCTCCAGCGAAATTTCCTTAGGAGTAAGCAAAGTTCCAAACACCAAATTAATCGCATCAGCGATCGTAATTTGAATAATTCGCGATGGAGAAATGAAATTCACACTGTTAGAGTTCCGCGATTTAATATTTTTTGTGCGGCAAAGCATCACCAAAAGCTTTAGCGGCAAGGCTTTGCCGCGCCACTAGATTACTTCATGCGTGGTAAGCGTAAAACATTTGGAGCTTTGGAAAGTGGACTGAGGATTTGGTTGAGCGCTCTCAATTGCTCAGGCGTTCCCATAGAAATCAGAACATCACCTTGTAAAATCTCAGTATTTCCATCGGGTCCCGCAATCACATGACCATCAGCGCGACGAATCGCTAGGACGAGAACACCAGTCTGCGATCGCAAACTTGCTTTTTTAAGAGAAACTCCCACATAACTGGAGTCATCAATGCGATATTCCTCAATGTAGAATGAGCGATTTTCTCCCGCAATAATCCCATCCACAAAATCCATCACCTGTGGACGTAAAGCTACTGCTGCCATCCTTTTCCCACCTGTAATGTAAGGCGAGATTACTTCATCGGCTCCACCTCGGCGTAACTTTTGCATCGCTTCTTCAGTACTTGCTCTAGCGATCGCCCTGATTGCAGGATTTAAGGTTTTTGCGGATAGCACTGTATAGAGATTCTCCGCATCTGAAGGTAAAGCCGCCACAATGCAAATTGCCCGTTCAATTCCCGCAAAAAACAATGTTTGATCGAGGGCTGCATCTCCTTGCACCGCCAAATAACCAGCCTGCTCAGCCTGTGCAATCATCACAGGATCACTATCAATTACTAAAAAGGAAATACTTCCCTCCGCCGCAAATTCAGCAGTAACTTGCCTCCCTGTTCGCCCATATCCGCACACTATGTAATGTTTATCTAATGCCTGCATGACTTTTCGGAGCCGCCTTGCCTGAAAAATATTGTAAATATGACCATTGGCGATCGCCGCCGTAAACTGAGTTGCAATGTAGCTAATGCTAGCAACTCCCAGAATAATTAACACAACCGTAAACACCCGCCCCTCAAAATGCAGGGGATTGGTTTCGCCATAACCAATCGTGGCAAGGGTAATGATTGTCATGTAGAGCGCATCAAACCAACTCCATCCTTCGAGGAGGCGATACCCCAATGTCCCAATCACCACCAATCCTATTAAGATCCCAATATTGGTGAGTAAAGTACGCTGATATTGCAACAATTCACGCTGCAAAAAATCTGGTTGCAACTGTTGGTAACTAAGCGAACTTTTGGGTAGCATACAAGTCTGTAGAGTTATGAAAGTGAAGTAAGGGCTGACACAACGCTTTGCGCTCAAACCCCAACCAAGACTTTTTGTGAGAGTGTTGTAGAGCAACACTCTCACAAAAAGTCTTGGTTCGTTTGATCGTTAATTGCTGTAAGGGTTCTTTATTAAATCGCAGCACCCTAATTTAACCAAGAACTTATTTAAAAGAATGTTAAGCTGCTAGTTAATATATTGCTTCAGCTTTTAGGCATTTTTAGTAAGATTGTTAATTGCATCGGTCTAGTTTTTGCAAATAAATGCTGTCACTCATGGGACAAGTATGACATCAGAGCCACCTTCCGAAAACACACAAATTAACCGTGCTGTAAGCTCTCCCTATCGTTCAGCCGTGGATATTAATGACGATAATTTGGAGAGATTTCACGCTTGGACTGGGTATAACACCCACACAGATATGAGTAGCAACACGAAATTCCAAATGCGTGACTTTCATATCGATCTAGGGATGGCTGTGATTGGTTTTGGTGTTTTGTGCGGATGGGAAGTGCGATCGCGCAAAATTGATTTCAAGGGCAAAACGCATATTATTTACGAACTCAGGGGTGATACCGATCCGCAAGTTGTGCCGATGTTACGCCAAAACTGTAGTGATGAAATGGCAACATTTTTACATAGTCGTTTAATTAGAACTTTAGATTTTTTACGTTCCTGCTCAAAATTTTCTGGTATCCCTCACGTTCACATCATCTCTATCCGCAATCACTATGTGATGAGTGCAGTATGGCGACCATATCAAAATAAAATTTGGATGGTTCCCATTGACCAAATTGAGGGTTTATCTTTTTCGAGTCATTTAATTTAAGTGAAGGTGTGGCTAAGCGCCGCCTTGACTGAGTGAATTTCATTATGTCTATTCGTATTAATGGCGATCGCCCGATCAAAACCCCAACAGGTTTATCTACCCGCCCCACTCCTAGTAAGGTCAGAGCCGCAGTTTTTAATATTTTGCAAAGTCGTATCAAAAATGCAAATTGGCTCGATATCTGTGCTGGATCAGGAGCGATGGGAGCAGAGGCGCTAGCGAGAGGTGCTAATCAGGTTGTCGGAATTGAGTTATCAGCGATCGCCTGTCGCATCGCCAGTGAAAATTGGCAGAAATTTGCTAAGCCCGAACAAAAATTTCAAGTCATTAAGGGTGATGCGATCAAGATTCTGCCCAAGTTAGCCACCAAATTTTTTGATTTAGTTTATTTCGATCCTCCTTACCAAAGCGATCTCTACGCCCCTGTCTTGAAAGCTCTACCACCCTTACTTGCAGATAATGCATTAGTAATAGCAGAATGCGATCGCCTGCGTCCTCTCCCTGACGTAATGGGCGAGCTAGTCTGTAGCGATCGCCGCCAATATGGACAAACTGCCCTCGTCTTTTATCAACTTCCACACTAAGCAAGATGACGATCGCAGGAAGACAGCCTAAAATCATAAATAGTCATCAAATTACTCAAAAGTCATCTATTTCTCCAAGAGTCACCGCAGTGCTAACTACAGAAAATACCGAAACTCGCGATCGCCTTTTATCTCCTTTGCAAACATGGACATGGCGTGGATATAAAATTCAATATTCTGTGACTGGTACAGGCACACCCCTAGTCTTAATTCATGGCTTCGGTGCATCGATTGGTCACTGGAAAAAGAATATTCCTGCTTTTGCCGAGGCTGGCTATCAAGTATTTGCGATCGACCTCTTAGGATTTGGGGGATCGGCAAAACCTGCTCTTGATTATTCACTAGAACTTTGGGAAGAACTGCTCAAGGATTTTCATCAAGAACTTGTGCAGCAACCAGCAATATTTATCGGTAATTCCATTGGTGCATTACTAGCCTTAATGCTCACAACTAATTATCCTGAACTTGCGATCGGTGCAGTCTTGCTCAATGCCGCTGGTGGATTAAATCATCGTCCTGAAGAGTTAAATTTACCCTTGCGCTTGGTGATGGGTGCTTTTGCGAAGTTAGTTAGCTCTGAAGTCACAGGCAAATTTGTGTTCAATCAAGTTCGCCAAAAGCGGAATATTCGCAACTCTCTGCGTCAGGTTTATCGCAATCATCAAGCGATCGATGATGAGTTAGTGGATATGCTCTATCAGCCATCCTGTGATGAAGGTGCACAGAAGGTTTTCTCCTCTATTTTAACGGCTCCTGCTGGTCCCCGCACTTCTGATTTATTGGCTAATGTAGAGAAGCCTCTACTAGTACTTTGGGGTGATGCTGATCCTTGGACTCCAATTAATGGAGCGAAGGTTTATGAAGAAGCAAGTAAGACTAAGGATATTCAAGTTATTCCCATTCCCAATACTGGACATTGCCCCCACGACGATCGCCCTGAAATCGTGAATGCTCTAGTAATTCACTGGTTACAGAAGTTAGCATAAATAGAGAGAGCGCTATGCGCTCTCTCTTTTATGCCCAGAAATCTAAATTGAGAAGGTCATCAAGCGATCGCGTAAATTCCCATGTGTCAGGAAACTTTGTACTTTTGTATTCGGGTCGTAGTTTTTTAAGACATTGTTGATAGACAGGATCGAGAATTTTTTGATAGTCATTCTGCAAGCTGGGAGAAGTTTCCATCAGGTCTTCAATTTCGGGGCGAATGTTGCGAATTGTCCTTTCCCATCCATGATATTCAATCGGTATGTTAACGTAGCATCGTTTCATAATATGTTCGATAAGCGCCCGAATTTGACCTTTAAATGCATTTTTCTGAGCTTTTCCCAATGAGTCGATCTCCTCAATTAAGTTGGCAATATCTAATTGCTTAAAGTCACCAGTTTGCAAATGTGCGATCGTTTCTTCTGTCCATAGCAAAAAGTCGCAATCATATAATGTTGGCAGTTTTGTTGGAATTAAAGATTGTGTCATTTGCTTGGTACTCCTAATTTACTTAAGCAATCACTTTTTTAAGCTTTTTGTCTCTGGGCTATTTGCATAAGCAGGCGAAGTGTTTCATTATGAGCAACTATCAGTAAACGATTAACACTGGATAATCCAATAATAACGTAACGCTCCTCACCGTGGGAGTGAAGTGACAATAATTGCGATCACGGACTGCATCCAAAGATAATCGCACTTTCAGTAGGCATCCCCATAAACCAAAAATAGTTGTTTTTACTGGTGAGTATTGTTGAGCGAACAGAGATCACCATTACAATGGAAAATGGGCTTGCCTATAGCTTAGTAAATTTTTTGAGAACATAATCTATGAAAGCATTTGTAGCAGGGACCACAGGGCAAACAGGACGGCATATTGTCACTGAATTAGTAAAGCGTAATATTCCTGTAAAAGCTTTAGTGCGTGACCTAGAAATCGCCAAAAAAATTCTTCCACCTGAAGTGGAATTAGTGAAAGGAAATGTACTTTTTGCTGACACCTTAGCAGAGGCGATCGCCGATTGTGATGTGCTGGTCTGTGCAACAGGCGCAAAACCAAGCCTCAATGCGTTAGAGCCATATTTAGTGGATTACATCGGTACAAAGAACTTGGTGAATGCAGCAAAGGAAAAAAATATCAAACATTTTGCGATCGTTTCTTCCCTTTGTGTATCGAAATTATTCCATCCCTTAAATCTATTCTGGCTAGTACTATTTTGGAAGAAGCAAGCAGAGAGATATTTGCAAGATAGCGGCGTGACCTACACCATCGTTCGTCCTGGAGGATTGCTCAATTATGAGAAGCAAGGTGGATTAATCATGACTGGTGCTGACACTCTGTTTGAAGGAAGTATTCCACGCACTAAAGTTGCTCAAGTGACCGTTGAAGCTTTATTTGAAGAGCCCGCAAAAAATAAACTGGTGGAGATTGTGATTAAAGCAGAAGAGAGCGATCGCCCGATCGCGGAATTATTTGCTAAGGTTGCATAATAAAAAATCATGACTAAAACCATATTCATCACTGGTGCTTCGTCGGGAATTGGCAGAGCTACGGCTTTGTATTTTCAGAAACAAGGTTGGAATGTGGTAGCCACAATGCGATCTCCTGACAAAGAGACAGACCGAGCCGATAGCTTGGCAAAACTTGATCGCCTAATCTGCCTGAAGTTAGATGTCACCGATCACCAAACGATTATTGATGCAGTTGCCGAAACGATCGCTAGATTTGGGGCGATCGATGTATTGGTGAATAACGCAGGCTATGGCATGTTGGGTGCATTTGAGACTTCCACTCCTACACAAATCCAACGTCAATTTGAGACCAATGTATTTGGACTAATGGAAACTACTCGCGCAGTACTACCGCATTTTCGCGATCGCAAACAAGGAGTAATTGTAAACGTTGCTTCCATTGGTGGGCGTGTCGCTTTCCCTTTGTATAGTCTTTATCACTCAACCAAATGGGCTGTGGAAGGATTTTCGGAATCTCTACAGCATGAGCTTCTTGCGTTTAATATTCGTGTCAAAATTATTGAGCCAGGTCCCATTAAAACGGACTTCTATGAGCGATCAGCAGAACGCACCAGCAATCCTGATTTCCCAGCATATGACAAATTTAGCGATCGCATATTAACGAAACTCAATCAAATTGGCACAACTGGAGCATTGCCTGAAGTTGTTGCCAAAACTATCTATAAAGCTAGTACTGATAACTCGTGGAAATTACGCTATCCCGCCGATCCAATTGCCAAGCAATTATTATTTATTCGCAAGCTTTTGCCTGACTTTCTTTTCACTAAAATTGTGCGTCACAGTACAAATGTCTAAAACCCAAAAGAGTAATAGCGGCGCGAAGCGCCGCCATTACTCTTTTGGGTAGCCCCTGTATCAGGAAAAATCAAAACCCAAATAGTGTGAGGCGGCGCTTCGCGCCGCCTCACACTATTTGGGTTTTATGTCCTAACAAGAATGGCGACAACGTTAAAAAAAGAGAGAAGGCAAAGCCTTCTCTCTTTTTTAACGTTGTTTAGTTTGTGTCGGTTTAACAGGCTTCAGAGGAATATTATTTGCTTCCAGCCAGTCTTTCCCTACCCGAACCGTAATATCTGACTCGATATCACCCGTTGATTCGATTAAGACTTCACCAATTCCTAAAGCGTCGCGTAGTTTTTCGGCACTTGCCTTATCTCCATTTTGAGCAATAATCTGGGTCTTCGCAAGCGGCTTAGACCAGCGATCGCTAGCCGCAAATACTTGAGCATAGCCAGACTTAGACAAAGTAGTGGTGGCTTTTTTGGAGCCTTCGGGCTGAGACATACTATCTTGGATTGCCACTCTCAGAGTTTGCGGTGTGCTGACCTCAAGACTTGTATCAGCTCTCTTCATCACCCCAAAGCTTTGGTTCATGATGGTGGCAAGCCGTCGATTATCTAAAATCCAGTAGCTCAGACTGTCAAATTCTCCAGGATTACTAAATCGTCCTGGAGCCATATGCATCTGGATACTTTTGCGATCAATCTTGGATGTATAGCCAGCGAGGGCAAGTACTTCTTCCACAGAGAGATTGGTATCGATATTTTCTTTAACAATGGTCAGGACTTCAGGTAGCTTAGCGATCGCTTCAGGCTTCAGTTTTTGATCAATGAAAGCACGGAAAAATGCTTGCTGACGTTGTACCCGACCAATATCTCCTAGATCATCATGACGATAGCGCATATATTGGATCGCCTTGCTACCGTTTAATTTTTGTTGTCCCGCATTAAGGTTGATATACAGATGCTGGCTATCATCTTGATATTTCATCTTTTTCGGTACATACATATCAACACCACCAAAGGCATCGATTAATTTACCAAAACCATTAACATTGAAACGGATATAACGATCAATCGGGATATCTCCTAACAACTGACTAACAGTCTGAGCTGACAGAGATGCTCCACCTGCATAGTTGGCAAAGTTGATTTTTGTCTTGCCTATACCTTGAATATCGACGCGACTATCACGAGGAATTGATAAAACCGCAACCTTTTGAGTGGCAGGATCAAAGCGGATTAGCAACATTGCGTCACTCATCCCGTTGAGATTATCTTCGACTTCTGCTAAATATCTGCCTCTAGGCTTAGATTGAGCGTCTGGCAAGTCAGATGTGAGAATGATCGTTCCAAGTACCAAAATATTGACTGGACGAGTCAGCGTCGGTACACCTGCGATCGCTGAAGTCATGCCATCGGCGTTACGGTTAAATACGGCTGCTTCATCAGCAGATAATTGCCGTTGCTGAAAAGGTCTACTACTTAATACGAAAGCTAATCCTGCACCTAGTCCCCCTGACAACAGCGCCACAAACAACACTATAAAAAGTGTCCATTTATGTTTGAATGAAGCCGTTTTGGGCTTAGACGACTTATTAGACAAACCAGACTTACCTAAATTGATGGGATTTGTTGCCACAGGTAGGGAATACTCCTCACGACTGAACGTTTGCTTCAGCGATCGCCCACCCATGAGCGAAGATGGGACTCAACACATTGCTTACAATTTACTCAAGAACTTCGCATAAGGTTCTTAAGTCTTTTAGACTAATTTGCTTTTAACTCTAGCATTGTATTGTAACTTATCGTTACAAACTGCTAAACATCCTACCCAGAGTAGTAGAAATCCTAGTTATGCAAATTGTTTGGATGGATGATACTACATATTTTGAAATTTGGAGAATCATCACAAGCGCAAGAATTTAAAATTGGTGATCGTCGTCCCTCAGAATAAGCCTCAAAGACTTACCCCTAGCGTGAAAGCAAGATAAAAAAATGATAAGCTAATGAAAATTGTGGAGGTACAAGATAACAGTGGCAATAGATGTTGAAAATTTCGATCAAGACAACGATGTTATTGAAATAACGCCTAATCGTGGAAGTACAGACTTCTTGGAAGGTAAATATATTTGCTTACCTAAAAATCTATTAGGCGTTGTCTATCAGTGTTTGAACAAAGGAGGAGTTGCCTCATTATCTACAGGGTTAGTTTGTCGCTTAATGAGAGTCGATCAGCCAAAATGGCAAAAAGGAAAATTAAAACTCACACTTGAGTTTATTCCAGATGAACCACCTCAAGACGAATTGAGTAGTATTAGAAGCCTAAATATTGACTAAATAACAAAACAGATCATGTCTCAAGAAGAATTTCAGAAACAAGTACTAGAATCACTTGCCGAGTTAAAAACTGATGTCGAGAGGCTAGACGCAAGCATTGAAAAGTCAGACGATAAATTTGATACCTACAGACAAGCCACACAATCACTAGTTAACTTGGCATTTGGACTAATTGCCAGTGCCGCAGTAATCACAGTGGTATCCGCAGTTTTCAAAAGATAGTTGAGACGCGATCGCCTAAACTAGTATCGACATGTTGTTATCGAGATTTTTGAAAGATCTACAAGTTGATTATGGAAGTTAGATTTCGAGAATGTGATTGGTTCGACTTATGGATCTGGATCAAGTTTAGTGAAATTCCATCTCAGCAAGAAAAACAACTATTAGACGAAGTATTTAACTCTTGGTTTTTGCTGGGTAAACTAGGCGGTTTCAATGCTTGTAATATGCAGGTGCTGGAATCTGGGGTGGATGTTAGCTATTTTGACTATGACAACCAAGCTGCCGACGACGAGATGATGTCAGTTATGCATAATATGACTGACCTAGAGTATGAAAACGAATGGGCGCGGTGTTGGGTTGATCTAGGCACAACTGATGCGATCGCGATCGATACTTTGGTAAACGCCCTGCGTCAGTTTGATAAAGAATATGTCGCGATCGAAGAAGTAATTATCGGCGGACAAAACTCTGACTGGTTAGTTGAGCCTAAGAGTCTAGATGATGAAGATTATGATCGTTAAAATATTAGAGATATGCCAAGCATATCTCTAACAAAAAACTTTAGAGGAAAACTAAAATGCGCGTTTTACACACAATGATTCGAGTTGGAGATCTAGAGCGATCGCTGGATTTTTATAGCAACGTCCTCGGCATGAAGATCTTGCGCCGCAAAGACTATCCTGATGGGCGCTTTACCCTCGCTTTCGTAGGTTATGGCGATGAATCAAGCAATGCTGTCATTGAGCTAACCCATAACTGGGATACCAACGCCTATGACATTGGTACTGGCTATGGGCATATTGCTTTGGGCATGGAAAACATTTATACCGCTTGTGAAGCCATTCGTGAAAAAGGCGGTAAAATCTCCCGTGAACCAGGACCCATGAAGCATGGCACAACGGAAATAGCCTTTGTCGAAGATCCCGACGGATACAAAATTGAATTAATTCAACTCAAATAAGTTCAATTGATGCTTTGCCCCAGATGAACTTATTTGAGATTAAGAGATAAATTGTTATAAGCTGTAAAGCTGCACACCAGTAGCCTAGTCATGCGTAGACCCCGATATACAACTTCTTGGCAATCCAAGCGCAAATCTTGGTTGCGAAATACCCTACTTCTGATCCTGATTGGTTTGCCACTGCTATTGATTTTGGCGGAACTAATTGCGCGAGGAGCAGTTTTAGCAACAGGTAGTACCAACCAACTCATTCCCAATAAAACTGTGGCGATCGCCCAGTCCTACGCCTTTAAGTTGCAGGACTCAAGTGGTAATAACTACCCTGGATTACCAGATGCAGGTCAGCTCCACGTAAAGCGCAGTCCGCTATTGGGTTATGAATTGCTGCCTAGTCAGAGTAGTGATTATTGGCAAATCAACGATCAGGGCTTCCGCCAAGATTCATCAGTACCTATTGACAAACCTGCTAACGAAATTCGCGTATTTTTAGTTGGCAGTTCCACCGCTTTTACCAACATGGCAGAGAAGAACCAAAAGGCTTTGGCTTTTAAAATCGAGAAATTGCTTAACGATCGCGTCCGCGCTCAAAATAGCAGCCCCGAAAAGTTTAAGCCCAAGGAAATTCCCTACTTTGCGGATCAAATTGAAGCAATGCGGACATTGCCACCGCGTATTCGTGATGGCAGCTATCGAGTGATCGCGGCGGCGGCTCCTGGCTATAGCTCTGGCAACGAATTAGCACTGCTATCCCATAAGGTGATGGCTTATAGTCCTAATGCTCTGTTGATCCTTGATGGCTACGAAGATTTGCGATCGCCTAGCAATCAGTCTGCGCGTGAAATCGGAAACGTTGAGCAAATGTTGCGCGATCCACTCGCTCAATATCGCCAACATCAAACCCAACAATTTAATAATTGGCTGAATTCACTATATCTAGTCAAAGCATGGCAAAAATGGGTGGTTCCCGCCGATATCACCACCTTTAGCTCTGAATATCAAGCTTTTAATGCTGAGCAGCTAAGCAAAGATCCTAAAGAAATTCAAAAAAGGGTCGAACGCTATCTTTACAATACTCAGCAAATGACGAGGCTAGCTAACAGTATTCCTGCTTTGATCATTCTTCAGCCAGAAATCACAGGCAAGCAAAAATCCTTAACTAAGGAAGAAGAAGGCATTTTGAAATCTCTAGGCAAAGAGTATAGCGATCGCATCACTAATGCTTACAAGCTTACTGAACAAGCTCTAAGCAATAGTCCTCTCAAGCCAAGATTTGTTAATTTTTATCAGCTATTTCAAGATACTAACCAACAAGCCTTCATCGATCCGATCCATCTCACTGAAGCTGCCAATGATTTGCTAGCACAGAAATTGTATGCCAGCACTGAGCAATTGTTCTTAGTGCAGCCTGCCCCAAATGCGCTGAATGGAGAAGTAGAGCCACAACCAGCGCCGCCTCAGCCTGTTGTGCCTCAGCCTGTTGTGCCTCAGCCTGTGCCTTCACCTAACCCAGCCGCGACTCCTACACCTACTAACTAACCTCAACTAAGTAATAAGGAGGCGCAAAGAGCCTCCTTATTACTCTTAAAGCAAAGAATCGAGTGGCGGCGCTTCGCGCCGCCACTCGATTCTTTGCTTTTGATTTGTTCTATTGCTAGTGACTACAGCTATAAAAAAATCAAAACTGATTTTCATAAAGAGAATTGCTAAAGTAAACTATATAAGTCAGTGAGTTTAATAAATATTTATGGTAGAACCAATTTTGTCAGGCATTTGCCTCGGTCTTATTTTCATTACCCTCGGCGGACTCTTCTTTGCTGCTTATCAGCAATATCGTCGCGTCTAGTCACAACATAAAAACCAAAAAGCAGAAGAGGCTGAAAACGCCTCTTCTGCTTTTTGGTACAAACTTCAAGATTAAACTTTGATAGAAATCTTGGTTTATTCTTCTAAATCCTCAGGCTGGGTTAAATAGCGGCAAATCTCATGGATTTTCATCCGATAAATATGCGGCCAGCCCCCATTTGTCTCAATATCACGCAAAAGATTAAATAGCTCATGGCGACTAGTTGGTAAGGCTGGCTGAAATAAATCGTCACGAATGCGCTTATGGATTGATTCTAAGACTCGCAATATTTGCAAAAGATTAGCTGGATCGCTTTGCTGATCCTGAGCAATTTGCCATAGGCGATCGCTGATCGTCTCCAGCTCAGATAAATCAGCAATTTGCCCCTGTTGTGATTGGTTCTGTGATTGGATTTCTGTTTGTGCCAAGCTAAGTACCCTCGTGCGCGATAATATGATGATTGGAATTTTACAAATTAAGTCTTTAGTTAGCTAACCTCTATGGCTAGTCTAAAGCACAGCCAACTCCTTAACGATCTCAATTTAAAATCCCAAACTAGATCGTATTTTTTTACAGAGTTATCATAGGCTGCGCTTTGCGTGATCTGTTCTAACTCTAAAATACTACCCGTTAAATCCCGTTAAATTAAGAAGAGGTTATTTATGAAATTTCGTAGTTTTACGAAAGCAATTTTTACATTGTGTATCAGTTTATGTATGTTAGTAGCGAGCGGCGTGTTTGCAAGTACTGCGATCGCTGGTGTTGAACCAGGCTTGACCTACGACCAAATTGTAAATACTGGCTTAGCTAATAAATGTTCTGACATTCTTGGTTCCTCCCGTGGTGGTCGTAACTTTATTCCTGTTGGTGCAGGTCAGTCTGTTGAAATTACAGAGCTTTGCTTAGAGCCAACCTCATTTTTTGTTAAGGAAGAATCTAGCAATAAGCGCAAAAAACCTGAGTTTGTAGCTAGCAAGTTGATGACTCGCTCCACCTCTAGTCTAGATTTTGTGAAGGCAACTGTAACTGGGAACAGTGATGGTAGCCTCAGCTTAGTTGAAACTGATGGTTTAGACTATCAACCCATCACTGTCAAAATGCCTGGTGGTGAGCTAGTAGCAATTTTGTTCACCATTAAAGGTTTCAATGCCAAAACTGCTCCTGGGGTAAATGGCATCACCACATCGGTTGATTTTGTTGGTTCTACTGATGTTCCTACCTATCGTGGCTCTGGCTTTATCGATCCTAAGGGTCGTGGTCTAGCGATCGGTTATGACTCTGCTGAAGCTTTACCTGCAAAGCGTAACTCTTTTGATAACAGAAGCGTCAAGGATGACTCCACCTCCAAAGGTACGATGTCCTTACAAATCGCTAAGTTGAATGCTGATACTGGCGAAATTGCTGGTACATTTGAGACTGAGCAAACCTCTGATAATGACCTTGGCGGTGTTGAACCTAAGGAAGTAATCATTCGTGGCGTATTCTACGGCAAAGTTAGCTCTTAATCTCTAAGCAAAGCTTTTAAAAAAGGAGTGTCTTATTAATTTAAGACCTCCTTTTTTGTTTCATAAAATATAGGCTATAACTAGTTTTAAGACTAAATCACCTAATCAAGTATCTAAACTATATGCAAAAAATTATTATCAAAAACTTTGGTGCGATCGCCTATGCCGAAATCGAAATAAAGAAAGTTTTAGTTTTAATAGGTGAACAAGCTAGCGGTAAAAGTACTATTGCCAAACTTATCTACTTTTTTAAATCACTAAGAGATGATGTGTTTAATCAGATTTATCAAGACAAGGAAAGAGATTACTTTGATGAGAACTTAGATGTCATTTCAGTACTGCAAGAAAAATTTTATAATTGGTTTGGATCAACCAAAAATTTCAATAATGATTTTGAAATAAAGTTTTATTATGAATTTGAAGATGAATTTGAACTAGATAAGTCATTAACTTTAACCCTCAATGAAGATAGAACAATACGGTGTAACTTTAGCCCAAACTTTTATGATTCTAGTTTTAAGAATTCTATAAATGCAATCAAAAAAATTCTACAGAAGCATCTAGATATAGGTAGTCCTGAGTGGCTTTCTCATGAGCAAACCAAACTTGATTATGCCAATATAATTGCAAATAAGTTAAATTATTTATTTAGTTGTTATCAATCTGATTCACTATATGTAATTGCTGGCAGAAGTGCTACAGTGAGTTATTCTGAGCTATTTGAGAAATATTTATTTGAAAATGTACAATATAGATTACATAAAAACAATGAACTTGATATTTATTCAAGATCTCAAGCAGTTGATGAGATTTTAATGTTGGAATTTATCAAAAGAATCGTAAACAATAAATCGTTTTTAACTAAATATGAAAGTATTGACAAAAAATCTACAAAGCCTCAAAACCTTGATTGTGTTAAAAAGAAGGTATTTGAGATCTTAAAAGGTGAATATATCAATGACAATGGTGAAGAAAAGATTATAATTGATGCTAATAAGTCTATAGATATTCGTAACGCTTCATCAGGACAGCAAGAAGCAATTAGAATTTTACAGGATATACTTGTTGTTACAATTTTAGGATTACCACTACTGCGAATAGTAGAAGAACCAGAAACTCATTTATTTCCTGTTGCTCAAAAGAGCTTGATTGAGTTGTTAGCCTTAGTGGTAAATCAAAATGATGATAATCAGTTAATTATTACTACTCATAGTCCCTATATACTGACAGTATTTAATAACTTATTGTTTTCTCAGCGAGTTGTAGATAAGAATCCATCGGCTGAGGCTGAAGTTGCTGAACTAATACCAAAAGAATTTTGGCTAAAAGCTAAAGATTTTTCTGCCTATTCGTTAGGTAATCATTTCATGGAAGAACAAGCTGATTATTGCGAATCTATTTTTGATCTTGACATGGGAACTATCGAACAAAATTATTTAGATGAAGTGTCTGAAATGCTAGGTGGAGATTTTAATGCTTTGTATAGTATTCATGTTAGAACTTTTAGAGGAAGATGAATAGATTTGAAAGGTTTAAAGAGCATTTGTTAAATAGTTTTGACAGATTAAATGAAATATTAGAAATAGAACTTCGTGATGAGTTTTCAATAATTGATATTGAAGATAAACGGTCTTTTATTGTAGTTGATCACAACCTTGACGATAATACTTTTATAATTTGCCACAATGGGGTAAACACTATCCAAACAAATTTTGATATTACAAAATTATTTAATATAAAAAATGCTCAAACTATCGGATTTATTCCAATTGATATAGCAATCCTAATTCATTTGTGAGAAATTTGAATTTCTGAAATCCTTTAGAATAAGTTGTTAGTTTAGATACCCTCTCACAACTCATTTAGGATTGCTATAGTGGTATTGAAGAGTTAGGATTAATGAAATTATTAAATATGGGTGAAAAGCGATGTGACTTTGTTTTTTTCGATGAATATAATTTTTGTTTTGTTGAACTTAAATTAAATGCTACTAGTGAAAAAAAAAGAAGGATTAGGATTATACGAATGGATGCTATTGAGCAACTAAAAAACACGATCGCCTTGTTTGACGACAAGTTGGAAGGAAATTATGAAGGGCTGCTTCCAGAAGCGTACGTTTGTACGCCGCAAACATATCCTAGAGAAAATGCTAGTTGGCAAAATTTAGCTGAAAGATTTTTGGAAGAAGTTCGTATTGAGATTTTTGAAAAAAACGAAAAAACTAGCCTCTAAGCATTAGAGATGAAACAAAGCTTCATCTCCAATGCTTAGAGGCTAGTTTTGTAGATGTTTTTTAAAGAAATCTAGGGTGTAGCCAATTTCTAGGACTTGGTTACTGCGCTTGCTGGAGCCGTGACCTTCATCGGGGAAGATGACCAGTTGCGAGGGGATTTTTTTCTGCTCTAGGATTTTTTGAATTTGGATGGCTTCACCAACAGGAACACGGGGATCGTTAGCACCTTGAATGATGAGCAATGGGGATTTGATGCGATCGCTATAGGTCACAGGTGATAACTCAATCAGAGCATCACGATCTTTGACAGGATCACCATATTCACTGATACGGAGAATACGTCGATAGGGAGCAGTATTATTTAAAAATGTGAGCAGATTGCTAATGCCAACACTCGATACACCTGCATCATAACTACCTGCAAACTTAGACATACCCATCATCGCCGCATAGCCCCCATAACTACCGCCAACGATGCCGATTTTTGGGGTAATCCCGTTAATTTGCCAATTTTTGCGAATGTAGATTGCTGCGTCTTCGATATCGGTGATGACTTTAAGGCGATCTCGTCCATTATCAGCATTCAGCCATGTCTTGCCATAGCCATCACTACCGCGCACATTTGGCTCCACAAATACAAATCCTGCATTCACAAATAACTGCGCGTACCGATTAAATCCAGCCGTACTCTGTCCTTCTGGCCCCCCATGAAAATGCACAATTATAGGGCAAGGCTTTTCGAGAGGCTTTTGGGCAGTATTTTCACATTGGGGTGAACTATAGATAAACATGGGAATTGATACGCCATCCCGCGTTGTGTAGTTTTCTAGCTTAGCCTTGGCAAATTTGCTGGTGTCAATTTCAGGCGTGCTAGGCAATACCCATTGAGTGAGTTTCTGCGTCTGCCAATCGTAAACATAGCTGAGGCGTGGCGCTTGGGCAGTTTCCACACCGATAGTTGTAAAGCGACCATTGCGAGTGGTGGAGCCTGTATAGATCTGAACAGCATTGGCAAATTCAGGTAACTTAATTTCCTCAAAAGTATTGGCTGCGATCGCTTTAAGGCGTGTGTAACCTCCATCATTAATTGAGTACAAAATGCGCTGACGCTGATCATCAATATCAAAGTTAGATATATCTGCTTTTAGGTCTGGTGTAATTGGTGTAAATTTTTTGTCTTTGTAACGATAAAGGCGACGAAATTCTCCAAATTTGGGAGTTAATACGAGATATTCATCTTTACTAACACCATAGGTAACTCCATACTCTTCCTGCTCATTTTGACCAAGCAGTGGTGTAGTTTGGCGAGTCTTGACATCATATTCGTAATATTCGCGGGATAGACTGCCCGTTGCTTTAGTAAAGAGAAACTTCTCGCGATCGCCTGTTTCTGGATTGACAAACACATCGGCAATCCACCAAATGCCATCGCCTCCAGAGATTTGAACCTTCTTCTTAGTTTGCAAATCGTAGCGATAGATTACAACTGAGTCGGGCTTAATATCATTGGCACTGAAGTATATTGTGCGCGAATCATTACCGATATATTGGAGTGAAGTCCTTACCCCTGCTAAATGTTGAATTTCCTCTAACTCACCCCCCTTAGTGGATTGCAAATATAATCCTGGATTTTCCTCGCCTTGGCGATCGCGTGACAGGATTAAATATTTTCCATCTGGAGTCATGCCTGAAATGGTGGTAGCATCCTGTCCTCCTGTCACCTGTACAGGAAATTTTTGCGCTCCATCTAGTCGCCATACCTGCACCGTGCCCGTAATTCCCCATGTAAAAAACATCTGCTTCCCGTCGGGTGTCACCATTCCTAACCCTGGCGATCGCACATCCAAGATCGACTCAATCGGTCGCGTCACTGTTGGCGGTAATGCAGGGGGAGCATAGCGCTTGAGAATTGCAGGATCAACACTATATTTACCTAATCCCGTATATTGAGCTGCCACAGGCAAAGTGGTAAGTGTAAGGCTAGCCAGAATAATCGGAAAAAGTAGCGATCGCTTATTCATATTGGGATTTAACGGTTTAAGTTTTTATATTAAGCTACATTAATTAAAATGCCATAAGCAATTCGCAATCAAGCCCATTAAGGCTCTTGTTATGATGAGTTAGGTATATCAAATAGGTAAAGTCATGCTAGATACAGAGACTTCTATTCAAATCAATGTTAGACAATCATTAATACAAGAAATTGAACAAACATCAGATTATCTTTTAAGTGAGGTTCTAGATTTTCTTTTGTTTGTCAAAGATAAACATTCACCATTAGAGATAAAAACAGATAACTTTGAATCGGTAAGAGTTTATGAGAGTAGTCAGCAAGCGCAAATTTTATTACGTCAAGCTCAAGAGCAACTGCAACTTTCGCAGTTAGTTATCCAAAGACAGGAAAACCTTGCTCAAACTCTTCAATCGCGCATTGACAAACTTGAGCGTGAATTGCAAGATGTGCATATTAATTACGATGATGCTCCGAAGGAAAAAATCTTAGAAGATCTACGCCAGTCTTTTCAAGATGTTCAGGCAGGTAGGGTTCACGATATTTCTCAACTTTGGGACGGAATCGATGTCTAACGATGAATCCTCAATCACAATCCAGTTCACAGATGTTTTTAAACGCCAAGTTCGTGACTTAGCAAAGCGTTATCGAAAAATTAAGTTAGACATTCAGCCAATTTTTGAAAAGCTTAAAAATGGGGAATTAATTGGAGAGCAAATTCAAAAAACTAGTTATACCGTATTTAAAGTTCGCGTTAAAAACAGTGATATTCAAAAAGGAAAAAGTGGTGGTTATAGGGTGATTTATTATGTCAAATCTTCCACGAATATTTTATGTATTTTGATTTACTCAAAGTCTAAAAAAGACAATGTAACTGCGACAGAAATCAAAAAAGTTATTCAAGAATTTTATGATGAGCAACTTCAATAAAAGAGAGAAACCTCGCACAGCGAGGTTTCTCTCTTTTTAGATTGGCGATCGCGTGTCCTGTTGATCGCGGAGGGTATGAAAGTCTTTATCAGGAGTCCACTGAATTGCGCCATCACGACCTGTCCAAAACACTCTAATTTTAGCTTCATAGAGTTGATTGACCATCGCTTCCACAACACTTGTTGCTGAAGCGATCGCAATTTTAGGATTGATCGCTTTTAAAATAGCTGGTTCTATTTGCCCACCTGTCCACCAGAGTATATTTGCCGATAGTTTAGGAAGTAGATCTTTTTTGGTAGCGATCGCCTGTTGAGATTTGGGATCTGCATTTGGTAGTAGTAACCAAGATAGCTCCCCCGTCTTGATTTTAAGCACATCAGGCGATTGGTTGAGTAGTTGAATTTCCACTTGATTGTTAATCGTCAGTGTTTCCCCAGCCTTAAGGGATGCTAGGGGAGTTTTTGCATTGGCAAGGGCTTGTTGAAGATTTTGATAGGGTTTTGGGGTAACACCGAGACTGATATCGCGAAACTGGGTGATCGCTAATGAATTAGATATCAAAGTATTCCAGCCGTCGCTGACATCGGGCTGCGTATCGGTGGATATCGCCCAATCAATGCGATTAACACCAAGCTTTTGCAAAAATGGTTGCAATGTAAAGCCAGCAAATTGTTGATCACCAGTGTTAATTAACACAGTTTGATTTTGATTTTTGATCAACATAATCGGCACATCATTAAATGCTGGTAATGTCACTTGAAATGCATTAGCCTGAGCGATCGCATTGGGAATAAATAGCACTACGCAAGCTAAAACAAAGGCGATCGTCCAACGCTGCATCTTGCCAAACCAAGGCACTACCCAAATCGCGATGAATAATGCATAGGCAATTAACATTTGCCAGAGTGCGATCGCCCCAACACTAGTAATCGCATTGGGTAAAGTATTTAGCCATTGAGCTAGATTAATCATCCAATGCAGTAATGGATAGAGTAACCAAGCGATCGCGGCTCCAATTGGCACAAAGATAATTCCTAAGACCCCGCTAATAAGCCCGCCATAGGTGGATATAGAAACTAATGGTGTCGTCAGGACATTGGCGAGCAAGCTGTAGGGAGAGAGTTTGCCAAATACTAATAGTTGTAAAGGTAATGTCCAGATATAGGCGGCGATCGGCACAGAAAGCAATTCAGCGATCGCGGGTGGTAGCCATTCTAAACGCTCAGAAATTGAACGTGAGGTAGTCAGCAGTCCGAATGTAGCGAGAAAACTAAACTGAAAACCTAAATCCCAAATCCAAAGCGGTTGATAAAGCAATAACAATACAGCCGTAAAAATTAGACCAATTACAGGGCGGCTACGGCGTTGCACCACCAGACCAATCAAACTGCCAAAGCCCATCACCACGGCTCGCAAAATCGACGGACTCGCACCAGTTAATAGTAAATATCCCCCTAAGCAGAGGCTCCCAATCACAAATTGGAATTTGAGTGATTTATTGCGCGTTAAGGCGATCGCAGCACCTAGTACCAATGTCACCTGAAATCCCGAAGCTGCTAATACAGCCGCTAAACCTGCTTGAATAAAAACATCCTTCAGATCACTCGGCAAATCCACGGCTCGGCTACCTAAGACTAATGAGCTAAGCAATGAACCCTCTGGCACACCAGCCCCCATCACATGGGCGCGGACAATCCGACTCACAAACCACCATTCGCCAAAGCTTGGAGCATCACCTTGCTCAACAAGCGATCGCCCACTCATTCCCGCAAATACACCCTGACGCGCTAGATAAGATTTGAAATCAAAGGCTCCAAAATTATCAGCTCTATTGGGCAAATACAATCTTCCTGAAAGCTCAACGGCTTGTCCTGAGCGTAAACCTGTCACCTCAATCAATGGCACTGTCACATATAATTTTCCAGAAGCCGCTACAAATTTATTAGCCTCATCGGGCTTAACTTTGGGACTATTGGGATTTGCCGCAGGATTTTGCGTAAGTTCTTTAACGTCGAGTTTCCCAGAGGTATTAATCTCCTTCACCTCTAACAGAAACTTTGCTCTCTCACTTCGAGTCAAACTGGGCGCTTCGATTACCTGTCCGCGCACGATCGCATTAGACAACGGCGCATATTTAGAAATATCGTCAGTTTGGGGTTGGGGAGTGCGAATTTTTATATAAAAACAAGCACAACAAGCTAACAAGGTGGCTAATAGATAGACCCAGCGCTTGGGTCCCAAACGCCACATGACAGGAACCACCAACGATAAGGCAAAACCAAGCCCAAAAACCGTATAAAAACCTGTCCAATCTGGTAAAAAGCTGGCATAGGCTCCCGCCACAAAAAACAAAGCTAACACTAGGACAACTTGAGATTTCATTGGCTCAGATTAAATCGTCGTCATAGGTGTTCCGAATAGCGCGATCGCTAAATTCTGACGGTGGGCGATCGTTGCTCCAAGCCCACCAAGCTGCTTGGCAATCACATTTATAAAACTCTTGCCATTTGCGTTGATGGTTTTCTGTATAAACAGGCGATCGGCGATTAATCCACACTGCTTCGGCTTTACTAGGGGGCTGTCCACATTTAGGACAGCAAAACCCAGTGGCATGTGTAGCCTTTTCGACCCATTCTGGGGGTATTGGATTAAAAGCATCCATAAAAATGATAGGTAACGCGACTTCGCGATCAATTTGCGATCAATATTTCTAGAGATTCTGCTGAACTTATATTGTTTTAAGTTAACGCAAGATTACCAATAAATGTCTTACTTTGCTATAGCTCCACAATTCTGGACTGGAGCAACATTTAAGTCTTGCTTGCTCAAAACATAAAAATGGTGGCGTTTTGCGCCACCATTTTTATGTTTTGAGTATATTGCTGTCGCCAAGTGTATGAGGACATAAAACCCAAGAAGAGAATGGCGGCGCTTCGCGCCGCCATTCTCTTCTTGGGCTTTGCTTTTGTCCTAACACAATCGACCGCAGCTATATTTTTGGGCTGTACGAATATCTTATAACTTTTTGATAACTTTTTGATAGTGACAAAATATTTATGTGTGCTTTATCTTAATAATATGAATTAGCTTATTTAGCATTTAGCTAAGTTAATTTATACAAGTTTTTGTATGTGTATTTTGTCTTTAAGAGATTGATGTTGGGGGGAAATCCAACTTAAAATTTTTGGGGCAAGAAAGTAATGCAATTCAATTTTAGTTACGCACAAGGCGTATCCCAGATTCAAATGGCTGCATTTGAGATGGCTGGCAAAATCTGGGCTTCATACTTAACTGACAACGTGACCATCAACATTGCAGTTGATGTCAAAAGAGACTTTTCTGGTAATACCATCGGCGGTGCGATCTCCCGTGTTAATGATTATTCATTCTCTGACTTTCGCAATGAACTCATCCAAGACATAACATCCAGCAATGATAGAACGGCTTTAGAGTCTAATGTCTTTAAAGATACAGATCAGTTTGAAGTAAGATTTGACAAAGGTAGTGACTTTGAAGATGAGAAAAAAGCATCCAAAGCAATACAGGTCAATAGTGCTAATGCCAAAGCTCTAAGACTAGATACAGTCTCAGCCAATGTCCTTGATGGTTATATCGTCATGCGTGACCTAACTGGGACAAATACTAGTTGGAATTATAACTTTACCCGTCAGAACACAACTCCTACAAATTCAGTTGATTTTATTAGTGTTGCCATTCATGAGATCGGGCATGTTTTAGGCTTTCAAAGCAGTGTGGATCGTCCATGGGTTAGCAGTGCTAACCTAAGCACTGACCAATACAGCCAAAGCTTAGATAATCGCGCTCATGCAGCTTCCCCTCTAGATCTGTTCCGTTATTCCGACAAAAGTCAGATTGGTAGTAACGACGAGAAGCTTAATGATTTGGCGATTGGAGGAAATTCTTACCTTTCACTTGGTGGCTCTTCTGTATTAGGCTCCTTTGAGAATGGTGTCAATGTGGAAATGGGTGGCAATGGCAAGCAGGCAAGTCATTGGAAGTCAGGTGGAGTTATGGATGCAGTAATCCAGCGTGGGGAGCTTCCAGTAATTACAAATTTAGATTTGATTGCTTTTGATGCGATCGGTTGGGACATTGCCACAGGTGGTATCAATAAAACTATTAATTATGCCCAGCTAGAAAGAGAAGCTAAGCAAGTTGCTAGTCAAAAGACAACGCAAAATATCAACAATGCCATGGCGTTGATGTTTGATAGCACTGATATTTATAAGCCTAAATCTGATACATCTCTTGAAGCTCGCACAGGTGGCTGGTGGCAAGAGTTTTATGCTCGAGGAGGTGGCTGGTGGCAAGCATACTTTGCCCGCACAGGTGGCTGGTGGCAAGGAATTAAGGCAGCTTTCGGAGAAGAGGCGATCTTTGACTCCGTTGAGGGTGGTGATATTGAGTTTTTGCAGCTTTTTGATGGCTATGCTACCGACTGGTCAAATAGCGATGATATCGATGCTCTAACGGGTAAAGTTGAAGGTGCGCTGTTAGTTGGAGAAGAATCTTCTTTGATTGATTTGGCTATATCTTCTGCTTCTCAGTTTATCGATTTGGGATTGACTCAGCCTCTTCTAAATTTCCAGAACACTGTACTCTCAATCTTGGATCAACAACAAATTAGTCAAGGGCTTGAGTTTGGTGCTGAGCTAACCAAGTCGAATGTTGTTCTTGGTAGCAATAAATCTCAAACATCTTCTATTTCTGATAGTTCTCAATTACTAGGGGACTCATTAACTCCTTGGTGGTTAGGGGATTCATCTTCTTTGTGGGCTGTTCGCTAGTTCTTCTTGTATTTTGCTTGGCTGGAGCGTTATAGCTGTCGCTAAATTTATGAGGACATAAAACCCAAGAAGAGAGTGGCGGCGCGAAGCGCCGCCATTCTCTTCTTGGGTTTTGCTTTTGTCCTAACACAATCGACGGTAGCTATATTAAGAAGCAATTTTACTGATAACCACTTATGTATAAATGTAATTTCAAAGCACAAAATGGCGTAGCCATTTTGTGCTTTGAAATTACAGGGTTTGGACTTTATAGCTATAGCCACTCTTGTCATCACACAAACCCCAAGATACAAATATCGGTGCTTCGCGCTGATATCTGTATCTTGGGGTTTGGTTTACCCTTCTTCGCAGAAGTATAACTTTCTGATAACTTTTTGGTAGTGACAACAGATATATGTCCGCGTTATCGTATTGATGAAATTAACTCAGTTATCTATTAGCTCAGTTAATTTACATAGTTTTATGTGTGTCTATTGTCTTTTAGAGATTGATGTTGGGGGGGAATCCAACTTACGAATTTTTGGGGCAGGCAGGTAATGCAATTTAATTTTAGTTACGCACAAGGCGTATCCCAGATTCAGATGGCTGCATTTGAGATGGCTGGCAAAATCTGGTCTTCATACTTAACTGACAATGTGACCATCAATATTGCTGTTGATGTCCAAAAAGACTTTGCTGGCAATACCATCGCTGGCGCTATTGCTCGAACTAACGATTACTCGTTTAGTACCTATGCTAATGCCCTTAAAAATGATGCCGATCCCACCAACACAGATCTACAAGTAGTTAGCTCACAGACTGTTAATGGCAGTTCATTTGAAGCAAGATATGACGCTATAGTCTCTAATCAACTTGTGAGTTCGCAACAGGTTGGCTCCAAACTAAGTATCAACAGTGCTAACGCCAAATCAGTGGGGTCAGTAGGAAGAGGAATAGATACTAAAGCCAGTAATGTCCTTGACGGCTACATTGTCATGCGTGACCTGACTGGGACGAATACGAGTTGGAGTTATAACTTCAGTCGTCAGAACATAGTTCCTACCACGTCAGTAGATTTTATTGGTGTAGCCGTTCATGAAATTGGTCATGTTTTAGGCTTTCAAAGCAGTATCGATCGTCCATGGGTTGGCGCTAGTAATTTAAGTAGCTCGGAATATCTAACAGCGCTCAAGGAGCGTGTTAACCAAGCCTCGACTCTAGACCTTTTCCGCTATTCCAATGAAAGTAGGGTTGGAAGCAAAACAAACATAGATTTAAGTGTTGGTGGCAATCAATACTTTGGAATTGGGACTAATGGTATGTCCTTTGTTGGTAGCTTTGATAGTGGCGTGGATACGACTAGGGGTGGCAATGGCTTTCAGGCAAGTCACTGGCAGTCTGGCGGGATCATGGATGCCGAAATTCAGCGTGGTCAGACCGCCAAAATTACAGGTTTAGATTTGATTGCTTTTGATGCGATCGGTTGGGACATTGCCATAGGTGGTATCAATAAGACCATTAATTTTGCTCAGTTAGAAATGGAAGCCAGGCAGATTGCTAGTCAAAAGACAACGCAAAATATCAATAGTGCGATGGCTGTGATGTTCGACAACTCTGACATCTACATGCCTAAAACGATCGCTAATCCATCTCTCGAAGCCCGTTCAGGAAGCTGGTGGCAAGAGCTTTATGCTCGAACAGGTGGCTGGTGGCAGGAGTTTTTTGCCCGCACAGGCGGCTGGTGGCAAGGCATTAAGGGCGCTTTTGGAGAAGAAGCGATTTTCGACTCCCTTGATGGTGATAGTATCGAGTTTTTGCAGCTTTTTGATGGCTATGCTACCGACTATGGCAATGATATCGACGCTCTAACTGGTAAAGCTGAAGGTGCGATGTTAGTCGGTGAAGAGTCTTCTGCTATTGATTTGGGTATATCTGCTGCTTCTCAGTTCGTGGATTTTGGATCTGCTCAGCCTCTTCTAAATTTCCAGAACACTGTATTCTCAATCTTGGATCAACAGCAAATCAGCCAAGGGCTTGAGTTTGGTGCTGAGCTAACCAAGTCGAATGTTGTTCTTGGCAGCAATAAATCTCAAACATCTTCTATTTCTGATAGTTCTCAATTACTAGGGGACTCATTAACTCCTTGGTGGTTAGGTGATTCATCTTCTTTATGGGCTGTGCGCTAGATTGTTCTTCTTGTATTTTCATTGGCTGAGACGTAACAGCGAAAAGCACTTACTTAAAGTACTTCTGGACGAATTAGAGCTTCAATAAACTGTAACACTACTTAAAAAATTAGATAAATAGTATGAATTACGACAAAGTAGAAGCTCTTTCAAACACAAATATTGATATTTCTAACCGTATGACGAACCACTCTATTAGCGAGGGATTTTCTCATTCACAGCATAAAAGTTGTCAGCCGACTATACACTCACCATCGCATCAAGCATTGATATATGAATCAAAGCACTTGATCGCTGAAGCTAAAAAACTAATGAGTAACCGCCAAGTCACATACTCTCCTCAGGGATTGATTGATGACTCGAAATGTTTGATTGCTCATGCTGAAAAAAACTAAATAATTGCGAAGCAATGCATAGATGAGAAGCTTTACTGCCAACAGAAAAAATCTTGTAATTTTCCAGTAAAAATCAATAATCTTCATTTTAAGTTATGCAAGATAAGAATTTTTTATAAACTGCTCTTGGCGACAAAAAGTAGATTTAGACAATTAAAATTAGTATAGCTCTAAGTATTCAGGAGCATTTTAGGCTAATTTATTTTAATATTCTGATTTGGCAATTGCTAATAACTTTCTTATAACTTTTTAGTATAGACATTAACTATTTGAACAGAATATAGTAATTTCATAGTCAAGTTCTAAAACAAGTTTCTCAGTTCTACTGTTCTCTATATCTATTAGAGAAATAAAGAATGAAACTAGTCTTTCTAGATATGTGTCGGGTCGGGGGGCGAATCAAAATAATTACTAAATTGATTCTAAATTATATTCCTTCCAATTAAATCGTAAAATCACTGGGGTTAATCATGAAAATATCTTCTCTACTATCAGCTTCTGCGATCGCAGCATCTACTTTAATCGCTTTCAGCACTGCTGCTTTAGCAATTTCTCAGCCTAAGAATATCACTACGAACATAGAATCACAGTCTATTCAAATCTCAGAGCATCCCCCACTGAAGATCGCTGACAAAGTTGAAAAAGGAGAGGAAGATGACGAAGAATCTGAGGAATACTCTGGCAGGGGATGTCCTGCTGGATTTGAATGGTTGTGTGGATGGTGGTAGATTGCTTCAAACTCATATTGATTTACAGATTTCATAACTCAAAACGAACTGCAAAAGTCTTTTTGAGCTATAAGCTCTGTAATCAAACATTCTGAATTGCAATTAACATAGTAAGGTAGGCATTGCCCACCTTGCTAATCCATATTTACAGCAAAAAAGAGTTAGCTAGCACAAACCAAAACCCAAGAATCGAGTAGCGGCGCGAAGCGCCGCTACTCGATTCTTGGGTTTTAAGTCCTAAGCAAAACTTTCTTTGCTATAGCAACGTAAAAGATAGCTAGGACAAATCAAAACCCAAAAGATGAGTGGCGGCGATTCGCGCCGCCACTCATCTTTTGGGTTTTATGTCCTAATCAAAACTTACATTGCTATATATACTAAAAATCCCTAGATATTTGCATGAAGATAGTAATATTCTAAATTCTATAAGGATAGAGGAAGTTTATTTTCTAGAATTTTTTGGAGGTAGCAATGCGGATTGTTAATGACATCTGCAATGAAGCATATGATAACTTTCCTATAACTTTTCAGGATAGACAATCACTCTTTAAATGGAATATATTAATTCTATAGTTAATTACTACAACAAGTTTCTCTAATCTACTGGCTTCTATATCTATCAGAAAATAGAGATTGAAATTGAGCTTTTATAGTTATGTGTTTGGGGTAGGGAATCAGAATAATTACTAAGCTGAATCTAAATTAGAATTCTTGAATTCAAATCGTAAAATCATTGGGGTTAATTATGAAAATATCTTCTCTACTATCAGCTTCTGCGATCGCGACATCTACTCTTCTCACTTTCAGCACTGCTGCTATAGCAATTTCTCAGCCTAAAAACACCACTACTAATTTGGAATTATCGGGGATACGGATGCTTGGTGGGTGTCCTCGTCATCTACCTAGTTGTGGATGGTGGTAAATTGCTTCAAACTAATATTACAAAAAATGTTTTGAGTTATAGCAATGAAAGTTTTGCTTAGAGCATAAAACCCAAATAAATGAAGGCGGCGCTTTGCGCCGCCTTCATTTATTTGGGTTTTGATTTGTCCTTGCTATCTCTTTCATTGTTATATAAGCGCTGTAATCAAACATTCTGAACTGAAAATTAAAATAGCCTATACGACAGTGAAAAATAGATGCTATTGTCTTGACGATTATTCCTTATGGAAATTAGGGGTAAACCGTAATCTAATTTAGCTGTAAGCCGATCGCCCATCTGCCAACGCAGCCCTAACCCTGTTCCTAATATCCAGTTATTGCCAGTAGAAGCAGAACCATCATTATTCCACACACTTCCTACATCAATAAAAGGGACAAGTTGCAACAGTCCTTGTAATTCTGGAACACGGGCAATCGGAAATCTTGCTTCTAAGGAAACATTCATTCCACTATCACCAACTAGAACATCTTGGCGATAACCTCGACCATTTTGAGAACCTCCTAGACTAAATTTTTCTGCGGCTGGCAAAGGGCGATCGGCAAACTGGAGTCCGCCACTCACGATCAGCAATGTGTCTGTGGCTAAAGCCCGAATGTATTGCAACTGCCCACGCCAAGCGACAAAACTGCTATCTGGTGATTTGAGATTAACCGTAGAATTGAGAAAACCACCTAGCCCTAGACTAATCTGCGATCGCAAGGCAATCACATCCTCGCTACTACGCTGTGTATAGTCTTGAAAAAAACGTAAAGCTGAGAGCTTAGTTTTACCGAAATCATCTGAACCTGCTGAAATAGGAATTGGTAACTTGAGCAAGGTTGTAAAGCTGTCGCTATGAGATGCGGTCAAACCGAGCGCAAATTCTTGGGCAGGAGTTTGGATGAGTGGTTGGCGAAAAGTTAATTCGTAATTTGTAGAGTTGGAATAAATATCCAGAATTTTGAATTCGGATTCGACCACATTGCTGTTGGTATTGCTAAAAATAAAACTCAAAGTCCCGTTATAGGCATTAACTGGCAATGTGTAGCCGAGATTATACTGATTTCGACCATCGGTATTACCATAGGTGGCGATAATGCGATCGCCTAGACCCAGTAAGTTGCGATCGCTTATTTCAACCTGACGCGATAACTGCCCAACACTAGGAGACGCATAATTATCAAGGCTTGCCCTGACATTAAAGGAATTTGCTTCTTCAACCTTAACCTCTAAGATGCTGGTTCCTAGTTGTGAGCCAGTTTTGAGTTCTGAAGAAACAAACGAGAATAAAGGATCTAGCTGCAATAATTGCAAAGCATTGAGCAAGCGATCGCGGTTTAAAGGAGCGCCCGTTGCTACTTCTAACCGCGAGCGAATATAGTTAGGGTTAACGCGATTTGTCCCTGAGATCTGAATTTCTTCGAGCTTACCTTCAACGACTTGAATTGTGATATTGCCATTATTCGTCTCTTGAGGAGGGATAAAAGCGCCTGATGTGATGTATCCGTTACGGATGTATAAATCTGCGATCGCTGCCCTTGCTTGCAATAATTCACTGAAACTGATGGGACGATTAGTAAAAGGTTTGACAGCCGCAGTTAACTCATCAGCCGAGAACACCGTACTACCAATAACTTGGAATTGCTGCACCACAAAAGTATTGTTTGCATCGGGTATTTCTAAGTTCGGTTGAATTTGGGGGCTATTTGGCTTTAGTAGTTGATCAATGGGAGGTAAAAACTGTGGTGGTACTTCTGGTCTGGTAGGACTAGGAGGAACTAAATCAGAGGGACTAATAGGTTGGGCAAGAATAGAATCTTTTTCTAAAAAACAACCAAATATGGCGATCACACTACAAAAGACAATAGGTTTCCAAAGTAACCGCATCTACGATATCTCTCCACACATACAAGTTTTGCCTGTATACACAAAACTAATTGCTCAACAATATAGTATAGAGATCACCACTTTAGTAAAGCCATAAAGCCAAGAAGAAAGTTAAGACATAAAGAGTAGCCTCCCTCTCTTTGTTTTTTGATTTTGTTGTACTTTATGGTGAGCCTTCTTTAAATAGCTAAACACAATTAGATGTAAAGCTCCAAAAATTTCTGCTACTTGTATAGTAAGCAATGTAGATTTTGACGCTATTTATCATTGAGTGCATATATTTATAACATTATCATCAAAAATCTATGAACTTAGTGAGGTAGAGTAAATTCACATCAGGTGATATTAGGTATCAAAAAAGTTGTTAGTTTATACTCCACAATTAAGGTTGAGATAACATGAAGATTTTGCGGCAGAATTGTCTTAGAAATGCGATCGCTACTTTTGTATTAGCGAATATTTCTGCATTATGTAATCCACACCATATATTTGCCCAAATTACTCCAGATGCCACATTACCAAATCCTTCGGTTGTTGGTGGGGGCCCTGTTTTCACAATCACAGGAGGGACAACAGCAAATACCAATTTATTTCATAGTTTTAGCCAGTTTTCCTTGATTAGTGGTGAGAGGGCAGATTTCGCTAATTCCCCCGCGATCCAAAACATTCTAGTGCGGGTAACTGGAGGTAATCTCTCTAGCATTGATGGAATAATTAGTGCCATTGGCAATGCTAACTTGTTTTTGATTAATCCTAATGGAATTGTTTTTGGGCAAAATGCGAGGTTGCAAATAGGAGGCTCATTTTTAGCGACTACAGCTAATAGCGTTAGGTTTCTAGATGGGAGTGAATTTAGAGCTAATGCAAGTACGCAAACGACATCACCTCTATTGTTAGTAAGTACTCCCGTTGGCTTGCAGTTTAACGGCACAACTAATGGCGCGATCGCAGCACAAGGACTCGGTGTTGGTTTGGTTTATAGCCCTCCTGATTTTCTACAGATCTTTCGACCTCCCAACCCACCTTTGGGTGTGCAGAGTGGGCGCACTCTGGCTTTTGTTGGTGGTGATATAAATCTTCAAGGCGCAAAATTGACCGCAGATAGCGGACGCATCGAACTGGGTAGCGTCGCTGGTAATGGGTTTGTGGCGATCGCGCAAACTGCTAATGGGTGGCGATTAAATTACGATAATGCTCCTAATCTTGGTAACATTCGACTAGAGCAATCCGCTTTAGTAGATGTAAGCGGGATCAACGGTGGAGGCAGCATTCAGGTGCAAGGCAGACAAGTAACCCTAAATGATGGTTCAGTTCTGCGATCTTCTTCTTTGGGAAATGGTAATGGAAGCGAGATATTTGTTCGTGCTACTGAACTTCTCTCAGCAAGGGGAGAATCTAACTTCCCTTTTGCTAGTGGCATATTTACAGACACTTCATCAGCTTCTACGGGAAATGGCAGCAATATTACGATCGCCACAAAAAAATTAGAAGTGATAGACGGAGCGCAGATTAGTGCGGGGGTGTTAGGTTCTGGGACTGCTGGCGAGATCAAAGTTAATGCTAGTGAAATAATTTTATCGGGAAGATCTGCTATTCTTCCAGATTTCTATCCAAGTGGAATATTTTCACAGGTTCTAAACACACCAGTGACAGGTAATAGCGGAAAAATAACTGTTACTACTGATAACCTGCAAATCTTGAATGGTGCGAGTCTCACAACTAGTACTTTTGGAAGGGGTAATGCAGGTAATCTAGAGGTTATCGCAAAAAACATCAGCCTATTCGGGACCAATGCTTTCCCGACAGGTATCTCATCCGCAGCAGAAGTAGGCTCAACAGGAAATGGAGGGATACTGACAATTACATCAGACAATCTATCTATTAACAACGGAGCGCAGATTTCTGTTGGGACTGCTAGTAGTGGCAACGCAGGGAACTTAGTGGTGAATGCGAAGTTAATCGATATCTCTGGACAGGTTGAGCGTGGACGTAGTGGTTTATTTGCCAATGCCATTTTTGGTACGGGAAATGGTGGCGATATTTTCGTTAACAGCAATCAATTGACTGTACGTGATGGTGGTCTTATCAGTGCAAGCAACTTTCGCAGTAACAGTACCACCTTCCCTGGAAGTGGTTCAGTGGGTAACATTACCATTACTTCGCCATCAATCTTGCTTAATAGGGGACGGATTAATATTGATTCGTTGAGTGGCTCTCGCGGCAACATTAACATAAACTCCACACTGACACTTTTGCGGAATGCTAGCAGCATCTCCACCAATGCCTTAGGTAATGCGACAGGTGGAAACATTCGGATTAACACCGACTTTTTGGTGGCAGTTCCCTTAGAAAATAGCGATATCACTGCTAACTCTTTGAATAGCTTCGGTGGACAAGTGATTATCACGGCTAAAGGCGTAATTGGTTTTCAATTGTTGAATCGCTTAACTCCATTCAGTGACATTACCGCAACCTCGGCTTTAGGCACACAATTTAATGGGCTGGTGGAAATTCGATCGCCTGACAACGATCTCAGCCGAGGTTTAGTCAAACTTCCTGATAACTTAACCGATACCAACAAACAAATTGTGGCGGCTTGCGATCGCTTTCGAGGCAATGAGCTAATCTCTACTGGACGCGGCGGCGCTCCAACTGATGCCACCCAATCAATCTCCAGTCAAGCGATTTGGCGAGATTTACGATTGTCCGAGATCCCCTCCGCGCTATCAAATTCCACGTCTCAAACCCCGTCCAATCAAGTTGCCACTCAGTCCAATCAACCAGTTGCCACGCAACCCATCCCCAAAATTGAAGCCCAAGGCTGGGAAAAAGATGCAAATGGAAACTTGAAACTATTAGCCTATGCGGACTCACCATCAGAGCCAGTGTGGCGATCCCCAGTCATTTGCCCAGTGAATAATGTAATAGATTAATTGGTTAGTTAGGGCTGAAGATAGCATGAAGATTTTACGGGAAAATAGTCTTAGAAATGCGATCGCAGCTTTTTTGTTTGCGAATATTTCCGCTGTATGTATTCCCCAGCATACATTTGCCCAAATCACCCCAGATGCCACATTGCCCAGCCCTTCAGTTGTTGTTGATACCAATCCATTGTTCACAATTACAGGAGGGACTACAGCAAACACCAACTTATTTCATAGCTTTAGTCAGTTCTCTTTGCCCACAGGCACTGAAGCTTTTTTCGATAATCTTCCTGCTATCCAAAATATCCTAGTTCGTGTAACTGGGAATTCAATCTCAAGTATTGATGGTCTCATTAGTGCCAATAACACGGCAAATTTGTTTTTGATTAATCCCAATGGGATTATTTTTGGGCAAAATGCTAGTTTGAACATAGGCGGATCGTTCTTGGCGACTACGGCAAATAGTGTTCGATTTCTAGATGGAAGTGAATTTAGAGCCGAGGCAAATACACAAACCACATCACCTCTATTGCTAGTCAGTGCTCCAGTTGGCTTACAGTTTAATGGGCTAACTAATGGCGCGATCGCTGCTACCCAAGGTAGTCCATTAAGCGTACTGACTGGTAAGGCTTTGGCGCTGGTTGGAGGGGATGTAACACTGCAAGGAGCAAACTTATTCGCCGAAAGTGGACGCATCGAACTCGGTAGTGTTGCTGGTAATGGATTTGTGGCGATCGCGCAAACTGGTAATGGCTTGAGTTTAAATTATGATAATGCGCCTAGTCTTGGAAATATCCGACTAGATCAAGAATCCGTAGCGGATACAAGTGGGCTTAACGGTGGGGGCAGCATTCAGGTACAGGGCAGACAAGTAACTCTTGACGGTGGATCGGCACTGCAATCTTTTACTTTTGGCAATGGCAATAGCGGTGATGTATTTGTCCGCGCTACAGAACTCTTCGCAATAAACAGAGACTCTAGCAATACGCTACAAAGCGGTATATATACTGATACGGATTCTTCAGGAAAGGGTGGAAATATTATTGTTACCACCGACAAGCTACTAATTAATGAAAATGTAGTGCTGTCATCTGCGTCCACTGGTAGTGGCAATGCAGGTAACATCGACATCACCGCGAAAAACATCGACTTGATTATTAATAATCAAAATATTAACAATCTATTCTTTCCTATATTTATTGGCGTACTTGCCTATGATACGGGTAATGGAGGTAACTTAAAAATTACCACAGATAATCTGCGAATGACTGGCGGTTCGATTTTGGCGGCTAGTACGATTGGGATTGGCAATGCGGGTACGATTGATATCACTGCAAAAAGCATCTTTCTCGATGGGAGTAATTCGCGCTTTCCGTCAGCTATTTTCAGCGAATCAGTGGGAACTGGTAATGGAGGAAATGTAAGAATTACAGCAGATAGTATTTTACTGAAGAATGGAGCACAGATTTTAGTTGATACTCAAGACAATGGTAATGCGGGAAACTTATCGATCAATTCCAAACTAATCGATATCTCTGGACAGAATGGCAATAATCGGAGTGGTTTATTTGCCAATGCCACTTTTGGCGCAGGAAATGGAGGTAATATTCAAGTTAATAGCGATCGCTTGATCGTGCGCGATGGGGGGATTATCAGTGCAAGCAACTTTAATACTTCACTTACAGTCCCAGACTCTAGCAATGTTGGCAGTGGCTCAGTGGGTAACATCACGATTAACTCGCCATCAATTCTACTTGATCAGGGAAGCATAAACGTTGATTCTTTGAGTGGCAGTCGCGGCAATATCAACCTGAATTCAAACCTAATCCTTTTACGCAATCGTAGTACGATTTCCGCTAATGCCTTTGGAACTGCGACAGGTGGTAATATTACGATTAATACAGCCCTTCTGGTGGCAATTCCCACAGAAAATAGTGATATTACTGCGACTTCGATCAATAGTTTTGGAGGTCGGGTGGTTATCGCAGATCGAGGCGTGGTGATCGGTTTTCAGTTTGTCGATCGCTTGACTCCACTCAGTGACATCACCGCATCTTCATCTTTAGGTCCACAATTTAATGGGCTTGTCTCAGGTCGCACCGCCGATAAATTAATCGGTGACAATGAACTAACCGATGGCAATAAACAGCAAATCGTGGCGGCTTGCGATCGCATTCGTGGTAATGAGTTTATTGTGACTGGACGCGGCGGCGTTCCATCTGATGCCACAAAGGTGATTTCCAGTCAAGCGATTTGGCGAGATTTACGATTGACCGAGATCCCCTCATCGCAATCAAATCCCACGTCTCAAACCCCGTCCAATCAAGTTGCCACTCAGTCCAATCAACCAGTTGCCACGCAACCCATCCCCCAAATTGAAGCCCAAGGCTGGGAAAAAGATGCAAATGGAAACTTGAAACTATTAGCCTATGTGGACTCACCAACAGAGCCAGTGTGGCGATCCCCTGTCATTTGTCCTACAAATCCAAATAAATAGATAGAGATAAAAAACATGAAATTTGCGATCGCTACTGCTCGAAAGTTCTGGCAAATAATTAATAAAAAGAAACTGACATTCCTGTTGATGTTGGCGATCGCTACCTACTGCTCAATCACGATCATCCAACCTGCGATCGCCACCCGTAACCAAACTGCGGATAATCCCAACCTATCAACACAATTATCCCAGTCCAATCAGCCTTCATTGATAGAGCAAGGAAGCCGCCTCTATGCACAAGGCAACCTTACCGAAGCTGTAGCCACATGGCAAAAAGCTCTATTCACCTATCGTCTTCGCCAAAACACCATAACTGAAAAATTACGCGCTCAGTTAAATGAGGCGCTGTGCCTAAATTATCTCTCAATGGCGTATCAAGAACTTGGCGAGTGGGAACAAGCTCAAGAAACGATAGCCCAGAGTGCAAATTTACTGGATAGTCAGCTATTAGCGAGTAAAGAAGGACTAGCGATCGCGGCAAGAATCAGCAATACACAGGGTAGCCTCCAACTTGCAATGGGCAATCCCCAAGCCGCCCTAGACAATTGGAAAATAGCGGCGGAACGATACACCCAACTCGATGACGAAATTGGGCTATTAGGTAGTCAAACCAATCAAGCACAAGCTCTGCAAGCTTTAGGGCTATTTCGTCTAGCGAGCGAACAATTAGAAGCGATCGAATTACGACTCCAAAAGCAACCAGACTCACTCCTTAAATCTGTAGCCCTACATAGCCTCGGCACGACCTTACAGACCCTTGGCGATCTTGCAAAGTCTCAAAAAATCCTCGAACAAAGCTTAGCGATCTCTCAAAAACTAAACAATCCTGCCGAGAGCAGCGCCACATTAATCAGCATTGGTAATAACTTCAGGTTTATCAAAGATATTGATGGCGCTTTACAAAAATATGAACAAGCAGCAAAAACTTCTCCTGTAAGCATTCTGCGCTTAGAAGCACAGGCTTTGAGTTTAAGTTTGCTCGTTGAAAGCGATCGCTTGCAACAAGTTCAACCACTATGGCAACAGATCGAACCAGATCTGACGAAATTGCAGCCTAGCCGTCGCAGTGTTTATCTGAGCGTCAATTTGAGCGAAAGCTTGATGAAGATTAAAGATGCAAATGCTCGTCCCGTTACCCCATCAAGGATTGCCGAGTTATTAACGGTAGCGTTGCGGCAAGCCCAATCCATTCAAGACCGCAGGGCTGAGTCCTTTGCAATTGGTGCTTTAGGTGGACTTTACGAACAAAATCAACAACTCACGGAGGCCTATCAGCTTTCCCAACGGGCGCTCGTGCTTGCTCAATCAATAAGTGCCGATGACTTACTCTATCGTTGGAAATGGCTCTCAGGTCGCATCTTAAACAAACAGGGCAAATCTGACCTCGCCATCGAGGCGTATCGCCAAGCTGTGCAGAGTATCCAAAACCTTCGCCGAGAGTTAGTTGCGTCATCGCCAGAAGTTCAGTTTGCCTTTCGTGATCGCATCGAGCCAATTTATCGTGAACTCGTCTCTCTATTACTAAAAAGCGATAAACCATCTCAAGAAAACCTGATCCAAGCACGGCTTACCCTTGAGTCACTACAAGTCGTAGAACTAGAAAATTTCTTTCGAGCAGCTTGTCTCAATATCCAACCACAGCAAATTGATGCTGTTGACTCCAATTCCGCAGTGATCTATTCAGCAATCTTAAGCGATCGCCTAGCATTGATCCTCTCATTACCCAAAGAACCTCTCCAGTATTTTTCCTCGAATATATCGCAAACAGAATTAGAAGAAAGTGCAGATCAATTTCTTCAAGCCCTGAACCCAGCATTTTCTGAACGTATTCGCTTAAAAGTCTCACAAAAACTATACGACTTGATCATCCGTCCTTCAGAAACAGCCCTCGCTGAAAAGCAAATCAAAAATTTAGTATTTGTTCTGGATGGCTCATTGCGAAATCTGCCCATGTCCGCCCTACATGATGGCAAGCAATATGCGATCGAAAAATACAGTATGGCTTTAACCCCAGGATTACAAATATTAGGAGCAAAGCCGCTAGATCGGGGACAACTGAAAGTTTGGCTAGGCGGACTTTCAGAAGCAAGGCAAGGTTTTACTGAGCTACAAGGTGTGAAGTTTGAGGCTAGCCAAATCTCTAAGCAAATTCCCACTGAATTAGAACTAAATAGTGACTTTACTAAAACGAGCTTACAGAAAGGGCTATCGGAGGCAGGGACAGCTATAGTCCACCTAGCGACGCATGGACAGTTCAGCTCCGATCCAGACTCAACATTTATTCTGGCTTGGGATGATCGCGTCACTGTTCCAGATTTCTATAAGTTTTTGCGCGATCGCACCGACAATCGCAAACAACCTCTAGAGTTACTTGTTCTCAGTGCTTGTAAAACTGCCGAAGGTGATGTGAAAGCCATCTTGGGACTTGCTGGTATTGCTTTGCGATCGGGAGCGCGTAGCACGATTGGCAGTCTATGGGCAGTGAATGATGACTCAACCAGTCAGCTGATGTCAAACTTTTATGACATTCTCACCAAGCAACCTACTATCTCAAAAGCGGAAGCATTACAACAATCTCAACTTTCAGTACTTAAAGATCCTCAATACCGACATCCCTACTATTGGGCTGCTTTTGTATTAGTAGGTAGCTGGCTTTAAATTCCATCACTTAGGCAATCAAATAGCTAATAAAAGATTTTAATCTAAACTATCTAGCTGCTTTTATTCTATAGCTGTAGTCAAGTGTATTAGGAAAAATTAAAACCCAAATAGTGTGAGGCGGCGCGAAACGCCGCCTCACACTATTTGGGTTTTATGCCCTAACAAGAATGGCGACAGCTATAGTAAATATTTGGCTTTCTATCCGATCAATTATCTGGCAAAAAACAGCAATCCCAAAAAAACATATGATTATGATGGTAATTGACTCAAATGGCTAATAGCCTTATAAAGCTAGGGTTATATATATCTTTTGTATAACTTTTGGACATAGCAAAATCCTAGTTATTAGATTATGATTATTATTAGTTATTGTATCTAATACTACTTTTACTGGTATAAAAAAGCGAGAATAAAAGACAATATTTTTGTTGTTTTTTACTATTGAGTATTAGTTATAAATATTTTCTCCCACTTAAGGATATAAAGATGCACTCAAATCTATCGATGATACCTAAGATTTGCCTTTCGACATTAACAGCTATGTTACTGCCATTAGCCTTTACTCCTCAGATTGTGATGGCGCAAACCATTAATTTCAAGCCACCCAGTGGTGGAGCGCCTAAGACTACAACTGGCGCAGCAACTCGTGATCAAAGCTGTTTAGCCGATTCTTCCCAACCCAATAGGAAAACAATACCAATATTGCCCCAGTCAAACTATGGGTTAACAATCTCTAATCGCCCTGAATTTCTGATATTTAAGACCAAAAGCACAGCTAAACAAATATTTTTGAGTCTTGAAAGTGAAGACAGTGAACAGGTTTACCAAACTTTTTTACCTTTACCAGCGGATGCAGGTTTTGTGACAATTAACTATCCCAGTCAAGCTCCAGATCTTGTTGTAAACAAGAAATACAAATGGACTATGACCTTCATCTGCGGGAAAGCACTTCGACCAGATAGCCCTGCGATCGCAGGTTGGATTCAACGTACCCCTCAGACTCAAGCTCTTGCCACTAAGCTAAGCACAGCATCACCCATTAATCGAGTAGCTATATATGGTGAAAATGGCATTTGGTATGACATGATCAGTGAACTCTATCGATTGCAAAAGCAAACCCCTAACAATCCAACACTTTCTAAAGCTTGGGACAAGTTGCTCAAAGATCATGTCGTTCAAACATCTGAATCCGTTACGCTTGCTAAATAAAGGCATACTTAGAACCGTAAATAAACTTCGAGCAAGTATATTTACGATTCCTATTTTAATCGTGATTCTAATTTGCTCTTTACAAATACTTGGTTTATTTCAACTACTAGAGTTGAAGTTTTTCGATCAACTATTCCAACTAAGAGCATCTGAAGGTTTAGAATCTCGCATTGTTATGGTCACTTTTGATGATCGTGATATTGCAAAAGTTGGGAGATGGCCGTTTCCAGATAATGTAGTTGCAAAATTAATTGCGAAAATCAAATCAGGGAATCCACGAGTAATAGGTTTAGATGTATATCGTGATCTCCCAGTAGAACCAGGGTTTGAGGAGTTAAAACAGATTTTTCAGTCTACTCCTAACTTGATTGTCGCGGAAAAATTTGTTGCTCCCAGTGTTCTACCTCCCCCTTATATTGATTATAAAAAACAAGTTGGCTTTGTCGATAATGTAGTCGATCAAGATGGCTCTGTAAGACGAGGATTACTATCTATTGAGAAGCCTAATGGAGAGATGATTTATAGCTTCTCAATCAAAATCGCCTTAAATTATTTAGCTTCAGAAAATATAGTTCCACAGATATCTTCTGATAAAGATCGCACGGTTATTTTGGGGAAATCTAGATTTTCCCCATTAGGCTCTCTCCAAACGGGTTATGGACTTGTGGATAACGGTGGCTACCAAATTTTGCTCAATTATCGTTGTCAGAGGGAATGTTTTCAGGAAGTTTCCCTAACAAATGTTCTAGATGGTACGTACCCACAGAATCTATTTGAAAATCGAATTGTGTTAATTGGGTCTACCGCAGAAAGCCTCCGTGATTTCTTCTTTTCGCCATATGGCAAAATCCCAGGAGTACATATTCATGCCAACCTGATATCACAAATTATTAATGGAGCCATTGATAACCGTCCTTTTTTACAAACCTATCCAAAGTTTATTGAAGGAATATGGGTTCTTCTGTGGGCTTCTATTGGTGTCAGTGGAATTTCAGGATTTTTGAGAGGAGGCAATCTTGGAAAGTCCCAATTTATTACAGGCATCCTAACTTTTCTTTTAATCTCAATATTAGGATTGGTCTTAATTAGTTACCTCTCTTTTTTGTTCAGCTTTTGGCTATCCATATTTCCTGCTCTATTCTCATTTTTATTAAGTAGTTTGATTTCCATTATTCAACTTGGAGAAAAGTTCCGCTACGCCTCAAATATTGATGAACTAACACAGATAGCCAATCGACGTTATTTTGATCGTTTTCTAATGAAAAACTTTCAAACCAAACAAGATCTTTCTGTAATCATCTGTGATGTTGATCACTTTAAACTTTATAACGATAGCTATGGCCATCAATCTGGAGATAAATGCCTACAGCAAGTAGCACAAGCTATTAATAAATCTGTCCGCAGTGGTGAGCTGGCTGGTCGCTATGGAGGTGAAGAATTTGCAGTGATTCTTCCTCATACTGATTATGAATCCGCGTTAGCTGTAGCCGATAGAATAGTTACGAATGTGCGTAATCTGAATATTCCTCATAAAAGTTCAAAAACCAGTGATTTTGTGTCATTAAGCTGTGGAGTCGCAACCATGACAGATGAGGATAGTTCTAGCTTGGATTTATTGATTAAAGCCGATCGCGCTCTGTATCAAGCAAAAGAACAAGGACGAAATCGCGTAGTAGGCTATAGAAAGCAGGAGTAATACCAAAACATAAAACGGCTATGCCGTTTTATGTTTTGGTATTACTCCTGCTTTGTTTTTTAATTCACAAAAGTGTTTTCACGCTTTTGTGAATTAAAAAAAACAGAGCCAAAATCCGTGGCGCACGCTGTGCGTGCGCCACGGATTTTGGAGTTTTATATTTAATTGCGCCCAGCTACTTATTCCCAAAATGTAAGTATCCACGCTAAGATGTAAAGGTTTGTTACAATTTCTTAAAAAATCTTACCGTTGTTAGTGAGCCGTGCCAGCCTTATCCTCTGAACCCAATTATCGCTGGAGTCGTGACAACTACTCTGAACTCGCCCGCACCATAGACATTTGGCGAACAGTACTGACATTTTCTTGGATGATTTGGATCGATGGGAAGAAGTGGAGCTATGTCGGTGGCAAAACTGAATCCAAGGTCAAAAAACGTACTCGCAAACGAGCAATTTGGTTACGCGAGTCAATGCTCCAACTAGGACCTACGTTTATCAAAGTTGGTCAATTGCTTTCTACCCGTGCTGATATTTTGCCCGCCGAGTCAGTGGAGGAGCTATCAAAATTACAGGATAAAGTTCCAGCCTTCACGTCAACTAAAGCCCAACAGATCATTGAGTCAGATCTAGGTAAACCGATCGCGGAAATGTTTGGTTACTTTGATCCCGTTCCCCTTGCAGCAGCAAGTCTTGGTCAAGTGCATAAAGCTCAATTGCATACAGGCGAAGAAATCGTTGTCAAAGTCCAACGTCCAGGATTATTAAAATTATTTGCGATTGATTTAGGGATTCTCAAGCGCATTGCTCAATACTTTCAAAATCATCCTAAACATGGACGGGGGCGCGACTGGGTTGGCATTTATGAAGAATGTAGCAAGATCCTTTATGAAGAAGCAGATTATTTAAATGAAGGCAAGAATGCGGATACCTTTCGTCGCAATTTTCGGAGCGATCGCCGCATCATGGTTCCGCGTGTGTATTGGCGCTATGCGTCACGACGGGTGCTAACTCTCGAATATATGCCGGGGATCAAAGTTAGTAATTATGAAGCTTTAGAAGCGGCTGGAATTGATCGCAAAGCGATCGCCAGAGTTGGAGCCGAGGCGTATTTAGAACAATTACTCAATCATGGATTTTTTCATGCTGATCCCCACCCAGGAAATCTCGCAGTAACGGGGAAAGGGGAATTAATTTTCTATGATTTTGGAATGATGGGACAGATCCAATCGATCACCCGCGATAAGTTATTAAGAACGTTCTTTGGGATTGCCCAAAAAGACGCGGAGGCGGTGATTAATTCGTTAATCGAACTAGGCGCGTTGGAAGTTACTGGTGATACAGGGCCCATTAGGCGATCGGTGCAATATATGCTCGATAACTTCATGGGACAGCCGATGGAAAAACAATCGGTTGCCGCAATCAGTGATGATTTGTACGATATTGCCTATGATCAACCCTTTCGGTTCCCCGCTACATTTACCTTTGTCCTGAGAGCAATTTCTACACTTGAAGGACTAGGTAAAGGACTTGATCCCAGTTTTAACTTTATGGAAGTCGCCAAACCCTACGCAACAAATCTTATGGAAAATGGTAGTGCTAAAGAATCAGGAAATTTATCCACAGCTTTTCTGGGTGAACTAGGCAGACAAGCGGCACAGGTCAGTAATACAGCGATCGCCTTACCCCGTCGCATTGATGACACCCTCGCCAAACTTGATCGCGGTGATATTCGGGTCAGGGTCAAATCTCAAGAAACTGATCGCCTATTAAGGCGCTTAAGTAATGTCGGGATCGGTGCTATTTATGCCTTGTTGGGAGCAACTTGTTTATTGTGCGCCACCCTTTTATTTATTAATAGTTTGCAGATCCCAGCCATAATTGCGGCGATCGTCGCAGGGCTTTTTGTATCAGTTTTATTGAGACTGCTATCAAAAATTGATCGTCCCGAACGATAAGTAGCTAGAGGCACTTCCATTAGAACAAACCAAAACCCAAGAAGCGATTTGCGGCGCTTCGCGCCGCAAATCGCTTCTTGGGTTTTATGTCCTAAGCAAAACTTGCTTTGCTATAGATTTTTGGGGTTAGTGGAAGCGCACTCCGAAGGGGTGCGCTTCCACTAACCATTTAGGATTGCTATAGCAACGCAAGAAATAGCTAAGACAAATCAAAAACCACAAGATGAGAGGCGGCGCTTCGCGCCGCCTCTCATCTTGTGGTTTTGATGTCCTAAGCAAAACTTACATTGCTATAAGCCTAAATTGTAGAAAAACAAAAGATTAGGATTGCTGTAGTTTTTGCCCGTGAGCGTTAAACTAAAGATTGCTATAGCAGAACTGGTCAATTTAATACGTCGAGCTGAACCACCTAACATGAAGCGTCTATTTGCGGGAGCAACCGATACTGGCTGCGTCAGATCAGCCAACCAAGATTCTTACTATATCGACCCTGAGGGACGATTTTTTGTAGTTGCTGATGGGATGGGAGGACATGCAGGTGGCGAGGTGGCAAGTCAGATTGCCGTCGATTCCATTCGTTCATGTTTAGAAGCACTGTGGGATGTCGAGGCAACTCCTCAGAAGCTTATGCAAGATGCGATCGACAAAGCTAATCAAGCAATCATTAATGATCAGGCGGCTAATCCTGTGCGATCGGATATGGGAACAACTATCGTGGTGTTGCTATTTCGAGATGAACAGCCTTGGTTCTGTCATATTGGTGATTCGCGATTGTATCGTTTGCGCGGCAGTAAACTAGAACAGATCAGCGATGATCACACATGGATTGCCAGAGCTATTCAAACTGGCGTAGTTAACCCTGATGAAGCTAAAAGCCATCCTTGGCGGCATATGTTGTTGCAATGCCTAGGTCGGGAAGACGTTAAATCAATTACGGCGCGTGAAATCGAATGGCAACCAGGCGATCGCTTCTTGATCTGTAGTGATGGTTTGACTGAAGAATTAAGCGATGATAGGATTACCCATCATCTCAAAGGCATTCGTAACTGTCAGCAAGCAGCACAAGCCCTCATCGAGTCAGCCAAGTTGCGCGGCGGTCGCGATAACATCACTGTAGTGATTGTTTCTAACGAATTAAATCAAAACAATAACTAGCTTAACTAAGTTTCTGCATAAGCAAGGCTCTCTAGTTGCGCTTAAAAACTCTGTAAAGCATCATGAATAGCATTCGGAGAATAATTTTTTTAATTTTGCTGACTCTCGCCCTAGCTGCAACCATAGGGATGTCAGATGTGAGTTTTTTTGCTGACTCAGAAACAAAATCTAGTCTCGCGGAGGAAGCTTGGGGGCAAGCAGGCTCGATCGCCTATCAAGCAGCCGCAAAAACCATGCGTTCTAAAAACGGCGAAGGTCTACCTTTAGATAATGTCCAAAAGCGTTATCTAAGAAGATATTTCATCGACTATATTGATCGTGTGCATGTCATTTACAATTCCCAAATGATGGATCGTTGGGTGCTTGGGAATGTGGCTGTGCATTTTGGTCAAGTCGAGACGATCGCCCAAACCTATTGCGATCGCATTTATCTTCGCGACGCTTATAAGCCTGAAGATATCAAGCAGTTATCAGTTTTAGCTCACGAAATGGTGCATGTGCGCCAATGTTTTCAAAACGGAGGGTTAGATCAATTTGGCTATCAATATTTTGTGGAATATAAGCGCGGCAAACAAAAATACGAAGATAATCTAATGGAACGAGAAGCCTACGATTTACAAAATCGCTTCGCCAAAACCAACCAATTGAGTTAGTGCTTTGCTCTCAAACCCGAACCAAGAATTTTTGTAAAAGTGTTGTGAAGCGACACTTTTACAAAAATTCTTGGTTCGGTTGATCAGTAATTACTGTAAAAAGTATAAAGAGGCGCAAAGCGTCTCCTTTACTTTTTTTAATGAAGGCATGAAGTAACGTTAAAATCGTTAACGTTATTTCATGTCTTCGCTGTTTTGTATACTCGACCTCTAGCCAATCTGATTGAACAGTTGCAGCGCCTTCCCGGTGTGGGGGCAAAGACTGCTCAGCGTCTGTCACTGCATATTCTCAAACGCCCTACTGAAGAGGTGGAAGCCCTTGCTCAAGCATTAATTCAGGCAAAACAACAGGTGGGGCTTTGCACTATATGTGGGCATCTTTCGGCGGAGCCAATTTGTGAAATTTGCGCCCATCCTAGTCGCGATAATTCTGTAATTTGTGTAGTTGCTGACTCCCGCGATTTAATTGCGCTTGAAAAAACTCGCGAATATCGTGGTAAATATCACGTCCTTGGTGGTCTGATTTCGCCCATGGATGGTATTAGCCCTGATCAACTAAATATCCAAAGCCTAGTGAGGCGGGTCAGTGGCAACAAAGTCTCAGAGGTAATTATGGCGATCGCGCCCAGTGTCGAAGGCGAGACTACCACTCTATATGTGGGCGGATTATTAAAACCCTTTACAAAAGTTACGCGAATTGCCTTTGGTATTCCGATGGGTGGTGATTTAGAATATGCAGATGAGGTAACACTCGCCAAAGCGATCGAGGGCCGACGCGAACTAGACTTATAGCTTTTTAATAGTCTTTTACCTGAAGGGTGAGACTGTTAACAAAATCTTGTTGCATATTGTTCCATCATGCAGATAATATTTTGCTGATTCGCAACGCATTAGTGATGATGATTAACCCATTCCCTAGCAGAAGTACTATGACAGCTTTATCTGGGTTAATTGGCTCTGGTTGCATGATTTTTGGCGTACCATGCTTACCGCCAATTAGTACCAATCCTCCGTCGCCTAGAGAACCACAGGCGATATTAGTCTTGGGCGGCTCTCCCACCCGTGAAAAGTTTGCTGCTCAGTTTGCTTTACAACATCCACGGTTACCAATTTTTGTTTCGTCAGGCAGTCCAGAGGAATATGCTGAATATGTGTTTGACCGTGCAGGTGTTGAGCGCAAGCGCATTCATTTAGATTATCGTGCTGTCGATACGGTCACTAATTTTACGATTATGGTGACGGAGCTTCAGCAACGTAAAATTACGGATGTGTATGTGCTTACTTCCGATTTTCATATGCCTCGCGCACTCGTTATTGGCAAAATTGTTTTAGGCAGTCGTGGTATTGAGATGCATCCTGTGACGATTCCCTCAAGCATCAAGTCAGAGGATCCTACTAAAGCTTTGCGTGATGGGTTGCGATCGGTTTTCTGGGTAGTTACTGGCTCATAGGCGACACTTTACAAAGCTTTGCGGTCAAGTCCAAACCAAAAACTTTTTGAAAGTATTGATTATCAATACTTTCAAAAAGTTTTTGGTAGTTCATTTGCTCGAAATTTGATTTTGCCTAATTTCCAGAAATTTTTTAAAATTCTATTGATCGAAATTCCCCATCAGTGTTATCTTAGTAAAGCGCAAAAAAACGCACAGCGCCGGGATAGCTCAGTTGGTAGAGCAGTGGACTGAAAATCCACGTGTCACGAGTTCAAGTCTCGTTCCTGGCATGTTAAACAAAAAAGAGTTCGCTCAGCGAACTCTTTTTTTGTTTTTTGCGTAAGTAAAGTGTAGTCACACTTTACTTATACCAATTCCCAAAAGTGTGGCTACACTTTTGGGAATTAAAAACCAAACCCAGTAAGGGTTTTCAAATCACAAAATGGCGTAGCCATTTTGTGATTTGGTATTAATTGGTATAAGATTCCAAAAGCTAAGTCATCACGTAATTGATTGGAGAATATAGCCTTGAAAGGAATTTTGATTAGCTTTGGCATTATGGCAGTTGCTGTACTAGTCATTGTAGTTGCCCAAATTACAGGCGGACAGCCAGCAGTTGCCAGCACTGGTGCGCCATCTACAGGTGCACCAAATCAAACAGAAGTAAAAATAGCAGCAGCACCTTTAATTAGTATGAGTGATTCTGAAATCAAAGAAACTGGCACTGGTCTCAAATATAAAGTGATCACGGCTGGTACAGGTGCAACTCCTAAGAAGGGCGATACTGTCATCGTTCATTACACAGGTACGCTCGAAGATGGAACTAAGTTCGATAGTTCTCGCGATCGCAATAGTCCTTTTTCGTTCAAGCTTGGCGTTGGTCAAGTGATCAAGGGCTGGGATGAAGGTTTATCAAATATGCGTGTTGGCGATCGCTACACCTTGATTATTCCTCCCGATCTCGGTTATGGCGCTCGTGGAGCAGGTGGCGTAATTCCTCCGAATGCGACCTTGATTTTTGATGTTGAACTACTGCGTATTTCTTAGAAATATCCTGACGGCGATCGCTGATTAATTAATTTAATTTTTTCGGTAGTTCCAAAAAAGAAAGGATAGGCGGCGCAATGCGCCGCCTATCCTTTCTTTTTTATTTTGCTAGTTCTAGGTTTAGGAATAACTGATTCAATGGGCAAGTCTTCACTGAGCAGATAAGTAGCTGCTTTCTCACTAAGTAGCATCGCTTTGGCAAGAAACGATCGCGCTGTGCTATTTTCAGGCAAATAAAGCTGAATAATTTTGCGTTTAATCAATGGCGATGTTGCCGAGATCGTATTGCGAGCCTTGCGCCATTCACCATCGGAGCGACAAAAGAGACGCAGAGCCAAATCAACAGTAGGTTGTTTGCAATTGCTTTCATCGTTATTCAGGAAAGCGTAGAGTTTTTCATAGCGGCGGCTAATTTCAGGGGCAAGGCAGAGGATCAGTAAATCTCGCTCGAATTGACCCAGCTCTAGGCGATCGCATAAGGTCGGAATTGCTAGACGAATATTATTCTCACGACTCGCAGCAAGGCGATCGCCATAACGCCCAAGAGGATGTATAGCCTGAGGTAACTGATTGGGTGCGAGACTACCACCCTTAGATGGATCAATCGCAATGAATCCTTTCCACCAATGACTAGTGGAGCGATCAACGGCTGATTTTGCTACGCGATCAACTTCTTGATTAGTTTGACGCTGTTTAGCTAGCGATCGCATCAATACCCGATCCAGCCAAGCTACTTCTGCTTTGAGATATGACCAGTTATCGGCAAAGGGTTGGACTTCAGGCAAAGCGGGAACTTCACCCATTTCAGCAATCATGCTACGCCTCGTCGTAAAGTCCCTCGAATGAAAATACCGACAAATATACCAAAACTGAGTAGGGCGATCGCCGCATTAGCGATCGTCATATTTCCCCAAGGTGCGGTAAACACAACGCTATCCCATACCCATGTGCTGTGACTATACACATAACGGATTGGCTCGATCGCCCAAGATAGAGGGTTAAGACTAGCGATCCACTGCAACCAAGTTGGCATAAAAGCTAGAGGTGCAAGGGCGGTGCTAGAGAACATTAAGGGTAAATTTACCAAGAAAATAAAAGCTAACATCTCTTGGTGTCCTGGCATGGCAAAGGCAAGTCCTAAGCTCAACATCGTAAAATCGACGATCAGCAGCATCAAGATTAATGACATGACAGCTAAACCACTCAGGCTGGGTAAGCCTGCTCCCATCAAGCCACTGACTGAGACGATCGCCAAGGTTTGTACCATACTCAACGCAATGATAAAAATCGCGGAAGCGACAATAATCGAAAATCTCGATACTAAAGGTGCAACCAAGATGCGATTGAGAAAACCAAATTCGCGATCGAACAGCATCGGCAATCCCGAATTAAGCGCACTGCTAAAGGCTGTAAAGACAATGATCCCCGCCGCTAAAAACTGTACATAGGTCTGACCATCACCAACTAAACCTTTGGGCAACCCACTAAACAATGCTCCAAACAAGAGTAACCACATTAAAGGCTGTAATACTCCTGCGATCAGTGTTGTCGGACGACGACGTAGTTGGATAAACAGTCGCGTCGTCAAAGCTGTCACTTCTTGCTGAAAATCTGATGACCATAGGCTTGGCTGGGGACTTTCTGGTTGCGCGATTGGCTGGCTTTGTGGTTCTTGAGCTAGAGGTGGAAGGGAGGTTTGAGTCATATCGTTATCTGTACAGATGAGCCACAATATCTATCATAATCCACACACAGCCGAGCGCTCGGTAAAACAAAAAGAGAGTGGTGGTGCTTTGCACCACCACTCTCTTTAAAAAAATTAGAGATGGCTAGTTCTCCTTTGTTTTGGTCGGTCTGCGTAACCGACTACCGATCGCGATAAGCGCTACCCCAGCGATGAGGTAATAAGTTGCAATACCAGTAAATGCAATATTTGTCCCGTAGATAGACATAATCCAAATCGGAAAAAGCACAGATCCAGCACCAGATGTAAGGAAAAATCCACTGATCATCCTTCGAGCGATACTAATGAGAAATTTGGGTTTAAGCAATGTCCAGCCCAAAGTCCCCGACGTTAATCCTAGTATGCCAAACTGGATGATCATCTCAGGGGCACTTCCCATCAATATTGCCAACAGGAAAATTACAATCTGGGGTATACCTGCCAAGATCAGTAGCCAAGAGACAATAGTGCGAATTACTTCTAGAAAGCTAGTTGATCGATAGACTAGAACTGCGATCGCGATGATTGCCAAACCGCCGATTCCGAGCATTAGAGCCGCAAAGGAAGTATAGGGAACGTAATTGAATACCCAGATGGCAAAAATCACTGATGTAATTCCGATTGTCCCAAGAATGATTGTCGAGATGCGGCGTAAACTCATTGTTTAACTTTAAGTCTATTAAATTTGCTTTAACTCATTAGCAAGCTTACCAACCATGTCTTTAGCACCACCAAATAACATCATCGTTTTTTGTTGATAAAACAGGTCATTGTCGACACCCGCAAAACCAGCGCTCATACCGCGCTTAATCACGATCGCATTTTTTGCTTTATCTACTTCTAGAATCGGCATTCCATAAATCGGGCTAGCTTGATTAGTGCGTGCCGCAGGGTTGACCACATCATTCGCACCGATAATCAATACCACATCAGTATTTTCAAACTGGGTATTGATATCGTCCATGTCATAGAGTTGCGAATAAGGCACATTTGCCTCAGCAAGTAATACATTCATATGCCCAGGCATCCGACCCGCGACAGGATGAATCGCAAACTTCACTTCCACACCTTTACGTTCCAACATATCCGATAACTCACGGACGGCGTGTTGTGCTTGGGCCACTGCCATACCGTAACCAGGGACGATTACCACCGATCGCGCATAGCCCAACATCATCGCGCATTCTTCGGGATCAATAGTTTTCACCGTTTTGTTGCTGCTGTCGCCTGCGTCACCATCTGTGACTAAAGTTGTGCCAAAGCCGCTAAATAGCACATTGGGAAGAGTACGGTTCATTGCCTTACACATAATCTGTGTGAGGATCAAGCCTGAAGCGCCAACCAATGCACCTGAAATAATTAACACATTATTCATCACCACAAAGCCTGCGGCGCTAGCGGCAACACCCGACAGGGAGTTCAGCAGCGAGATCACCACAGGCATGTCACCGCCACCAATGGGGATCACAAACAATACGCCGACTAGTAGCGAAATGATATTAATACCAATGAAAGCGACCAGATCAGCAGGATTGACAATCAACATGGCAGAACCAACGGCAAAAGTGGCTAGCAGCAGAATATTAATTGTTTGCTGATAGGCGAAACGAATTGGTGCGCCTTTCATGATCCCCTGCAATTTTGCAAAGGCGATCATACTGCCCGTAAAGGTGATATTGCCTATGAGGACACTGGCGATAATTGACAGGTTATCGACTAGCGGCAAGGTGAGTCCATGACTAATTACGCGCCAATATTCGCCCACCGCAACTAACGAAGAAGCCAAACCACCCAAACCATTGAGTAAGCCCACCATTTGAGGCATGTCGGTCATGGCGACTTTATAAGCAATCAGAGAACCGATCGCCGAGCCAATTGCGATCGCCACTAAAATCAATCCATAACTCAATACTTGCTTGTCGAGCAATGTTGCTACGACCGCTAACAACATTGCCACAGCGCCTAGCAAATTCCCCTGACGAGCTGTAGCAGGTGATCCCATCTGTTTGAGCCCAACCATAAATAAGGATGCGGCAACCAAATAGGTAAGCTGAATCCCTGTCGGGACATAATCCAAAATATTTTCTAGCATGGTGCTTTACGCCTCTTTCTTTTTGAACATTTGCAACATGCGATCGGTAACTAGGAATCCGCCAACAACGTTAATTGTGGCGCAGACAACCGAGATTAGTCCCAGAATTACTGAGAGATTGGGATTGACATCGCTACCCGCCACAATCAAAGCCCCAATTACCGATATTCCTGAAATGGCATTTGAGCCAGACATTAGTGGTGTATGTAATGTCGGTGGAACTTTGTTAATTACTTCAAACCCTGCAAATGAAGCCAGTACAAAGACAAATAGAGCGCTGATTAATGATTCGTTCATAGTGATATTTATTGAAATTGCAATTTGACATTGTTTCTGTCATTGCAAACAGTAGGGGTAATTCATGAATTACCCCTACTGTTTGCGGGAGGATAGCGAACTATACCGAGACAACTAATTGAGAAAGTGCGTCTTTAACTCGCTGATTGCGAATCTCGCCAGCATGAGTAATACAGGTGCTGCTAATAATGTCATCGTCAAAATCAAGGTTTAGTTCACCCTTTTTGATCAGGTGATTGAGTAAATTGAGTAGATTTTTGGCATATTTTTGCGAAGCATGGATGGGCATGGATGCAGGCAAATTAATTGGCGAAATAATTGTTGCCCCGTGACAAATTACATCTTTTCCTGCAACTGTTCCTTCGCAATTACCTCCCTGCTCTCCAGCCAGATCAACGATGATCGAGCCACGCTTCATCTGAGCAATCATTGCATCGGTAACCATCACAGGCGCTTTGCGTCCAGGCACTTGGGCTGTGGTAATCACAATGTCCGCATCTTTAATATGCTTAGCGAGGATTACTTGAGCATGTTGTTTGGCGGCATCCGAAATCTCTTTTGCATAGCCACCTGCGGCGGTTGTATCTTCTTCCAAAGTGACATCAATGAATTTTGCGCCAAGGCTCTGCACTTCTTCGCGCACCGCAGGACGGATATCATAGGCTTCCACCTGTGCGCCCAGACGACGCGCCGTGGCGATCGCCTGAAGCCCTGCCACCCCAGCACCGAGTACCACCACTTTTGCTGGCGGGATCGTGCCTGCTGCCGTGGTCAACATCGGCAAATACTTAGGCAAAGCTGCTGCTGCAATCAATACGGCTTTGTAACCAGCGATCGAGGCTTGCGAAGAGAGCGCATCCATACTTTGCGCTCGACTACTGCGCGGAATCATCTCCATGCTCATCGCCGTTACGCCCTGATGGGCAAGACGGCGAATTAGTTCGGGTCTACCCAAAGGATTGAGAAAACCAATGGTGATTTGTCCTTGCTTGAACATACTCACTTCCTCTTCACGGGGCGCACCGACCTTGAGCAAAATCTCTGCTTCATTAATCAGAGTGCTTTTGTCAGTGATAATTTTGGCTCCTGCTTCCACATAGGTGGAGTCCGCAAAAAAGGACAATTCGCCCGCATGACTTTCAATTAAGATTTCCAATCCACTTTTAGTTAAACGGCTAACAACTTCAGGAATTAGCGCTACTCTACGTTCACCAAATTCTATTTCCTTGATAACGCCTATCTTCATTCATGCACCTTATTCAATTATCTTCACTTACCCAAATTTGTGATCTCGCAACCATTAATTAAGAGCAATTCATCACTGCTCTTATTCCACAAATCAAATAAGTAGGAAGGTTCAATTATTTGTAGGATGCGCTAGTTCAAGGATGAACTGCAACGTAACGCATCAATTAGTTATCAATTATGGGTTACGCTATCGCTAACCCATCCTACATTTAATTCAACAACTTACTTAGGATTGCTGTATGGGTTACGTTCATTGTAAGAACCTAAATGTGACCTTTTGGCTACTTCTTCAGATAATCTTTAACTGTCTTAACGAAAGCACCTTACAAATATTTACTTTCAATAACTTTTGCAAATAAGTTTAATGATTACGACCTACACACAACGTAAAAAAGCGAAAGCTTGGCTCAAAAACTATCGTGGTAAACGTCCAGTATTTGCTTGTGTGTTGGGCTTTACGGAAACAGGATTAATACCTAATATCTCTGCTGCTGGAGCAACGCCTGAAGATCGCAAATATACCGCGATCGCCGATGCCGAATTTCTTGCTACGGGATCAAATACCAACTTCCCTTTGCCACCCCTTGTTGCAGGCGCTTCCCCCGTCTTAATTTCCCGGGCTGTTGTTGCCGCGCAAGAGTTACCACTTTTTATCTTTGATGTAGGCTTAGCGATTGCCCCAACAGATGAAACCAAGGCGATCGCCCTCGGTGGATTACCAGCCAAGTGTCTGAGTACGGGGAAAGCTTTGCCCATTGAAACAGTGCTGCAATTATTTGTACAGGGCTTAGTGTGGGGAGAGAAGTTAGCCCAAGCGGGAGCCTATGTAATCTTGAGTGAATGTGTAGTTGGTGGCACGACTACAGCTCTTGCCGTGCTGACTGCGTTAGGAATAGATGCAAAAGATAAAGTCAATAGCTCTCATCCCACCTGTAACCATGCTCAAAAATGGGAAATTGTCCAAGCAGGATTGCAGCATCTGGAGCAACCAGCCACGCCCTTTGAAATAGTGGCGGTAGTAGGTGATCCCATGCAAATTGCGGTGGCTGGAATGGCGATCGCGGCAAGTCGTCATGGAGGTGTATTGCTTGCAGGCGGGACTCAAATGTTAGCCGTTTATGCCCTCGCAAGGGCGATCGCTAATGATCAACATTTAGTCTGGAATCCTGAGGCGATCGCGATCGGCACAACCCGATGGGTTGCCGAAGATCCCACAGGTCACACCGTTGATCTAGCTTTAGCTGTGCGTGATGTACCATTGCTCGCTACCCAGCTAAGTTTTGCAAAATCTAAGTTTCCACAGTTACGAGCCTATGAACAAGGCTTTGTTAAAGAAGGTGTTGGCGCTGGTGCGGCAGCGATCGCTGCTCATTTATATCTAAATTGGACACAAGAAAAATTGCTGAGTGCGATCGAGAAACTAATTGTCATGTAGAGCGAAATAGATCAACATATTTTTTTGCGATCGCAACAGGATCATAAGTTTGGCGAATTGTTTGAATCAGCAATTGATCAGGTAGATACTGATCTCGATGATTGAGCATATCGGTGAGGCGCTCGCACCATTCATCTACATCCAAGGGATTTTCCACATAAACTGCTCTCTGCATCGTTACTTCAGGAATAGCGGTACAGCGTGTTGTCAGCACAGGTAAACCCATTCCCATAGCTTCCACAGGAGGCATTCCAAACCCTTCAAATAATGATGGGAATGCAAATAGGTAAGCATGGTGATAGTACCAAGCTAATTCGCGATCGCTAATATAGCCAGTGATATAAACCCGACTTTCTAAACCTAGTTCCTTCACTAATTGACGAATATCATCACAGCGATCGCGCCGCATCCCCACAAGTGAATCAGGTAACTGCCCTACTAAAACTAATTTAACTTGATTGAAGGAAGCAGGTATCTTTGCAAAAGCTTTTACTAAAGTTGCTAAATTTTTATGTTGATAATGATTGGCAACCGCAAGGATAAAGCATTGATCAACTAATTCATTACCTTGAAAAGTTTGATCGACCACTATATCTTGCTGATCACATACTTGGCTATCTAATCTATCCCACAAAATCGGTGTATAAATAACTTTAATATTGCATTTAGATCGGTAAGATTCTTTAATATCTTGCCTAACAAAATCAGAAATTGTCACAGTATGATTGGCATTAGCTAGGGTTAATTTATGCATCCAATACAACCATAATTTTTTCTGCCAAGAGAATAAATCTGGAAAATGTAAATAGTTAAGATCATAAATGATCGTCACAGAATTTGTTTTAAGTAATAGTCGCCAAGGCGTAAAGTAATTAGTATTAATTAATCCATCAAGCTTAAATTGATTAACTACATGTGGTAACTGAAAGGCTTCACTAATAAAGCGATTACCCCATATTTTAATCGGTACTACCTTAACTGATTTACCTAGATTTAAGTCGTTAAGCCATTGTATTAAGTCTTGATTAATAAATACATATAAATCTACATCAGGTGTTTGTGCTAGCCCAATCAATAATCCTCTCAATACAAACTCTGCTCCCCCTACCTGTTGAGGTTTTAGAAATAAGCTATTAACACCAATTCGCATTATTTTACTTTGCCTGAATCATCATTTTTATAATATCTTGCATTTCGTACTTCGCCTGCCACCCCAGTTTTTCTCTAGCTTTTTGTGGATCACCACAACTTCTCATGATCTCCGAAGGACGAAATAAGCTTTGATCGATCACAAGGCGATCGCTTGACTCTATCCCCAAATAATCAAAACCAGTTTCAACAAATTTCTGAAGACTATTACTTTTACCTGTAGCAATTACATAGTCATCTGGCTCCGACTGCTGGAGCATAAGATACATTGCTTCAACATAGTCCGCCGCCCAGCCCCAGTCCCTTTGAATATTAGTATTGCCTAGGATTAATTTCTCAGGACTTCCATTCGCAATTCTACAAATAGCCGAGATGATTTTTTGGGTAACAAATCGCTCTGGTCTCAAGGGGGAATCGTGGTTAAACAAAATTCCTGAGCAAGCAAAGATATTGTAGGCTTCTCGATAATTAGCTACCTCCCAAAAAGCAGCAGCCTTAGCCACCGCATAGGGGCTACGAGGACGAAAAGGAGTCAATTCATGTGCGGCTTTATCTCCTGTATCGCCAAAGCATTCACTAGAGCCAGCATTATAGAAGCGAATAGGAGCCTTAGTAAAACGAATTGCTTCTAATAGGTTTAAAGTGCCTGTTGCAATACTTTCTAAGGTTTCTACTGGTTGAGCAAAGGATAACCCCACGGAAGTTTGCCCCGCCAAGTTATAAATTTCATCGGGTTCCACTTTCATTAAGACTTGTAAAACGCTCCGAAAGTCGTTTAGAGACATGGACTCTAATTGCACTTTATGTCTAATTCCTAGCCTTTCTAAATTCTTAAAGGATGAAACTTCAGCATCCCTAGAAGTGCCGTATACAATATGACCTTTTTGCAATAATAATGAAGCTAGATAAGCTCCATCCTGCCCAGATATACCGCAAATCAATGATTTTTTCATGGTGCTATCAATCTAAAAGTTTCGCAACTTAACCGAGAATCAGATTTTTTTATGACTTCTAAAGTAACTGTTATCCGCTCGCAAAATAAATCTTTAGGGGAAGGAGTTCGGGAGTTTTGGGAATATCGTGAATTACTATACATGCTGATGCTGCGGCGAATCACGGTACGCTATAAACAAACGGTGATTGGGATTGCGTGGGTTCTCATTCAGCCCCTAGTGTCGATGACTATTTTTAGCATCATTTTTGGCAATTTGGTCAAAATACCATCCGATGGAGTCCCCTATCCTATTTTTGTTTACTCGGCACTAGTTTTATGGGGATTATTTTCCGAAGGCGTGACCCGTTCGGGTTCCAGTTTGCTCACAGAAGCTCAGCTAATTACAAAGGTTTATTTTCCTCGATTAATCATTCCTTTAGCGGCTGTTGGTTCCGCATGGATTGATTTTGTTGTTTCTTTATTTTTGTTGTTACCCCTTGCCTTTATTTATGGAATGCGTCCAAATTGGGGGTTATTGCTAATTCCACCAGTGATGATCGTGACAATGGTATTAGCTACAGGGATAGGTATGATCTTAGCTTCGCTCAATGTACGTTATCGCGACTTTCAGTATATTATTCCGTTTTTAATTCAGGTCTGGCTTTATGCTTCGCCAGTGGTTTATTCTGTGCAGATTGTACCTAAGCGTTTTTTGTTTTGGTATTATCTCAACCCTATGGCTGGTTTTTTAGATGTATTTCGGTATGCGGTGACGGGACAAACGACATTTAGCTGGCTGGGATTTGGCTGGTCGGTGGGCTGCGCGATCGCTGTTTTTAGTCTCGGAACTTGGATATTTCGCTCAGTGGAAGAAGGTTTTGCGGATTATATTTAGGACTCAGTAGGTAATCAAAATAAAACCAAAACAAGCTAATTTGCCTACTTTGCGGGCAAATTAGCTTGTTTTGGTTTTTGGTCTTACTAAGCCGATGCTTAGGCGCAGTATGTTAAATTAGCTTTGTCGGGCTTGTAGGATTTCTAGCGATGACGACTTTACCCATACGCACAGACAAAAAAATTATCTACCCTGATAGTGATGGACAACCAATGGCGGATAATACGCAACAATTTCGCTGGATTGTACTGATCAAGGAGAATTTGGAATTAATTTTTGCTGACGCTGCTGATGTATTTGTGGCGGGTGATCTTTTGTGGTATCCCGTGGAGGGACATCCAGAGATTCGGGTGGCTCCTGATGTGCTGGTTGCGTTTGGTCGAGCTAAAGGCGATCGCGGTTCTTATCAGCAATGGCGAGAGAACAATATTGCACCCCAAGTCGTATTTGAAATCCTTTCTCCTGGCAATCGATTAAAGGAAATGACTAAAAAGTTGCAGTTCTATGATCGCTATGGGGTCGAAGAATATTACATTTATGATCCTGAAACCAATGAATTGAATGGATTGTACAAAAAAGACAATCGACTGAATGTAATCGAAGATATCGAAGATTGGGTTAGTCCGCGCTTGCAGATTCGATTTAAAGTTTCTGAAGATAGTCTGGACATCTATCGTCCTGATGGTCAAAAATTTCTGACAACTCTTGAATTAAATCAATATGCTGAGCAAGAGCGTCAACGGGCTAATCAAGAGAGTCAACGTGCTGAGCAAGAGAGCCTACGGGCTGAGCAAGAGCGTCAACGAGCTGAGCAAGAAAGCCAACGTGCCGACCAAGAAAGCCAACGTGCTGACCAAGAATATGAGAGAGCCGAACGTTTGCTAGCACAACTAAGGGCTATGGGTATTCAACCTGCTTAGTTTGTTTTATCAACATTAAGAGCAATTTTTGGGTTTCAACTATGACAACTCTATATGAACAAGATTATGGACTCTGGGCGGAACAGATGGCAGATCTGATCGCGGCGGGTCGGTTTGATGAGCTAGATATTGAAAATTTGGTGGAGGAAGTACGCGATTTGTCTAAACGGGAGCGCGATCGCCTATTAAGTAGCTTGCGTTTGATTGTGCATCATTTGCTAAAGTGGGACTACCAACCCAAAAAAAGATCACGGAGTTGGCTCGGAACTATTCGGAGAGAGAGATCGAATATTTTGCTTTATTTAGAGGATAGCCCTAGTTTAAAGAGCTATTTAGCAAATGAGTGGCTACATAAAATGTATGGGGTAGCCTGTGCGGATGCTTTTAAAGAAACAGGTTTAGAGTTCCCAGAGGTTTGCCCTTATGGGATTAACGATGTCTTAAATCGAGATATTAATTTTTGAAGAACAGGAAGAGGTTGATGTGATCTTGTCGAGAAAGGAATATCAAGGAATTTTGTCAAATAATGTTCAGGATTTTCAATATTTTTGCGATCGCGTTGGACAAAAGTATGAAGAGAATGGTTTAACGGAGGAAAAACTCTTAGAGATCTTAGCGGATATCTAAAATGTTACTTAATCTCAAGATATGGGTAGCATAAAATTTATGACGCAACCAGTAATTCAGGTTAAAGACTTAAGTAAGTGTTATCAGATTCGGTCAACTACGCCGAAGCCATACCATAGTTTGCGGGAAGATTTGGTCGATGGGTTTAAGGGGTTGTTGCGTGGGCAATGGGAGCGATCGCAGTCTGAGGATTTTTGGGCTTTGAAGGATGTCAGCTTTGATGTAAATCAGGGCGAGGTAGTGGGGATTATTGGGCGCAATGGGGCGGGGAAAAGTACTTTATTAAAAATCTTGTCGCGGATTGTGCGCCCTACTTCGGGTGAGGTGGTTATACGGGGGCGTGTGGGTTCGTTGTTGGAGGTGGGGACTGGGTTTCATCCAGAGTTAACTGGGCGGGAGAATATTTTTATGAATGGTGCGGTTTTGGGGATGAAGCGATCAGAAATTGTACGTAAGTTTGATGAGATTGTGGCGTTTGCGGAGGTGGAGAAATTTTTGGATACGCCTGTTAAGTTCTATTCGTCGGGGATGTATGTGAGGTTGGCGTTTGCGGTAGCCGCGCATTTAGAGCCTGAGATTTTGATTGTGGATGAGGTTTTGGCAGTGGGGGATGCACAGTTTCAGAAGAAGTGTTTGGGGAAGATGCAGAATGTTAGTGATGAAGGAAGAACTGTAATCTTCGTTAGTCATAGTATGCCGACTATTACTTCTCTTTGCCAAAAATGTATTTTGTTGAATAAGGGGGAAATCAAGCAAATAGGAAACTCATCTACAGCAATTATGGAATATTACACAACTAGTCAAGATTCTCCTGCATCTATAGAATTTAGTGAACATGATCGTAAAATTGGGGACGAATTTGTTCAGCTTTTATCTGGTCAAGTCAAAAATAGTATGGGCAAAATTACGCCAGAAATTTTTATTAATGAAAATTTCAAGGTGTTAATAAAATATAAAGTTTTACAGGATTGTCACTACAGATTTCTACCAAACTTTCACTTTTATACAGTCGATGGAGTCTGCGTATTTGTCTCTTCAATGGAAGTTTCTACTATATTGTCTGTGGGAGAATATACATCAGAGTGTAATTTACCTCAGGACTTTCTAAATGAAGGCGCTTACTTCGTTGGTCTAGCTATTAGCTCTTTTGAATTCGGAACTAAAGTTCATTTTTTTGAACAAAATATTATTTCTTTTAATATTAAAGATCCCTTAGAGGGATCAGTGGGAAGACAGCATGGATATATCGGTAGAGTACCCGGTATTATTCGCCCTCAACTAAAATGGAATTTGGTGAAATCTTCATAATTTGTTAGAAAAAACAAGCTTTGATTACAACCTCCCTTTAATCACAAATTAAATTTTATAATTTGATTAGTCCCTATAGGCTTTACTATGAATAGCTTCAAAAATGCACCTAAATATAGCATTATACTGCCAACTAGAGGCAGAAGTTTTTATGTAGGCAACACCATAAAAAGTGTTTTATATCAAGATCATGAAAATTATGAACTAATAATTGTTGACAACAATGAAGATGATCAAACTTTTCTGGAAATCCAAAAGTATAAATCAAATAAGATTCGTTACTTTAAGACTGGTAATCTTCCAATGTGGGAAAACTGGAATTTTGGTTATAAGCAATCTATTGGAGAATTTATAATGATATTGACAGACCGCTCCCTTTTATATTCTCGTGACGCTCTTTCTTACCTTAATGATATTATCAGCCAAGTAAATTATGACGTATTTACTTGGCCTTTAATAGTAGCTACAGAATCAGAAGATTTCCGAGTAGAGACTCAAGTGTTATGGGGGCTTGGGAATGATCAAAATATAGTTTTGACAAAACATGATTATAAGAAATTCATAACAATTGGACAATGGGATAAGTATGGAATGTCAGCTCCAAAGGGATTCAATTCGTGTATTTCAAGAGATCTTTGTTCAAAGATAGTAAATACATATGGCTCGCTATATATGCCATTAAGTCCTGATTATAGCCACAGCTTTATGGTGCTAAGCTCGTGTGAACAGGTTTTGCATTTATCCCAGCCTCTAATTATATCTGCAAACTTAAAAGATTCCTATGAATCCAAAGTGAAAGCAATTCAAAGCAATGAAAATTTTTATAAACAATACGGTGTATCCAAAGAACAATCAACCGAATTCTGTCCAATAAAATCAGATGTGACTATTGGATGGAATACGGTTTATAACGACTTATACAAGGTTATGTTAATCCAAGAAGGATTAATTGAAAAGGATAGAATATTCAGGGATGCTTTTTTAATGTCTACTTTAAAGTATTACGATACAAATACATATAATGAAGATTCAGTTCAAGTGATACACAAGGCAATTAGTATGTATTTGGATTTTATGTGTCCTACTATTGATCCTGTGATTAGGCAAGAATTATCTGTAACAATAGGATATATCTTTTATAAGAACAATGAGTTGTGTGTTGAAGAAATTATAAAAGATGATATTTTATCTAAATCGAAAAAAATATTCAAAATCTTTGCAAAAAGATCTATTCATTTTTTGTTTTCCCATTTAAAGAAAAAGGAAGAAGAAAAGAAACAAGATATTTTCTCCATTTTTGTTCAAAATTCTATTCTATAGAAATATAAGGTATCCTAATAAATAGATGAAAATATTACAGATAACAGCTTGGGATAACTTAGGTCAGCAGTTCAATGGATATCAAATTCATCAAGCATTATTGAAGTCTGGTCAAACTTCACATATGGCAGTCAATAATCGTGGATTTTCTGAGCCGTATATTCATCAATTGGGAAACTCTTTGACAAGAAAAATTGATCGAGGTTTAAGAGCGATTGAAAAAAAGTTGTCTCTTCATGCAATTCTACCTATATCAGCCTACAAATTATACTTTTCCGATTATTACAAACAAGCTGATTTAGTTCACTTGCAACTTGTACAATCTGAATCTTTTTTTAGTTTGTTTAACTTACCAATTATAAGTAAACAGAAAAAAACGGTTTGGACTTTACATGACCCTTGGTTATTATCAGGTCATTGTGTACATTCACTAGAATGCGAGCGCTGGTTATCGGGATGTGGAAAATGTCCTGATCTAACACTTTTTTTTCCTATCAAACACGATACAACTGCCTTGACATGGAAACTCAAACATTGGATTATGCATCATTCTCAAATAAATTTAGTAGTAGCCTCCCAGTGGATGTATGAAAGAGTAAAAAAAAGTCCTATTCTTTCTCACTTACCTTGTCATATTATTCCCCTCGGATTAGATACAAATATATTTCAACCTCGCGAAAAGACAAAATGTCGCAATCGCTTAGGTATTCCTTTAGACGCGCAGGTATTAGCCTTTCGATACCAAAGTGCAGCAGAATCTTTTAAAGGTTGGCAATGGCTAGAGCCAGCTTTAATTGATTTAGAAATTGAAAAACCAACTTATTTAATTAGTTTTGACCAAAAAGGAGGAATGGAAAAATTAAAAGATAAATATCAAGTCATCGAATTAGGATGGGTTCACGATCAAAACTTGCTTTGTGACGCACTGAATGCCACAGACATATTTTTGATGCCATCGATAGCAGAAGCATTTGGCATGATGGCAGTAGAGGCAATGGCTTGTGGTACGCCAGTAATTTCTTTTGAAAATACAGCTCTATGCGATGTGATCCAAGCTCCAAAAGCAGGAATTGCCGTCCCCTATAAAAATGCTCAAGCCTTAACAGAAGCGATCTCCAATTTATTAAAAGATGTAGACCTAAGAAAAAAACTATCAACCGAAGCTGTCAAACTAGTTAGAGCTAAATATGATATAGAGCTTTATATAAACCGACATATTAGTTTATACGAAAGCATAATAAATAATTAAACAATTATATTAGCGAGGCAATCTAATAAATGCGAGTTTTAATTCTTGGCGGGACAGGAATGTTAGGACATCAACTCTGGCAAGCATGGCAAGAAAAGTTTGTTGTCTATGTATCTCATCGGGGAGGAAGTGTACTCTTAAAAAAAAATCCTCAATCTACTCTACTTAATAATAGAGAGCGCCTAATAAACTATGTTTCTACAGAGAACTTTGAAACCATAGTTAAAGCATTAGAATTAGCTAGTCCGTCAATAGTTATTAACTGCATTGGCATTATTAAACAATTACCAACCGCCAAAGATCCGATTCCTTCCATTACAGTCAATGCTTTATTTCCCCATCAACTCGCTCAGCTTTGCCAAAAACATGATGCCAAACTAATCCAGATCAGTACTGATTGTGTTTTTTCTGGTAACAAAGGCAACTATACCGAACAAGACAACCCCGATCCTACCGATCTCTATGGCAGAACTAAATTACTGGGTGAAGTGATCGCCCCTAACTGCCTCAACATTCGTACTTCCATCATTGGACGTGAATTAAATAGCCAAAACAGCCTAGTTGAATGGTTTCTCTCCCAAAAAGGCAAGACGGTTAAAGGCTTTGATCGCGCTATTTACACAGGATTCACCACCCAAGCTTTAGCCCAAATCATTGAAAAAATTATTTTAGAACACCCAAACCTTTTAGGTCTCTGGCATATTTCATCAGATCCGATTACAAAGTATCAATTACTTAGCATGATGAATCAAGCCTTCAATTTGGGTATTACTATTGAAAAGGACGAAAGTTTTATTTGCGATCGCAGCTTAAACAGCCAAAAATTTCGCAACTTTGCTGGCTACACTCCACCAACATGGGAAGAAATGATCGCCCAACTTGCCGCATCCCAATGACTTAGACAAAACATCAGGAAATCAAATGCTAACAGGCAAAAAAATTGTCATCACAGGTGGAACAGGATCGCTTGGGCAAGTCCTTATTAGAAGATTGCTCTCAGGAGAAATGGGGCAACCCGCCAAAATTATCGTCTTCTCTCGTGACGAAGCAAAACAGCATAATATGCGCGTTGAGTACATGCAAAAGAAAGTTGTTACCGATGAAGTCATCTATCGCAATTTTCAGCAACTTCTAGAATTTCGTATCGGTGATGTTAGAGATTTTCATAGTGTTAGCTCCTGTCTACGCAATGCCGATGTAGTCTTTAATGCTGCTGCGCTCAAACAAGTTCCTACCTGTGAATACTTCCCCTTTGAAGCAGTTCAAACAAATATCGAAGGTCCTCAAAACATAGTCAGGGCTATTCGTGAACTTAATTTACCCATTGAATTAGTCGTTGGGGTATCCACAGACAAAGCCTGTAAACCCGTCAACGTTATGGGCATGACCAAAGCTATTCAAGAACGTTTATTCATTCGTGCCAATCTAGATTGTCCCAACACCAAGTTCATTTGCGTTCGCTATGGCAATGTCCTTGCATCACGCGGCTCTGTCATCCCCTTATTTCATGAACAGATTCGTCAAGGTGGTCCAATCACCATTACTACCGAAGACATGACTCGATTCCTGTTGAGCCTAGATCAAGCTGTTGATACCATCTTTGCTGCCATCAAAGACGGTTATAGAGGCGAAACTTATATCCCAAACGTGCCTTCCGCAAAAATGACAGACCTCGCTAAAGTCATGATCGGTGATCGCCCTATCGAAACCCAAATTACAGGCATCCGCCCAGGAGAGAAAACCCACGAAATTCTGGTTTCCGAAGAAGAAGCTTATCGTACTATTCCGAGAAATGGTTACTACGTCATTTTGCCCATCCTACCCGAATTAAGGAGAGCAGAAGAAAAAAGCAACTACCTTATCAAAGAATATAGTTCTGCTGATTATCTAATGTCCGAGAATGAACTGAAAGAACTATTATATAACTATCAATTATTACAACTACAACAAATAGACTCATCAACCGAATTGTTAAGGTAGACATATATTTTTTATCTTTAACTATACTTTACAAAAAATGAAACTAATCTCTATTGATAAAGCCGTGAATAAATTAAAATCAAAGATAAAAAATGCATTCGGAATTTTGAAAAATAAAATTATTGGTCTACTGAAGACCTTGGCTAGAAAGAAAGGATACTTCTTAATCAGAGATCATTATTACTCTGCCATACCGACAAAAGCAGATCTTAAACAAGATTACTGGCAGTATCAATCAGACTTAGTAGGTATTGATATAAATTACGAAAATGCACTTAACCTTCTAGCACAAATAGATTTTTATATCAATGAATTTAGACAATCTATTCCAACATACCAAAGCAAAGACAAGAATAAAGAAGATAACCAAATCTATTTAATAAATTCGTCTTTCATGGCTGTTGATGCTCATATTTACTATAGTTTTATTAGACATTTTAAACCTAGACAAATAATAGAAATTGGTTCAGGCTTTTCGACATTATTTGCTAATCACGCAATTTGTCGAAACCCTGAAAAGTCTCAGCTAACTTGTATTGAACCATACCCATCATCATATTTAGAAGAACTTAACTCTAAAAATGAAAATATTCAAATCATCCCCAAAAAGCTGCAAGATATTGATATTAGCTTTTTCTCTGACTTAAAAGCAAATGATATTCTCTTTATTGACTCAACACATATGTTGAGAACAGGAAGTGACGTACAAATTGAATACTGTGAAATAATGCCCAGACTAGCTTCTGGCGTTTTAATTCATGTTCATGATATTAGTTTGCCCAAGCATTACCCTTCAGTGTATTTTGACAATGAGCTTTTTTGGAATGAACAATACCTACTGCAAGCATTTTTAACTTTCAATTCTAGATTTGAAATAATCTGGGCAGGGAATTATATGATGCTAAACTATCCAGATTTATTGATCAGTAAGTTTCCAGAGTTTTTAACAATGCGTAAACATTTCCCAATGTCAGAACCAACAAGTTTCTGGATTAGAGTAAAAGATTAATAACTGATTTGACTATTTTTGCAGATGGAAAGTTATGAAAATTATTACAATCTTAGGTACTAGACCAGAAATAATTCGCCTTAGTCGCATCATTAATAAGCTCGATCAATTTTGTGATCATGTTCTAGTTCATACAGGACAGAACTTTGACAAAAATCTTAGTGATGTTTTCTTTGAGCAATTGCAAATAAGAAAGCCAGATTATTTCTTAGGAATTCGTGGAGATACTTTTGGTGAACAAATAGGCAAAATTATTATTGAATGCGAAAAAGTTTTTAATCAAGAACGACCAGATAAACTCTTAATCCTTGGTGATACTAACAGTAGCCTTGCCGCGATCGTGGCAAAACGCATGGGCATCCCCGTATATCACATGGAAGCAGGGAATCGCTGTTATGACGATCGCGTACCAGAAGAGATCAACCGCCGCATCATTGATCATAGTAGTGACATCCTATTACCTTACACAGAAAGAAGTAGGGCGAATCTGATCAAAGAAGGTATTCAAAGCAATAAAATATACGTTACAGGGAATCCTATCTTTGAAGTTATTCAACATCATCAACCTACTATTGATACATCGACAATTCTCCAAAATTTAGGAATCAAAAAACAAAATTATTTTTTAGTGACAATGCATCGCCAAGAAAATGTTGATATTCAAGAACGATTAATTGGAATATTGACCAGTTTAGAGCAACTACAAACAAAGTATCAAGTTCCTGTTGTATGTAGCTTACATCCACGCACAAAACATTGGATGAATCATTACAATCTAACAATTAAAAATCAAGAAATATATCTTTGTGAGCCATTTAATTTTTTTGATTTCATTAATTTAGAACAAAACGCCCTTTGTGTTTTAAGTGATAGCGGAACAGTGCAAGAAGAATGCTGTATTTTTAAAGTTCCTAACGTTACTATTCGCGACGTAACCGAAAGACCAGAAACCCTCGAATCTGGTAGCAACATCCTAAGCGGAGCTTTTCCAGAGGATATAAATCGTTGTGTGCAAGTTGTCCTTAATCAATCCACTCATTGGGATATCCCACAAGAATATATCACCCCTATCGTTAGCGAAAAAATTATTAAAATCCTTACTAGTAATCTATAAAAAACAAAATCACATAAAAATATTCCAATGAATAATCTTCCATTCTTTAGCATATTAGTTCCCACTTATAACCAATGTCAGTATTTAGGTGAAGCTCTTGATAGCTTAATAAACCAAACTGATAATGATTGGGAAGCGATTATTGTGAATGATGGCTCAACAGATAATACAGCCAATGTTCTAGAAATATATGCTCAAAAAGATTCTCGTTTTAAAGTGATTAACAAAGAAAATGGCGGCACTGGATCTGCCTTGAATCTGGCTTTAAATCATGCCAAAGGAGAATGGGTTTGTTGGTTAAGTTCAGATGATCTATTTGAGATAGATAAGTTAGCAATACATCGCGAATGGATTTACAAAAAAACCACACATAAGTTTTTCTTCTCTAATTTTCAGCAACTAGTAGGAACAACTGGCAAAATCATTAACCTAAATCCTAATTTTGGTAAATCTATACCACCTATTGAGTTTCAAATCATTGAAATGCTAAGAAGAAATTATGTTGCTGGCAATAGTATTTGTATTAATAGAGAAGCATGGCTAAATACTGGATACTTCAATGAAGAGCTGAAATACGCTCAAGATTATGATATGTGGCTTAGATTAATGATTAAATATCGAGCATTATTTATTCCAGAATTTACCTATTTGCAGAGGATTTACCCAGAACAAGAATCGCAAAGATTTAGTGATTTTTGTTTGTATGATTCAGCCAGATCTTCTATCCAAGTTTTAAATAATCATGATATTGAAGATCTAATTCCAGCAGTAAATTTAGACAACAATATTTTATTGGAGAAAGCAATAAATATAGCTTGTGAAGTGATGTTTGATCCTAGCGCATTTACCTATCGAATAGGATTTCATCCTCTTTTGATATTGAAAATCCAACAGTTTATCAATAAATTTAGCATCGACAACAACAATATAAATACTATTTTTAGTAAAAAATTAGACAAAAGTAATCAGAAATTTAAAAATACTCTACAAGAGTTTTGGGGCAAACTTTTCAAAAAATCAACTTATGACGATATTTCATTTATTTCAGATAAAAAGTTAATTTTATCCTTTGTGAAACTAGCTGAAAATTATTACTGGTGGCTTCAATATATAGAGCCTGATTTACAAAAACCTGTATTCACTTATATTCAAAGATTTTGCAATTATGATATTCCCATCTATATAAATAATGATGGATTTCAGTCAACTCTTCAACAATTAGTTGAGTTTAATGAATTGAAAAATCAGCGTAGATATATGGATTTAATCAAAAAAAATTGCTTAACTCCCCTAACTTATTCTTTTACGGAAAAAATCTTTTTCTTGGAAAAGTGTAATGTTTCTTTAGATTATATTTCAAAAAAAATAATTTGTAATTATGGAAAGTCTAAGGGAAGTATGTTTATTGCTTGGGTCTATTTCTTTAGATTTGTAAGATTATTTAAACAAGGTAGTTTATATTATAGATTTCAAGGATATCTCAACTATCGCATTCACTTGAATAAACGTTAAAAAATATGATTCAATTTAATGACCTTGTTACGATCATTATTAGGACTAGTCAAGAAAAAAGACTACCTTTACTTAAAAATGCTCTTTTAAGTGTCGTTGCTAATGATTATCGTCCTATTGAAATTATTATTGTTATTCAATCAGAGAAACAAGACTTTATCGATTATCTCCAAAATATGAGCAATGAATATAGTGATAAACAAGTTCAAGTCAGGATATTTATCAATTATACATCTAAAGATCAAAGGGCTAAAAATTTAAACATAGGAGTTAATAATGCAAATGGCAGATATATAGGCTTCTTGGATGATGATGATGTTTTTTATAAACACCATATAGCCAGTTTAGTTGAAAAGCTTAATAATTCTGAATCAGTCGCTTGGGCATACAGTCAAGTAGCGATGTCTATTTGCACCTTAGATAAAGAAAAAGTTAATATTGTGTCTCTAAATTATCCTTTTCAAAAAGATAAATTTACTGTCAAAGAAATGCTAAAAGATAATTTCATTCCAATTCACAGCTATTTAATCGATAGAAATAAATGCAATCTTGATTGTATTTATTTTGATGAATCATTTCCTGTGATGGAAGACTATGAATTTTTACTTCGATTACTTCATCGTGGTTATCCTACATTTATTAATGAAGTAACTTGTGAATATCGTTTTTATATCAAGCCTTCTAACTCTAGTTCTAATCTTGATGCTTATTCAATTTTAGATCATAGAGAAATTGAAAATGCCAAGATTTGGCTAGAAACAGGGGAAAGAATTGAAAAAACAAAGAAGAAACTTTATCCCGAATATACTTCAGGTTTAATATCTACTAACAAACGTAAATTCTTATTATCTAATTTTTCGTTTTTAAATATTATCAAGAAAAAACTTCCTAACTTATGGAAATTAATAAAATATCTAGCATCAGTTATTCAGTTAATTTGAAAAACATTCTCAATCTAAAATTAATCATGATATATTTCATAACTGTTAATTATTATTCAACTGAACTGATTAAGAAACTCATTCAATCCATTCAACTGAATATTAAATCAAATTATAAACTTATTATTGTTAATAATTCTTGTCTAGATATTTCTATTAATCAGCTTAAAGATTATTCAAATGTTGTAATTTTTAATTCTGAAGAAAATTTAGGTTTCGGCAGGGGGTGTAATTTTGGTATAGATTATATCTATGGTATTGATTCTAAAGCTCTAGTTTGGTTAATTAATCCTGACGCAACTATTCATAAAAATTCCAAAGAATATATCTTTGAATGTCTTGAAAAAGACCCGTCAATCGCAATCTTAGGAACTAAAATACAAGATGCAAATGAACGCATATGGTTTAGCTCAGGTGCTTTTAATCATTGGACAGGAAATATTAAACATAAAGCTGATTACACAGAAAACAAAAAGACAAGAATTGGTACAGTAAAAAGTCGTTGGGTATGTGGGTGTAGTCTGATTATTAATCTCGATAGATTTGAGCATTGTCCAAATTTTGATCCCAAATATTTTCTGTATTGTGAAGACACTGATTTGTGTGAACGATATTATCAAAGAGGTTATCATATTGCTATTACCAATCATATTTTAGTCACACATCAAGTATCTAGTATTATTGGTAAAGATCAAAAGAATATGTACAGTCACTATACATTTAGTCGCTTATATTTTTTACAGCAACATAGTACACGATTAGGATTATTAATTTATATAACTTATACTTTGATTAAAATTTGTCTACTTTTGCCGATTAACTTACCGATCGCATTGGGAAGATGGAACGGCTTTAAAAACTGGCTCTGGTTAGTTAAGGTGTGAGGGATGAAATATAGAGGCATAGTCAAGGAGAAAGGTATCGCGCACAAGCATTATTGAGGTGGGAGCAAAAATTGGTAGCCCAGTCCCATAAATTGCTAAGTCCGTAACCTTCGCCGTAACACCAGTTTCCGAAAGTGGAGCCATATTTTTGGGAACTATAGCAATACAAAAGATAGCTAGGACCAATCAAACCCAAAAAGATGAGTGGCGGCGCGAAGCGCCGCCACTCATCTTTTTGGGTTTATGTCCTAAGCAAAACTTACATTGCTATAAAAACCAAACTCAGTAAGGGGTTTAAAAGCATAAAATGGTGTAGCCATTTTGTGCTTTGGTATAGGACATAAGAATAACTAAGAAAAAAACTTGCAAACTTGACAAAGTCTGTTAATGTTTGTCTTGTAAAAATACCTCGGTATTGTTCGGTGAGGTTGTCCGTGAGTGATTTGAAACGCGAAGCAGCACTACGAGAAGTTTTGGTTAGAGGCGTACCCGTTAATGATGACGATGATCTTGATGCGCTCTTAGGTGGAGAAGCGCTTGAAGAAAAAACAATCACTGAAATTACGAATATATTAAAAGATTCTGTGGATCTATTTTCAGATGATTGGTCGTTAGATGATGACGATAGCCATAATAATGAAAATTTCGGAAACACTGAGTTGATCTCTGAGTGCGATCGCCTTCAGAAAGAGTTGGAAAATCTGCGATCGCAACACCAATTTGAATGTGAATATGTTGATCAGTTAGAACAAGAAATTACTAGCATCACCACTGATCGCGATCGCCAAGTCACGGAACTAACCACCCAACTCGAACAGTTACAAAAGCAAGTCACTAATTTGCAAACGCATCCACCAATCTCCGATGACAGAGATTTAAGCGATCGCCTAGCGATCCATGTTTTACAACTAGAGGAGGAATTCAAACATCGCTTAGCGATCGCCCTAGAAATTGAATCTCAGAAAATTCATCAGCAATATGTGCAGGAGATGAATGACAAAAATGAAGCAATTCATCAACTGCAATGTCAGAATACAGCTTTAGATATTTCTCAAGAAACTTTGACTACAGAGCTAGAGGCTACTCAAGTTCTGCTCAAAGACTCCACTAAAACTCTTGAGATAGCCCAAACCAAGCTATCAGAAGTCACCACTCAACGGGATCAGATGGAAGAAGAATTAATTCAACATCTTTCCAATCAGGCGAAACTGCATCAATCCTTGCGCGGGCTTGAAAATGAATATGTTAGCGATCTCACCAGAGTTCAAGAATTAGAGCAGCAGATCGAAGAACTACAAAATCAAGTGCTGCACCAAGCCTCTAAAGCATCTGAATATGAAGCAGCGATCCAGCATTGGAAGGAGCAATCAGTCCGCCATCAGCACCACGCTCTCCAACTGAGCGGCGCGTTAGATCGGTTGTTAGCTGAAAAACCTGTTAGACATCTGACTCCACCATCTCACCATGGTAGCGAGTCTACGTATGAGCAAGAATATCGATCGCCTGAGTCTTTATCAGAATCAACGCCAGTACGATCGCAGCGTCCAAATTCCAAGGTGGATTTACCATCTTTTCTAGTCAGACATCGCTAATCATCCCAAAACAGTAAAGGGGCGCAAAAAGCGCCCCTTTACTGTTTTGAAAGCCCATAGAGCATGGCGGCGCTTGCTCTATGGGCTTTTATAGGGCAACCTCACAGTAAAGCAACTACCTTCACCGACCTTACTTTCAACACTTACTTGTCCCCCGTGAAGTTCGGCGAGTTTCTTGACCAAATTTAAACCTAGCCCCGTACCTGCATACTGCCGACTGAGGCTACTGTCAATCTGCATAAAAGGTTGAAATAGTTTATTGATATCATCTAGAGAAATACCAATTCCCGTGTCAGACACCAAAAAATGAAGCTCATCTTTAAACTGGGCTTCACAATGTCCTTTGGTATTAGCGTCTGCATCATTGATCGCAACATGAACTAATTTGGCTTCTAGAGTAACATTCCCATTTCTAGGTGTAAATTTTACGGCATTACTCAACAAGTTAATTAGTAGCTGCCGTATTCGGCGTTCATCGATTTCGATCACCTTTGGCATATTGGCATGAATTACCAGATCTAACTGAATATTCTTTTGGGCAGCTTGGTGTTTAACAAAGCTAAGGCTACTGTCACAGAGATATCGTAGCGAAACTGATGTTAGTTCCAGCGTGAACATTCCTGCTTCAATCTTGGCAACATCCAGAATATCGTTAATTAGTTCTAGAAGATGCTGCCCACTTTTTTGAATTGTCTTTAATGAGTTTTGTTGACGCTGGTTAAGTTCACCAAAAACTTGCTCCAGTAAACCTTCGGAAATCCCTAAAATGGCATTGAGTGGAGTTCGTAGCTCATGACTCATCGTGGCAAGAAATTCATCCTTAAGGCGGGTAACTCGTTCTAGTTCTTTATTTGTGGCGAGAAGCTTTTCATTGCTTAACTGGAGTGCGGCTTCGGCACGCTTGCGATCGCTGATATTTCTTACCAGTACTAAAACCTCATCCTCACTACAGGGACTGATCCGCATTTCCTCATAAACCCATTCGCCATACTTTTGTAACTTATGTTCATAGATTTGCACCTCACCTGTGGCGATCGCCTTATTAAATACAGCCAATTGTTCAGCGAGAACTGACGGCGATAGAACTTCAGCAATATTCTGCTTGACTGGAATGAAAGCTTCCTTATCAGAAATAGTTGGCATCATACAATCTAGACAAGTTCCATCTAGTTTCAGCCGCAGTAACAAATCGGGAATCGCGTTGAGTATCTGTTGTTTGCGAGTTTCACTTTCGGCAAGATCGAGGGTTCTTTGTTCAATTCTAATTTCTAATTCTTGATTGAGTTTAGATAGTTCCTGCTGTGTATTTTTCAGTTCATTAATATTTTGAATTAGCGCAATATCATACATCGGTTGACTTTGAGGAGCTCGAACCATAGAAACACTCATTAATCCCCAAATAAATTGCCCATTTTTATGACGAAAGCGTTTCTCGATATGAAAACTATCAATCTCATTGTTAAGTAGTTTCTGAGAGTGATAAAGATCGAGATCGAGATCATCAGGATGGGTGATTTCCTGAAACGTCAACACTTGTAGTTCCGTCTCTGTATATCCCAACATGTGACATAAAGATTGGTTTACAGCAATATGTTTTCCATCAGGCGCAGCTAATGATATTCCTACCGCCGCATTGTCAAATACACTTCTAAATCGCATTTCTGATTCGCGTAAAGCTTCTTCGGAGCGCTTGCGATCGCTAATATTCCGAATAATTGTCAAGACTTCTTGTTCATTGACTTTGACTATTTGCACCTCTTCATATTGTATTTCCCCCTTAATATTCCATTGTTGCTCAAAGGACTGAATCTCTCCAGTAGCGATCGCTTGTCTGAGTAAGTGCAATTTGCGATCGGCTAATTCTTTAGGCAAAACATCGGAAAGACGCTTGCTAATCGGATCAAGATCAGATGGTAGTAAATCCGTAACATAACTACTGGAGAAGCATTCCAAATAAATACCATCAATACTCAAGCGATAGATTAGATCGGGAATTGCGGTTAAAACTGCGCGTTTTTGGGCTTTTACATACGCTAAAGTGTCTTCGGTTAGCCTGTTTTTGGCAAAGAGAATACTTTCCTGCGTCGCTACTCCGATGATGTTGCCAGAGTCATCAATTACAGATAGATGGCGACTTCGAGACTGTTGCAAGATCTGGAGCATTGAATCCAAATCTTGAATTTGCGATCGCTTAATCACCATTGGGTGATCTGAAATAGCATTAATCACCTGTAAAGATGGCAGATCTACCTGCTTTTGCACTAGCTGCAATACGTCCCGTTCAGAAAAAATTCCAATGAACCTTTGCTCATCAACCACCACAACACAGCTTGCCCTAGCCTCTAGCAATATACGGTCACAGTGCTGTATAGATTCAGCCTCAATCCTTTGATTCATCAAATTAATTGCGTCCAATACAGATTTGTTTGGCGCAATCATGAGGGGGCAATGATCGATTGCTAAGTCCAGATAAATGCTGTTTTGTACTAGCATTGGTTTAGTCGTTAATTTATTTAAGAGCTTGTTTAGAATGTCGGTCGATTATGACCTTGTTGTAATTGGGATGGGCGCGTCTGCTCATAAATTAGTTAACCTTGCGGCTCAGCGTAAAGCTAGAGTTGCGTGGGTCTGGAATCAAGTAAATGACTCTTATCTAAATATTGCTCAGATTAATTATATTTTACAGTTATTAAAAACTAAGGTAGGCGATCGCCCAAAATCTGAGCGTTTAAAACTGTCTGCACAGCAAATCCCTTCAATTCTCCATAATTTTTGTCACGAGGAAATGCAAGAGATACTGCAAAAAAATGGGGTTGATGTGATTGTTGGGGCATGTCAGTTTCAGAACCAAGAAAAAAATTCATATATTTTAGAAGTTAGTGAAACTTCCCTTTCAGCATTATCCCACGAGACTTCTCAGCGCAGCCTCAGTTCACGAGCCTATGCGATCGCCAACGACACCCCAACACCATTACGGAAAATCTTTGGACTTGCTGACCATAATTACATAACCGCACATCAGCTATTACATTTACAAGATTTACCAAATTCGATCGCCGTTTTAGGTGACGACCCCGATACTTGTGCGATCGCCCAATCCCTAAACTTTCTGGGCGTAAAGACAAGCTTAATCACTAATAGCAGCCATGTTTTGCCAAATATTGATGTGGCGATCGCCCGTACTTTACAAGCCCAACTAGAAGCGGAAGGGGTGGAAGTATATACGTCAACGCAAGTAACGGCGGTAAGCAAAATTGAGCAAGATCGTTCCAGAATTTGGCTCAATAACACAACTATAGATTGCGATCGCCTTTTAGTGACCTCAGATCCAAAAGAGTTTGACTATCCAAGCGATCGCCATATTTATCAGTGTCGTAATGATCAAGATATCGCCAAGATTGTCCACCAGACCCTACAAACTAGTCTTTGGCAATCCGCAGCTAGCGCCAAAGTTCCTGAAATCACCTATGTATCCACAACGCCACCACTCGCTCAGATAGGCACGACCGAAGTATTAGCAAGACTGAAGTATAAGCAAGTTTACGTTTTGGACAGCGATGTTGAGAATGGTTTATGTAAGATTATTTGCGATCGCCAAGGACAAATTCTTGGCGCAAGTATGTTTGGTAATCGCGCTCAGTTAGTGATAGAGGCAATCGCGATCGCTATGCAAGGCAAAGTCAAAATTCAAGATATTGGCGTTTTACAGGAGTTACGGATTACTGAACAATGGACTGAGATTCATCGCAATCATGCCCAAACAGCCAAACTCAAAGACTGGTTTACTTTTCGTCGTGATTGGAATCTGTAATACCAAAATACAAAATGGCTACGCCATTTTGTATTTTGGTATTATTCGGTGCAAAGCGAACCAGATTTTTGATGGCGCGGCGCAGCCGCGCCATCAAAAATTTTTAGGGCGCAGCCCTCACATGTTCTGTAATCTTTGCAGTATGGAGCCTTCAGGCACAGCCTGAATAATCGCAGTAATGAGCGTTTTTGCACCAAGCTTTCCAGAAGCGCAACTCTGTTCAATATCAGTAGTGAGGCTCTTAAATAGAAACAACAAACTTAAGCCTAAACCAATAATTTGAACATAGCGTGTAACTTCGTTATTGATTCCCAAACCTCCTGACACACAGGCGATCGCTATAGTCAAAAATAACCATAAATACTTCTTCTGACTCGGATATCTACCAATCGCCCAAATCACAAATAAGCCCGTAATCCCACCACTAATCAAACCATCAACCCATCGCAAAGGAGATATTAGTACACCAATCGCCTCTGTGATAAATACTAGAGAGGCGATCGCTGTTGATGCTTGTAATCTTTGGACATATCTCTCTGTAACTGTGTTTTGAATTTCTAACAGCGATCGCAACACATTTACTGCTAGCAGTTCTTTCCCTTCTGTATTCAGCAAATCCAGAATTCTCTCTTTTAAAGCTTGGATATCAGGTTTTGGTTGTTCCCAAATCTCTTGACTATCGCGCCCATCACTATATTGGATGCGTACCTTAACGGGCTTTGGTTCTACCGATGTTAAGACAATCTCTTGGGGTGAGATCAGTTTACGCATTTCAGTATTCTGCAATGCTTGATGAATAGCAAGGCGATCGCACTCAGGATAAAGGTCAGTTTTATTGAAAACTAGCAAAATCGGCTTATAGGCTTTTTGCAGATTGGCGATCGCCTCCTGCTCTAGTCGCGCCATATCCCCCGCAATCACAAACAAGATTAAATCCGCTTGTTTAGCTGCTTCTAGAGCTATTGCTTCTCTTACTTCACCGCCAACCTCATCAATACCCTGAGTATCAATTAATCGCAATTGAATTTTATTTCTCCCCTCTCCCAAAGGGAGAGGGGTTGGGGGAATATCCCACGTATACACAGCAATATCTTTAGTTGTGCCATGGGTAGCGCCAGTCTCGCCTAGCTTCTGCCCAAGTAAAGCATTAATTAACGATGATTTCCCCCGTGACACCATCCCAAAAACTGCGATCGCGATCGTGCATTTATCCAGCTTCTCTTCAAGGAATGATATCTCTGCTAGCTCAGATTCTGTTAATTCTTTATTGAATAAATTGCGATAGTTGATGAGGCGATCGCGCACCTGTTGGAGATAATCTTGCATGAAAAATCTAACCCAGAATGTCACTCAAGTTAATCTCAATTTCTGGAATCACCCCACTTTTAATCACCATATCCCCAGTATAGATAGACTCATCATAAAAACCTTCAACCCAAGCCAGCAGCGTAATCTGGCTACGCACAGGATCAACAATCCAATATTCTGCTATTCCTCGCGCTGCATACTCAGATCTCTTAAAACGATAGTCCCTTGCTTCATTTTCATGTCCAGCCGACACGACCTCAATTACCACTAATGGCGGTGGCATATCATGGGTAATTGTTCCTCTTTTCGTAGTTTCTAGAGCCGCCCGACATTCTTCGCCCAAAATGATCAGATCAGGGATTCTGACTCTAGCGCGACGACCACTTACCTCAATCGAAACTTCTTTGTATCTCAATAAATGGGCAGGGATAAATTTACCTAATGCGAACAATAGACGCATTGATACATCAGAGTTAAAAATTGATTCTGGTGGCAAAGCAACTAATTCTCCATCCTCTAGCTCATAGCAAATGTCACTGCCGTCATCATAGGCATAGTATTCTTCGTAGGATAGATACTTGACTTGGGGACTTGCGGCTTGAACCATAAATGTTATTCCATTCGCTGATTACATATTATAGCTGTCGCCATTCTTGTTAGGACATAAAACCCAAATAGTGTGAGGCGGCGCTTCGCGCCGCCTCACACTATTTGGGTTTTATGTCCTAACAAGAAGATTCGCATTGCGAATCTTCTTGTTTTAGACGTTAACTAGTTCCTTCATTGGTGCAGCGAGAGCTTCTTCTAATGGTGCGCGTCCGAGACGTTCCTCTAGAATATCCATCACTGTGCGCCCAAAGTCGTCATCATCACGCTTCCATGCTTCTAAACAAACTTCACCAAAGAAAGAACCGAGCGGCTCAGGATTCCAGAGTAGTTTCTTGGCTGTCCAAGGCATCATGCTCATAGGGTTATAGTCGGGTTTGAGAATGTTATTTTTGAAGGCGTAGTCTTCCAAATGTGTGTGTGGTTGCAAGCCAATGAAGAAGATGGCAGGTTCCACTTTGTCGGCTCCGAAAATTGCTTCCAGTTCTCGGTGATAGGCGATCGTCTGGCGAATTGTCTCTAGGGTTTCATCGATAACATTAAAGGAATAGTTAACCGATACCAACTCATTAAAACCTGCGGCTTTGAGATCGCGACAATTTTGTAAAACAGACTTGAGGTTATAGCCCATTCGCATTTTACGAACCAGCTCCTGCGAACCGCTAGTGATACCGATCTCAAAATAGCTCATGCCTGTCTCCACCATTAACTGACAGAGGTAAGGCGTAAGATTGTCCGCACGGATATAGGCTGCCCAATGGATATCGGTCATACCTGACGCTTTGACTTTTTCTAATAATTCAACGGCATCATCAATGAATTTTTTGGCAGGAATAAACTGAGCATCGGTAAACCAGAAATTGCGAACACCGCGATCGTAAAGTGTTCGCATTTCCTTGATCACTTCATCGGTGGGATTGATGCGAACCTGTTTGCCTTCGATCACCGTGTAAATGCAGTAGCAACAGTTATGGGGACAGCCACGCTTAGTTTGCACACCAATATAAAAGTCGCGATCGCGGAAATAGTAATTAAAATCTTCCCAAATCGATTCGATATATTCGTAATCGCAAGCGCTTTTTTCGATAGGTGCAGGTTGCTCATGGATTAATCTAGCGCGAGGCTTCGTTTCGCCGACTACATAGCAGCGATCGCTTTCGATTTCTCGCCCTTGCACCAAACGCTCTAGTAATGATTCACCTTCACCAACCGAAATAATCGTGCCTTTGGGTAAGACATTACCTAGCTGTTCATAAAAAACGCTGACCGCACCGCCACCGATCACGGCTTTAGCCTCAGGGTGATAGCGTCTAGCACGAGCTAATCCGCGTCTGATTAACTGTGAATTGCGCCAAAGTTCAGTGTAGTAAGAGGTAAATAGACGTAATCCATTCACAGCCCCACGTAATTTCTTAAAAGGATTTTTGGCGTAGTAAAACTCAAAGGCATTTTGCAGAGGATTACCACCGCGTCCGCCCACAGGCGCATAAATCTGAATATCGCGCCATGAAAAAACTAATAAGTTGGGTTGAAACTTGTCGATCGCCCGATCTAGAGCTGCATAAAAATCAAGGGGTGGCACTGTACCTAAGTCAAAAATGTTTTGCTGCACATGGGGCGCAACCTTATGAATATGATCGGATAAATACACCACGCCAATGGGGAAAATCGGGTTGCATGGTAGGCGAATGTAGAGAATGCGATCGCAACCTACGGATGCACCAGATAGATCACTCGCTAAATTATGGGCATTTGTTATGAAATCAGTGGTGGACATAGGATTTTATCTCTGATCTAAATTTTTTCTTATTGCTTTTATTATTTTTGGAGATTTCACAACAATTTCTAACTTGGGAAATTGTGGAATATTCACTGCTAAGTCTTTACATATCTTAATTATATTCACTTTACAGCCAGTTCGGTAATCATGGGGATCAACAAAGTGGGGATCAAATTAGCAAGCGCCGAATTAGTAGTTGGTAGTAGTGTTTACAATCGCTAATTAGTCTTGAGTGTTAGTTTTATGTACGAGCAAAATGGCAAGATTAGTATTCGGGTTAATTTCAAACAGATCGGCAGGGTCTATTTGTCTTCATTGGGAATATTTTTGGATTTATGACTAATCTAGGTTGGTTTGATTTTCAAAAATCTTGTTAATTTTTGCTTAAATAACTTTATATAAAAAATACTATGTCCATATTTGATCCTTTACCTGCTAACTTACAAGACAAAATAATTGTCTGCTCCTATGTAAATGCCACCAGCAAAATCCAAATTGCAAGGATTACCGATGTCCCCCAGTGGTATTTTGAGCGGGTTGTGTTCCCTGGTCAAAATCTTATTTTTGAAGCGATCGCCTCCGCTCATGTTGAGATTCATACAGGCATGATGGCAAGCTCCATACTTTCGGATACAATTCCCTGTGTCCAATTACAGGTAGAAGAAGCTAGCTCCACCTTACCAAGCTGGGTTCCGATCAAGTCACTTGACGACAACCCCCTTGAGGATCCATCGGTGCTGCTTAACCTGCCTGAACCTGAAGTAGTCTCCTAACGATGGATTTTCTATCCCTCCAGTTTTCTCAGTTTTTGCTTGGCATAAAAATGGATTTTTTATCCCTTGATTATGCTCAATTCCTGATTATCACAACGATTGTTTATTGGCTCTTACCAAATGTACAAGCACGCTTGTTAGTTATCTTGACAGCAAGCTTAATGTTTTATTCATTTATCCAGAGACAATATGTCTGGCTATTGCTAGTGATGTTGGCAGTTAATTTCTGGCTAGGAGGAGAAATTCGCAAAGGAGATAAATTCCTGAAGCAGTGGCTGCTGTTTGTGGGGATATTTTTTAATGTGCTGCTGCTATTTGGTTTTAAGTACATTCCTTTTGTAGCGACGGCGATCGGCAATATTACGGGTTTACCAGTGGGGAGTTCGCTAGCAATCTGGGCGAAGGCAAACATCGTACCGCCGATCACCCTTAGTTTTTTTGTGTTTGAGTTAATTGCCTATCTCATCGATATCTATCGCGGCAACAGCCCTGCTAAGAATTTTTTAAATTTTGCAGCTTACAAACTATTTTTTGCCAAACTTCTATCTGGCCCCATTACCCGTTATCAAGAATTTGCGCCGCAACTAGTCACGCGATCGCGTCCTGTTTTGCCAGACATTGCTGAAGGTGTATGGTTATTTGCCTGTGGAGCCGTCAAAAAAGGGATCATCGCCGACAATATGGCGCGATTGGTCGATCTCACTTTTCGGAATACTGAACGCGCTGGCAGTGTTGATCTATGGCTAGCTTTATTTGCCTATGGTATTCAGATTTATTGTGACTTTAGCGGCTATATCGACATGGCGAGGGGTAGCGCTTTGTTATTAGGGTTTAAGCTGCCTCAAAATTTTGATTTCCCCTATTTTTCGGCAAGCATCTCCGATTTTTGGCGACGTTGGCACATGACCCTCGGCGCATGGATGCGAAATTATCTCTATATCCCTCTCGGTGGTTCTAGGGGTGGGCTTTGGCGCACTTGCCTAAACTTAATGATCATCATGCTCGTCGTTGGCATTTGGCATGGTGCAAACTGGGGCTTCATTATTTGGGGTGTCTGGCACGGTGCGGCGCTAGTAGTCCATCGCCTCTGGATGGAAGTTTGCAGCGTATTTGAAGGGTTACATAAAATCTGGAAACCTATACCAATGCAGATTTTAGCAATTGTGATCACGCAGTTAGTGGTCTTTTTAGGCTGGATTCCTTTCCGCTTGCCCAATTTAGCCGACACCAATATGTTTTTACAAAGACTTTGGGGCTACGAGAGCGATCCTCAGTTTGGCGTAAAAATCTATGTGGAGTCCCTTGGGATTACGGTGGGACAAATCTCGTTATTAATGTTCGCTATCGTTCTTTTGTCACTAATTGCCTATCGATGCGATCGCTCCAAGTGGCAGTTAAATTGGCAAGTGAAATTATTTCTAGTCCCCGTGAGCCTATTCCTAGTCAGCATCCTCAGTCCCGACAAGAAACTCCCCTTCATCTACTTTGATTTTTAGATTGCCGAGAAGAATGGATTTTGGATATTAGCGATCGCTATTTGGCAACTTATAAGGCTCGATCCCATTTTGTTTGAGCAAAGACTCGAAATAATCCCGCTCACGGCGTATTTCATCATTAATTGCAAATCCTTCTCCCAAATTAGCAAGAGCTTTTTCGAGAGCTTGGATTTTTGCTGAAGTTTTCTCATTTCGCTCCTGCTCAGTGCGAATTACACCAAAAGCATTATCAAACCTGCGTTCTAGAGATTCAGACAGTAATGACCAAACTAGCGCTAGAGCGTGTTGATTGCCCTGACTACTTTGATAAAGCCAATAAGCAGTTACTACGTCTAAAGGTAGAGCATTAAATCGGGTTTGTCCTCTTTTATCAGAGGGTGACTCAACCTCAATACTGTCGGGCGTATAACCTTCTCCTCGTATGGCATTGATGCTCTTTGAGGACAAAAAGCGTCGGGCGTTAATTTCATCTTTTCCTACAGTTTCCGCAGCCTGAGTTTGCGACATCCGATAACTGCCATCGGGTAACATGAATCCATCAACGATTAATGCCCCGATCGCTACGGTGGCACGGGTTGCTTTAATTGATTCACTCATAAATTTTAGCTTAGGTTATCTTTAGGGTGAGAGATTGCTAGGTTTACATCCAAGTAGAGCATTTTCTATTATAAAAAAGCGATCGCAAAGTTTTTCAGCTTAACGATTGATAACACCAACTGGGGCGGCGTAGCAGGTTAAATGTGTCGAGATATCTAACAACTTGGCTAGGATCTTCAACTTTAGCAACCGCAACCGCATCAGCCAATAGACCAACAGGTTTATACAAATCCCATAAAGGATGTACGACAATCACTTTCTTATCACCTAATGTAAACCCAACCAGTTCTCCAAATTGCTGTGGTGAACAACTGCTAAATGATGAACAAAAAGTATCACGCAGGTTACTTGCTGTTTGGAGCCAACCTTCGAGATCTGGCGTGTCAAACTTGCCATCTAGTCCACAAGAGCCATTATCATTAGCTAAAACTCGTAACAAGGAAAGTCCTAAGCGCCAATCTAGCAAGCCGTGATAGTTCATATTGCGATATTGCTGCAAGCAGTCATAGCAGGATGAGTCACATTTTTGGCGATGCTCATCTGACATTATTGCCGCCGCAAAGCTGTTTTTAGAATTTAGGATTTGTTCTTTAAGGATATCTTCCCAGTGTTTAGCTAACCAATCAGTAAATCCTGAGCCATTGGCTAGACGATCGCTAATTACAAGTTCTCCAACTTTTGCACCGTTTAGATCGACTTGACGTAAACCACTGACATCTAATTCTTCGGGATCAATATCTAGTTCTTGTGCAGTGACAGATCGAACAATAAATGCAGCAGAGTAGAAAGCGGCTTTTATTGCTGAACCGTGGGTAATGGGATCAAGGCATAAGCCTTCTGGGACATTCACGGGTTGGATACGCAGAACGCCTGTAGTTTTTGGGGCGACAATAGCGATCTTTTCAGTTTCACCCGTCTTTGTAAACTTTACACCATTAGCCTTGTTATGAAATCTCTCATCAATCCACTGATTCGACAACATTTTTTTATCTTCTTTTCCAAAGAAAGCCTTACCTACTGCACCTTCAAATAGCTTGCCACGATTATCGTTTACACGGAAAACACGACCTGATTCAGAAAAAGCAATCTGAGTATTCGTATTACTTACTAAATTAAAATCTTGAGGCTCAGACTCAGCTACACTGCCAGCACCTGAAATTAAAATGTCATATTCAGCTTTGGCATCAACACCTGCGTTAAGGCTAGTACGGAAAGCCAAAGGTACAGCCCATTGAAAAATACGCAATCCTTGTTCTTCTGTTGCATGGCAATTTGGACATTCTGTATGTGTAATCGGACTTTCAGATGTTTCTGTACATTGGCAGCGTTGACACCTCAACATCCATTTACGGCTAGAAAGTGGTTGTTCGGCAGCAGGTCTTAATCCACTTTCTTTATCTGGTAATAATGGTGCAGTAAAACCGATTGAGGTATAGATGCGTTTATCCTTAGTCTTTTCAGCACTAGGAGAAAATTCAGTAATGGCTAAGTCTAAGTCTCTGTCTATGGTTGCAACTTTCTGTTTTCTCGATGGATCATGATGATATAAATCTCTCACTCTTGAAGGCATACCATACATGGGCAGAACACCACCTTCAGCTAAACGTTCTGCGACACCATCACCTGTTAGTTCTAGGTTATTAATACATTCTGTAACCTTCTTGAATAGATCTTGACGTATATAATTCTCTAGCTGGGCTATATCAACATTTTGAACACCGATCAACAAAGCATTTGCGATCGCAGTCACCTCCAGAGAAGTTTCTAGCCACTCCTGAACTTTTTGGCGGCGATTGTCTTGTTCATGCCAATCTTTAACTGTGCCAAATTCTCCATGACTATCTGGCGGTTTGGGACTGTCCCACCAGCGAACATCAGCAGCAATAAAAGCACGTCTCAGACATTCTTTTGCTAATAAGCGCTGGATAATTTCAACTTGTGACATTGAAAGAAATGGAACTGGTGGCGGATCGCCTGTAATTTTTTCTGGATGTCGATAATAAAATTCATCATGAGAGCGACCTCGGCAAAGGGTTAGTGAAATTGCAAAAGGCTGTCCACGCCGACCCGCCCGACCTGCACGTTGTTGATAGTTAAAACGCATTGGTGGCATATTAGCCATAACTACAGCCATCAAGCTACCAATATCAATCCCAACTTCCATCGTTGTCGTAACACTCAGGAGATCAATAGTGTCTACTTGAGGAATGAAATTTCTTGATTGTGTATCGACATCAACAACAATGTTGCGAAAATGTCTCTGCCTCTCAGCTTGATCGTCTGTTTGCCCCGTTAGCTCTTCGCAGTGCAATCTGATCGGTTGGCGTTTATTAACAGCTTCTGTAGCGTAATAATTGCGCTCATATAAATCTGCACAGGTTTTGTTACTTGTACTTGGCAAATCTGCTAGACAATTAGTACAAACCCCACCAGAAATATGTAAATGTGGACATTGGCATATTTCACATTGCCATACAGGATCATCTTGTATAGCTACTCTTACAGACAAATGGCGAGGATCAAGTTTTAAGTAATAGTGCTTACCTTCAGAACAAATAGCTGACCATAGCGACTCTTTTAATTTTTGCGGTGAAATACCACATACATCAGCGCATTTATCAATGTATTTTCGCAATTTTGCTCGTGCGTCTTTCCAATCCGCCCAGTCATCAATCGGATACTCTTGAGGAATTTGAGGATACCTATATAATTCGCCTAAAACTCGCAAACAACCATTAACTATACTTTCAAATATTGGTGTTGATAGTCCACATCGATTAGATAAAATTTCAAGCTGATTTTTCGATAAGTTCAACAGGATATACCCTAATCCTGATGCTTCAACTCCAAAATAGAGACGGCTGAAAAGCACTTTACATAATTCAGACTTAACCTTTGCGCGAAGTGTACTTTCTCTCCGTATTTTGGCTTCAGGAGATAATTTTGCATCCCATCCACCAGATTGAAAGTCAAATAGTTTAGTCCAATGATGATATCCATTATCATAATGAAATTCCTGATATAAGACATCATTACCCGCAGGGTTGACACCTAGATGTACTAAGCGCTGAATTAACAAACCAGTATCTTCAACATTGTCAATTCCTTCAAACAAAACTCGCAGTGGTACAGTTCGGCTTATACCTCTTTCTTGAACTTTATTGAGTAAACTTTGAGCGCTATCTTTTCTGTTTTGAAATAGTTCTAGATCTTCTGGGTCTAGAACTTGTGGAATAGGTTTATTAGAATTTTTAATCGCCTTGCGTATTTCTTCAACTACATTTGGATTATGTTGAGCAAATAATCTAGCTTCAGTAGCAGTAGGCTGATCATAGTTTTGAAGATCTTCTAGTAAAGATAATTCACCTATTGCTAATTGTCCAAGTTCATCAAATATTGCTTCTCTTACTAAATCTCCATAGTGAGACCGCTCGATACCATTAGATATGGAAGCAGCATCTTCTCGACTATCAGAAAATACAACCAATTTGCGAGAGTCTACATCTTCAGGCAACTGATAAAAAATTTCTTTGGAAAGCAGTTGACTAATTTTAGAAAAGCCAGTCCTAAACCCTCGAATGGGAGATTTACGGTTTAATTTATTGCTGTAATCAGTAGCACAACAAGGGCAAACAGAAGGTAATGCTCCAATAAATTCTTGTTGTTGTGAAACCTCAAATATGTGACCTCTAACCCAATCTTGAACTTCCCCATCTGGAGAATCTTGAACTTTGCCACTACGAGTATCCAGCCAAGATTTCTTCCAACTAGCCTTCTCGGTTTCTCTAGCTTGTCTTAACGGCTGTCTCCAACCTTTTTTGCTAACCTCCTTATCTATATTTTGAGAAGGATAAAACACAACAAATTCAGAATATTTGCGGCGATCAAGAGCTACAGATGTTTTTCTATCAGGAATACCTTCTATATCTGGCTCTGTGGGTAGAATTTCACAACCTGTATCATTTTCGAGTTTGAGTCGATTACCACCGAAAAAGACTGTGCCACATTGTTCACAGTAAAGCATCTCTAAAACGCGATATTTGTCATAGAGAATAGGAGGATTATCTACAAAAAGCTTGCCTACGGGTCTGTCTTTACTCTTATCTCCTTCCTCACACTCATAATTTGGCTTAGTGCAAGCCCAAAGCCCTTCAATATTTCTGAAAAACCAGTGCATTCTAAAAGATGGTAATGAGGTTTTTGTACTAAAACCACGAGTAATTAGTAGTCCTCTTAATGCAAGATTAAGTTCTTCTTTGGTTAAATTACTACCGAAAACCTTTTTGGCAAAATCAGCGATCGCCACAGCACGAGTTTTTTGATCAATCTCACAAGCCTTGATCATCCTAGAGCCAACAGCAAGACTTTCAGACTCCATAATCTGCTGACATTTTTCGTATATAGGAGTTTGCTGCAAATCCTCTATATTGCTTTTTTTATCTAGCGATTTAGCTAAATCAATAAACGGCTGGCTATCAATAATTTCTCCTGTGTCAAAACTAGGAATTGGCTCAGACTTACCTTCTATAATCTGTTCAGATATCCATTCTGTACCAAAAAACTGATTTAGAAACTCTAGGCTATCTAGATCTTTTGGTTCTAAAGAAGCACTAGAAGCAAGAATTCTGAGCTTAGGATGATTAGGATGAAGTCCTAACCTCTCTAGCAATAATCGCAAAAGATAAGCAACTTCTGTCCCCGTTGTCCCCCGATACAAGTGCAATTCATCAACAATTAAATGAAAGACACTATCTTCTTTCTCTAACCATGCCTTAGTTTTATCAAAAATATTCTTATCCACATCTCGCATCAACATAATGCTGAGCATGGAATAGTTGGTAATCAAAATGTCTGGTGGAGCATCTTGCATATCCCAACGACAGCGCATTTCTGAGCCATCCAAACGCGGGAAAAAATATCTTACATCATTGTCCCCAGTTTTATTAAAGTGTTCAATAGAAGCATCAACAGATGATTGCATCTGCTTCATCGCTTTTAACAACTCTTCAATTTTTTCACCATTAGGTTTACCCGTCTTTTTTTGCTCACGACCAGCTACAGGTGTGACACCGTTATAGCGACCAAAATAAATTCTGTTGCCCTTTCTATTCTCGCTAAACCACTCCCTTGCTTCGTCAGAATCTAAAGCTCGCCGTAACCTTGTAAGCTGGTCTTCAACTAAGGCATTCATCGGATATAAAATTAAAGCTCGTACCGCAGCATCACGGTTTTCATGTCCTCTTTGTGAAACTCGATAAGATTGCTTAAAACTACGTTTTGTCTTGACAAGAGGATTACATTGATTCTGCCAATCCTCATTTTCCCACCAGTCGTTTAGACGAGGATGTTCAGCATTAGGGGCTTGCCAGTTTCTTGATTCTTTTGCAAGGTAAGCAAATAGAGGTAATAGAAAAGATTCAGTTTTTCCAGAACCAGTACCAGCAGTTACAACCATATTTTGCCCTGCTAATGCTTTATTCAGCATCGTGACTTGATGGCTGTAAAGTTCATATTTCCCAACTAGTCCACAGGCAGCAAGACTCTTAAAATCTTGCAAAGCTGCTTCATCTAAATTAGGGACATCAGTAAGCTGAATATTGTCAATCGACTTCCCAGATTTTAAATAACGTGGCAGAGGCTCAATCCAAGGCTCTTGATAGAATGCACCAGTTTCTCGCAAGAGCCTTTCGCGTTCTTGCTCAATCTCAGGAAACCGAGTGCCAAAGGCAGTCTTGATATATAAAATCAAGCTGTCACGAATTTTTTCAAAAGCACCAATAGGATCTTGCATAGATGATCTCTACTATTAGATATCTAAAGATTGAATGATAAGGTTTTGGCTTAACTTAGAGGCAGCCATTTCAGCAATTTGAGGTGGAATTGATTGAAATAGATTAAATCCTTTAACTTTTGGCAATAATTTTGCTAAAGAATCAATTTTGTCTCTATATTCTGGCACATACCCAGAGCAAAGCGTTAAAGCTCGTTTTAGCAAGCATGGTAATTCTGCACCAATAGGCACAGCCATCATAAACTTACGTTTATCGTAAAACAGAATATTTATGTGCATCGCACTCAAAACTGCATAGCGTCCCCAATCACGATCTATTTCTGTACTCTGACCATCTCGCCAAAAATAATAAGCTTGGGTATTGCGTTTGAGATTTTTATACTGGCTAAGACGGATATTCTTTTCAGGATCTTGATGAGAATGAAACTGCAAAAAATTAGTGTTAAATGTCTGACGTTGCCAATTGAGTTCAGGAGCATCAGACCATGTGCGTGTTGCTAAGTAATCCTGAAGACTGCCAGAGAAATTTAATATTTCCCAAGCGGCGGGATTTTCTTTAAAATGTATCTTGAGCGAGTCTGCAATTTTTCTCAACTCTTCAGCATCTTCTACTTGAACAGTAATCCGTCTTGGTACTAGTGACAGATCATCGTCTGGCTGAATTTCGACATTAATATGCTTGCCCAAAGAATTACAAATATCTTTGATTTGTTCAAGGGTTTGAGGCGATCGCGCACCTGCTAAAACCGCTTGAGGAAACCCAGCACAGGGCAACCTCACCAACGCAGGAGGAGCTACATAAACACTGTTGCCTGTGAAATCAAAATCACAATGCCCCAAAGCATCAAGCGATCGCAACACTTCCAGTCTTTTATTTTTGATGCTCTGTTTTTCTAAGTCACTAACACTGGCGATCGATGGATACAAAGCGGCAAATACCGATTTAAAGGCTGTCCAACTAAGATCTTGTTTAGCTGACAAAATATAAAGCAACCTGTCACTATTAAACACGCTCTGCCTCCTTTTCAAACTTTTTCCATAGGCTTCGTAAATCTGGATGAGTAGGCAGATAAACTGTTTTACGTTCTCCCCAAAGCAACTTTTTCCAATCTTTCAATCTTTTTCTATCTTTGCAGGTTACTGAAATAGGTTCAGATTCAGCTAAATTGCCACCACAGAAAAAGACTTGACTACGGCGACCTTTTGAAACAAGCCAAACAGGTATCCAGTCTTCAGGTACTGAGCTTGAAATTTGACCAGTTTTTCTACCCACAAAGACAACTCTTTGCTTTCCTTGAATAGGCAACAAGGTGTTGAAGTTAAAACTAGGGCAATCAAAGTCTGTTACTAACGCCCCAGTAACGCCATTCGCATCAGTAAGTTCTGTTAAACCATTGCCAAAGCGATCGCATCTGCAATTAATATCTTCAAATTGCCAAGAAATATCTTCAACTAATGATAGAGAGGCAGTTTTAACCGTATTTTCTCCACGTTTTGCTTTAATTAGCATTTCCAATGAATCTAGAGGCAATTCATAGATGCCCGTATCATCAGACTTTAGCGGGATATCATTGCAAAAAATTTCAATAGAATCTGTGTTACCTTGTAAAACCAATTTAGGTGGCGCAAATCTGAAAAACTTATTGCCTCGATTAACACGAATCCCACCCACAAGTTCTAATCGCAATGTAGTCGGGAACGACATTACAGAATATGTATATTTAATTGGCTCATCGCTACAAGCCAAACCTACTTTAAAAAAATGCCATCTATTGGGTAGACCTTGAGCGATCGATAATTTTTCAAAGCCTTGACAGCTAGATTCGCCCCACTGCGTAAGTAAATTTAGGCAATCTTCATGGGCAGCCAAGTAAAACTGTCTCTGTACAGGTAATTGATGCACTTCGACCAAACCTGATAAACCCTCACTATTTCCATCAACAAGTATCCGAATTGGAGATGCTGGCAATCTAAAGCACCATTTTGAATCATGCGATCGTACCTGCACACCCTGCACCCAATCTAAGCGAGAAGCATCCAACATTTGACCATTAGTCGTTGTAATCGGAGAAGACCAACCATCACCATACTCTTCACAAGAATAAGACTGATTATTATCTGACTTTAATGTCAACCCATCTTCAGGAAATTCCCGTTTAGTCATACAACGCAACGAGAAATCAGTACGTCCAGCAATTTGATCGATACGGCAACACAACCTCAAAGAGCCATATACCTGTCCCGTCTTGTTTAATGAATCTTCAACATATCCATCCCAGTCATGCAGCTCATCAATAATAATTTCGAGCAAAGCCTGCCTTATATCGTTTGTATTACTGTTAGTTTCTTTGAGTAGCCGTAAAGTTCGATTGAGTAAGTAGTTACGCCCATTTTTGCTTACTAATGCCCCAATCTCCTCTTGTTCTCGCGGAGTCATTGGATCTAAGTTAGCTTCAGCAAAAATGTAGGGAAGCGATCGCCGTTCTTCTTCACTCAAAAGCGCTTGCGCTAGAGGTAATCCAATATGTATTTGATTGCCAACACTTCTATAAGTAAATATTCCTAGTTCGCCAGACCTCTCCTCATTTGCCCATTTACTTAGGTCTTTCCATAGTTGCCACATTTCGCCAAAATTAGGATATGTTCCTGTAGCGCTGGGGTCACCAAATAATTCTCTCAACCTTGGATAATATGCATGAGTTGCAAATTCCCCATCAACACCAGCAGCAAGGACAAATAATGCCAGATAAGCAATGTACAAAGGATATGGTTGATTAATTCTTAGCCTCATACTCCATAGCGCATCTTTGCAAATTCCTTCAGATTGCCGCTTAGTCCTAAAACCAGTCTTCACAGCATTGATAAAATCCGCAAACCCCACTCCTTTATCTTGCCCCAAATCACTTATTAGCTCTTGAGTAACATACAGATAAACATTCTTCCCAGCCATATCAGGATGGAAAAAATGAGCAGCAATTTGATTATTCCAGTCTCTATAATTCATGTAAAAAATCTATTCCCCCCATTCTAGATCAATGCATCATGCTATTTTCGTGTTTAAACTAAATATACGCTGTAACACGTTAGACAGCAAAATAGAAATTTAGATATCTATTTAATGATTTTATGATCAATACTGCGGACAGAATTAGGAGTTATAGATAAAAAAGCCATTCATCGTATAAGGTGCGGATATTGAACACCAGCACCAAAAATGAATAGCATAAATTTC
>NZ_JACJQY010000014.1 GCF_014696925.1 Phormidium tenue FACHB-1050 | reverse complement strand
GTCTGTCCCTGTAAAAATATGGAACACTTTCCCACATTCCCGACACTTGTATTTGACGATTGGTGTACGTTGGCGATCGTGTGGCGCTTGTCCCACTGGTATTGCGTGTCCATTGGGACAATACAATCCTTTCGGATGTAGAATTTCTAATAACCATTCATAGCAGGCTTGCTCATCTAACAATTCCGTCAGGGGAAATTTGATCATGGCATCTCTATCGATTCATGAAAATGACTCCCTCCTATTTTGCCATTTCACCTGCTTCCCCATATGAGCGTCTCCTTTTCATTCTCTTGGATTTGCTCAGTTATCCATTCTCTGGGTTACTTTTTCCTGCTCTTTTTTTGATTTTTTTAATCAACTTAGTCTAGACTCCAGTAATTTACGCCGTGCAGCTTTACCAAGCTGTTTACTGATTTCTAACGGTCAAGGCGGATTAAATCAAGACTCAGTTGCACTATGTCATCAACTCCGAGTACTTGACAAAACTCGCTTGATTAAAAGATTAGGACAGCTAGACATAAACGTAATTGCCGAGTTAGAAAGAACTGTCCTATTTACCCTTGGATATCAAACGCCATAATATTCCAATAATCAGCGATCGCAAAATTATTGAGGGCTAAATAGAGCAACAATTCTAGCCAATACATCATCAATAATCGCATCTGGCACACTCTCTAACTTTCGCGCTTTACGAGCAGACAAGTCAATAGGACGGGGTTGATCGCAACGAACTACACCTTTAGTGATGGTTCCAGCAGAATCTAGAGAAACAGCAAAACCTGCGGTTCTCGCAAAATTTCCACCTGATGTAATTGGAACAACGATAGGGACTTTAGTTAAGGCGTTGAATTTATCAGGAGAGACAATCAAAACTGGTCTAGTTCCCTGTTGCTCATGTCCTTCCGTGGGATCAAGCGAAACAAGATAAATATCACCACGTTTCACAGTTCATTCCCCACAGGTTTGACATCTAGCCAAACGCGATCGTCTTCCGTTATCGGAGCATTAGGATTGCATTGCGCCAAAAGCTCATCTAGTGAATATATTGGTTTTGGTTGAGGTTCAATAATCAGTCTGCCATTGTCAACAGCAACCCCCACAGTTGTACCTGATTGTAGGTTTAAAATTTCGAGGACGGCGGGGGGAATCGCCAACATGATCGAGCCACCGACCTTACGAAGATTTGTGGTGTGCATAATTTTTCTTGTAGTTATACTTAAATATAACATTAGCAGAAACCCTATCTCTCATTGAGTCTCAGAAATGTCTTTTAACTTGTCTGAGATTCGATCGCTCCTTCGGCTTCATTAGCGATCGCCTTTAAACGATCCAACATATCCGCAGTCACATCTTGCCACATCCCACGCTGATTCGCTTCTAGTAAGCGCTCCGACATATCTCGCAACGCCCAAGGATTGCTAGACTTAATAAAATTCTGGACTTCAGGATTAAAGATATAAGCCTCCGCAACTCCCTCATACATGAAGTCCGAAACGCAGTTAGTCGTAGCATCATAGGCAAACAGATAATCAAGGGTTGCCGACATCTCGAAAGCCCCTTTGTAACCGTGACGCATTGCGCCTGATATCCATTTGGGATTAACAACACGCGATCGATAAACCCGCGCAATCTCTTCACTCAATTTGCGAACCTTTGGCTGAGCCATCCGTGAATTATCGCCAAAGTAGACATCTGGAGCATTGCCAGATATAGATTTGACAGCCGTTGTCATTCCACCTTGAAACTGATAATAATCATCGGAATCGAGAATGTCATGCTCGCGATTATCCTGATTTTGCAGTACGATTTGCATATTGCCGAGGCGTTGATTGAAGGCTTCGGGAGCCGATTTACCCTCAGACTTGCTAGTGTAGGCGTAGGCACTCCAATTGATATAAGCACGGGCTAAATCCTGCTCACTCTCCCAATTTTGCGACTCGATTAAGCCCTGCAAACCCGCACCATAGGCGCTTGGCTTCGAGCCAAATACCCGATAACGCGATCGCTCTTCCGCTTGTTCTAAAGTCAAGCCTTCCTTTTGCCATTGTGCAGATTCTGCTTGGACTTTTGCCGCTAAGGGATTTTGATCAGCAAGTTCATCAAGATTCGCAACCGCGTTCACCGCACTATCAAATAGATCGATCAGATTTGGGAACGCATCTCGAAAGAATCCCGAAATTCGCAATGTGACATCCACACGGGGACGACCAAGAATTGATAAAGGCAAAATCTCAAAATCCACGACGCGACGCGATACGCCATCCCAAACAGGTTGCACACCAAGCAGAGCCAGAGCTTCCGCAAGATCATCGCCTCCCGTTCGCATGGTGGAAGTTCCCCAAATTGATAGCCCCAAGGTTTGCGGATATTCACCATGCTCTTGAGTGTAAGTTTCGATCAACACATCCGCAGCTTTGCGCCCAATATCCCAAGCCGTTTCCGTCGGCACAGCCCTAATATCAACCGAATAGAAATTCCGTCCTGTGGGTAATACTTCAGGTCTACCCCTTGTCGGCGCACCTGATGCACCACTAGGCACATATTCACCATTGAGTCCGCGCAAAAGATTTGTAATTTCTTGCTTGGTTTTGTAGAGAGAGGGGAGCAGGCGATCGCGAATCCACGTTAGTTCCGCCACAATCTCGCCCCCCTTTGCAAGGAGGGTAGGGGGGATCTCTTCTATTTTTAAATCTCCAAAAGATCCCCCTAAATCCCCCTTATAAAGGGGGACTTCAGACTTTTTGCTATTAGCACAAATCTCTTTGATTGGAATCTCGCCCCCCTTTGCAAGGGGGGTAGAGGGGATCTCTTCTATTTTTAAATCTCTAAAAGATCCCCCTAAATCCCCCTTATAAAGGGGGACTTCAGGTTTTTTGCTACTAGCATAAATCTCTTTGATTGGAATCTCGCCCCCCTTTGCAAGGGGGGTAGGGGGGATCTCTTCAAGAATCTCTGCTACCAACTCCGCCGCATATTCCTCTATAACTTCCACCGCATCACCAATAATCCGACAATTAGCTAAACGTGGATGCGAATTTGCTGCAAGTAATTCCCCTAAATCTGCAGTCAGGGGATCAAAATCTAATTGCCACTCTTGCGCGATCGCCCTAGTCAACCCCATCCGATTAGCCGTAGGATTTCGGGCGATCGCTACAACCAAATCCCTTAACTGCTGACCTTCTGGGCATTGCCCGAAAATATGTAACCCATCACGAATTTGCGCCTCCTTAATCTCGCAAAGATAACCATCGGCTGTCGTGAGAATTGTATTTAAAGAATCCTCTAAACGGTCTAGGGAAATTCCTAGATCATGATAGAGATTTTCCTGTTTGATGGTTTCGATGAGGCGATCGCGAATCATACCCAAACGTGAAGGATCAAGAGTTTCCGCCTCGTAATATTCATCGATTAAGCCTTCTAATTGCTGCAAGCCGCCATACAACTCAGCGCGAGTCATCGGCGGAGTGAGATGGTCAAGAATAACGGCTTGCGATCGCCTTTTTGCTTGAGAACCTTCCCCAGGGTCATTGACGATAAAGGGATAGAAATGAGGCATCGCACCAAAAGCGGCTTCAGGATAGCAATTTTCCGATAGAGCCACACTCTTGCCGGGAAGCCATTCGAGATTGCCATGTTTGCCGATATGGGCGATCGCATGGGCGTTAAACTTGTCGCGCACCCAATGATAGAAAGCCATATAATCATGGGTCGGCTCTAAATCGGGCGCATGGTAATTGAGAGTAGGATCAAGGTCATAACCGCGTGATGGCTGAATACCGACAAAAATATTGCCAAATTGCATACCCGCGATCGCAAATTCTTGTTCTTGCTTTGGCTGATTCCATCGGTTACTAATTCCATTTTGCACAGGTTCGGGCAAATTCTGGAAATAGTTTTGATAATCTGCTAATGCTAAAGATTGATAGACCTGTCGCTCTCCAAAGGATTCGCGATCGTTGGTTACGCCTGTCGTTAACAACTTCATCAATTCGTCGCTAGTTTCAGGGATTTCGCCAACGCTATAGCCTGAACTTCGCAGAGACTTGAGAATCTCTAAACAACTGGCTGGGGTATCTAAACCAACTCCATTGGCTAATCTGCCATCACGATTAGGATAATTGGCAAGGATTAAAGCTATTTTGCGATCGCTTACATCCGTGTGCTTTAGCTGTATCCATTTCACCGCCAGATCAGTGACAAAATTAATCCGCGATCGTACAGGTTCATAGGTCAATACTTCCGTTTGCAAAGCCAGATTTTGTCCCTGCATCGCTTTAAAGGAAACTGCCCTTGTGATAATTCTGCCATCAACTTCAGGTAAGACCACATTCATCGCCATATCGCGAGGATTTAGTCCTTGTGTACCATTTGCCCAAGTTTTCTTAAGTCCACCACTAAAAATCACCTGAAACACAGGCACATTCAAAGCTTCCCAAAGATCGACTTGCGGTGTATCGGTTTTTAAACTTGCTAAAGAGAAGCTAGTCGTATTCAAAATCACATCTACTTTTTGACCAGATTCAGGCAAGCAATAGCGAATTAATTCCGCTTGCACATCGGGTTCCTTTAAGGATGAAACATAGATTGGTAAAGGTTTAACCTTACGCTTAGCTAAAGCCTTACACAAAGACGCGATCGCTGCCGTATTACCTGATAAGTAATGGGCGCGATAAAAAATAATTGCGACTAATCCGTTACTACTTTTTTCTTCGGCAGGAAGAGAAACTTCATAAATCCCGATGCGTGGCACTGGTTGAGGAAGTTGATATTCCATCGCATCATCCAGAAATTCCGTTGCAATAAATTTGAGTAAATTATGATAGTTCGTAATTCCTGCTTCAATAAAATATTGCCAAGCCTGATTTACCAAAGTTAGTGTCGTCGTAGAATGACTAGTTAAATTTGGATCAGGGCGCTCATCCCCTGGTAAAACAATTAAAACTGCACCCGTATTCTCTACTACCTCCTTAACGACTTCTAATCCATAACTCCAATAGGATTGCCCACCAATTAACCGTAAGATAATGACCTTTGCGTAAGCTAACACCTCTTCGGCATAGGTATCGATCGCTATTTGTTGCTGTAATTGCAAGACATTCACCACTCGAATTTGTGGAAAATCTTCGGGCAAACGGGCTGTAGCCGCTGCAAGGGTTTGGATATCCGTATCCGCAGCAGTAATGATCACAATCGGTGCAGGTTGCTGATCAACAAAAATAACGCTGTCGGTGGACTGGTTCCAGCCCCCTGAAATAGTGGCAATACGATGCATTAGTAATCCAAATAGCTTATGGGCGGCTACGTCATTATACTCAACGCTACAGCCTCAGCGACTTTAATCCCATCAATCCCCGCCGAGAGAATCCCGCCTGCATAGCCTGCACCCTCTCCCGCAGGAAAAAGCCCTTCCACATTGAGGCTCTGATATTTCTCATTACGTTTAATCCGAATCGGTGAAGAAGTGCGCGTTTCCACACCCGTGAGCATCGCATCATCCATCGCAAAACCTTTGATTTGTTTGTTAAATGCAGGTAGAGCTTCACGAATTGCAGCGATCGCATAGTCAGGCAAACTCTCACTCAAATCACATAAATTCACATTAGGTGCATAGGAAGGATGAACTTTACCTAGATCTTGAGAAGGACGGTTAGCAAGAAAATCCCCTACAAGTTGGGCTGGTGCGGCATAGGTTCCACCACCAAGCTCAAAGGCGCGAGATTCGAGGCGACGCTGAAAATCAATACCTGCGAGAGGATGCTCTGGATAATCATCGGGCGTAATCCCCACCACGATGCCACTGTTCGCATTCCGCTCATTCCGCGAATATTGACTCATGCCATTGGTAACTACGCGCCCAATCTCGGAAGTTGCCGCCACAACTAGTCCCCCAGGACACATACAGAAGCTATAAACAGAACGTCCATTCTGGCAATGGTGAACTAACTTATAGTCAGCAGCACCTAAAACCTTATGTCCTGCATAATCGCCGAATCTCGCTTGATCAATAAGGGTTTGTGGATGTTCAATCCGAAAACCTATTGAGAAAGGTTTGGCTTCGATATATACGCCGCGATCATAGAGCATTTGGAAGGTATCACGGGCGCTATGACCAACAGCAAGAACGATATGATTACTAGCAATATATTCACCATTAGCAAGGGTTACACCTCTCGCTTTACCATCTTGAATGTCAATATCTTCTACTCGACTTTGAAAGCGAATTTCACCGCCGAGAGCTTGGATTTGAGCGCGAAAACTTTGAACGATGCCGACTAGTTTGAGTGTACCAATATGGGGCTTATTGATGTAGAGAATTTCAGGAGATGCACCTGCATTCACAAATTCAGTGAGAACTTTGCGCCCATAGTGTTGTGGATCTTTGACTTGGCTGTAGAGTTTCCCATCGGAGAAAGTCCCAGCACCGCCTTCTCCAAATTGAGCATTAGATTCAGGATTAAATTCGGTTCTTCCCTTCCAAAAGTTAAACGTATCCGCAGTGCGATCGCGTACTGCTTTACCCCGTTCTAAAATAATGGGTCGAAATCCCATTTGCGCCAACATTAGCCCAGCAAACATCCCTGCTGGCCCCATCCCAATCACGATTGGACGAGTTTTGAAATTGCTGGGAGCCTTGGCGACATATTGATAGCTCATGTCTGGCGTGGGCTTAACATGGGGATCTGCTTGTAATTTTGCTAGTAATTGTTTTTCTAAAGGTGTCTCAACATCAACGATGTAAACCAAGTAAATATCTGTTTTCTTTCGTGCATCATAGCTACGCTTAAAAATAGAATAATTAGTTAACTCTTCGGGTTTAATTTGCAGCTTTTTGAGAATTGCTAATTTCAGTGCATCTTCAGGATGATCGAGTGGAAGTTTAATTTCGGTAATTCGTAACATGGACAATAAAATTTGTAAGCTTTATAACTATACTAAGTCACAAAGAAAAAGCCACGCTGTGCATGGCTTTTTCTTTGTAGCTCAACTAAAATTTAGAGAAAAGTTATACCAAATGAAGAAATGGCTACGCCATTTCTTCATTTGGTATTAGTCACAAGCCTGTTGTCCCCAAGACATAGGAGTTCTGGTGCGAGTACGATCATCAAAGTCTACACCGCAAGTAAATCGTTTGATCTCGCCATTTGGAAATAGTCCTACGGTTGCTGAGTCAGCAGTGCGATCGCGCCCAAATGTAACCGCAGCCGTACCAACGCAAGCATTAGTTATTTCTTGAGTAATCTCGGTCATTAGATCAACAGATTTCCACACAGTCTCAACCCCACGCCCTTCCATTGCAAATACATAGCGGCGATCAAGGTTAGCTGAGCGATCAGGATAGGGAGTGATTAGTTTAGAGAATCTGCTGCTAGTCGTGACTTTCACATTAGGAATAGCTTCTAAACGCACAACATTTTCATCGATCATCCTTTTGCAATGACTCCACAGAGATGGAGTCTCATTTGTGCTTGACTGCGGTTGCTTTTTAAATTTAGAGAGAATATCTTTACCGCCATCTTGGGCGAGTTTTTCAAGGCGATCGCGTTCTGATTTTGTAAAATTAGCCCTTATCGAGCGTTCTTGAAATTGCTCCTGTCCATTGACCATCACTTTTTGCGCGCGAATTAATTCGGCTTGCAACTTGCCGCCACCATCAAACATGAATAGCTCATCGGTGTGAAAAAAGCGAATTGCCGCTACCTTGCCATTTGGGTAATACCAATAACCAATACCATCACCATAATTGACAATGGTTGACGACGCAGAGATCAATCGATACTGTCCCTTGTCGCCTGCACTGGCAGTACAAACACTGTAATTAATACCTGCCTGTAAGATGCTGCGATCATCACAGGTTTGTTGGCTAATCTCTGCAAAAGCTCGATGTAAGGCTTCGGCTTGAGTAGGTTTAGCCTGTAGCGCTAGGGGAGAACCTAAAACGAGAAGTGCTGAGATTAGAGGTATAGAAATAAATTTCATGTTCTTGTTTTTTAGGTTGGGTTTTAAGTTGACTAGGGACAGCCTGATTCAAGTCTAGGATTTTCAGCGATCGCCCGATCCCATGATGATTTGCGCTCTCGTTGGTAGATTTTTAGCGCTTCGTCAATAGCCGACATTTTGCGATTATTCTTTTTGTAGTAATCACGAGCGGCGATCGCGCCTACCAAACTAGCTTCAGATCCAGCGATCGCGCATTGTCTTACCAGCAGATTCTGCTCTACCGTAAATCTTGGTTTGCGCCAAACTTTTGAAGCGGCGAGGGCTTTTTGGAACTGCTCGATCGCTTCGTTAAACTGCCCCATTTTGAGCGATTTGTCTCCTTCAATCCAGTAGGTCATGATTGCATATCCGTAGGGACTCGCCTCAAGCATTTTGCGTACCTGTTCTGGAGATAGACCTGAACCTGATTGCTGTTTAGTTTTTTCTGAGGTTATTAGCTCTGCTTTTGGCTCAATCACTGCTTGAGCGATCACCGCAGAAAATTGTTTAGGCAGAGTTGAGGCTTGCGCTTGTCCACAGGCTGCTATTGAGCAGCTAAGGGCAAGAAAACCAAAGAGTTTGATTTTTGAGAATGTCATATTGATTTAGCGCAACCAGTCTAGAGATTGGACAATTTTGATAAACTCGTTGGGAGTCATGTAGGCTGTGTCACTACAAATAATCGCCGCATTGATCCGATTGGCAGCATCGCTATCAATAGTTCTCAAAGAGTAGAATGGGGATTTACCTGCGGGAAAAGACCATAAATTATTTTGTGGAGTCTTGGCGATCGCTTCCGTTATCGGTTCGCTCATACCAGTATCAATATTGACATCCACCTTGCCCAAAAGTTTGGTATTGACAGTACGAGAATAGCGTCCAGTCGGTCCCCCAATACCACCGCCAGTTGCCTCAACCGCAAAGCACTGATCTTGAGCATTGCGATATAGCACTGTATAGTCAGGACCAAAGCGACAAACTCCATTAGCATCGATCCTGTCTCCCCGACGACAGGGTTCAGTTTCGACCGCCGCTATCCAAAATCCCTGAGGGACATATTTGGGAAGCGCAATTTTGATGCTAAGGGACTTCAGTTCTGTTCTAAAAGAGCCGACCAAACTATGACCACTATTACTTTGAGCATGGACTGGAGCCGCAACAGCAGCAGTTAGGGACAACAGGGAAAATAGAGATAGGCAGGTAGTATATTTCATGGATGGTTTGGTAATTGTGTTTATTAAAATGTCTTCCATTCTTCACGATTGAGAAAGAAGCCGTTGCCTTTGGGGTTGGTGCAGGTCAGCCCATCGGTGCGCGACTTGCAGACAAATCCGCCTCTGTTCCAAGTTTTGCCATATGCCAAGGTTTTGTAGTTTGGCGAATAAGCGCTATCCCCTGCACAAATTACCGAGGGCTTACCAAATTTGGGCAAGGATAAGCCACCGCCCCAATCCAAATTGCAGGACTCTGGTTGTGGTGGCATAGGCTTTAATCGGCTGACAATCTCACAACGCAAGTGATCGCCGTAGATCACACAGTAAATATTTTTGCTAGGCATGATGAAGCCGTTTCTACTGAAATCATCCTCCGATGATTGCGCGATCGCAGGTGTATTTTGTGGTAAAGCTTCGACTTTTAAATTGGTGAAGGAAAGTAGGGAAGTGGCGATCGCTAAAACTGACAAACAGGAAATGCGAATTCTTTGCATTGTGTTGAAATTTAATTAGATAAAAAAATCACCCAGAGGTTTTTGGGTTAAGGAGCTTAGCGATGTCGATTGACGCTTGGTTCTGCTAGAAAGTTGCTAACTTCCCCAAATATGGATTGAGCCATTCTCCATCTTAAAAATTCTGACACTTTCACCATTCGCATCTTCGCTCCTTTGCTGATAGACAAGACCACCGCGCTCATCGGTGTAGGTCATGGGGCGATCGCGACTAAGCAAAAAATAGTCAGATACTCCGTCTTCCCAACGAATGCCAACATTGCCTTGATTCATTGAAAATACGCAGGGCATGGATATGGTTGCTCGACTAGCACCATTAGGGAAATATCGACAATATGCTTTTCTACTATCTGCTTGGGCTGAGAATGGAATAGATAATGCGGCGATCGCCGAAATGACAGCTACTGAAATAAATTTCACAATTTTTGAGCTTTATTAACTTTTTATCCTCATCATTGTATCTAAGACAAACAAACCTGATAGGTGATCAATGTCACTAGCAATCAAAGGTAATTATCTATAGGTCTCATCAGATTTGATATAGCAATGCAAGATATAGCTAGGACAAATCAAAATCCAAAAGATGAGTGGCGGCGCTTTGCGCCGCCACTCATCTTTTGGGTTTTATGTCCTAAGCAAAACTTACATTCCTATAGTTCTATCTGACAACATCCACTTCTCCAATATCTTTATCTAGCAAAAATTTTCTAATCTTAGCAATAAAGGTTTTTGCATCGGTGATCGCTCTATTTGCAACTATTTCATCAGCCACAAAATCCTTACTATAGTCACCAACTTAGAGATTTTATAGCTCAATCCCCTCACGCTTGACCACTCGGATTAAAGAAATAGCTGCATCTAAAAAAGCTGACTTCGCAGTGGGAATAATCGATACTAATTCGCCATATTCATTCAGGAAATGGTAGCGAATGTCAGATGTTCGATATATTTCCTCAGCTACATTTACAGGATCATCAAGGACGGTCATCACGTCAATATCTGAGTCAGGAGTTGCTTCTCCCCTTGCTTGCGAGCCAAATAGAATCAATGAAAATAAGCGATCGCCATATAGCTCTACTAAACTAGCTTTTAACTCGATTAGTAAATTTGATAATTGCTTATTTGCAATAGCCTTAGTCATCTCGCCTATGATTTTTGATGCTAATTCTAATATAACTCGTACTTCATTAACTGGCAGGGCAAAGATCCATTGAGTACGGCTGTTCTCTCTGCACATTTCAATCCAATTGTTTGTGATAGCTGCTTATTGCCACTCAAGACAAAAGCTGTCCATCCCTTAAAGCGTTGTTTGAGAACATTCCCTAACTGTTTATAAAAAGCACCCAAATCACTATCACGTCCTAATCTCTCACCATAGGGAGGATTACAGAACAGAACGCCACTGTCAGCAGGAGCAACTACTTCCGCAAGGTCTAGAGCCGAGAAATAGACATGATTGGATAAGCCGCAGTTTTTGGCATTGATAATTGCTTGATCTACCACTTCAGGATTGCGATCGCTACCCCAGATTGGTGCAGGTAATGTATCCAAACGACTATCATCTGCTTCTTGAATTAGTTTTGCCAAAAGTTCCTGATCAAAATCTAGCCAAGTCTCAAAGCCAAAATGATCGCGAAACATTCCAGGGGCAATATTCAGGGCTTTTAAACTTGCTTCCAAGGGCAGAGTTCCCGAACCGCAGAGAGGATCGTAAAACATCTGATCTGGTTGCCAGCCTGACATCTGGATTATCGCCGCAGCAAGAGATTCTTTGAGCGGCGCGGCTCCCACGGCGGGACGATAACCGCGACGGTGCAAGCTATTGCCAGAGCTATCAAGACTGACCGTGCAACCATTGTCATCAATATGCACGCCGATTCGGACATCGGCTTCCTGTACATCCACATCCGATCGCTCGCCAAATTTCTCCTTCTGCTGATCAACGATCGCATTTTTTACCTGTAAAGCTGTGAAATGCGTATGATTGAGATGATCATTTTTGCCAGTAGCATTCACCGCTAAAGTCATTTCAGGGGTGAGAAATTCTGACCAGTCGATCGCTTTAATTCCTTGATAAAGATCATCAGCATCAAGGCAATCAAATTGATCGAGATGCATCAAGATCCGAAATGGTAGCCGCGCCCAGAGATTGACCCGATAAAGCAAAGTGCGATCGCCTTCAAAGCTAACACCGCAAAATCCTGCCTCAACCGAATGAGCGCCGAGTTGTTCTAGTTCCTGTGCTGCGAGTGCTTCTAAACCCCTCGCCACAGTTGCAAAGTATTGATTCATTTTTAAAATCCAGATTAGATATGCGTTGCAAAGCGCCGCATATCTACATATTTAATAGCAATTAACAAAAGTGTTGTCACACTTTTGTTAATTAAAGACTTAACCCAGTAAGGGTTTTCAACACACAAAACGACTTAGCCGTTTTGTGTGTTGGTATAAACAGGCTAGGATGGACTCTAACCATCGACCGATCGCTTAGAAGGCGATTGCTCTATACAACTGAGCTACTAGCCCAAACAATTTCACGGTTTATTATACTACAACAAAAGTTGTGATTTTGGCAATTTGTTGTAAACCACAAAAAGAGAGTCTCTCTTTTTGTGGTTTTGTTAAAAATTACTTTTTAAACCACCTAAACAAATTGCTAGAGTGCAATGATAGAAAAACTGTATTAATAAAATTGATTGAAATTAGTAAATATTTATGGATAGTACATTAGCGATCGCATACCTTGGGGCCTTAGTTGTGCTGCTAGCTGGGGTTAGCTGGTTAGTTATCCGCCAGATTTTGAAAGCCCGTAGTTTAGAAAATGTAATTTCTGACCTTCAACCCAAGCTGCAAAAGGAAAAAGGTACACCCGAAGACTATTACCAACTTGGTAGTGTTTATTTGCGAAAAAAACTCTATGCTCAAGCCATTGTCCTATTTAATAAGGCACTGAAAGAAGGAGGGGATAACGTTCCCGAAGTTTACAATGCACTGGGATTTTCCTATTTCTCGCAGGAACAGTACGATCTAGCGATCAAAAATTACAAAGAGGCGATCGCTTTACAAGATGGCTATGTAACTGCCATCAATAATCTTGGTCATGCCTATGAGAAGAAAAAGCTGCTACCTCAAGCGATCGAGATGTATGAACAAGTCGTAAAACTAGATGAAAAGAATGAAACTGCAAAGCGCCGCTTAAATTCTTTACGTAAACAAGTAGTACCAACTGCCTAAAAAAAGGACAAAAAAAGGGACGCAAAGCGTCCCTTTTTTATTGCTTGGCTTCGATTAGTCCACCACCGAGCAGCAAGTCACCACAATAGAAGACTGCTGCTTGACCTGGAGTAATACTAAATTGTGGCTCGTCAAAGACAATCCTAGCCCGATTGCCTTCGAGGGGAATTACCGTTGCATTTGCAGGCTCAGTGCGATAGCGTACTTGTACTTCGGCAGTAAATGGAACATCTGTAGGGGCAAGTGATACCCAGTTAACTTGATTGATCGTGCATTCTTTTTCATGGGCTTCTGTGCGATCGCCAACGATAACTTCATTTTTGATAGGGTCAAGGGCAATCACATATAAAGGATGCGCCGCCGCTACGCCCAAACCTTTGCGTTGACCGATGGTGTAGTGATAAGTACCATCATGCTCACCCAAAATATTTCCTTGCGTATCAACAATCTTGCCTTGAACAGGTGTGAGATATTTATCCAGAAATGCTTTCATGGAGCCATTAGCTTCAACTAAGCATAAGTCCATACTTTCAGGCTTTTCGGCAGTAGCTAAGCCAAACTCTGCTGCAATTTTGCGGGTTTCGACTTTGGTGGTGTTGCCCAAGGGAAAAACACAGCAGCTTAGTTCTTCTTGACCAACTTCGTAGAGAAAATAGGACTGATCTTTATTTTGATCAACGGCACGGCGCAATTCGTAGCGTCCCGATTCAGGATTAAAGTTTAGCTTGGCATAATGCCCAGTCGCAATTTTATTGATGCCCAACTTTTCGCGAGCATAGGTCATCATTGGCGTGAACTTCACGGCTTTATTACAGCGTGAACAGGGCAAAGGCGTTGCCCCTGCGGCATAGCCAGTGACTAGATAGTTAATAATATTTTGTTCAAAGACATCACGACTATCCACAATTTCATGATGAATGCCTAATTCCTCACATAGTCGCGCAGCATCAACCATACCTTCTGAGCAGCATTGTCCTTTGCCACGCATTAACCACAGCGTCAAACCTGTGACATCGTATCCCGCACGATGCAATAGGGCCGCAGCCACGGAACTATCAACTCCGCCCGACAAACCGACTACGACCTTTTCTGTCTTTTTTTCTGAGATTTCTGCGTTTGACATTTGCTGCGATCGAACCATTCAGCCTAAATTGTATCCTAAAACCCCAAAGATGAAAGGCGGTGCTTCGCATCGCCTTTCGTCTTTGGGGTTTTAGGATGTTTTGCTATAGTCGAGAGACTTGATTGCAATTAGTGAGAAACCTTTCTAATAAATGTGTTTGTGCGCCGAAATGGAGATGGGTATAGGCAGCATGAACTTGATATTTTTGCCATCCTTCAGATGGATACTGTAAATGCGAGTCATAGCCTTGCAGAGAATACAAGGGACGATCGCTTAATTCAGTTAAAGATGAACGATGAAACTCATGCCCCCAAACTTGATCGCCTTTATTCACTAATGGGCTATCTTGCAAGGCGATCGCCTGACGATATCCCAAAGTTAGCCGCTTACCCATTTTTGCTGCCGTCGGGAAAATATTCACCATTGGGAATGACTGTTCCTGAAAATCAACAATGCGATCGCACAGATACATTAACCCTCCACATTCGGCATAGGTTGGTATGCCTGATGTGATCGCATTGTAAACAGACTCTCTAGCAGTCTTATTTTCGGCTAATTCGCTGGCAAACACTTCAGGAAAGCCGCCACCAAAGTATAAACCTTGGATATTTTCTGGCAAGGTGTGATCGCTAATAGGACTCCAAGGAATTAGCTCCGCACCCATTTCTCTAAACAAATCGAGATTATCAGCATAGTAAAAACTGAAAGCGCGATCTTGTGCGATCGCAATGCGGATACCCTCACCCCCAGCCCCTCTCCCATGGGGAGAGGGGAGTAATATTTCTTGCTCCTGCTCTCCCATAGGAGATGGGGATGGGGAGTGAGGGCTTGCCATCAATGGCAATAATTTCTCCCAATCAAAGCAAGTCTCACCTAGATGGGCTAATCGCTCAATAATTCCATCGAGATTAGACATTTCCGCAGTGGGAATTAGTCCCAAATGGCGATCGGGAATAGAGATATCATCTTGGCGACGGAGAACACCTAGGATTGGTAAATTTAATGGTTCTAAGGCTTGGGTTAATAACTCTAAATGGCGATCGCTACCAACGCGATTAAGCACAACACCAGCAATGTGAATGCGTGGATCAAAGGTGCGATATCCATGCGCGATCGCTGCAATTGAACGCGAAGTACTAGCACAGTTAAGAATGATTACTACTGGCGCATTTAGCAGCCTTGCAACGTGAGCAGTACTAGCAGTATCATCTTTCCCCGTTGCGCCATCGAATAGCCCCATCACTCCTTCGATAATTGCATACTCAGCTTTCTGACGATATTTCGCAAAACAGTCCTTTACATAGGATTCAGAAGTGAGGACGGGATCGAGATTGCGACAGGGTAGCCCCGTGATGTAAGAATGGAACATGGGATCGATGTAATCGGGTCCCACTTTAAAAGATTGCACGGGAGATTTAGCAGATTGCGATCGCGCTTTCATTGCTGCTAGTAGTGCCAAAGTTACGGTGGTCTTGCCTACACCACTACGCTCACCTGCGATAATTATTGCCATTTTTGATAGATCATGTTTTTGGTAGTGAAGGCGATGATGGGCGTTTCTTCGTGCCATCCATCGTCGCCTCTAGTTATGGGATAAATGGAATAAACTGTTTTAGGAATTTCCGAAGCTTTAATAGACCGATGACTTCGCGCACCTTGGGTGAGACGAAATCTTCAGGTGGTATACCATCTAGCGATCGCAGTTTTTCCATGAGTTCAGTATATTCGGCGGCTGAGAGTTGTTTGCCATCGATCGGCGATCGCGCATCGGTATAGATTTCGGCACGTAAAACTTCTTCGGGTGTATCTTCCTGCACAGATAGTTTTGACTGAGTTTCGGCGAGACTAAGCATCGGCATCATGGCAATTGCAGAGATCTGGAAACTGAAGAAAGTGGCGATCGCTAATCTGTGATTTCTGCTTTGTGGTGATAAATTTTGGCGTTGCGAAGCTTGGCAACTTTTAGCGCCCCAATCTATTTGGTACATCTTCACAGCCTCCTGGGATAGTTTTACGAGATTTTTTGCCACACCATGCACAGAGATATTGGCGTGTTTCTTCGGATAAATCGATCGCCTTGCTAAAGTCTGCATCTTCCACCACTGCGCCTGTATATTCTCCTGTCTCGAAATTAGGGAGATGTTGGCGATCGCGGGGAGAAGCCGTTTCTAGGTTGCCATAAAATAGCCTCACTCGACTAAGATCTGTACCGCGCAAGTTTGCCTTAGCTAAGATCGCCCCCACGAGGTTTGAACCCGTAAGATCGCAATTCACAAAATTTGTCTTAATCAAATTCGCACCGCTTAAATCCGCATTTCGCAAATCCGTATTGCAAACATCACGACCAGCTAGCATCATTCCCAAATTAACTACCCTTACTCCATTAGCCAAATCTACTACATAGCCGCCAGTTCCATCCAGAATTGGACGACCAAGCAAGCCATCGCGTTTGAGTGGAGTTAAAAGATTGGCACTGGACAAGAAGCGAATAATTTTCGCACGTCCATCAGCATCACATCCCCCCAGCAATGCTGCGGTTCTGGCTTGAGCGATCGCTCTTTCTAGGGGCCAGTCTTCCAATTGTCCTTGTGGATCGAGAACGAGATCAGAAATCCCTTGGAAATAGGAGTCAATGGTTTGCTGTTGGGTAATGACATTTTGCTGACCTGTCAAACTTTCCGAAATTTCATTTTGTCGCCAAGCCACCCACACCGCCAAAATCGCGATTAAAATCTGTCCTACGGCTCCTAATGCTTCCCATTTCAGACTGTCAAACCATCTTGCAAATGCAATATCAAACTCGGTGACATGGGTTGCCATTAATATGGCGACTCCAGCGAGAATGATCGATAGGGTAATATCCCAGCGTTTTCCCAGTGGCGACGAGGCGATCGCTGTTATGAACGGCGGTAAGAGAATTGGAAAGATAATCGTCGAGATGATGGCAAGTCCGATATAAACCAGTTCATCGCGGTCTAGATACATGGCGATGAGGGACATCATCGATGTGATCGTGGCGATGACTAAGAAAAATACTTTGATTCGAGAGTTTGGTGGAGCCAATCTAGTTAATTCTGTCTAATCTTGCTAATCTTACAATAAAGAACCAAATTTTTTGTGGCGCGGCTTCGCCGCACCACAAAAAAAATATTGTGTGTTCTAGAGCGACTGAAAATTAGCAGAATCTGCTAAGAAACTACGCAAGCGCCGCGAAATTAGTTCTCGGCTTCCCATTCTCCGCCCAAGCTCTTTTTCTAAGGCTCCCACAGGCGTGAGGTTTTGCGGCGCACGGGGATCGCGGGTGGGATGTGAGGCATATTGAGGAATTAAGTAGGTACTTTGATCAGCGATCTCCTTAGCCCTTTCAAGAGGGATTGCGCCATCAAGATCAATCCGAATAATTCCATGCAGATCGTGATAGCCCAGCTTTTTAAAGTTCAAATCTTTACTGCCCGATCGCAAGTACCAACTAAGATTGGAATCATTGGCTTTAGAAATCCGAAAAATCGGTGTGCGCTCTCCTACCTTTAGCGATCGCATGACTTGGGCATTGTCTCCTTTAAGATAAGCTTTACCCATCGTTTTTACGTAGCCCATCGTATCATAGGGAGTCTGATAAACCCGATAGAGCAAAGGACCATCACGGACGATTAGCGTATTCTCTTTGATTAGTTCTTTGTTTAACGAGAGTGCATTGGCAATCCGTAGTTCTTCATCGAGCATTTCGCTTTGTACTAGTTGAGAAGGTGTATCTGGTTGATTGTTACTACTAGTCAAACAGCGATCGTACTTCAAATCACCTCGACCACTGACAGGACATGGGATTGACGTGACGGGTGGAGTCAAATTTCCGCCTAGAGCAATAATTCTGGTTACTTCTGTTGCTACACATTTAGCTCTACTGATCGTGCGATCAACTAACACTGCACCCACTGAAATCGTCGCAAAAGCTCCATACAAAATCTCATCATCACGCCTTCCCAGAAAGCTCGCATCAAGGCGCAATCGACCATCAATAAACAAAATTTGATTAGGCAGTTCAGGGGCGATCGCTGCCCTAATTGGTTGCCATTCACCATTGCTAAATTCAACTTCAGTATTTACCTTGTCACTAGCGGGAATTTCTTCAGGATTGATGCTGACAGGCGCATCGTAGCCCATACTCCAAGGCTCTAGACGAATGTTATATTCGCTCCAAAAGTTGTCCGCTAGTGGTTTGACAAGGTTGGTAACCATATGGAAAATAAGCTCTGTAAATTTGGAATGAATTATACAGGAGCAAGCTATTAATGCAACATCCAGCGCTTAGCACTCAAACCCAAAACAAAATTTTTTGAAAGTGTTGCGAAGCAACACTTTCAAAAAATTTTGTTTTGGGTCGTGTGTTTACTGAGAGACTCCAGCCGAAAAACTTGTTTTGATATTGCTGATCATTTCCTTGACATCAACATTTTCCCAAAGAACTCGATATAACTGCAATGGCTCTTCTTTACCCTTTACTTTAATCAAATCCAGCTTTTCTAACGGTAGATTTAAGCTAGAAATCTTGGCTTTTGTACTTTCAGAAATAAATACTTCTCCCGCTTTGGCGGCTGTGCAAATGCGACTAGCCACATTCATCGTATCGCCAATATTCGTGTACTGAATCAGGTTCTCAGAGCCAATATTACCAGCGGCGACCATGCCTGTATTGAGTCCAATGTGAATCTGAATTTGGAGATCTCGTCCTTGTTCTGTCCAATCTTCATTTAATTGTTTCATCGCCCATTGCATGGCGATCGCTGCATTCACAGCCATCACTGCGTCATCCTCTTTTTGATAGGGTGAACCCCAGACTGCTAAAAGGGCATCCGCAATATATTTTTCCAATGTGCCACCAAAGGGGAAGACAATATCTTCGACCATCACCTTGAAATATTCATTCAAGAATTCGAGAACCTTGCGCGGCTGCATTTGAGCAGTCATTTCGGTGAAACCGCTAATATCAGAAAACAAAGCGGTGACTTCTGTTTCAACAATCCGATTTAAGTCCCAACCTTCTTCAATTTTTTTGCTAACGGCGGCAGGAAAAAATCGCTCTAACTTGGTGCGACGAATCACTTCTGATTGCATATTGCGATAAAGATGGGCATTTTCGATCGCGATCGCCGCCTGATTTGCCAAACTACTCAAAAATTCTAGATCTTCTTTATGGTATGCATGACCACGCGATAGATTATCCACATACAATACACCGATCGCTTGATCTCTTGGCTTTAAGGGCGCACACATCGCCGCTTGGATCGATTGTTGAATAATTGACTGTGAACTATCAAAACGGCGATCGAGCGAAGCATCATCACTAATGATCGCATCACCTTGTTTCAAGACAAAATTAGTGATTTTGCGACTATAAAAATCAAGGTCAGCCGTTGTATTGGGGTTACTAAATTTGTAGGCTTTTGGTTCTAACTGCCCAGTTTTCTCATCGATCAGTAATAATACGGCGCGATCGACTGACATGATTTTTAGTAATAATTCTAAAATCTTTTCAGGTAAAGCCGAATAGGCTTCTGGAGAGGCTAATTCTTGGCTAACCTCCAACAAAACTCGTAACTTTGCCGATGTCCTTTGCACCTCATCAGTACCTTGAATCATCAGCACTGAGCCTGAGGTTGCGAGCTTCTGCTGTTGGAGTAAATCTTGCATATTCACACGAGATTTCTCTGGAGAAACTCGCATTAAAATCGACAATCCTGAATTGGGAATTGTATTTTGATTAGTGGGGTTAGCCCCAGAAGTTGTGCCAGATTGAGATTCATCAACTAATCGAAATACAACACTACCAAACTGCACCAAATCCCCATGATTTAGTTTTTGTTGGATAATCTTGACCTGATTAACAAAAGTGCCATTACTACTATTTAAATCGGTAACATATAGTCCTTTATCTGTTACCTGAATTTCCGCATGATGACGTGACAAACTTCGAGCATCATCCTCTACGACAATACTATTATCTAGTCCTCTCCCGATCGTATTTACACCATGTTTTAGATCGCAGACGCGCTCATGGGGAGTACCTTGATTTTGAATAATGTATGGCATATTTTTATTTGCTGCGACTACTGGAATATCATTACAGCGCAAAGCACTGAAGTAAAACCCAAATTTTTTATTGAAAGTTTTGCAAAGCAAAACTTTCAATAAAAAATTTGGGTTTATTCGCTAATTCCACTACAGAAGTTCCCGTGAAAACTCTCATATCATTCATAATGAAATTAACAGCATTATCACATTTTTATCCATGTCGCCAACTACGCTAGAAGTACAATCTCAAGTTCAGGCTGATCCGCAAGTCGCAACTGATGCGATCGCTGAGTTTAATCAATATGTGATGAGTACCTATGCTCGCTTTCCGATCGCCCTAGAGCGCGGCGAGGGCTGCCGAGTATGGGACAGCACAGGCAAAGAATATTTAGATTTTGTGGCTGGCATAGCTACTTGTACGTTGGGACACGCACATCCTGCAATGGTCAAAGCGGTAACTGAGCAAATCCAAACTTTGCACCATGCCTCTAATTTGTTTTATTTTGCACCCCAAGGTCAATTGGCTAAATGGCTGGTACAAAACTCCTGTGCTGACAAAGCATTTTTCTGTAACTCTGGTGCTGAAGCCAATGAAGGGGCGATTAAATTAGCGCGTAAATATGCCCATACCAAGCTTGGTATCGAAGATCCTTTGATTTTGACAGCAAATGCTAGTTTTCATGGACGCACCCTTGCCACCGTTACCGCCACAGGGCAGCCCAAATATCACAAGAATTTTGCGCCCCTCGTCCAAGGTTTTGACTATATTCCTTACAACGATATCGCCGCTCTCGAAGATGCTGTCAAAAAATATGAAGGCAGACTCTGCGCGATCATGCTCGAACCATTGCAAGGTGAAGGCGGTGTTAACCCTGGCGATCGCGCTTATTTCTCGCGTATTCGCGAAATTTGTGACGAGAAGAAAATCCTGTTGATTATTGATGAAGTCCAAGTGGGAATGGGACGCAGTGGAATGCTCTGGGGTTATGAAAATCTGGGCATTCAGCCCGATATCTTCACTTCGGCAAAGGGCTTAGGTGGCGGTATTCCCATCGGTGCGATGATGTGCAAGGCAAGTTGTGATGTCTTTGAAGCGGGCGATCATGCTAGTACCTTCGGCGGTAATCCCTTTGCCTGTGCCGTGGCTCTGTCGGTTTGCAACACGATGGTCAAGGATAATCTGATCGCCAATGCCAGAGAACGTGGTCAACAACTGCGGACTGGGTTGCAAGCTATTTGCGATCGCTTTCCCCAACATATTGCTTCAGTCCGTGGCTGGGGCTTGATCGATGGTTTGGTATTGCAAGAGTCTAGCCAAATCCAAGCTCGTGATGTAGTTGCCGCAGGAATTGAGCATGGTTTGTTGTTAGTGCCTGCGGGTGTGAAGGTGGTGCGCTTTGTACCTCCGTTGATTGTTTCGGCTGAGGAGATTGATCAAGCACTAGCCATTGTTGAACAGGCGATCGCAAGTTTCTAATTGGTTTTTATAGCTATAGACACCTGTATCAGGACAAATAAAAACCCAAATAATGTGAGGCGGCGCGAAGCGCCGCCTCACATTATTTGTCTAACAAGAATGGCGACAGATATAATTCACGAAAGTGTGACCACTCTTTCGTGAATCGGTATTAGTGGACATTTCAAGTAATTTAAAACCTAAAAAGGAGCCTTTAAAGGCTCCTTTTTAGGTTTTATGATTAATTACGGCGAATCTTGGGAACTTGGCGAGTAGAAAGATCGCTCTCAGCTAAAATTTGCTTAACTTGCGGTTGCGCCAAGACGATTTGCACATCAGCAATAAGCCGATCGCCCCAGAGATTTTCAACTAGATAGGGAATTTTGCCATAGCGTGGATCGATTTTCATCGCTTCTACCGCTAGCTCAACGGCTTTAGTGCGATCGCCTTTACGATAAAAAGCCGTGGCAAGGGCAAGGGTTGGCTCGGCGGCAAGAAACTCAACTTTTTCGGCTTGCTTGAGTGAGTTTTGCCATTTAGCGATCGCCTGATCGACATTGCCACGCTCATACTCAACTAGACCGATGTTATTAGTTGCTGCCCAAAACTTGTTATCGATTACGAGGACATCATTGTAGATAGTCACTGCTTCGTCATAACGCTTGGTCAAAAAGTAAGCATTGCCGAGGTCAAACATTGCTGTTGCCGCCTTTGGCTCAAGGGCTAGTCCTTGTTTGAGGTGACTAATTGCTTCGGGATAATTTTTATTGCGGAGATAGGCAGCCCCCAAACTGAATAAAATCGTCGGCTCATCTTTTTTGAGATTAAGAGCCAATTTCAAAGCCGTAATGGCTTCAGCATATTGCTCTTTACGGAGATAGATACTGCCGAGAATACCTTGAGTTTGAAATGCTTTGGGCGCTAGTTGTGCGGCTAGGCGAGCGCGAGGTAATGCCAAATCGTACTGCTCAAATTGAGCAAGTTGAGCGGCTTCCCTTGCCAAGTTGAGCGCTTGCTCTTCTAAGTTGCCAAAATTAATCCTTGTTGTGTGAGGCAGAAGAGCTTGAGCGCGTAGTGGAGAGGCTCCAACGCTAACTGAAGCAAGTATTGCCAACAACCAAATTCGATGACGCACAGGTATAACTCTTACCAATTCTGAATGTTTTGAATATATTTCAAATGATAGCGCTTCTTTATCAAAACCGATTTTAGGTTTTCACAAAACCCAGAAAATTAAAGAGGGGCGCAAAGCGCCCCTCTTTAATTTTCTGGGTTTTAAAGATTTTTTGAGTAGCGATGCTTGCTAGAATATCTCTAGAATTTTGTTTGATTTATTAATCATATTTAAGAAAACCGCTATGGACTTCCTAAACCCTGTATTTTCCGCATTTTCCAGTATTAATTTTCAGCTAATTTTCCAATTGACTTGTTTAGCGCTGATTGTCGTTTCTGGCCCCGTCATCATCTTTTTGTTATCTGCTAACAGTGGCGACTTGTAATTAAACAAATAATTAAACAAAAAAAGGAGGGTGCTTTGCACCCTCCTTTTTTTATGAGCGCAAAGCGCTGTAGTTGCTAGCGACACGACTGGAAATACTGGTTACAAAGTCAATAAAGAAGCGATCGCCTTGTAACGCATTAAAGGTTTTTTGACATATTTTTTGCAATGCATTGGTTATCGCAGGAGCAGATTGTGTTTCAGGTTGCTGCTCTAGATATTCCACAAAACTCGTACCGCCAATGTGAGTTAAGTAGGCGGCGGTAACGGCTTGCATGGAGCCACCGATCGCATAGGTGAGCGCATTTACCTTAAAGCAAGAGGCGATCGCTGAGCTGGCGATTTCGATGCAGCCAAGTTGTAATAATTGCTGGGCAATGATCATCGCAAATTGCTGAGCTTGTTTGATATTGAGTGGACGATCATAAATTTTGCCGAGATCCATCAACATTTGGGTATTGATCGCCGCTCCAGCCAACAAATCGATCGCAGGGATGGGATTCGCAAAAACTGTCGTAGCGGCGATTAATTGATAACGATTAATGATTATGGCGGCATCTTGGCGACGTTGATGATTGATTGTGCCATTGATTTCCTGTAGCAAATTTTTGATTTGCAGATGGGTGTTGTGAATTAGCAAGTCTTCCCACTCATTAGAAAGAATTGTCTCAATGCGTTCTTTTAAAGCTTTCACATCGGGCGGTAGATCTTCCCACCATTCTTGGATTGCCTCACTATGAACTGAATCTTCAGCATTGGCATATTGACGCACTTTAATGGGACTAGGCTGAGCGGCGATCGCCACAATATCGGTGGGAGCTAAGAAATGATGCGTGCGTTCTTTGAGCTTAGCTAATACATTTTCGCGATCGCTTGGCAAATACAAATCCGTCTTATTAAAAACGAGAATTACACGCTTACCTAGACCAGCAAGGCGTTCAAGTTCGCCATATTCGCTATTGGTTAAATCTCCTGCCGTTACAAAAATCATCAGATCGGCATTTTGGACAACTTGCAGAGATTCGATTTCCCGCTGCTGCCCCATCGCTCCCATTTCTTGCGTCCCTGATGTGTCAAGCAAAGAAATCTGGCGCTTAACTTTGTTTTCACTTTGAATTGGCGTTATGCCAACGGGTGAAAAGTCGATCCCTTGATAAGTGTATTCTTGACGAGCGATCGTTGTGCCAATTGCTGCCCCCGTCTTACCTGCCTTGCGCCCCAACAAAGCATTAATCACCGAAGTTTTGCCTGCGGAGCCTGTACCAAAAACGACGATCTGAAAATGATTTTTTTGGAGATTGCTAGTAATTTGTTGTGCTTGCTGGTCTAAAGTTGTGCGTTTACTAAGATCGGCAATTTTAGCGATCGCCTTTTGCGCTTTCTGTAATTCTTTAAATAGATAACTGCGATCGATTACGTTTGGCTGCTCTAGCCCCGCAGCAAAGCTCTTTCGCACATTCACAAACAAAAGTGTGCCGCCAATCATCAGTGTACTTATGCTCAGTAAATGCCAGTCATGCTCAATGGAAAATAAGGTATTGGCGATCGCGGCAACACTGATAATCCCCAAACCTAATATCCATTTTTTTGGCAAACTTTTATGAGACAAGACTGTGCGATAGTTCAGCATTCACAACATACTCTTAAAAATTTAATCTTAAATATCTTTGACTTACGGTTTTACCATTAAGTATCAAGATAGCAATAAAAATTTTATAGCAATCTCCGACCGAAAAATTAGAAGCGCTAATTAGAAGTCCTGTTGCTGTGGGAACATTAGTTTAGGAAATTTCCTTGACTACCCATCATAAATTTTAAATACAGGCAAATGCTCAACGGAACGAATATATTTTTGATTGGGATGATGGGTGCAGGTAAAAGCACCGTCGGCAAGCTTTTAGCACAAAAATTAGGTTACAACTTTTTAGATACCGACCCACTTATTGAGAAATGTGCAGGAAAATCAATTCCTGAAATTTTTGCCAAGGATGGCGAGGAGAAATTTCGCGATCTCGAACAACAAGTACTTTCACAAGTCTCGGCTTATACCCGTCTAGTCGTGGCTACAGGCGGTGGAATCGTCATGCGATCGCTCAATTGGTCACATTTACACGATGGCATCGTCATTTGGATTGATGTCCCAGTTGATACTTTATACCATCGCCTCAAAACAGCATCGGAGCAACGCCCTCTTTTGCAAACTGCTGATCCATTGCAAACCCTCAATGATATCTATAGCCAACGTCGCGATCGCTATGCTCAAGCCGATATTTCGATTATGGTCACGAAGGATGAAACTACCGAAGCCGTCAGCGATCGCCTATGTGAGATGATCCAAGCTCGGATTACCCCTGATCGTCTTAAGTAAATCCACAAGACTGCGCCCCTGCGGGGCGCAGTCTTGTGGATTTGGGTCGGTGGGCGGTGATTCGCGCCGCCTATAGTTTCTAGGTTTGCGATCTCAATCTGAGGGGTGCTAAGATAATTTTTTCAATTTGACGAAATTGGCTTTGCATAAACTCAAAAGCAACAGTGCAAGTGGAACAAGAGTGTTGCGATAAGCATCACCACTCTTAAAAAAGTTGGGACTAAACCGAAAATCTTAGTGCTGATATGACACCATCATCCCCTTCTCGCATACCATCCATAGATACCCACGCTACGATTGAGGCAACGATCGATGTGATTGCAGAGAGCGAATCTTCAAGCGAATCTCCATCTGTCAAGCCCAACCCTCCCGCCCCAGCTTTAACTAATTTTCAAGATAGTTCTGATCGCCAATCCAGCAGTGCCTTAGCGGTAACCGCAGCAGGTAACTTTGCCTCTGTGCTTGCACCACTTACCCCCGAAAAGTTTAGCCAAGTCGTTAATGACGTTGAGCAGCGATTAAGGATCGTCAATCAAACCCTCGGAATGCTCAACACCGACTTTGATGTCATCCTTGATGAGATGCTCCAAGCAATTCGCGGCAAAATTGGTGAATTGTTATCAGCCGATCGCACCACAATTTTTTTATTAGATGCCGATAAAAATCAACTATGGACAAATGTACCTAGTGAAGATGGCAAAAATATTGAAATTCGGATTTCCACCGAGCCAACTAGCATCGCTGGTGAAGTCGCTACCTATGGTCGCATCGTCAATATTCCCTTTGACTTTTTCGATGATCCGCGATCGGCGCAAGCTAAAAAACAATTTGAGCGGACTGGTTATCGCACCTACTCCATGCTTGCCATGCCCCTGTTGAACGATAACGATCAACTGGTTGCGGTGGTGCAGTTAATTAACAAATTACGAATTATCGATCCTTCTGTCCCTCTTGAAGAGAGTGTTGATCGAGTTGGCTTTACGGAAGAAGATCAAGCTCTATTTGCTCAGTTTGCGCCATCAATGCGCCTAATTTTAGAAAGCTCGCAGGCTTTTTATTCGGCTGCTCAGAAGCAACGCGCTGCCGATGCCCTGATGAAAGCTGCCATGTCCCTTGGTCAGAGTTTAGACCTAGAGACTACCCTTAAAAAGGTAATGGACGAAGCCAAGTTATTGATGAATGCCGATCGCAGTACATTGTGGTTAATCGATCGCGATCGCAATGATCTCTGGACACAAATAGTTGACCACTACGGCTTAACCAAAGAATTGCGCGTACCGATGGGCGTAGGTTATGCAGGGCGTGTAGCAACCACAGGCGAAGTCTTAAATATTCCCTTTGATCTTTACGAGCATCCTGATGCTGGCAATTCTAAAAAATTCGATCAAGCTAATGGCTATCGCACCTGTAGCCTGCTTTGTATGCCAATTTTCAACTCTAACAAAGAGTTAATTGGTGTTACTCAATTAGTTAACAAGATTCAGCGTGGCGATTTTCCTGAATATGACCCCAACACATGGCCAGCTTCCCCTGAAAGATTCAAGGCAAGTTTTAACAGTAATGATGAAGAATTCATGAAAGTCTTCAATGTTCAAGCTGGCGTGGCGCTAGAAAATGCCAAGTTATTTGCTAAGGTCAAGCAAGAACAGCAAATGCAAAAAGACATTTTGCGAAGCCTTTCCGATGGTGTAATTTCCACCGATAAACATGGCAAAATCATCGCTGCTAATGAACGAGCCTATGACTTACTTGGAGTTGGAAATGCCTTGTTAGAAGGCCGATCTGTGTATGAACTGATCAATATTGAAAAGGCGAACTTCACTAGATGGTTTGAAACTAGTTTGGAGGGCGGTGACGAAAAAAGTCGCAAGCAATATTATCCCGATCAAACTCTGCGCTCTACCGATGGCGAACAGCACAGCATTAATATTTCCATCAACACTATGTCTGAAGGAGACGAAGGTGAAGGCGTGCGTGGCGCTCTAGTCGTGATGGAAGACATCAGCCAAGAGAAACGCCTCAAGAGTACGATGTATCGCTACATGACCCAAGAGCTAGCCGAGCAGCTTCTCGCTGGTGGTGATGCCAAGATGGGCGGCGATCGCAAAGAAGTTTCCGTATTATTCTCAGATATTCGCAGCTACACGACGATTACCGAATCTCTCACTGCTGAAGATGTGGTAATGATGCTGAACGAATATTTTGAAACGATGGTGGAGGCGGTCTTTAACTACAAAGGCACGCTGGATAAATACATCGGTGATGCGATTATGGCGGTGTTTGGTTCGCCCTTACCAATTCCCGATCATGCGTGGATGGCTGTGCAGACAGCGATCGATATGCGCCATCGTTTAAAAGAATTTAATATCAAGCGGCTCGAAAAACTGAAGCCACAAAACCAAAAAGAAATCGATATGGCGACGATCAAAATTGGCATCGGTATTAATTCTGATACGGTGATCAGTGGCAATATTGGCTCCACTAGACGCATGGAATTTACGGCGATCGGTGATGGGGTGAACCTTGGCTCACGGCTAGAGGGCGCAAGTAAACAATATGGTACAGATGCCATCATTAGTGAAACTACCTACAATCTCTGTAGCGATCGCCTCTGGGTCCGCGAACTAGATCGCATTCAAGTCAAGGGCAAAAATCAACCTGTGAGTGTGTATGAATTAGTCGGCTTAAAATCCGATCCACTGACCGAGATCCAAACTCGGATTATTGAGCATTACCATACAGCCCGTGAGCATTACCTGACGCGGAAGTTCAGTAAAGCTGTTGCTGAGTTTGCTGAGGTACTAGAACTCGATAAAAACAACAAGGCGGCGAATATCCATATCACTCGTTGTCAGCATTTTTTACTCAATGCACCCGAAGATGACTGGGATGGCGTATGGAGAATGACAGAAAAATAAAAAAGCATTGCAAGGAGCCATTTTTTTATGATGTTTTTTACTCTTTAACCCTATGACTATCACCACCCATAAAACAAACTCCCATACTCAACTCTACGAACAAGACTTTTCGCTTTGGTTAGAACAATCCGTAAAATTATTGCGAGAAGGAAACTTAGATGCCCTCGATATCGAGAACTTGATCGAAGAAATTGAATGTATGGGAAGAAGTGAAAAACAAGCAGTAAAAAGTAATTTAGAAATTATTTTGATGCACTTGTTGAAATATAAATACCAACCCGAAAAACGCTCAAACAGTTGGCGCTATACCTTGCTAGAACATCGTCGTCGCTTGGCTCAAGCATTCAAAGCTAGCCCAAGCTTGAAAAGATATTTCTTACAAGAATTTGAAGATTGCTATCAAGGAGCTAGAAAACTCGCTAGTGTAGAAACAGGAATAGAGATCGCCACGTTTCCTCTAGAGACTCCCTTTGCGATTGCCAAAGTCCTAGATGAAGACTACTTGCCTGAAAATTAGCTAAATACGATCAAAAAATCACTTCTTGTCAGACGTAAATTCACTATACGACTTGGTTTTGCTGTTACATTGTTTTCAAGTATCGTGATTATCTTGTACAGCGTTCGTAGATTTTATGGCAAAGCAAGGGCAACAACAGCTAGATTTCGGGTTGGAGTCTAACGGGGGAAATATCATACCGACCTCATTGCATACAGAAATGCAGCGATCGTACCTAGAGTATGCGATGAGCGTCATTGTCGGACGTGCCTTGCCCGATGCCCGTGACGGTCTCAAACCCGTGCATCGTAGGATTATCTACGCTATGCATGAGCTTGGGCTTGTGCCAGAGCGCCCCTTTCGCAAATGCGCCCGCGTCGTTGGCGACGTATTGGGCAAATATCATCCCCACGGCGATCAATCGGTTTATGATGCCCTCGTGCGCTTGGTGCAAGACTTTTCCAGCCGCTACCCATTATTAGCGGGGCATGGCAACTTTGGCTCCGTAGATAATGACCCTGCGGCGGCGATGCGTTATACCGAATGTCGCTTAGCGGCGATCGGTAATGAGGCTTTGCTCAGCGAAATCGAAGAAGATGTTGTTGATTTTGTCGATAACTTTGATGGCTCAGAGCAAGAGCCAGCCGTGCTGCCTGCCCAATTGCCAATGCTATTACTCAATGGCTCCACGGGGATCGCCGTGGGGATGGCGACCAATATTCCGCCGCACAACTTGAGTGAAGTTGTTGATGGCGCGATCGCCTTAATTGATAATCCTAATTTGCCTGACGAGCAGTTATTGAGCTTAATCCCTGCTCCCGACTTTCCTACGGGCGGGATCATCATGAATGAGGATGGTGTGCGCGAGGCATACCTAACTGGAAGGGGTAGCGTTACGATTCGTGGTGTGGCTGCGGTTGAGCAGTTTGGGGGTAAAGGCACAGGCAAGCGTCAGAAACAAGCAATTATTGTGACGGAGTTGCCCTATCAGGTAAACAAATCGGCATGGATCGAGAAAATTGCTGAATTAGTAAACAATGGCAAAATTGAGGGCATTTCCGATATTCGCGATGAAAGCGATCGCGCAGGGATGCGAGTTGTTATCGAATTAAAGAAAGACATTGCCCCTGAAGTAATCATCGATCAGCTATATCGCCAAACGGCTTTGCAGTCAAATTTTGGGGTGATCCTGCTAGCGCTCAAAGGTTCGCAACCAAAGCAAATGAGTCTGCGCGAACTATTGCAAGAATTCCTCTCTTTTCGAGAAGAGACTCTTGCGAAGCGCTTCCGTTATGAACTAAAAAAAGCCCAAGAAAAATCGCATCTATTGGAAGGACTGGTGCTAGTTCTTCAAGATATTGATCGCCTGATCAGGATTCTCCGATTTGCGAATAATAGCGCTCTAGCTAAGACTGACCTGCAAACAGAATTTGCATTGTCAGAAACCCAAGCGGAAGCAATTCTCTCCATGCCTTTACGTCGGATTACGGCAATTGAGCAACAGAAAATCCGTGAAGAACTAGAAACCTTACAACAACAGGTTTCTAGATTAGAGAGGTTATTGGGCGATCGCCGTGAGTTAATGAAATTCTTAAAAAAAGAATTGCGCGATCATAAAAAACGTCATAGCGACCAAAGACGTACCCATCTTGCTTGGCTGTTACAGGGCAATCAACAAAGGAGTGAAGTTCCCGACATTGATGAACTAGAGCCGCCCAGAGCCACCTCGAAAAGTTCTAAATCTAAAAACGCCGATAAAAATACTGAAAGCGATCGCCAGATTCAGCAAACCCTTGATACTGGTAATGTCACTGAGAACGTTACTGAGAAGACTACTGAGAAGACTACTGAGAAAGTAAGCGATCGCAAATCTACTAAATCGACAACTAATAAACAACCCAAACCAGTAGAAGTCCCCTTAATTTCTCTAACAACGGAGCTAAATATTCCCATTGCCGAGCCGCAAGATATTACCGTCCAACTCACTCACAAAGGCTATATCAAAAGCCTAGAGCCTAATTCTAGAGCGTCGCAGTCTGCGGATTTAGGAGATGATGTGACGATCGCTTCCTATGACACCCGTAGCGATCGCGAAATGGTGGTTATGACTAGTTCAGGTAGAGCATTTCCCCTTGCACTCGCCAATGTACCAATCGTCAAAGGAAAAGGACGGGCTACGCCTTTAATTACACTATTGCCAGATAGCACTGATAGCATCGTGTCGCAGTTTGTCTGGGAAAAGAATCCTAAATCAACGGAAGGTTTAGTCCTGCTTTCGAGTCAAGGCAAAATCAAGCGATCGCCCCTTGCCGAATTTGCCGATATGACCGCACGCGGACTGATTGCAGCAAAATTCAAAGAAGATGATGCTCTATTCTGGGCTGATATTGTCGGCTTAGAACAAGAACTAGCGATCGCCACCTCTGCTGGTAGAATCTTGCGCCTCAAAGCCGATGAAACCCAAATTCCCACCGTTGGACGTACCGCCGCTGGAAATATTGCTCTGCGTCTAGGCAGTTCAGAAACTCAAATTGGTGTATCAGTTCTTGATTTACAAAATAACCCCAATTCTGAACTGATTTTAATTACGGCTGAAGGTTTTGCCAAACGCATAGCAGCGTCGAATATTCGCTCTGCGGTGCGAGGTGCGATCGGTTCGCAATGCTTCAAGTTCCAATCGCGAGCTGATCGATTAGTTAGCATGACTGCGATCGCTAAGCCGCGTCTTGATTTACCTGTAACTTTCTTGATAGGTCAAGACAATGATATTGGATTAAGAACTGTGCAAATGCCTTTGGGTGCGATTCCTCTAGAGTTACCCAATAGTCAAGGACGCTCGATTTTTGCAGGTGAGAGTGACTTGGTGCGATCGGAAAAAGTAATTCGTGTTGTCGCCAAATAAGAGTAAAAGCCTCGCAAAGCGAGGCTTTTACTCTTATTACAAAGAGAGTTCGCAAAGCGAACTCTCTTTGTAAATTTGGTTATGCTAGCAAAGCATCAAGTTTGCCTTTAGCGTCTAGCGCGTGAATAGCATCACAACCACCAATATGCTGATCGTTGATAAAAATTTGGGGAACAGAGCGTTTGCCGTCAGATCCCCTAGCTGCCATTGCCGATCGCGCTGCTTCGTCCCCATCGATGACATATTCCTCGTATTCTACGCCTTTCTTATCGAGTAAATGTTTTGCTCTAATACAGAAAGGACACATCCGCCATGTATAAATCTCAACTTTTGCCATCACTATTTCCTAGACTTGTTTAACCTATGTCATTTTAACAAATCTTAACTACCGATATATCAATTCACAAATTACTAAGAGAGTGCGCCCCGACGGGACGCACTCTCTTAGTAATTTTAGTGTTAAGTGCGATCACGAGGTGGTTTAGGCTCAGGATTAGGGGAATTATTGGGAGCAGGTTTTAAGTCTGGAGGTGGTGTTGGATCAGCCAGAATGGGGATTTTGGAGATTACTTCTTCAGGATGACTAGGTGGAATCCCCTCACTGACAATGATATCTTCGATTACTGTCTTGACAATTGGAGCCGCCACGGTGGAACCAAACGCATCATCACCAACAGGCTCATCAATTACTGCCATCACCACATAGCGAGGTTCTTTGGCGGGGAAAATACCGACAAAACTAGTGATCTTGGCATTGGAATAACCACCACCCGTAGTCAAGGCTTTCTGTGCAGTGCCAGTCTTTCCAGCAATCCGATAGCCTGGAATACGTGCAGGTAAACCTGTTCCTTTTTCTACAACATTAGTCATCATTTCTACAACCCTTTGAGCCGTAGCTGGCGAAATTACCTGTCGAGGCGTGGCTAATTTGGGCTGATAATACTCCTCTCCTTCTTCATTAATTAAACCTTTGACCACATGGGGCGTGAGCAATTTACCACCACTGGCGAGGATACCTTGCAATTGCACCATCTGAACTGGTGTGAGTGAGAACCCTTGACCAAAAGAAGTTGTTGCTGGTTCGATCACATATTCAAGGAACTGCTCTTGGGGCTTTAGGGTACTAGGTGTTTCCGATGGCAAATCAATACCAGAGATATCTCCTAGCCCAATTCGCTCTAGCCAACCGTAATAAACTGAAGGCTTCATGCGTTGGACAATATGCACCATACCCACATTGCTCGATCGCTCTAGGATTTGGCTAATACTGAGAGGACCAACTGCACCGACTTGATCGTAGTCAAAGTTAGCGACTGGCCAGCCGCCAATAGTTAAAGCACCTTCGTCGTTAAATACGGTATCAGGCTGAATTGCTCCTGCTTCGAGGGCGATCGCCACATTGAGAGGTTTAAAGGTAGATCCAGGTTCATATAAGTCCGAAACAGCCCAATTTTTGAAGAGTTTGACATCGGACTCATAGTAGCGATTGGGATCGTAGGTTGGCTCAGTTACGAGGGTGAGTAGCCCACCATCTCTGGCATCCATGACAATTACTGAGCCACGCTTAGCGTTAAACTTAACCATCTGCTGCTTGAGTATTTGTCTAGCAGTCCGTTGAATACGCGAATCAATCGTCATTTGCAAGCTAGTGCGATCGCTTTGCAGCATTCCCGCAGGAATACGGTTAGGAATTAACTTGCCATTACCATCTTGAGTAACCGATGGTGCTTGATCGGTGCGTTCTAATAGTTTTTCTTGACTAAGTTCAATCCCTGCTTGACCTCGATGATCGACATTCACATAGCCTAGTATCTCAGCGGCTAGATCCTGCTGTGGATAGAGTCGATGACGTTGTTGGACAAGATCTAAACCATCGAGACGCAGGTTAAAAATGCGATCGGCATTTTCCTCCGATAGCCAATATTCGACTTGAGTTGAAGTCGTATCACGAGAGAGAATACTGAGAAGTTTATCGGCTGGTCTCTTGAGAATCGGCGCAAGCTTTTCAGCGATCACCTCTGGTTTTTCTTTGTAAAGCTTGGGATGGGCAAATAATGTGTAGACAGGGCGATCTAGAGCTAAAACTGCACCTTTGCGATCGGTAATCGTGCGGCGGGGAATAAATGGTCGCAAGGTAAACATTTGCTGTCTTCTCGCCTTTTCGAGTAATTCAGATGATGTCACCACTTGTAAAAAAACTAAGCGTACAATCAACCCAATCATCGACAGAGCCAAAATCATCCAGATCAGCACAGTGCGACGTTTAAAAAGATTAATAGTGGCAAGATCTCTAGGCGGAATCGATGGGTTCATGACTATATCTTGGCGAAATTCTGTCTACAAGAATCGATAGTTGGGAGAGCGGCGAAGCCATGTTACCAACTATCGATTCTTTATTTTACGGCGCAGCCCTAAGCTCTTGGCAAAGTTGGCGGAAGCGATCGCCACGTTGCTCGAAATTAGCAAACTGGTCAAAGCTAGCACATGCGGGTGAGAATAGCACAGTTGGCAAAGGCTGACTAGGGTGATTATGAGCGCGACTATGGGCAATATGAGCTGCTTGTTTGACTGCGTTCTCAAGAGTGTCTACTATTTCATAATTTTTAAACCCTACGTCTTTGAGCATTTCCGCAAACAATGACGCAGCTTCACCTATTAATAATACTCTGATCGCTCTTTGGCGAATTTGCTCTAGCCATGCACTCGCATCACCTTGCTTTGGTTGACCACCCGCAATCAAAACTACAGGGGGCTTTACTGCTCTTAAACCTACTTCAGCAGCATCATAATTTGTGGCTTTGCTGTCATTAATAAAGGCAATTCCTTCATAAAAGCACACATGCTCAAGGCGATGGGGAACACCTTGAAAATTAGAAATGGCAAAATCAATATGTTCTGCCTCAATCCCTGCCAGCTTGGCGGCGGCTACCGACATCAATAAATTTTGACGATTATGGCTTCCCAAAAGCGTCCAGTGTGAGATCGGGAAAACTGGCTCACCCCGAAACTTGACCCAGCCCTTTTCAATACAAGCACCATCGGCGATCGCTTCTACCACCTGATCGTCAATCCCTGTCCAGATCGCTTTTGGCCACATGGCTGCCCCAAAATTCTCTAAGTACGGATCATTGCCGTTGAGGACAATATGAGCGGATTGATCGATCAAGCTTGCCTTAATATCTCGATATGCCTCAAGGGTGTAGTGACGATTAAGATGATCGGGGGTAAAGGTTGTCCAGATGCCAATTTGAGGTTTGACTGTCTGGATGGACTCAATCTGATAACTGCTTAACTCTGCAATAATCCAATCAGGCTGAAGTTGTTTCTGCAAGACTTGTAAAGCAATTTCGCAAGCGGGAAAGCCAATATTGCCACAGGCGATCGCCTTTAGCCCTGCCGCCTGAAAAATTGCTGCCGTCAAAGATGTCACGGTCGTCTTGCCGTTAGTCCCTGTGATACCCACCCAAGGAATATGCTTGAGGTAGCGCCAAGCTAGTTCGATCTCCCCGATCGTATCAATACCAAGCGATCGCGCTTGTTCCACCGCAGGGCAATCCCAAGGAACCCCAGGACTAACAGTGACAAGATCCACGCTTTGTCCCGACTCAACTATTTTGACAAAGTCAGGAAATCCTCCAAGCTCAACTGCAATTCCTGCTGACTCTAAGGCTTGCTTACGTTGCTCTAGGCTAGCACTTGCTTGACTATCACTAACTGTCACTTGCCAGCCATCAGCTTTGAGGAGTTTTGCCGCAGAAATTCCAGACTGTCCCAGTCCCAGTACATACGCTTGATGCATGGCGATCGCTTGATTTATAAATTTATTAAATTAAAAAGTTACAGCGCTTTTCGATCAAAAACAATCCAAGAAAATTTTTGAAAGGGTTGCTTTGCAACCCTTTCAAAAATTTTCTTGTGGTTCGTTTGAGCAGTAATTGCTGTAATAGTCAAGAATACAGGAACTTGCTGACATTTGCTTTATAGCTGCTAAGAGAGCAACAAAACCAATTTTAGAGTTTTCAACGCCGTAGGCGTTGAAAACTCTAAAATTGGTTTTGACATTGTTGCCAAGCACACTCAAGAGTTTCAACACAAAGCTGTATGTTGTTAACATCCAACCTAAAAGACAAGATAATTGACGGTTTACTAATCAGCAAACTTCAAATTATTCTGATCTTTGACATTGCTAAACTGTTGAATATGTTGATATATGGCAAATAAACCTCCCTTTTCAAGCAAAAAAGCGAATGCAAAAAGAAAGAGGAAGGCTGCTGTTGCTGCTGCTGCCCCGATATCTAGACAAGCTTCCAATAAGAGCAGTTGGTTAAATAATTTACCGATTAGCGCCAAAATCCTCTTTGCGATCGGTTCAACTAGCTTTTTATCCTTAATTGGCTTTGCGATCGCCGCTTTGTATCTAAATAACAGTCTCGCGCCGATTGTCAACCAAGAGGCTCAAAGGAAACTATCCGATGCCACCTTATTTGTGTTTGGTTTAGGGGTGATTTTGATTGTGATTAGTGCGATATTTGGTTTATTTATCGGTAGTACCCTTAGCAAGAGGATTCGGGGGCTAGAAGCGATCGCTAGGCAATATGCCACAGGGGACTTTGGCGCAAATGTAGAGCTTGGGGCAAAGGATGAAATTGGCAAGTTAGCTGATATTTTTAACCAGATGACTTTTAACCTTGCCCAAAATAAGCAAGAGCAGTCTTCGGCTCAAGTCGAGGCTGAAGTCCAAAATAATATTTTTCAAGATGAAATTTCGCACTTGTTGGATGTAGTTTCAGAACTGGAGATGGGAGATTTGACGGCTAAGGCTGAGGTCAGTCCCCACGCAACTGGTTTAATTGCGGATACGCTCAATCGTCTATCAGAGCAGTTGGCTGAGGTACTTGCCGCAGTGTTGCAGACTGCTCAACAGGTAACGCTCCGCACCGATCGCCTTGAGCAGTTAGCGATCGCGGTATCCCAAAATGCTGAGCAACAGGAAGCACTGGTGGTGCAAGCCCGTTTAGGAATTGAGGATGTAAACCAGTTGGCTCAAGATGCAGCCCAACAAGCGATCGCTGCCAACAAAGCTGTGCAGAGGGTGCGATCAGCCGTGCGACAAGGGGAGGAACAAATTATTTACTTGACAGCTTCGATTGAGTCTCTGCAAGCAGCAACGGTGCAGATGGTGCAAAGAATTAAAAATCTAGGGGAATTCGTGGCGCTTGCGAAACAATTTGTGTTGGATCAAAAACGCCTTGCCTCCTTAACTCAGGTTTTGGCGACCAATGCCTCCATGGTGGCAGCAAGGGCGCTAGAACAGCGCGATCCTGAACAATTTGTCTCCGTCGCAAGGGAATTTGAAGCGATCGCCTCACAGGTAAATAACTTGGCAACTCAAACCAATCAGGGGCTAGTAGTACTGCAACAAAGGACGGGATTTGTGGATGTGGTTGTGTCGGGGATTGATCAAGACGTGCGCGATGTAAATAGTCTTGTGTCGGACTTCACTAATAGTGTGAATAGTTCGGAGCAGTCATTTACTAACATTGCCACTGTAACTGAAGAGTTAGCCGAAATTGGCGTTGCCGTAACTGATTCATCACGCTCAATTGCGGAAGCCGTCAAATTTAGCTTAGCCTCGATCCAAGATATTGAAGCGATCGCAGAACGCTCTGCTTCTCAAGCCCAATTTACCCGCGATCAATCGGGCAAAATGGGAATGTTGGCAAGGCAACTACTAGAAAGGGTGCAGTTTTTCCGTTTACCACCAATGCTAGAAATGCAGATTTCGGAAATGGACGAGATGGAATCGATTACTGACAGATAGATTTTTTATGGCTCAGCGAAGCCGAGCCACAAAAAATCTATCGCAGACCTTAATCACAAATTGATAGCGAATAGCGAAATAATGCCAAATTCTGAATTTGATGATTTACAACTGCAAGAAGAACTGCGTACCCTATTTGAATTAGATACCCAGAAATATTTGCAACTCTATGTGCAGACTGTGCATCAGTTAAGCATAGCCTGTTGGCGTGAAGATATTCAGCAGTTATATCGCTGTGTACACACGATTAAAGGTGGTTCTGTTACTGTAGGTTTTCAAGCGGTACTTCAAGTTTCCACAATACTAGAGGATGTTCTTTCCGATCTGCGTTATCTAGATGTTGCACCACCTTTGGCTGATGGCGAATTAGCTAAGTCTTTGATCGAAGCTGGTGAGTTACTGATCGGTGCAGTTCAGATGGGGGAACTCAGCGACCCCGAAGCAGCAGTTAACTATATTCAAACTCTACGCGATCGCATTCAATCTAAATATTTACCTGAATGGAACGAAATGCGTCAAGTTCAGCAAGAATTTGCTGATCAAGGTTTTGATTTGGTGACGCTTGAGCTAGAAATGGCGATCGAAGACTTGCCTCTGACAGGCGAGGTTCCGACCGAAGCTTGTGAGATCGCTAAGCAAACTATAGCCCAGTTACAAGAAATTGGTACAGAAATAAGCTTGGCAGCAACTTGGCATGAGTTTTTACAAAAAGGGAGTGAGCTATGCGATCGCCTAGATTGTGAGCAATGGCACGCAGAATGGATGCCCTTTCTGAAAAAAGTCAAAGAAAGCGCACGTCAAGGTGGGATTTTTGAAGCTGAACAAGAAGCAACAGCGCCCTCTCTTCTAAGCATAGAATCAACTTCAATCGCTGTGAATGAAGTTCCTGCATTTACTTATGCACCAGTTTCACCAACGGCGGACATTCAAATTCCTGTGCCACTCGATCGCCTAGAGCGATCGTCCCAGTATCTAGTGGAAACCTTAATGGCAACCCGTGCCACACAAGGTTTTTATCAATCGGTTTACTCGAATCTATTGCCGTTAGTCTCACTCGCGCAAAACAGTGTTCAATACATTACCCAATTACGCGAAGTTCAAGATGATTATGCATTACTAGATTCATCAGGGGAGCAGGATGGATTAAAAATTGAGCGCTATCGTCAAGGATATACCGCCATTAACCGCTTACTAGAAATTAGTCTGCGCTTAATTGAACTAGGCTCAGAAACAGGTGAATCGGCAAGGCGAACTGCCGACAGTATTCAAAACCTTGACCGCAGCTTACGCAATCTCCAACAAACCATCGAAGAAAGTCGCCTTGTTCCCTTCTCAACTCTTGCTTTTAGATCGAGAGGGATTTTACGCGATTTAATGACTCGTGTTGGTAAAGTCGTACAGTTTACGATTATTGGTGAGCAATTGGAACTTGATGCAGGCACACTTCGCAGCTTAGAACCTGTGCTACTCCATTTATTGCGTAATTCCTACGATCATGGCATCGAAGATGCGCCCGAACGGGAGAAATTAGGCAAATCGCTACAGGGCAAAATCGAAATGTCTCTGAAACGGAGAGGCAGTATGTTTGACCTTAGCATTCGCGATGATGGAAGGGGCATTGATCCCGTTCGCATTAGTCAAATTGCCCAATCCAAAGGATTGCCACTGACGGATACTAGCACTTCTGAACGTCTATTGAGCGTACTCTGTCAGTCAGGCTTTACTTCCACTACCGTCGTTAGTGATATTTCTGGTCGGGGTGTGGGTATGGATGTGGTGGCAAGCCAAGTCGCACTGATGAATGGCAAACTTAGCCTTATCTCTCAACTTGGCAAAGGTACAGCTTTTACGATTCAGATTCCCGTACCGCATTTGTTTGTACGCTGTATGCTCTTGCAAGCAGGCGATCGCACTTTTGCAGTTCCCACTTCCGAAATTTACACAACTACCCTCGTTGAGAGTCTACTCTGGCAAAAGACCGATCGCTCAGATTACACCATTGAAGTACAAGAGGAGAAAGGAAAAATACCCGCGATCGATCTCTATCAATATTGGCAAGGACAAACTGAAACCCGCACACTTCTGCCATCGGCGATCGCTGTGCGAACAAAGCAATCAGATAGCGATCGTGGCGTTTGGTTAATTGCCGATACCCTAGCTGGACAGAGTGATCTATTGGTAAATCCAATTCCTGCGCCTCTGGTTGCTCCAATTGGTTTAATCGGGATGAGCTTGATGCCTGACGGGAAGCTGATTCCTGTCATTGATGCACTTTCCTTTGTGGAAGCCTTCTTCTCATCAGGTATTGAACACCTCACGATTTCTAGTTCTCAGTCAACAGCTTCTTTCCTTGATCTATCCAGCGATCGACAAATTTTAGTCGTAGATGATGCCGCTCTAATGCGTCGCCGTATTGAAAGTGGCTTGTCGCCACAAGGATACGAAATTACAACTTGCGATGATGGTATGGATGCTTGGCAATGGCTACAACGCCACAGTCAACCTGCTTTGCTAATTACGGATATTGAGATGCCGCGTATGGATGGATTCACGCTGATTGATCGCTGTCGTCAAGCAGGATTAGATATGCCGATTCTGGTGATTTCATCCCGTCTTGCGGAAGAATGGTCACGCGAGACAAGTCGTCTTGGTGCAACTGATTATCTTACTAAAGGCTTCTCAACCTTAGAACTAGTCACTAAAGTTAGTGCGCTAATCGAACTAAAAAGTCTTGTCTAAATCAACCCTAAATAAAGGCGTTCATATACTTGACGCACCCCTCATCCCCCAACCCCTTCTCCCGCGGGAGAAGGGGAGAAATATTAGATTTCTTGTTCCCCTCTCCTGCGGGAGAGGGGCTAGGGGTGAGGGCTTAGAGCTTTAGTGTGTCAGGTATATTAACGCCTAAATAAAGGTAGGCGGCGCAAAGCGCTGCCTACCTTTTGAGATAAGAACCAAATTTAGTAAGGGTTTTCAACACATAAAATGGCTGCGCCATTTTGTGTGTTGAGATTAGCTACAGTTCCAAATCTTAATGTTATCAGTCCAACTACTGCCCATTGCTAACTGTTTGCCGTCTTTAGAGAAATGTACGCAGAGAATTGGATGTGATCCTACCGTCAGAATCCCTATCTCTTCACCAATTTTCGTATTCCATAATCTAACTGAGCGATCGCTACTGCCACTAACGAGAATATCGCCATTAGGACTAAACGTCAGAGAGTTAACACCCGCAGTATGTCCTTTGAGAATGGCGATCGTAGTTCCAGTCTCTGGTCGCCATAGCCTGATCGTACCGTCACGACTACCACTAGCAAGCAAATCATTAAAAGGACTAAAGGCAATACAGTTGACATAATCTGTATGCCCTGTAAGTGTAAGTTTTGATTTTTTTTCTGAAGGGTTCCAGAGCCGAATTGAGCAATCATAGCTACCACTGGCTAAAAGATCACCTTTAGTATTAAAAGCGAGCGAAGTTACATAGGAAGAATGTCCAGTGAGAACTCGAAATGTTTTACTTGACCATAGATCCCAAATATGAATTGAGTTGTCATAGCTGCCACTTGCCAACAATCGATTGTCTGGACAAAAAACAAGAGAACTTACATATGCAGAGTGTTCATTAAAACAAATTGGTTCTTGCAGCTTACCTAAATTCCATACCAATACTTTGCAATCACTACCACTACTAGCAAAATATTTGTCATTACCGCTTACCGCTACAGCAAAAACATCGCCTATATGTCCTTTTAAACTTAAGCTTACCTTACCAGTACTAGGATGCCAGAGTCTGACTACACTATCACTACCTCCACTTAGTAAGATACTGCGATCGCTATTAAAAGCAAGGGAATGAACACATCCAGAATGGGTAGTAAGTACACTACTTAAAGACCATTCTTTAACTTTTTGGATAAGTTTTTTGCTAGTGCTTTTTTGTTGATTAGAGAATGTTTTTAATAGATTTTCATTTGTTAATTGTTGCTGACTCTGAATCTTCTTAAGAATATCAATATAGGGAGCAAGTAAATCTGTATCAAAATATTGAGTAGTTAATATATTATGAGGTTGTAATAATTTGGGTAAATAGTAGGGATTTAAGTGTAAATAGTACCAGTCAGAAATAAAAGATGCTAGAAATTCTTGGATTGAAATAATGATTTGACGGATAATTCTCAAGGCTATTTTCTCTTCTTTACCAGAAGCTTTTAAGATTTCACAGGCTTCTTCCCAAGCCCATACTGGCAAAGTATAAGAAACAATAAATTTACTATAGGGGAGCCAGAAATTTAGGTGAAAGTAAGCTTTATAGTCACTGATACTGCTATGTAAGATTAATGTAGGAATATTAGTTAATATTGTTTGTAGTTGATGGATATCGTCATTATTAATGGTGTTGTAAAAATGATCGCTGTAAAACTCAATTGGACATTCCTCGCTATCTAAAGGATAATTGTTACTTAAAAACATTCTTAAGTCTTCAGCTAGTTCAATCTCAAGATCTTCTCTGAGACTAGCTACACAGCTAGGGCTTATTTTAAAAGGTGCAGTCAAAACTATTAAGCGATGTTTCTTAGCATTATCGATGAGAATGCGATCCAGAATTTTACGACTAAAATTAGCTGATATCTGACTTGATTCCCAAGGGGATTTTAAATCATCAATTTGTTTGGAAATGCGGATAAATTGCCACTCACTTAATAGATCAAGAATAGTTTTACTGAATCCAGAACTTTTTCTATTTAGCTCTAATGACAAGTACCTTGGATCGGAAATGATTTCAGGAGGTACTAAAAACACTTCATGATCTAGAATCAGCGAATTCTGTGCAAGTATAAGTTCTTGCAGGTGTTTATCTAATATCTTTGCTGCGTTGTGTAATATCTTAGTCAGGATCTCTCTAAACTCAGTAGGAAGTGCCATAGTAATGGTGCATAGATGCTAGTTTTGTCGCCATTTTTTTAGTTTACTGTTGAAATGGTAGACAAATTGTGCGGGTAATTGCACAATCAACACCTTTGTATTGTTGGCAAACTTGTTTTGCGGTATTTTCCGCAGCAGTCATATCCGTTGACCAGCCTGAGCCTACTGAACCATTAGAACCTTCGGCTAGTGACATACAAGCATTCCGCGCCCAAACTAATATTTTGCAATCTCCTGAACTAGAATTATTTTCGCATTCGCTCAAGGCTCTTTCTTCAGCCGCTATTTGAGAAGTATAGTTCCAAGAATAACCTTTATCTTGGGTTGATGGGGAACGGGCGATCGCCCCAAAACTGATCATGGTCGGATTACTAGTTGGAACTACAGGTGTAGACTCTGGAGTCTCTGTCTCTAATGGCTCTGAAATGTCTGTACTTGGGGAAGTAGTTGGAGTAACTGATGGAGAACTTGTTGGTGTTTTTGTAGCTTCAATTTGAGTATTATTTCCAGTTTGATTAGTTAGTTTTGGTATGAGCATAACCGTAGCGATCGCTGCCGAAACTGAGATCACTCCAGTTAAAGCGAACCATAGAAAGGGTTGAAATTTTGAGAATGCTGGATTAGGTGTGGAGACTGTGACATGGGGCGTTGTGACAGGGTGTTGCGGTGTCGTTGGTGCAGATGCAGGTGCAGTTGCTCCATCTGTATTGGTAACTATAGTTGGTGACGAATCTGAGCTGAACAATGGATAAGCGATCGCTTCAGTTGGTGCAATATTATTAATATTAGTGGCTCCAAGAGATTGCATCGCATGTAAAGCATCGATCGCCGATTTATAACGCTGACTGAAATGAGAAAACACCATTTTTTGGAGTACTTCGGCAAAAGCATTACTGACCTGTGCGCGATCGCGCCACAAAATCTCGCCTGTATTAGCATCTTCTTGCAAACTATCAGGAGCAATTCCTGTAAGTGCTTGAATACCAATCATCCCGACAGCATAGACATCACTACTAAGTCGAGGTTTACCCCTTGCTTGCTCGCTAGGCATATATCCGGGGGAGCCAATGCTAACGGTAACATCGGTATGACCTTGGGAGTCAGTTTTTAAAGCACTGATGTCTTTAACTGCACCAAAGTCAATGAGAACGATTTTGCCATCTTGCCGACGGCGCATAATGTTGGTGAGTTTGATATCACGGTGGATAATATTATTTTGATGGACGAAGGCGAGAACTTCTAAAATCTCTATTAATAGAGCAGTCGTAGCACTCTCTGATAATCGCTGACCGATGGGAATCTCTTCAGCAAGGCTATGTCCTTCCACAAATTCTTGCACCAAAAAAAACTCATTGTTCTCTTCAAAATGGGCAAATAGTTTCGGAATTTGGGTATGAGCATTTCCCAATTTATATAGATATTCCGCTTCCCGATCAAATAAACCTTTGGCGATCGGCAAAACATTGGGATTCGTGTCTTTGGGCTTGAGTTGCTTAACTACACAGGTGGGATGACTTGGCAAATCTATATCTTGCGCTAAGTAGGTATCACCAAAACCTCCACTGCCAAGAACTGAGAGGATTTTGTATCGATTCTTTAAAGTTTTGCCCACTAACATAGTTATTTACCAAGTTACTGAAATTTGCCTCACCAATAATTTGCGTGATCGCGCCATGTTTTTTGTAAGACTAGTTGCTACAGCCGTCTGTATTAAACTTAAAGCAAGTTTGGCGCAAAGAGCCGCCCCTTTACTCTTTGATGACTGGCGACACAGCTGTTTTTATTATAAAAATCGGTTTTTTGAAAGCCCACCTTTGGTGGGCTTTCAAAAAACCAATTTTGGTGTTTCCAGCGCCGAAGGCGCTGGAAACACCAAAATTGGTTTCATAATCAGAATTGCTGCTGGCGATAGCTATATAACTTTAAGCTTAACAAACAGAGCTATGATTGAGCTAATGTGCTGAATTAAATGCTGAATTTAGATATTGAATGCAAAATAACAAAGAGATTAAAAAGGCGATTGTATTAGGGGTTTCTGGGGCATCTGGCATGATTTATGCCGTGCGATCGCTCAAATTTTTATTAAATAATCATTACAACGTCGATCTGGTGGCTTCTAAGGCGGCGATGATGGTGTGGCAATCGGAAAATAATGTTGCTATGCCGAGTAATCTGCGATCGCAAGAACAGTTTTGGCGCGATCGCAGTGAAACACATGATGGCAAACTAACTTGTCATCAATTTGCCGATGTGGGAGCGACGATCGCGAGTGGTTCATTTCGGACATTGGGAATGCTGGTAATTCCTTGCAGTATGGCAACGGTGGCGAAGATTGCTCACGGATTAAGTTCTGATTTGTTAGAGCGGGCTGCGGATGTCCATCTCAAAGAAGGGCGAAGATTGGTAATCGTACCGCGTGAAACCCCCTTAAGCTTGATCCATCTGCGAAATCTTACCGCTTTAGCGGAAGCTGGGGCGAGAATTGTCCCAGCGATTCCTGCTTGGTATCACAACCCTCAGTCGATCAATGATTTGGTAGATTTTGTGATTGCTAGAGCGCTCGATCAACTGGATATTGATGCAGATTTAATCCAGCGCTGGCAGGGTAGAATGCCTTCTAATATGGTCACAGGAGATGCTGAACTATGACGAGATCGCGTTTTTCTCAAACCGCAAATGCTGTTAACAAGAAATCTTCAGGTGCGATCACCATCACGCAACTTGTGATTTTAGGGATTGTGATCACCCTACTTGCAGCTATCTTTGTCCAAAATTTACAGCCTGCGGTACAGATTTTCTTTTTAGGTCAAAAGTCGATCGCCATTCCCCTGAGTGTTGCCATGTTAGCTGCATTTGTTGGTGGCGGTTTTCTAGCATTTGTGATTAATGCGATCGCTTCTTGGCGGCATAATCTTTTAATTCGTCGCGCTGTGATTGCCTCTGGCTCTGGTCAAGAGAAACAAGAACAGGTCAAAGCCACTCAATCCCAGTACAAAGAAGAATTTGTTGAGGATGAAGATGAATTTGACGAAGAGGAAGAGGAAGAAGAGTATGATGATGAAGAGGAAGAATATGAAGATGACGATCCTGATACCGTTCCCTATGGCGATCGCCCAAATATGAAATCTAAAAACTCGCGCCAAGTTAAACGCGATCGACCTCCCCTTGACGCAAAGTTTATCAAGTAAGTTGGTGAGTAAACAAGCGCAATTAGCAGGTAGCCAAGATCTCCGACTTTTTCTGTAAATGCACAAACTATCCTTGCTCGCACAAAAAAAGTCGGAGATCTAAACCTATCAGCTATCAAAGTAAAGCCGCTAAAGACTAATGAGCTTTTATCTACCAATATTTTTGCTGTTATTGATTGGATTGCGATGCATCTTTTGGCTATTTGCCCCACCCAATCCTGATGAAGCTTACTATTGGCTATGGGGGCAGCATTTAGACTTTTCCTATTACGATCATCCACCGTTGCAGGCATGGTTACAGGGATGGATAACTGCATGGTTCGGTAAATCTCTCCTAACATTGCGATCGCTAAATCTCTTTACTAGCAGCGTCTTCTTTTATACCTATTACTGCATTCTCCAATATCTTTATCAAGAAAGAGCCAGTCGTTATATTTGGTGGGTGATTCTCGCAGTCATGGCTTCACCGTTATATAACATGATGCTTTCCTTGGCATGGCATGACCATTTAGCGATCGCTCTTAGTCTTGTTGGTGCATATCTATGCATTCGCTTTCTCGATGAATATTTAATCAATGGCAAAGGATCAAGCTGGCGACTATATGGCAGTGCGATCGCCCTCTCTCTAGCCCATATCACTAAATACAATGCGCTGTTTATGACATTGGGTTTATTAGGAGCGATCGCTTCAGATCCACAATTAAGAAGATTATTTAAAGATATCCGCTTGTGGTTATGTGTTGGTATTAGTGCGATCGCTTTTTTACCCGTATTTTATTGGAACTACAGCAATAATTTTGTATCCTTCCGTTTCTATGCAAATCGCAGTGTGGACAGTGGCTCTATGATTATGCGATTGCTAGAGCCATTGGGCTTTATTGGGATTTCATTATTAATGCTTTCGCCATTTTTAGCATGGTTGTTGTGGCGAGGTTTTTGCAAGGCAAATGGGCTATATAAAAGAGTAGCATTTTGGACTTTTATCACTTCTACAGGTTTATTGATGGTAGTGTCGCTATTTTCTACAGCGCTCTATTATTGGAATATTCATGCTTATTTATTGCTATTTCCATTATTGCCATTAGCATATTTCCCTCACCCACCAGCCCCATCTCCCTTAGAGAGAAGGGGAGAAAATCTGCAAATTTTTTATGGAGCAGAAGTCTTTGGAATATTATTCGCAATTTTATTTGTGTGGAATTCCTGTATGTTCCCAGTGAGTGCCATATTTGGGAAGGATGGCGATCAGGATGGCAGGATGATTTATGGATGGCAGGAGGTGTCCGCCGAGGTACAAAAAATCAGCAATACTTTGCCAGAAAAGCCTTTGTTAATTACTTCTGATTATCGTTCGGCGGCAGCACTTGCCTATGAGATGGGACATCCTGATGTGACGGCTATATCTAAGCGGATTAGTCAATTTACAATTTGGAACCTTGAGAATGCAGCACAACAGAAGGGTAAAAATGCCATCTTGATTTCTGATCAATGGTATCCCCTTACCAATGAAGCGATCGCCCATTTTGATCTAGTTACTCCCATTAGTAATGTGGCGATTAATAGATTAGGATTGTATTTGAAAACCTACGAAATTGCGATCGGGCAAAATTACAAACCATAAAAAGAGACGGCGCTTTGCGCCGTCTCTTTTCTATTATCCAGGGGGCCAAGTAAAGGAGCGATCGCCTAATACATGAATATGTAAATGGAAAACGGTTTGCCCTGCCTCTTCACCATTATTGGTAACTAAACGAAAACCTGTTAAGCCTTCTTGAGCAGCGACTTTACTAGCTACAAGTAGTAAATGTCCTAGCAATGCTTGATCCTCAATTGTTGCTTCTGAAAGCTTGACAATGGGCTTTTTAGGAATGACCAGAAAATGTACTGGCGCTTGAGGATGGACATCACGGAACGCAAGGGCGAGATCATCTTCATAGAGAATGCTTGCAGGAATTTCCCGCTTAATAATTTTGCTAAATATGGTTTCGCTCATTTTAAAAACCTCTAGTTTTTTGTATTTACAGCACTGTGCGCTCAAACCCAAACCAAGAAATTTTTTGAAAGTGTTGCAAAGCAACACTTTCAAAATTGTGACGCAAAGCGTCGCAATAGCCGCAGCTAATTTACAATTCGTTCTTTGCTGAGCCTGTAAATACAAGAGTTGCGGGGCCAGTCATCAAAATGCGATCGCTTTCTTCTGACCACTGGATTTTGAGATCGCCTCCAGGGAGATTTACCGTACAGGTGCGATCGCAAAGATCATTTAAAACACCAGCTACAACTGTCGCACAAGCACCCGTCCCACAAGCCAGAGTTGCACCTGCTCCACGTTCCCATACACGCATTTTTACATAGCCGCGATTAACGACTTCCACAAATTCGGTATTTGTGCGTTTTGGGAAAACTGGATGATGTTCAAAGAGAACGCCAATTTCTGCTAGAGGAATCATATCAACATCATCAACAAAGGTCATACAGTGGGGATTACCCATACTCACCGTTGTCACATTCCAAGTCTTGCCACCAACTTCAAGTGGAACATTGATAACCTTGTGATCGCTGTCTCTTAAAGTCGTCGGAATCTCGGTTGCGGTCAAAAATGGCTTGCCCATGTCCACAGTTACCTGTCCATCCGCATCCATTTGTGGCACAATCAAACCTGCCCCAGTTTGAATCTGATACTTGCTGTCAGTAGTTGGAATATTCAAGTCCTGCATAAATATAGCTAAGCAACGAATTCCATTGCCGCACATTTCTGGCTCAGAACCATCGGAGTTAAAAATCCGCATCCGATGCTCTCCATTAGCTTCAGCTAACAGAAAAATGACTCCATCTGCACCTATACCAAAATTGCGATCGCACCATTTGACAGCCTGCTCAGAGGTGAGAATTGGTTCGGCACTGTGACGGTTATCGATCAGGATAAAATCGTTACCTAAGCCGTGATATTTACTAAATGCGATCGACATGGATTAATTCAATATATTTTTGAATATTATATCGATCTCCATCGACAAATCAAAAAAGGAGATGAGGTGCTTTGCACCTCATCTCCTTTTTTGATTTGGTACTATAAAGCAAATCAAAACCCAATAAGATAAGTGGCGGCGCTTTGCGCCGCCACTTATCTTATTGGGAAAAAAACTTTCTTTGCAAGATATGTAATATGTGATACGGAAATTGCGAGAGGTTGTATAGTATTTAATTGTATAGATCGTTCTATTTATTTAAGTAAGCAATAAACATCAAATATTTGAAACCATGACTACAACTGTGACTGCCTCCGTAACTACTCCCTTGCGTCCTGTTAGCAAAGATGGATTGGTAGCCTTGGCTGCGAAAGCACAAGCTAACCCCAATGTCATCGGCACATTGAAAGTAAAGACTGTCTGTGAAGGGCAATTTCGCAACCTAACCTATGTGCGTGATCTACCTGAGCATGTCATTGACGAACCACCAACCTTGCTTGGACAAGATACCGCTCCTAACCCATCCGAAGCTTTACTGGCTTGTCTAGGCTCTTGTCTGTCCGTGGGCATTCATGCTAACGCGATCATGCGTGGAATTACGCTTTCCAAATTAGAGTTATATCTCGAAGGCGACATTAACATCACTGGTGTTTGGGGTATTGGAGATCTCTCTAAGAAGCGTTTAGGTATTAGTGCTGTGCGTGTGAAAGTGGATATCGAGTCCGATGCGACGAAGGAAGAACTTGCTGAACTTCTAGAACATGCAAATTACTGGTCGCCAGTTGCAAATACTTTCCGTAATCCTGTGGATATGGAAGTTTCGCTAGCATAAAATGAAAGGTATGCCGCGCTAAGCGCGGCATATTTGGACTTAATCAAAAAACTTAAGATAAGGGAAGAAGAAATGCAGGTTAGTGACACCATAATCAAGCAACCTCAAGCAAAACTGCTCACTGACGCAGCATTAATGCAGAGTTTAAAAGAGGCGATCGCTCAAAAATTAGCACCTGATGTTACTAACATTGATCTAAAAGGGATTTATCCAGAAGAATTTTTGCGCGATATTGGCAGTCTGGGTGCATATGGTCAAGGTGTTAGTACGGAATATGGTGGTACGGGACGTGGCGTATTACCTGCATTAAAGGCGATCGAAATAGTTTCGGAAACTTGCCTGAGTACAGGGTTTATGACTTGGTGTCACAATGCTTGCTCTTGGTATCTGCAAAATACTGATAATCCTTTTCTGAAAGAACAAATCTTACCGCAAGTTGCAACGGGCAAGCTTTTGTCGGGAACGGGTTTATCGAATCCGATGAAACACTTTGCAGGCATTGAGAAGATCAAAATCATTGCTACGCCTTGCGAAGGTGGTTATATTCTCAATGGCACATTGCCTTGGGTTTCTAATATAGGCGATCAGCATTTATTTGGGATATCTGCTCAAATAGAAGGAACTGATAACTATCTGATGGCGATCGCACAGGGTGGGATGCAAGGGCTAGAACTAAAGCAAGATGTGCATTTTATCGCTCTTGAAGGGACAAACACCTTTAGATGTTTGTTTCGTAATGCTTTTATCAGTCATGATTGGGTGTTAGCGGCTCCTTGCGATCGCTATGTGGAATATATCAAAGCAGGATTTATATTAATGCAGGTGGGGATGGGCTTAGGTTTGACCCAAAACTGTATTGATTTAATGCGAAGGATTGATAGAACCAAGCAACATGTCAATCAATACCTCGATGATCGTCCCGATGAAATGGAATGTGAACTCGAAACTCTGCGATTAAAATCCTATCGTTTAGCCGAAGCGATCGGGCATGGTCGGGAAATTGTCTGCAAGGAAGTTTTGCGGGAAGTGATTGAATCGAGAGCAACTGCTTCAGAGTTATCACTTAGAGCTTCGCAATCATTAATGCTCCATGCAGGTGCGATCGGTTATGTGCATGGCAGTGTGTACGATCGCCGTTTACGCGAATCATATTTCGTTGCTATGGTGACTCCTGCGCTCAAACATTTACGCAAAGTATTAGCAAGTATGTCTTAATTAGAAATAGAGAGTTTTTATAAGATTAATACAGCTAAAATTTCAAAGGCTAAATTATAATCTAAGCGTCTAACAAAGTTTTGTTTTTAAAATAAAGCCTTGTTAGTTTCTGCTGAGAAGAAATTACAAACTAGTTTGTATAAATTAGATTTAAAGTCTATAGATGATGCGTTACGCTATCGCTAACACATCCTACTTTAAATTCTAACAATCTACTTATATCAATACTATAGTAATTGCCTATTATACAAACCAGAAAATATTTTTATATATAGCAAAGCAAGTTTTGCTTAGGACATAAAACCCAAGAATCGAGTGGCGGTGCTTCGCACCACCACTCGATTCTTGGGTTTTGGTTTGTACTAGCTAACTCTTTTTTTGCTATAAAAAACAAGGGGGCTTAAGCCCCTTGTTTTTAGTCTTAAGTTATTGTGATTTATTTGGGATTTATATGCAATTCATGTGTTTTATTAGTTTTTTGATGCTAGAAAATCGATTTACATTCAGCATAAAAATGATCTGCAAATTATCTCCATACTAATAATGCAATACTTTTCGTATATGTCTATACCGATTTAATTGCAAATAAGTTGCTAAAGTACCAATAGTTAAATTTATCTTTAGCTATTTATGGCTAATTGAACTGCATTCATTAAATTAAGAATTATTCTCTAAAACACAAACAATAACCAATCATGACATCTCACCTGATAGAACAGATGGTCGCTTCAGCGATAGGAAATAACTCAATCTCTGCTCAAACTTCTGATTACTCTGTCGCTCAAATAAACAATAATTTATGGAATGCTTGTCCCTGTGGCGCAGATCATAACGCTGATCAGCATCAGAGCGTCATGGAAGGAATGCCGACAGATCCTGTGGAATTAGTGAATGACCTGATGCGGATGGGTCACTACTCTGATCGCGCTCAATTGATGGCGCAGTCATGGGAAACCAACGCCATGAAAGCAGATCTATGGCAACTTTTAGAACAGGGTTCTTTATCCCATGCTTCTGAGAGTCAAAAGCGGATTTGCTATGACCTCATCAAGATGGCTGGCGGTGTTGAAGAAGCTTTTAATGCTGCCTTTGGTCCCCAAGCACAAGAGTTCTTTACCGATACATTGCAATCTAGCACCTTCCGTCGGCGCGAATTTCTAATTAAAGTAGCCGCAGCAGCAGCAGTGGTAACCCTCACAGGATGTCCTTCTGCGCCTCCTCCTGAGACTCCATCTAAAGCAACTACCAATACACCAAATACCCCACCAGCGGGAGTGGAGAAAACCAATTTAAAAGTTGGTTTCTTACCGATTACTTGCGCCACCCCGATTATCATGTCGGAGCCATTAGGTTTTTATACTAAGTATGGTCTGAAGGTTGAACTAGTGAAGATGCCTAGCTGGGCGGCAATTCGCGACTCCGCGATCGCTGGTGAGTTAGATGCATATCACATGCTTTCACCTATGCCGATATCCATGTCTTTGGGGCTAGGTTCCACCGCATTTCCTATAAAGCTTGCCAGTATTGAGAATATTAATGGTCAATCGATCTCAGTTGCTAATCAGCACTTGGGCAAGGTCAAAGAAGCCAAAGACTTTAAAGGATTTAGTATTGGGGTTCCCTTTGCCTTCTCCATGCACAACTTGTTGTTGCGCTATTACTTAGCGGCGGGTGGACTCGATCCTGATAAGGATGTGCAGATTCAAGTTATTCCACCTCCTGATGCGATCGCTAAAATGACAGCGGGACAGCTTGATGCGTTCCTACTACCTGATAACGTCGTCCAACGTTCTGTCTTCAATAAGATTGGCTTCATCCATTTACTCACCAAAGATATTTGGGCTGGACATCCCTGTTGCGCTTTTGCAGCTAGTCAGAAGTGGATTGATACCAATCCCAATACCTACCGCGCAATCAACAAAGCGATTATTGATGGTGCTGGCTATGCCAATGATCCTAAACATCGCGAAGAAATTGCTAAGGCGATCGCAGGTAAAAACTATCTTAATCAACCTGAACCAGTCTTAAAAGCAGTATTAACTGGCAAATTTGAGGATGGTCAGGGTAATACCTTTGATATTCCCGATCGCGTTGGTTTTGATCCCTATCCTTGGAAGAGCTTTGCTAAGTGGATTTCTTCGCAGTTTGTGCGTTGGGACTTGATGCCCAAAGATAAGGCTGATTACAAAACTATCGCTGAGCAAATCTATCAGACCGATCTGGCGCGTGAGTTGGCAAAAGAGTTGGGACAAACTCCGCCAACGGAAACTGAACGTATTGAGAAATTGAAGTACGACTCCTTCGATCCTGCGAAGCCTGAAGCCTATATTGAAGAACAGATTAAGCAGTTCAAGGTCTAGAACCTATTTTAAGAATTATCTAGATCCCCCCCAGCCCCCCTTATAAAGGGGGGAGAATTTAAATTATTCCCCCTTTATAAGGGGGATTGAGGGGGATCTCTTGGCAATGTTGAACGCAGAAGGTAATTCTTAAATGGTTTCTTAGATTTCTTAGCTAGCACTACCGAAACATCAAGTACTAATCCAAATGAGAGAAAACTATGGACTATTCTCCTTCAATGCCCAAGTCTCGACCACGCTCAAATCCAATTATGGCAATGATTCAGAGCGTACTGCCGAATCAAGACTTGCAAGCATTTGTTTTATTCCTATTGATCCTTAGCTCGATATTGATTTTTTGGGAAGTAGGTGCAGTTAAAGGTTGGTTTTCTCCCCTGATGCCCTCTGCTTCACAAACTTTAACCGATTTTTGGGGCTGGGTTTCTAATCCTTTTTATGTAAAGGGAACAAATGATCGCGGCATTGGTTGGCACTTGATTACCAGCTTACGTCGCGTCACGATTGGCTTTACTGTGGGTGCGGCGATCGCCATTCCTTCAGGCGTTCTGATTGGACTATTTCCCGTAGTTTCCAAAGCTGTCGATCCATTCATTCAAATCCTCAAACCTGTCTCACCTCTAGCTTGGTTGCCCATTGGGTTGGGACTAATTAAGGATTCAGAAAGTACTGCCATTTTTGTAATCGCAATTACCAGTCTTTGGCCGACTCTGATTAATACTAAATTCGGCGTGAGTAATGTTGACCCCACTTATATCGATGTGACCCGTACCCTTGGCGCTTCACCTTGGCGCACAATTACGAAGGTGATTTTACCTGCGGCGGCTCCGAGTATTGTGTCAGGTATGCGAATTAGCGCAGGGATTGCATGGCTGGTAATCGTGGCTGCGGAAATTCTGATCGGTGGTACGGGTGTGGGTTACTTCGTTTGGAATGAATGGAATAATCTGAGTATTACGAGTATCATTACGGCGATCCTGTTAATTGGCGCGATCGGTTTAGTCATCGATCGCCTATTTGGATTGCTGCAACATTGGGTTTCATTTGGGAGAGAAGTATGATCGTGTCTTCTATGGAAAAAGCATCTGCAAATATGGCAACTCAGCAAGCACAGATTTCCATCTGCGATGTTTCAATGGTTTATCGTGGCAGAAGTGGCTTGATCAATAAGCTCACTCATCGCACTTCTAAAGATTATGTAGCTTTAGCAAATATTAGTTTTGACATTGCACCTAATACCTTTGTATCGATCATTGGTCCCTCTGGCTGTGGTAAATCCACACTTCTCAATCTCATTGCAGGTTTAACTAGCCCCTCCAGTGGCACGATTTTAATTAATGGTGAAGAAGTTTACGCCCCAGGGCCCGATCGCGGTGTAGTTTTTCAGAACTATGCATTGATGCCTTGGTTGACGGTTGCCGAGAACTTACACTTTGCGATCGAAACGGTCTATCCTACAATGTCTCTAGCCGATCGCAAAAGTCGTGTTTATGAATATATCGAATTAGTTGGCTTAAAAGGAGCTGAGAAAAAGCATCCCCATGAGCTATCTGGTGGGATGAAACAAAGGGTGGGCATTGCTCGCGCCCTTGCGATCGATCCGCAAATCCTATTAATGGATGAACCCTTTGGCGCACTTGATGCCCTCACTCGCGGATTCCTACAGGATGAAGTTGCCCGTATTTGGGAGCAGAAACGCAAAACTGTAGTAATGATTACCCATAGTATCGAGGAAGCCTTGCTGCTCTCTGATAAAATCGTGATGATGAAGCGGGGACCTGCCGCAGGGATTGATGAAATCCTGAATGTACCTTTTCCCCGTCCGCGATCGCGAGAAAATCTCGACCAACAATCGGGATATCATGATCTCAAAGCGGAAATGGAAGAGCATCTCATGCGTGAAACTCGTGCGGTTGAAGCCGCAAGAATATAGGAAAATGTAAAAAAATTTGCAGTGCAAAATTTTTTACATTCCCAATACAAAATACTTAGAAACATCAAAAACATTATGACAGTTGAATTTCCATCTTTTACACAAACTCTATTAGCCGCCAAAAAAGCCAAAGGCTTAACTTTTGTTGACCTCGAAAAACTATTAGGTCAAGATGAAGTTTGGATTGCTTCTCTTTTTTATGGTCAAAATAGCGCCAGTGTGGAACAAGCCACGAAAATTGCTGAAGCATTAGGACTAGGAGAAGATATAATCACGGCTTTGAGTTCCTATCCTAGCAAAGGGTTGGGACCAGTAGTACCAACCGATCCATTGATTTATCGCTTCTATGAAATCATGCAGGTCTATGGCTATCCCATTAAGGAAATCATCCATGAGAAATTTGGTGATGGCATCATGAGTGCGATCGATTTCACCCTCGATATCGACAAAGTGGAAGATCCCAAAGGCGATCGCGTCAAAGTAACGATGAACGGCAAGTTCCTACCTTATAAAAAGTGGTAACATAACCCCTTCTCAACTATAGAGGTTTTCATTTTGCCCTAGGCAAAATGAAAACCACAACCCACTACAAGTTTCAACGCTATGCCTAATATGAAAATCAGTTAGTTTATGGCAAATCTCAAACGTACACGCGAAGATATTCTCACCTCAGCGATCGATCTTGTCCATCGTCAGGGTTTGCAATCGACTGGCTTAAAGGAGTTGTTTGCTGCTACTCAGGCTTCATCGGGCAGTTTCTATAACTACTTCCAATCAAAGGATGAATTTGCCCATGCGCTGATTGATTTCCAGTGGCACAAAATCAGAGAAAATGCCTTTCTGTCAGCTTCTCAAGTTACCGATGATCCGATTCAGCGACTCATACTGACAATTGATAAAATTGAAGCAAAACATCTCTCCGAAATTAACTGTGCAGGATGTTTATTGGGGAACTTAATTGTCGATTTAGCCGAATATAACGAAACCTTTCGGAAGCATCTGCAACAGGTTTTTAATGAATGGCAAGCCTTATTTGCTCAAATGTTGCGGGATGGGAAAGAGCAATTAAGCGATCGCATTGATCCAGATTTACTAGCAGAACAAATTCTGACCATGCTAGAAGGGGTGCTATTAATTGCCAGACTCTACGATCAGCCTGACCGTCTCAAGCGTGGGTTTATAAGTATTCGTCAACTGATTAAAGATGCTCTGATCTAGAGCTTCAATTTATTTCATCGTTGCATCTTCTCTTGTATTAGAGCGCAAAGCGCTCTAATACAAACCCAGAAAAGCTTTGAAAGCGCTGCTTTGCAGCGCTTTCAAAGCTTTTCTGGGTCTTTTGATCGAAAATTTCTGTAGGACATGTCTCAATAGGTGATTCGGAGGTGTAAAGCTTTGCTGCACTCAGCAAAGCTTTACACCTCCTCTTGGCATTGTGAACAAACTCAAAGAAGCTCAAATACAAAGGTAACTTTTCTTGAGAAATACCACGATGAGGTCGTAACCAAGAGCGTAAAAGCGACCAAAAGCCTTCCATTGTATTGACATGAACTTCACAAAAGCCATCACCATCTTCATCTCTAGCATATTCGCCTACCCCATGACAAACAGTTTTGTGAGCATAGCCCCAAGCTTGTAAAGGGTTGTAGATAGCATATTCGTCAGTGTAAACCCCTTTGCCTCGCTTGATTACCTCTGTACTTTTACATTTTGGACAGCTTACTCCTCCTGTCCATCTCATCTGACGAACTGTTTCGTAACATTTTTCATCATCAACTAGATGGGTTAAGTTCACACTCAGCATAGTGATCGCTGCTTCTGGATTTCGCTACAATATTATCAATTTCTACCTTTCTTTACCTCCCCGAAACACTTATTGAGCCAAAAGAGTTAGCTAGTACAAACCAAAGCCCAAGAATCTAGTGGCGGCGCGAAGCGCCGCCACTAGATTCTTGGGCTTTAGTTAGGAGCTAGAGAGGGGCAAGATAAGGCGGCTGAGAATGCGATTATCTTCTAGTTGATAGAGTGATAACTCACCACCTGCTTCAAGCATGAGACTTTGACAAATCGCTAGATGTAACCCAGGGGGTTGATCTAGCAACGAAGGTGATAGCGGATCGATCGCTCGACCTTGATGCAGCTCTTGCAGTAAAGACGCATCAACCACACCGTAGTCAGTAATTGATAGTTCTAAAAGCTTTTCGTCAATCTGACGACACCAGAGATCGATGCGACCACCAACTTCCGATCGCCCACAGGCAAACAACAACAACTCATTTAAAATCATCTCCATCTTAGCGATGTCGCCACCCACCACCACATTGGCTTGGTTATGCACCTGCGACCAAATCTGACGTTGTTTTACCAACGAATCAACGCGCTCTAAAGCTCGTTTGAGCATACCTGCAAGGGGAGCAGTCTCATAGTTGGGACGCAAGCGCCATTGTTCCTTGCGGATAATTTGGGGGAGTGGTGATAGAGAACCCTGCAATTGCTTGAGAGAACTTTGCAGCGTAATGTTGTTAATGCCTCCAGTGCCATTGGCGCGAGCATCAGTATCTAACAAACGCTGCACTCCCGAACTAACAGTGCGATAGATATCTTCCAAACGACGATGTTTGTACCAGTTGAGTCGTTCCAATTCTTGACGATTATGCTTGAGATGATCAACTAGTAAGAGATGGCGACGTGACCATGCTAGCTGATTTGCCAACATGTTAAATGCTTGCAATTGGCGATCGACCCAGCGTCGTCCCACGCGATCAGCCACCAAAATCATGCCTGTGGGTTGGTGATCAGGAGTTGTCCGTAATGCAGTTAACATCAGGTGACCAAGGGCCGGGGCATTCAGCCAAGCTTTAGTCTGTTCTGGTAAATCATGAATACTCAGAGGCAGAATTCCCTCACTTTGGATCGCCCATTGAGCTAGCGGATCTTCTTCGATCGCGATTAGAGTTTCGCTAATAGAAAGTTGATATTCGTCTCGACTGGCAAATACTGAGGCGATTTGTCCACCTTGCCGACCGGGGAGCCATACTACTAGTACAGCCAGAGGTGATTGTGTAACCTGAGCCATTAACTGTGTGGCTGTATGGTGCAGTTTCTCAAGAGCGTTGCTTTGTTGGAGGGCAACTAGACCAAACTGAACAGCCTGATGAGACTTTTGCCGTTCATCGGACAAGCGTTGTAATTCATTTTGGTGAACAATTAGTCCAATCTGTTGAGCAACTGCTTGCACCATTTCTCTTTCTGGACGTGACCATGTACGTGGTGCTTCGTGAGCCACGGCAAGAATACCTTCGAGGGATTTCCCCATTGAGGTACTACTGACAATCATCGATCGCACATCTAGATCAAGTAAGGGAGTTCGCCATGAGAGAAATTTAAAATCGCTATCCAGATTCTCGACGGTTGCTGCATCGGGAGACTGCTCCATCATCTGCACATCCACAGGGGCTAATCCTGGTAAAATCGTGGGAAGTGGGCGGCGATTTTTAGGATGATACTGAAAATCAATCTTAAATACATCATTGTCTTTGTCATAGGTAGCCACCCAAAAGCGTTCTAGCCCTAGACGTTGACATAGCTGCTCCGCAGCTTGATCGAGCGCACTCTGCCAATCATTATCTGAATAGATAGCCCTCGCAATCCCTGCGGTGAGAATTTGATCGGAAGCAATGCGGTCAAGAGTTACTTCCATTTCTTCTAGGGGTGCAGTAATGGCAGCTAGTTGAGCCGCACCGCGCACAAAATTACGCTCATCATCTGTCCATAGTCGTGGTTCATCACCTTCTACTGACAAAAAGCCTAAAAGTTCGGATTGAAAAAATATCGGCGCAATAATAATCGAAACTGCCCCAAACTGTTCCATGACCCGATTGCTTACTTCGCCTTTGGTCATAGATTTGGCATCAACTACCACTACTACCTGATCTTTAGATAGTGCTTGATACAGGGTAGGAGCATTTTGGACAGTTACTCCCGCCGTATTGTCAACAGCTTGCTTAGATTTAGGACCTGGTTGACGATTGACAACTCGTCGCCAGAAATATTGGTGTTCGCGTTCAAACCAATAGATGCTGGTGTGATCGGGCATCACAAAGCTATGGGTTTCCTGCACAATCTCTTCAAGGCGTTCGTTGAGTGCAGGAATATTACGGATTTTTGAGAGGATTTGTAGTAATGGCTCGTCAGGACGTTTAGCATTGTGATAACGCCATTCGTCATCAAGACGGCTGAGGGTAGAACCAAGAGTACCAAGAACAACCGATAGTCTGGCTCTTTCTTCATTACGTGGGGTGACATTCCATAGGTTTGAGCCTAAGAGGACTACGCCAAAGCTGCGATCGCGATGGTAGATCGGCCAAAGTAATGTGCCTTGAATATCAAATTTTTGGGCTAATTTTTGCCATTCGCCACTACGTTTCTCTTGACGCAGATCGGCGATCGGGACTGGCTTACGTTGCAAAATCACCTGATCAAGCAGATCACCTGCATTAAGATTAAATCTCTCTTTTAAGAATTTGATTTCACCAGCAGGAGTTGTACCACCTTTACCTGTAAGACGGTGGTTTTCTGCGTCATACAACCCAATCCAAAGCAATTTGTACTCGAAATTGTCTCGAAGATAATCGAGGGTTGCATTCAATAGGTTGTCAATACTGTCTTCATCACGCAAGAACTGCATGATTCGCCCAAGGTTAACAAATTGGCGATCCCATGGGTTAGCTCCTGCTTGACTCATATTTTTGCCCTGACGTTTTTAGACTTAGGTATGGTTAGAGCGACGTAGCGAAATAAAATGAAATTTTTTAGAAATTTAAGATTATCAAAAGTATTCCAACACAATCGTACAATCTTTAGCTTAGAAAGTCAGCAACACTCCATACTTTTATTGATTTTATTAACTTTGTATAAGCACTTGTCCCAAATAAATAACCCAAACCCATAAAGTTGCGCCCCGCAGGGGCGCAACTTTATGGGTTTGGGTTTGTAATTAATTACGTTCATCTAATCTAATTAGCATTTGTTTACTTACCATTTACACAATTCACGAAAGTGATGCCACACTTTTGTGAATTAAAAACCGAACCCAATAAGGGTTTTATAGCTGTCGCCATTCTTGTTAGGACATAAAACCCAAGAATCGAGTGGCGGCGCTTCGCGCCGCCACTCGATTCTTGGATTTTGAAATGGCTACGTCATTTTGTGCTCTTAAATGATTAACTTCCAATGAGCCACTCTAGCGATCGCTCACCGATTTGCAGAGGAATGCTTACCGCTTTACCGAGTCGGGGGCGTTCCTTGGTGATTTCAATAAATTTTTGGACTTGCTCGACTACGCCCCAATCACTGAGATAGGAGGCGATCGTATCCAGATGTTGTATAAATTCGGCTTCGTTCATCGAAAAGGATTGCTGCTCTTGATAACGCCACATTACTTGCAAGAAAATTTTACCCTGTGTTTTGCGTAATTGTACGTCATAGGAATAGTCCCATTTGTTGGCGATCGCCTGACGAAGTTCTGCGCCTGTCATAGTTTCTACATTTTTTTGCTTACAGCGCTTTGCGCTGTAAAACATCTTATACCAATTCACAGAAGTGTCGGCACACTTATGTGAATTAGAACCTAAAGCCAGTAAGGGTTTTATAGCTATCGCCATTCTTGTTAGGATATAAAATCCAAATAGTGTGAGGCGGCGCGAAGCGCCGCCTCACACTATCCTGATACAGGTGGCTATAGCTATAAAAACAACCTACATCATGGCTTTACCCAAATGACCTTGAGCATCTTGCAATAATTTCTCGGCAGTAGCCATATCTAAATTTTTCCAATGCATTAACAAAGCTAATTTCACCCGCTTACCCGATCGCTCTAGCAATTGGGCGGCATCCTCACGACTGCTTGATGTGAGATCGCGAATAATCCGAATGGCGCGATCTTCGAGTTTGCTATTGGTGACAGCGACATCGATCATCCGATTGCCATAAACTTTACCTAGCTGCACCATCACACCCGTGGAAATCGTATTTAGTACGAGTTTTGTAGCTGTCCCAGCCTTCAGTCTGGTTGAGCCTGTTAAAACTTCGGCTCCCACTAACGGACGGATCTCGATATCGTATTGGCTAGGAAATTGGTCAGGCGGTACGCAACAGAAAAAGATCGTTTTTGCACCCCGATGCTTGGCTTCCTTGAGCGCTCCGTGGACATAGGGTGTGGTTCCGCCTGCGGTAAGCCCAAAGACAATATCGAGATCGCATATATTTCTTTCGGCGATCGCATCTGCACCGTCATCTTCGCGATCTTCGAGAGCTTCAGAACTACGTACCATAGCCTTCATCCCACCCGCCAAGATGCCTTGAATCAATTCAGGATCACTGCAAAAAGTGGGCGGACATTCGGCTGCATCAAGGACTCCAAGACGACCACTCGTACCAGCACCAACATAAAACAATCGACCACCATTAGAGATCGCCTCAGCAATCGTCGTAATCGCGGCCGCGATCGCTTCTTTTTCGATCCCAACTGCGGCAACGGCTTTAGCATCTTCTTGATTAAACAATTCGACAATTTCTAAAGCACTGAGTCGATCCAAATTTTGGCTGTGGGGATTTGCTTGTTCGGTTAGCAAATAACCGCGATCGCTATTATTCAAAGCCTTGTTTACGGCACTATTGATTGCGCTATTCACTGTCCAAACTCAACTCTTGCTTTTTCGACAATTTCTGCGGTAATCGTATCACTACCTGAGGCTTGAGCAAGTTGTTCGATTCTCTGACGCGCTTGCGATCGCACAAAATAGGGAATATTTTTGTACTTGACTTTTGCTTCGGCAGTCCAAGTTAAGCCCTCGTCATAATCCGATTTTTGCATGGTTCTCTCTCATAAACTAGCGATCGCTAGTATGCCATCACCTTAGTTTTCAGCAAAATTTGCTTCGTGTAGATTTACAATCATGTTTTAAACCTGAAAAGGTTATTTCCAGCAAACCCAAAAAGCTGCGCGTGCGCCACAGCTTTTTGGGTTTGCTACTTACAACCAATTACCAATCAAGGTAAATGAAGACCAAAAGTAAGGATGTTTTAGGTCAACGCCTCTAGTATCGACTTGGAAGGGAATATTCGGAAATCCTTGGATACCAAGGATTTTGTTATTCTTAATCGTTACTTCACCACGCAAAAATGCTAATTGAGTTTCTTGCAGAGCGATCGCTTTGCTAGGTGCTGTGGGTAATCCGCGATAAAAACGAATCATTAAGGGAGCCGTACCTGCATCACTGACTGCCCAGAGCGAAGCCAAGACACTCTTTGCCCCCGAATCTACTGCTAAACCAGCTAAGCCGAGATTTTGTCCCACTGAGGTTTCACAGGCGCTGAGGGTCAGTAAATCCGTCACAAGATTCATCTTCGAGATTTGATTCATTTGTAAGCGATCGCCCCAAAATTGAATGAAAGATTCTTCTGGTGACTGTCTGACAAATTTGGCATGGGTAGCTAAATGGATAATTCCAAAATTTCGACGGCTGGTTTGCGATCGCAAATTATCCTTGGTAAAAGTGCTATTCATGAATTTTTTGCCAACTAACACCTGCGAAGAAATCATTTCAACTTCTATTTTGGCAGCAGGTAATGGCGGCAATCCTTCGATGGCTTCAGATAGACCCATAGCTAAGATTTGTGGAGTCTGAGATTGATCGTGACGGGTTGGTTCCGTTAACTGCCAAGATGGGATCGTTGTGACTGCATATTTCTCAACCAGATAACGCTTGCCATCATGGAATGCGGCTGGCGGCACGACGCGCAAATTGCCATTCATCACAAATACAAGGGTTTTGACTTGAGCTTTTTCTAGCTCAGGTTCCATTGGGCGCACCACCCAGTCATAAAGTTGCTGTGATTGTGTTAGGAAGTCTTCGGAACTGGTGTCGCGCAAATTATTGCGAAAATCAATGATTACGCGATCAACTTCTTCGGTAGTGACATTATAGGCTGTCTTCCGAAATGGAATTCCACTATCTTGATTGTTTTGAGCCAATGGAATCCCCATTTTCTCCTCTAAGGATTTAGCACCAATCCGAGTCCGTGAGAATATTCCCGCAGGTTTATTAGGAGTAGATGGTGGTACGCCAATTAGTTCTAAACCATCTTTAGAAGTAGTGACATAAATCAGGGCGGTCGGGCTTCCTGTCAATTTTGAGATGCGCTGCACCTCTGAGGCATAACAGTCATCACTGTCAGGCTTAAGCAATCGCTTCCGTTTGAGTAAATAAGCTTCTAATTCAGCTCTATATGCTTTTTCGAGAGCATTACAAGCCTGAGGTAATTGGTTCTGAGCTGCATATTGTCGTGCTAAGAGAAAATACATTCGCCCAACTTGTCCACGAATTTCAGCGATGTCTATGGAAAAGTCAACTTGCTCTTGGTCGTTATTGCTAGAACGATTTAAGGCATTGATCAGGTTTAAGATCAAAAATAGATTAAGCCCATTGCCAGAAGATGTTTGTGAGGAATTACTATCTTGACCATCGTTGTCATCATCGTCATCATCATTGTCATCAATAAATTGTGCTGTTAAAACCGAAGTTTGCGATCGCACAGTTTTTGGGAAACTTAGCGACATCATCGCAAACATTAAGGAAAGAAACCATAACAGAAAATATCGCATATGAGTTGGCTCCTAAATCCCCTTAGTATTTTCTGAAGTAATTCTAGTAGCGTGGCGAAGCCACGCTACTAGAATTACTTCTATTTTAAAGTCATTTTGATACCACCAGCAGGGGCAAGGGTGACACCTCGGCGTTGTGGCTTAACTGGCTTATGATCGGCTAACTCCAAATCATAGTTGGCGAGAATTGTTGCCAAAACGATCTTCATCTCAAATTGGGCTAAAGCCTCACCCACACAGCGACGCACACCGCCACCAAAGGGCATAAACTCATAGGGTGAAAATTGGTGATCTAAGAAGCGCTCTGGTTTAAATTGAGTAGAGTCAGGATACAACTCTTCACGATGATGTAAGAGATAGATGCAACCCAGTACAATCGTATTTGACTCCAGTTTGTATCCTAATAGTTCCACTGGCTCTTGGACAACTCTAGGGAAGGTGAGCATTCCTACTGGATAAATGCGTAAAGTCTCATTGCAAACTGCGGTCAGGTAAGGCAATCGAAAAATGCTCATCCAATCCGTTGGATCGGTGACGCTCTTTAACTCTTGCAATAGTTTCTCTTTGATATCTGGCAAGTGATGAATCCAATATAAAGCCCAAGACATGGCTGTGGCTGTGGTTTCATGTCCTGCAAACAATAATGTGAGAAGTTCGTCGCGCAATTCCAAATCTGTCATGGGATTACCTTCTTCATCCCTCGCCGCCATTAGCATCGATAGAATGTCTGTGCGATTCAGATCGAGATTGGCGCGACGTTCCGCTATTTCCGTATAGATTAACTGATCGATTTGCGTCCTTTGGCGGATCAAGTTCCCCCAAGGACTCCAAGCCCCAAGATCTTTTTGAATGGCTGGGAAAAATAGAAAAGAAGAAGATAAAGGCGAAACAAATAGTTCGGACATTTTGGTCATGAGCGTCTTGAGCTGCTGACAACGTTCTCCTTCGTACAGACCAAATACTGCTTGTAAGATAATTTGCAATGAGATATCTTGCATTGCTTCACGGGCAAGAAAGTTAGGATTTACTGTTTTATTTGCGAATAATTTGTCAAATATTTTAGTTGTGATCTCGAAAACTAACTGTCCATAATTTTGCATTCGGGAACCATGAAATGATGGCATGATCAGTTGTCTGCGCTTTTTGTGGCGATCGCCATCTAACATGATGATGCCTGAGTGTCCCAAGATCGGCGCTAAGATGGCATTTAGTTCTCCAGGAGTGCTAAATTGTTTGCGATCGTTGGTGAGGATTTGCTGGATGGCTTGGGGTTCGTTCACAAATACGATCGAGCTGCCGAAACCAACAATTTTGGCTGTAAATATATCTGGATATTTTCGTACTGCTGTCTCCATATAACCCACAGGATCGGAGACCCATTGAATTTGTTGCAATAACGAGATGGTTTCGATGGGGTTAATTGCGGTGAGCATGTTGTATTTTTTGATTTCGGTTTGTTTTTATTTTATATCAGCCACTCTTTTTCAATACGTTCTAAGTCTTTAATTGCGCCGAGTTGTTGATAGATGGTTTTGGCTTTGTCGTAATATTCCTGAGCAAGGGGAAGTTCTTCGCGCTTTTGCCAAACTTGGGCTAATCGGAAATTGCATTCAGCTACATATTTCAAATTTCCTAACTCAGTAAAACGTTGTAAGGCATCATTTAAGAGTGTTCCTGCTGAATCAAGATTCTGTCTACTTAATTCAACTTCACCAAGCGAACCAACTGAATAAGCCATACCCACGCGATCGCCTAATTCAGTAAGCAATTGCAAAGATTGCCTGTAGAGAGATTCCGCTGCATCCCAGTTGCCTCGATTGCGCTCAATGTCTCCCAATACTCCCCAAATCTCAGCCATACCCGCACGATCACCTAATTCAGTTCTTAATTGCAAAGATTGCCGAAATAGAGATTCTGCCGCATCCCAGTTGCCTCGATTGTGCTCGATGTCTCCCAATACTCCCCAAGCAGCAGTCATACCCGCGCGATCGCCTAATTCAGTACATATTTGCAAATATTGCCTGTAGAGAGATTCCGCCGCATCCCAGTTGCCTCGGTTGCGCTCGATGTCTCCCAATACTCCCCAAATCTCAGCCATACCCGCACGATCACCTAATTCAGTTCTTAATTGCAAAGATTGCCGAAATAGAGATTCTGCCGCATCCCAGTTGCCTCGATTGCGCTCGATGCCTCCCAATACTCCCCAAGCAGCAGTCATACCCGCGCGATCGCCTAATTCAGTACATATTTGCAAATATTGCCTGTAGAGAGATTCCGCCGCATCCCAGTTGCCTCGGTTGCGTTCGATGTCTCCTAATGCTCCCCAAATATAGGCAATACCTTTTCGATCTTCTAATTCTTCTCGGATTTGTAGAGATTCTTTGTAAAGGGATTCTGCTTTATCCCAATAGCCAAGAAACTTATACATATAAGCCAAACTATTTAGCGAATAAGTCTGATCGGATTTGCGTTTATATTTCTTTTGTAAATCAACAGCCCGCATGAGATATGTTTCTGCTAAAACAGTTTCCCTTTCTCGATCATCCGTTTCACCTTTTGAAACCCTATTCGCATAAAGCTTACCTAATTGAGCATAAATTGGTTCAATATTAGCGCTATCCTCACCCCAAGCCTTAATTGCTTCTGCAAGAGAATCTTCTAGTTGTTTTACCGAAAGCACAGAACTTGAGCTTTTGGAAGTATCACTTTGTGCTGACGCAAAATCTTTATTGTTACTAAATCGCACATTCGACAAATCCAACTTCGCAAACCCAAAGTTAAACACCCCACCGCGCCAACTCCAAAAATCGGGCGCTTTTTGGGCGACCTCCACTAATAACGCCGAAGGCAACCACAATACAATTGGCAAAGGATAACCCCGCAAAGCCTCCCGTGTCCATTGCAAATAGCCCAAAAAACTATCTAACCTTTCGCGATTATTTGCACCTAAATTACTTAACTTCTCCGCCCCCAACACCGTCGCGATCGCCTGTTGATTCTTCTCAATCTTCCCATCAATCAAAGCCTGCAACAAACTCGGCTCACCAGGATTTAACGCCAACCGATAGACCCGCACTCCCTCCGCCTCTAACTCCGACTCATAGCGCTTAATCAGCTCCTGTTTCAGAGCAGAGTTATCACACACAGCGATCAAAATCTGTAACGTTCCCAATCCAGCCTCAAGGGATACGACAAGGCGATCGTAAACATTGGCATTTTCTTCATTGAGAACGATTAGGTCGGACATTTTCTCTTGCTACGGTTACAGGTTTCGCCCCCTATCCCCCAATACTGGGGGAACAAGAATAATCTAATCTTGAAGTCCCCCAGTATTGGGGGATTTAGGGGGCTAGATAACATTACTTATGGAATCAACTTTTCTATCTTCAACTGCTCCATAATCAAAGGATGCACATCATACCAACTCTCGCGATTGCGATATTCGATCACCACCACAGTATGCAACAAGATCAGAAATGCTTCCTCTTTCGGATTCTCAGGAATGAATTGATTATAGACTTGCACTAAGATCTCGCGATCGGTCTTACTCAATCCCAACTGAATATCATTCCGTAACTTATCCAGAGACTCCTGCAAAATATCCTGATCAATCCGCACATGATCAATACTTTGCTTTTGCCTTTTCATCCGTCTTAGTTTTACCAAAACCTCACTACAACACCTTTGAGCAATCCGCACCACATCGCGCAACACGCCGCCACTACTCAAGGCAATTTTTTCGACAATGCCATCCTCTAACAGATCCGCATCAATACGCCTTGTTATGACCGATTGCAACACCTGCATCGCCGCCGCTTCAGGCTTGCCATCAGGCTGACGATTCACACCCTTAGCATAGAGTTTTAAGACAGGCATCACAAAAATCTCATTGCCAGTCTCATCCTCAATATGTTTCCTTAAAACTGCCTCGCGGATCGTAGCGATCGGCAATGTATAGATAATGATAAATTTCGGTTCTAGTAACGCCTTTAAATTCTTTTGAAAGACCCGATCAACCTCCTCAACATCAAATTTATCCAAATCATCAACAATTACCAAAATCTCTTGCTTAGTTGCTAACTTAATTTGTGTAGCGATCGCATTCAAAGTGTCAACTAAATCACGAAAATTCTGTGTGAATTTAGTTTTAATTTCTTCCTTAATACTTTGTTCTGTTGAGAGATTGGCTTTAATCATCTCAAGCAGATTTATACCAACGCTCATTTGACCTGAAACGCCAACCGTTTCTGTCGTGGTACGTTCCTTAAACCAATCAAAAAAAGCTTGTTTTTTATCATCAGCTATTTTCACATGATCCCGTTCAGCCTTTTCCATCATCTTTAAGGCAATTACAAACAGAATATTAATATGGTTAACCTCTTTCATCTGTATGAAATCAGAGATAGAGAAAAACACCGTAAAATATCGATCCTGCATAATCTGCGAAAACTCAAATAGCAGCGTTGACTTGCCGCAGCCACGATGCCCCGCAAACATAATCTGATTATTACTTTCGTTGCAGTCTAAAACCTTCTGCTCTAAGCGATCAATACAATCACTACCATGATCTACCCAAAAATTTTCACGCTCCTCGTCTGACAAAAGAGGCAACAATTGTAAATTACGTGAAGATGCTTGAAATCTATCGATGCGATCGCTTGTCATATCCTTTTGTCTCATGCACTCACAAAATTCTGATAGTGCCTAAAGTTTAACCCTATATAGCAAATTTATCCTAGCAGCGATCGCTGTTGGCAAATTGTTGACGACATAGTATAGCTGTCGCCATTCATGTTAGGACATAAAACCCAAATAATGTGAGGCGGCGCGAAGCGCCGCCTCACATTATTTGGGTTTTGATTTTTCCTGATACAGGTGGCTATAGCTATAAAAACCGACATTGAGATTTATTGCAATCCGCTAACTAGCAAAACATATTTACGTCAGCTAATGTAGCCTCAATTCCCCACAAAGCCATGCAACCAGAATCCAACCTCCCCAAACCAGTTGCGCCATTTCCCCAACTATTTAGCGGAATGCTTGCCCTATCGATCGCCCTTGTCGGTAGCGCCTATCTCGCTGGCAATGCCCTGCGATCGCTTAGGTCAAATGACATCTTGACCGTAATCGGTTCATCGACCCGCCCGATCCGTGCTGACTTTGTGATCTGGCGTAGCTCCGTTTCTAGTCAACAGACAACATTGCCCCTTGCCTTCCAAGAACTCAAACGCTACAACGAGCGCGTGCGTACCTACCTCAAGAGCAAAAATATTCCTGATGACGCGATCACCGTGAGTGCGATCGAAACTCAGCCTATTCCTGAAACCAATAGTAACGGAGTGCAAACTGGCAAAAACATCGCCTATCGACTAATTCAACGCTTTGAGATTCGCTCTAAGGATGTTGATGGTATTAGTGCGATCGCCCAATCAAGTACCGACTTGATTAACGAGGGCATTCCCTTCACCTCAGACCCTGCGGAATATCTCTATACACAGCTTAGTCAGTTGCGAGTAGAAATGATTTCGGAAGCGACCAAAGATGCTAAGGCTAGAGGTGATGCGATCGTCAATGTCTCAGGTAGTCGTCTTGGCACAATTCGCAAGGCGGAAACCGATGTCTTTCAAATTACAGCGCGATATTCCACCGAAGTCAGCAACAGTGGCTCTTACAACACCACCTCCATCGACAAAGATATTCGGGCTGTGGTTGCGATTACCTTTGCTGTTGAATAATACAAGTAGCGGCAATTCATGAATTGCCACTACTTGTATTATTCGGTGAAGCCATGAGTTATTTTAGTTCGCGATCGCCTGCCGCACCTTGCCCTGTCTGTATGCGTGGACAGATTGCGCCCATGCCGATGATGGAGTCTCTGGCTTGCGACTTTTGTAGTCATATTTTCCTGCTAGAGCAAAGTGAAGATCAGCGTCAACAATTTTTGCGAATGGCGGATACCATCTCTACATTGCGATGGGCTTGGACGGGTAAGCGTTGGGAAAATGCAAACGCTGTGCAGGTTTATAACAGTCGTTGGTTGAGCATTTTGGGCATTTTATTAGTAATCATCCCCACCGCGATCGCCTCCCTTGCGGCTTATTTTTTTGCACCCGACCCTGATGTTCCCTTAGCATGGTTTCCCAAGTTTTGGGCGATCGCCACATTTTGCGGTCACTTATTTGTGCTGTTATCAATTACTCGCGACTACACCCAGTTTCCCATCGGCGCTTACTGGCGATCAATTAGGCGATCATTTATTAGGTAGAGGCGATTCATGAATTGCCTCTACCTATGGCATAAAATGGCAATATGGCAAAAAAGAATAAAAATAACTCTAAAGGATGGAAATCATTCCACAAGACTTTACGGAAGTCTGTATCGATATTTCGCTACGGAATCAAGGCTTTAGGACTAGTTTGGACTACTAGCCGAGTTTTAACTGTGGTGATCGCTATTTTCACGATCATGAGTGGGCTATTACCAGCAGCGATCGCCTATGTGGGCAAGTTGATTGTTGATAGCGTCGTGTTGGCTTCGCGGAGTGGATTGTTAAGCGATCGCAATTTGGCATTGAGTTATGTCGGATTTGAAGCGATTTTAATTGTGATTTTGGCGGCGGCGCAAAAGGGATTGACCGTATCTCAATCATTGCTGCGCGTGCTACTTGGGCAAAGAGTGAACGTCTTGATTTTAGAAAAAGCGCTCACCCTCGATCTCGCTCATTTTGAGGATTCAGAATTTTATGACAAGATGTCTCAGGCGCGATCGCAAGCTTCCAGTCGTCCACTATCGCTGATCAGTCGCATCTTTGGTTTAGGTCAATCAGCGCTGACTCTATTGACCTTTAGCGGCTTGTTACTCAACTTTTCAGTTTGGGCAGTGATCGTTTTAGTTTTAGCGGCAATTCCCTCTTTTATCGCTGAAACCAAGTTCTCGGAGCATTCATTCCGACTGTTCAAATGGCGATCGCCTGAAACTCGGCAACAGCATTATCTAGAGACTTTACTGGCGCGAGAAGATTATGCCAAGGAAGTCCAGCTTTATCAATTAGGTGGAATGCTGTTGCAGCGTTATCGCGATATTTTTGATCGCCTATTTGACGAAGATCGCAATCTTACTATTCAAAAGGGATTTTGGGGATATCTGTTGGGATTGCTGAGTACGGGCGCGTTTTATGCTGCCTACGCATGGATTGTGATGGAGGCGATCGCAGGCAAGATCAGCTTAGGGGAAATGACAATGTATTTAGTCGTATTCCGTCAAGGTCAGTCTACTTTTGCATCAGCGCTAACCTCCATCGGTGGCATGTATGAGGACAATCTCTATTTAGCCAATCTCTACGAATTTCTCGAACAGCCAATTCCCAAATCTGATGGGAGGATTACCAGAGGGCTTGAGCCTGATGGCATCAGATTTGAAAATGTGTCTTTTTGCTATCCTGAAAGCCAAGAACCAGTTTTAAAGGATATTTCACTGCATCTGCAACATGGCGAAAAACTAGCGATCGTTGGTGAAAATGGCTCTGGCAAAACTACATTAATTAAACTCCTGACTCGGTTATACGTGCCTACGAGCGGTCAGATTTTACTAGATGGTGTGGACTTGAATGATTGGGATATCGATGTTTTGCGAAAGAGAATTGGTGTAATCTTTCAGAACTTTGTGCAGTATCAATTTACCGTGGGAGAGAACGTCGGTGTCGGCGATGTCGAACGGCTAAATGAATATCAAGAATGGGAAGTTGCCACCGAGAAAGGCATGGCAAAACCATTTATTAACAATATGCCGCAGAAATTTGGAACGCAGTTAGGTAGATGGTTTAAGGGTGGTCAAGAACTATCGGGTGGTCAATGGCAAAAAATTGCTCTGTCAAGAGCTTTTATGCGATCGCAAGCGGATATTCTCGTCCTCGATGAACCAACTGCGGCAATGGATGCGGAGGCAGAGATGAATATTTTCAATCATTTCCGTTCGCTCACCAAGGATCAGATGGTAGTTCTCATTTCCCATCGTTTTTCCACTGTCCGCATGGCGGATAAAATCATCGTGATGGCTGATGGCAGAATTATCGAGCAAGGCAGTCATGAGCAGTTATTAGCTACCGATGGACGCTATGCCCATCTTTTTTCTCTGCAAGCAGCAGGCTACAAATGACGATTATGCAATTATCCAAAAGCGATCGCGGGGCCTGTGGGGACAATACGAGATGGATTGAGTTCAGGTAAACCCGCATAATAGAGGTGCTTTACATGGTCGATACTGCAAACGGATTGAGCCTCACCATATTGGTATAACTCGCGGCAATAGTTCCATAGATTTGGGAAATCTACTAAGCGCTTAACATTGCACTTAAATAGCCCATAATAAGCCAAGTCAAATCGAAATAGAGTCGTAAATAAACACCAATCTGCGAGGGTTATTTGCGTGCCACACAAATATCTTTGTTGTCCGAGGATAGCCTCATACTTTTCTAAGGCTTGAAACAACTCAGTGACAGCTTCATCATAGGCTGCTTGAGAAGTGGCGAATCCACAGCGATATACGCCATTATTGATTGGCTGGTAGATATCATCGAGAATGCGATCAACCGCTTCGCGCAGATGTGGCGGATAAAAATCGATGTTTTGAAATTCTGAATCTAAGAATTCGTTGAATTCAGAATTAAACATTTGGATGATTTGCCGCGATTCATTATTGACAATCTGATTGGTCTGCTTATCCCACAATACAGGCACTGTCACCCTTCCCGTGTAGGTTGGACTAGACTTGACATATACTTGCCATAAATAATCGGCGTGATTGACAGTATCGCGAATAGAGCCTGTATAGTCGGAAAATTGCCAGCCTTGCTCGCTAATCACGGGATCGACTATCGATAGACTGATGATATTCTCTAATCCCTTTAACTTCCATAGCAATACCGTGCGATGCGCCCAAGGACATCCCAAGGAAATGTAGAGATGATAGCGTCCAGATTCTGCCTTAAAGCCACTGGAGCCATCTGCGGTAATCCACTGATGAAACTGCGTGGACATACGCTGAAATTGTCCCTTCTCATTGCGTTCTGTCCATTCTGTTGTCCATGTACCATTGACTAATTGACCAAGTGCCATTTTATTTACTACTAAATTTTATTTGGATTTTATTGAACTCACCTTACGCAGAAGGTTATAAGACCCTCACCCCTAGCCCCTCTCCCAAAGGGGGAGAGGGGAAAAGAAAAATTCAAAACCACCTCTTGCTCCCCTTCTCCCAGAACGGGAGAAGGGGAGAAGGGGATGAGGGCAGATTTTCTATCAGCGTAAGGTGAGTTATTGAAGTGCTTGCAAAGCAAGCACTTCAACTCGTGAATGCGTAAGCTGCCATACTAAAAACGCCATAGATATAGCTACTATGTAGTTGCTTCCCTTTCGCACCTCCTGCTCCCATCGCCACAAATAAAGGCATGAGATGCTCATCCGTCGGATGGTTTTCTTTAGCATAGGGAGCGCGTTGTCGGTATTGCAGTAACGCTTCCTGATTGCCTTCAGCAATATTTTGGGCAAGCCATTGATCAAAAACGCGCACCCAATCGGGAGGTTCGGCATTATAAGACTCACCAAAAGCATACATATTGTGGGTGGCGCTACCACTACCGATAATCAACACACCCTCATGGCGTAAAGGTTCTAGAGCTTTGCCTATTTGCCAATGATGGAGGGGATCGCGATAGTACTGAATCGATAGCTGCGTCACGGGAATTTCGGCGGCTGGATAGGCAAGAAACAAAGGAGTCCAAGCGCCATGATCCAATCCTCTTGTGGGATGTGTTTCGCAGGGAATGCCTGCTTGCGTCAGTAATGTAACTACGCGATCGCTAAGTTCTGGCGATCCCAAGACAGGATAGCTCAGTTCGTACAGTTGACTAGGAAATCCTGAAAAGTCATAGATAGTTCTGGGATGAGTCGCAGCGCTCACCATTGGGGGATCAGAGTGCCAATGTGCTGAGATCACCAAAATCGCTTTGGGTTTAGGAAATTGCTGATGTAGCGATCGCAAAAAATCACTAACAGCACCATCTCGAATCGGTAAATCTGGCGCACCGTGGGATAAGAAAATTGCAGGTAAGCTGTCCATATATATGTTTTATATAGAATAGTTCTAACTAGAACTATATTCACAGAATAGTTCCTGTAGTTTAGGTTGTCAATAGCTCAGAAAGATGAGTTGCTGAGCGAAGCGAAGCAACTCATCTTTAAAAAGCCTGTCTAAGACGACTGAGTAAAACCTTGAGTAACTCTAGTTCTGAAGGTTCAAGTTTCTCGAACCGTTCTTTAATATGAGCAATATGGACTGGAAAGACCTGCTCGAAAACCTCTTGTCCTTTTTGGGTTAATTGCACGTTCACACAGCGACGATTATCTAAAGGCGTTTCTCTGGTTACTAATTCTTTTTGGATCAGGCGATCGATCACCCCAGTCAAAGTCCCCTTAGTAATTAAAGTTTTTTCGCCTAACTCTCCCATGTTCATGCCATTGGTATTACCGAGGGAGGCAATGACATCAAACTGAGCAGGCGTGAGATCAAATTGGCGGATATGGGTTTCGGAGCAAGCTGACAATGCTTGATAGGTTCTGACTAATTCGCGCATTGTGGGGATAAAGGTTTCTTGGGCAGCTTGGACAGCTTTATTTTGAGTTGAGGTCATTTAATCATCATTAGAACTATTTTGATTAGTAATATTATAGTTAAGGAATGGCAGCGCGATGCGCTGCCATTCTTGATTGCTAAAGCTAGCTCGAAATATGGATAAATAATATCGATCTATAGAAGTCTTGGATTAGAACCTTAGACTAATTAAGTAGTTCAGCATCGTTAAACCCCAAAAACCAGAGCTTGTGTCGCCCGCGTAGCGGGCGGCACAAGCAGGGTTTTAGTTTATTTATGCTGAACTACTTAGTAGTAGCGTATGAAAGCAAGATAAGATGCAAGATTTCAATTGGAAAAAGCTGCAAAATGGCTCAGATATTCGTGGCGTAGCGATCGCAGGCGTACCCAATGAAGATGTAAACCTAACTCCTGCCATTGCCAAAATCCTCGGACAATCTTTTGCGATTTGGCTATCTCAGAAACTAAACAAACCTACCTCAGACCTACTAATTTCCGTAGGGCGCGATAGTCGGCTATCGGGCGCAGAGTTAATGCAAGCAGTCATGGAAGGAATTAATTCCCTCGGTAGTCAAGTCTATGACTTTGCGATCGCATCGACACCAGCGATGTTTATGAGTACGATTACCGATGGCTTTAACTGTGATGGCGCGATTATGCTCACGGCAAGTCATTTACCCTTCAATCGCAACGGCTTAAAGTTTTTTACCGCCCAAGGAGGACTCGAAAAAAAAGATATTACGGATATTCTAAATCTTGCAGAAAAGAATGAATTTGCGATTTCCACTTCTCAAGGCAAAATTACTGAGCATGATTTTATCTCAGTCTATGCAAATCAATTTGTCACCAAAGTCCGTGAAGCAGTCAGTCATCCTGACCATTACGAACAACCACTTCAGGGATTAAAAATCATCGTCGATGCAGGTAATGGTGCTGGTGGATTTTATGCTAGTAAAGTCTTAGAGCCTCTCGGTGCAGATATTACGGGCAGTCAATTTCTCGATCCCGATGGCACATTTCCGAACCATGTTCCCAATCCTGAAGACAAAGTTGCTATGGCTTCTATTTGCGAAGCCGTAATTAAGCATCAAGCGGACTTTGGCATTATTTTTGATACTGATGTCGATCGCAGCGCAGCAGTCGATCAATTTGGCAAAGAGCTTAATCGTAATCGCTTGATTGCCCTTATTTCTGCGATCGTCCTCAAGGAGCATCCCAACTCAACGATTGTCACTGATTCCATAACTTCTGATGGACTGACTAAATTTATTGAGCAGGATTTGCAAGGCGTACATCATCGATTCAAACGTGGTTACAAAAATGTGATTAATGAATCCATGCGCCTCAATCAATCAGGGCAAGAGTCTTGGCTAGCGATCGAGACTTCTGGACATGGCGCGATGAAAGAAAACTATTTTCTTGATGATGGCGCTTATTTAGTCAGTAAGCTTTTGATTGAATTAGCCAAGTCAAAACTAGCAGGAAAATCTCTCACTGATTTAATTGCCAACTTACAAGAACCCATCGAGAGTGAAGAGTTTCGCATCAAAATGCTTGTGGAGGATTTTAAAGCTTTAGGCGATCGCGTAATTAGCGATTTAACAACATTTGCCTCAACCCAAACTGACTGGAAAATTGTACCTAACAATTATGAAGGCATCCGCATTTCCTGTACTTCTGACGATGAGCATGGTTGGTTTCTACTCAGACTCTCATTGCATGATCCCGTCATGCCCCTGAATATTGAATCTAATGTCCAAGGCGGTGTTACAAAGATTGCCAAAAGGTTATTAGAATTCTTCCAACCTATGGAAGGGCTGGATATTTCTGCGCTTTCTCATTAAAACAAGAAGCGGCGCATTGCACCGCTTCTTGTTTATAACAGACTTGTTGAAAATAATCCGCCAATGCAGACCATGCTGATCGCCCACATCGGCGATCGCAACCAAGGCAAGTCAAGAATATAAAACAAACTAAATAAAAATCTCGCTGCTAAAAAAACAAATACATAGAGCGAAGTTTGATCGGAAGCGACATTACTAACATAGGTAGTAAGAGCCGCCGCTACGAATAAGGCAAATACTTCAAAGGAGTTTTGGTGCGCCCATGTGGCACGTTTGGCATAGTCTGGCAAGCGATCAAACATTGCTCTGGGTGCATTTACGTCATAACCAACACTCAACCGCCCGTAGGCAACAAGAATATAAGGCAAATACACCAGTCCCGCCGCGATCGCAATACCGTATAACAATATCTGTGATGAAGAAAAAGTCAAATTCATTGTGGGTTTGATCAAGCAATTTAAAACTTCTTCCATTTTAAGGCTATAAGCCTTGAATCGCAGAACCATTACCGCTTTGTCTATGTCAAAACAAAAAAATGGCGGCGGCGCTTCGCGCCGCCGCCATTTTTTTGTATAGTAAAGGAGTTTCTTTAGGGTATCCCGTGATGAGTACTGATGCAGAACGATCGCTGTTGAATAGTCTCCAAGCCTATGTGAATCGTTTTGACACCTCGAATTCTCCTGAAGATCTCCTTGCGATCGCGAGTTCGATTTTGACCTTTCAACAAAAACAAGGAAGTAGCATCAAGATCGAGCCTAATCAAGCTGAAGCTTTAATTCAGCAAGTAGTCAATCAGTTTCAATCAGAACCTCTATCTCCTGTTATTGATGCAACTATTGATACAGCTACTGACACATTGGTACAAGAAGTAAACCAATGGCGGCGGTCGTTGGAACATCAAGTACTCAACACCCTGAATGCTTATGCTCGAAAGGTTCATCCCAATCAAATACAGAATTTACTACCAGAGACAATTTTATCTATTCTCCCGTTAGTTGAGAGCGCCCAACTGCGTAAATCAGATGCTGCATCTTTAATTCGGCAGGTAGAATCAAAATTTAATTGGAATAGCGCATTAGCACAGGTAATTGATCCAAAATTCCTAGCGATCGCTGACAAATTGGTACAGTTATCAAAGTTTGGCGACTTAAAGAACCAGCTACAAGAATCACTCTTAGGTAATCAAGACTTAATCAATAACACTCTTGAGAATGTAACCGAATCTTTTGTAGAACGTGAACTAGCTAAAATACTTGGCAGTAATACCCTACATATGGATATTGACATTGATGCTCAGAAACTAATGGTCAAGCAGGTAACGCTCAAGCTTAATGTTTTGCATTCTTCGGCAACACCTTCAAAAAGTAATGAGGAAATTGCTACCCAAATGGATGCCGAAATTGATCGTTTTAAGGCATCTCGACCACTTCCATTTCGTTTATTTTAGTATGTATAGCAATGCAATTAAAACCACAAAGACAAGTGGCGGCGCTTCGCGCCGCCACTTGTCTTTGTGGTTTTAATTGCTATATACTCCTTAAATTATGTCTCCAGTTCAATTTGTAATCCGTCCTGCAACTATTGCGGACACATCAGCTATTTTTTCGCTGATTTTGGCACTTGCTGACTATGAAAAGCTCACTGATAAAGTGACTGGCAATATCGAATCTTTGCAAACAGATCTGTTTGGTGATAACTCTTGTATAGAAGCGATCGTGGCGGAGATAGAGCCCAATCAAATTGTAGGATTTGCTCTGTTTTTCACCAGCTATTCCACCTTCCTCACCCGTCGAGGCATCTATTTAGAAGATTTATTTGTACTGTCTGAATATCGTGGTCAGGGTATTGGCAAAGCGCTCATCTCTAATCTTGCTCAAATTGCTGTATCTAGAGGTTATGGTCGCTTTGAGTGGTCAGTTTTAGATTGGAATGAACCTGCGATCGCTTTTTATACTCGTATTGGTGCAGATATTCTTCCAGATTGGCGCATTTGTAGAGTTACAGGGGATGCGTTAGAGCATCTTGCTAACAACTAACAAAGGCGGCGCAAAGCGCCGCCTTTGTTTACACCACAAGAGTTTTTGAGAAAGTTAGGACTTACGCAGTAGCCTTGCACTCAAGTGCAGGCTAAAAGCTCAAACCCGTTGAAACGGGTTAATTTAAACTGTTCTGTAGTCCACTTCAGTGGACTTGAGCTTTTAGCCAAGAACTTGAGTTCTTGGATGATTTGCTTTCTCAAAACTCTTGGTTTGGGTTTGAGCGCAAAGCGCTTTAACAATCACGATTTGATGTTATTCCATTGGGCATCACTGTCCTACAAAGCTTTGCATTGGCTAATTGTGCTTCCGATATAGTGGCGCTGGTGAGGTCAGCTTCAGTAAGGTCAGTTTTATCCAAAATAGCGTTGGAAAAGTTAGCTAATAACATTTTGGTGTGCTTGAAGTTGACATACCTCAGATTCGCTCCCCTCAAGTTAGCGCGACTCAAATTAGAGAAAGTGATACTCGCACCTACTAAATTTGCGTCACTGAGATCAGAGGCTAGTAAATAGGTATAGTCTAATTTGCTAACTGGAAGATAAGCTCCAGTCAAATCACAAACTTGGCAGTTTTTAGTAGTTTGTAATTGAACAACTTGACTAGGATTCAAAGCCCATGCTGGCAAAGGAAACAAAAATAAAATGAGTAGCACGATCGCCAAAAAGATGCGGTATTTCATATCTAAAGATCTCTATATTTACATCTATTAACAAATCCAATTTTTGATGGCGCGGCGAAACTGCACCATCAAAAACGGCGAAGCCCTAAAAACATTATCATCTAATCAATTGTCACAATCACAGGAGTGTGATCACTGGGCTGAGTAAGTTTGCGGGGTTCTATATCAATCACACAGGCTGTAGCTCTCTCATATAGAGACTCTGTTAAGAAATGGTAATCAATTCGCCAGCCACGATTGCGTTGAAAACCTCCAGAACGATAATCCCACCAGCTATAGTAACCGCCAGCAGCTTCAAATTTCCGAAATATATCTTTAAAGCCAAGATTTAAGACTTCAGCAAGAGCTTCTCGCTCAATATCCGTAGACATCACCTTGTTTTCGCGTCCCTTAGGATCGTAAATATCTAGATCAGCGATCGCCACATTAAAATCGCCACAAATTAGCACATTGGCATTTTGATCTAGCAAGGCTTGCAAATATGCTTTTAATAGCTTTAGCCAACGCAATTTATATTCATATTTCTCACTTCCCACCTCTGAGCCATTGGGGACATACATATTCACGATCTGGACATCGCCACATTTGGCAGTGATGAGACGTTTCTGCTCATCTAAACTGGGATCATCAATTTCGCCTAATACCGCCGCAAAACCTGTTTGGATATCCTGTAAAGGCGATCGTGAGATCAGGGCTACACCGTTATAGGATTTTTGACCATAAATGTAGGTTTGATAGCCTAAATCTGTAAATGGAGTGTGTGGGAAGTCTGTGTCGATTACCTTAGTTTCTTGTAAGCACAACACATCAACATCAGGATTTGCTTGCAACCAATCACAAACATGGGTGATTCTGGTGCGAACTGAGTTGACATTCCAAGTGGCAATTTTCATGAAATTTATATATCAAATTCTTATGTGAGATCAAATGGTTTGAGAGAGTGCGCCCCTTGGGGGCGCACTCTCTCAAACCATTTAGGATTGCTATAACAACATAAACATTATGGTTCATGTCACAATTTAAACAGTAATTTATATTTTCTAAATTTTGAGTTTGCCTAGCATGATTTCCCATACCAACATTGCCGAACTAATTCGCACCGCTTTACCTAATGCCAAAGTACAAGTTGAAGATCCTAATCATGATGGTCAACACTTTGCGGCGATCGTCGTTGCTGAGCAATTTGAGGGCTTATCCATGATTAAGCAACACAAACTCGTCTATGGGGCAATCCAAGAGCATCTCGATACTGGTGCAATTCACGCATTGCAACTAAAAACCTATAGCTTATCTCAATGGGAAAGTATGCAGGTTCAGGTTAACTAATCGAAAGTTGCGGCGCAAAGCGCCGCCAGCAATTCTCATTATGAAACCGATTTAGGTGTTTCCAGCGCCGAAGGCGCTGGAAACACCTAAATCGGTTTTTTGAAAGCCCGCCGTCGGCGGGCTTTCAAAAAACCGATTTTTATAATGAGAATTGCTGAAGCGCCGCAACTTTCGATTGGGTTTTACAGCGTTTTTGGTATATTGGAAACTGCAAGAATACAAGCCCCGAAAAATATCAGAATATAGTGGATATACTGCGATCGCTTCCTATCGGACTCTACCTTGAACAACCGATCACATGGTTACATCGACTCGATCCACGCATCAAACTGTTTGGACTACTCACTTTTTTACTAACGCCCATTCAAGCTAATGAGCTTTGGCGCGTAGCGATCGCCGTTTTATTGATCCTCCTCACCTTAGCTTCACAAATTCCAATGCGAGTTTGGAAACAGCAAATGGGAATTTTGCTATTACTTGCCTTTATGACCTTAGCGATCGCCACCATTTCCCCTGATGGTTTTAATGTCACTGTTCAGCCTCGTCGCCCAATCCCTGACGTAAATATCACCGCTAGCCAAGCTCAAAACACGCCATCACTAACGATCAAACTTCCTCAACCAACACCCTATAGTTATGTAGTTTGGAAGGCTGGCAGCATTACGATTACCCGCAAATCTCTGGATTTAGGTGTGCGGGTCTGCACATTAATTTTCACCTATCTCTACGCACCAACTCTATTTTTGCTAGTCACGGCTCCCGAAGAAATTACAGCCGCGATCGCCGCAATTTTTGCTCCATTAAAATACCTTAAGGTTCCTGTTGTTGAAATTGTCCTGACGCTGACCCTTGCACTGCGCTTTGTACCCTTAGTTTTAGAAGAAGTTCAAAACCTTGGTCGAGCCATGCGAACCCGTTCGATTAATTGGAAAAGACTGGGTTTTAAGCGCACTACTCAAATTTGGCTAATCCTTGCAGAGCGACTGATAGACAATCTGTTCATCCGCGCTGCACAGACAGCAAGCGCTATGCAAGTACGGGGCTTTACAACTCCTAATACTCACGTTGTCGTTTGGAATCCTCTCAAATTCTTTCTTCGCGATATCGTACTACTAGTTTTCTTAGTCGCAATGTGGGGTGTCAGAATTTACTATGGCAATGAGTTCTAAAACGAAGAGAATTGCAAAGAAATTCTCTTCGTTTTATTCTACGCGATAGCCAAGATCTGATAGTTGAAACCTTGATGAGCGCCACTTAGGTTGAACTTTAACAAACATTTCCAAATGCACAGAACCCATAATCATCTTCTGCATTTGCAATCTTGCCTGAGTCCCAATCTCCTTCAGCATTTGCCCCTTCTTGCCAATGAGAATTCCCTTTTGTGAATCTCGTTCTACATGAATTGTTGCCATTACCCTTGTAATTTTCGGCTGTTCGTCCACTTGATCAATACTGATCGCCACAGAATGCGGAATCTCTTCGCGAGTAAGCAAGAGAATCTGTTCACGAATTAGCTCACCCATAATAAATCGCTCAGGCTGATCGGTGACTAAATCAGGGGGATAGTAATATGGTCCAAGGGGCAAGCGATCGCACATCATTGTTTGCAAAGCTTCTAATCCTTCCCCCGTGACCGATGAGAACTTAGCAACTTGCCAACCATGCTCCTCAGCAAAGCTCTCATAACCCGTAAAGGTATCCCCCGAATCATCATTAAGAATATCAATTTTATTGATACCCAAAATTGTCGGAACGTTGCTCTGTAAGATTGTTTCGGCAACAAAGCGATCGCCTGTTCCCATGCGATCGCTACCATCAACCAGCAAAACTGTCATATCCACTGAAGAGATCGCACCGATCGCATTTTTGACAATGGTTTGACCGAGTAAATGGTGAGGTTTATGAATTCCAGGAGTATCGACAAGAACGATTTGCGCTTCAGGCAAAGTCAAAATTCCCCGTAGACGATTGCGTGTAGTTTGGGCAACAGGCGAAGTGATCGCAATTTTTTGACCGATGAGGGCGTTGAGCAGCGTAGACTTGCCGACATTTGGTCGTCCTACTAATGCGACAAAGCCCGATTTAAAACCTTCGCCCGATTCTGGAATCATGATTATTTGCGATCGCTGTATTGAGATAAGAGATGATTATACCCTGCCATAAATGTAGACATGGGTATCCCTTCTTATTTATCGAGGCGGACTACATACCATTGCCATGTACCGCGATCGCCACAGTCGAGATCACAAGCAGTTTTAATCAAGCGCTGGACTTGCTCGTTAATTGTGGGGAGATTTTGTAAATCGGTGGGGAGATCTTGATGCTCGATCTCAACGAGCAGATCATGCAAGATTTTTTCTAATTCTGGCTGAGTGACAAACTGCTCTTGCATGTCTGGAGGCAGCACTACATAAGTGTCTTCGTAGTACATCATGCTGCTTGGCATATGGTTTCTCAGCTTGTGAATTTTTTTGTTTAAGAGTATAAAAAGAGCGTAAAAGTGGCGCTATGCACCGCCTATACTCGGTTAAAATTTTAGCATGACGAATGTATTGCCTTTTGAACAACCTATTGATCCTATAGATTCTGTAAATCCTGTAGATTCTGCCGAACTAGAGTTTGAAGAGTCTTTTGAGCTTGAGGAAAACTTTGAACCTGAGCTACTGTCCTTGTCTATGGATGGGTTTGAGCAGCCAGAACTTCCGATCGCCAAAAACCTCAAGCAAAAAGTAGAGGCGGTTTTGTATCTCAAGGGACAACCGATGAACTTGGCGGCGATCGCTGAGGCTTTGGGGTGTGAGATTGAAGATGCAGAGATGGGACTGATTGACTTAATTACTGAATATGCCCATCGAGACAGTGCTTTAGAAATTGTGGAAACCGATGTGGGCTTTTCTCTAAGACTGCGATCGGAGTTTGGGGATTTAGTCCATAAATTGATCCCTGTAGATTTGGGGCGTGGTGCTTTGCGGACTTTGGCGGCGATCGCCCTCAAAAAAAATATCGTCCAGTCAGAGTTGATTGAGTTACGCGGTGCGGGAGCTTATCAGCACGTTCAGGAGTTAGTCGAGCAGGGATTTGTCAGAAAGAAAAGGCAAGCAGATGGAGGGCGATCGTCGGTTTTGCAGGTAACCACCAAGTTTCATCAATATTTTGAAATCGATGATTTAACTAAATTGATTTAGTCGCATTTGATATTCATATAGTCATACTCATGTAATCTTGCCATAACTTAATTTATTGCGAGAAAAATCATGGGGTATAACAAAGGCGATAATTATGAGCAAAATATTTTCGATTTATTGACATCAAAAGGGTTAATTGCTACTGGAACATCTAGAGGTGGGGCAGGGAACTTAACAGATATAAAGTTTCTACACAATTTTCAGCAATACAATCTAGAGGTTAAGCTCGATCTTGGGGCTGATTATGGACAGAAAATGTTGCGCTGGAATGATGGAATTTGGAGTTGGTGTGTTGATGATGCAGTAACTTCGTTTTATACATCTGTTGGGGTTTTGGATATCGTCAATGCTAAAAACTTCATTCCTAATCGATATTCTATTCCCAGAGATGAAATTACCATGCATCACAAAAAGCAAGATCAAAAGGCTTTTGAAGACAAAGTGGAAATTGATATTAATAGTTTGTACGATTTTTATGGGGATAAAGATTGTTACTATATTCAAATTGGTGGCTATGGATTTTATCATCTTAAACGAGATGTCCTCTCTTTAGGTACGCCACAATTTGATTGTAAAATGAATTTGAGATTGAGAGCTAAAACTATCCATAGCAGTCCAGTTTATAAATATGGATTTTATGCAGTTTTAAAAGTAGATAAAAGGGAAAAGGTTAAAAAGTCTTGTTATGATCTCGAACAAAAAGATGGTCGTGAATTCCCACCAATTATCTGATTTTGAATTACGCTAAAGGAAGGAATTTAGTGGCAATTCATGAATTGCCACTATGGTGTAATAAAGGTTTTAAGATAGTTTTGTGTAAACCATAATTTTGATATGTTATCCAACTTAAAACAATGCAAGCTGATTAGATTGTTCCATTTGATTGTCTTTCTTGGCAGATCTGTTAAAAGCATTTTCTCTATAGGAAAATGCTTTAGCTCTAATTGATTGAATGTCTTCAATGGAGTTAGTTACTTCCATATCTTTTTTCATCGAATCTAGCCTAAGAATGGACTCACCAAGAGCCTTAGCCAGAAGCGGTGGAACGGCATTACCAATTTGTCGCCACTGTTGGGTTACAGTGCCACAGAAAAAATAATTAGCTGGAAAAGATTGAATTGCGGCGGCTTCTCTAGCCGTTAAATAACGATTTTCAACTGGATGATAGTATGTGGTGCGACTAGTGTTAATTGTATTTGCACAATCGTAGCGATCTAAACGATTTAATTTAGCTTCTCTAAATCGCTCTTCATGAATACTTGACCAATCAACATCAAACCACAAGCTTTCAGGCAAATATGCTAACTGATCTTTTTCATATCTGACGCTTTTTCCTTCAGGTATATGACTAATTCTTTCTCTTTCTAAATCATTGGCTATTTGCGATCGCTTGATATCATGATTGAGGATTTCAGCATTTAATTCTAGTAAATTATCAAAAGCCCATCCAACAGTTCGAGGTAAAGGCAAATCTTGATGATCCTGCACTGAATCCTTGAATATTTTATTTGGATAAATATTTTTGACCCCAAATCGATTACCTAAAAAAATAGTCCGCCTTCTTTTTTCTGGTACACCATAATGATGTGCCGATAAAACCTTAACATCGATTGTATAACCTAAATCTGTAAAGCTTTTAATGATTGCTTTTAAGACATTTTCGTTCTTTTTTGATAACAGTCCTGTCACATTTTCAACAATGATGTAATCAGGTTCTAATGCTTCTACTATTCGCAGAAATTCAAGAAATAGAAAGTTACGTTCGTCTAGATGATCGTTTTGTCCAATTGTCGAAAAGCCTTGACAAGGTGGCCCGCCACAGATCAAGTCAACTTTTTGATGGTCGATTATTGCTTGAATTTGCTGATTAGATATCTCCCGAATATCACCTGCGATCGCCTGAGCTTGTGGATGATTATGCTGAAAAGTTTCAATAGCAGCGCGATCGTGGTCAATTCCTAGCAAGCAAGTCCAGCCAGCCATTTCTAACCCGCAAGACATTCCACCTGCACCAGAGAATAAATCGATAAATGTTTTTTTCATTCTTGTATTAAAATAGCTAATTAGCCAATTGTCAAATTACACACTTAGCTATGTTAGGATAACAGCAATCCATTTATTGCTAAGTTAAAAATGGCGCAAACACAGAGAAAGCCTGTATATGTTCTGCCAGAACATCACGATATTCTAAGACGCATTGCCTATGAGCAGCGTTGTAATCTATCGGATGTCTTGGATGCTGTGCTAGAGAATGCTGATTGGGAAGTAATTGAAAGCAATGCTAGGAATAAACCTTTGCAAAGAGCTAATGAAAGAGGTAGTTCCTATACTATTGTCAAAAGATAAATTATGAAAAGACTAGAAGTTGAAACAAGAACAATTTTACTAGCTTTGACAGGATCTAGGCTATATAGGGTTCACAATGAGAATAGCGACTATGACTACAAAGGAATCTGCATTCCCACACTGCCTTATTTTATTGGCACACAGAACTTTGAACAATTAGATAGTTTCTCTGACCCAAATTGTCTGTATTCAGCTTTGACCGATACCGATAGTAATATCTACAACATCAAAAAGTTTTGTCATTTGGCAACACTCAACAATCCCAATATTCTTGAATTGTTATGGATAGATAGAAGTGACTATCTGATTCTAACTAGATTCGGCGAATCTTTAATTGAAATCCGTGATGCTTTTTTAAGTCAAAAAGTTTTCTATAGCTATTCTGGCTATGCTCACGCCCAAATTAAAAAGGTGCAGACCCACAGAAAATGGTTACTGCGGTACAAAGAAGACCCAGATTTTTTCTCGTTGCCACCAAATCCCAAAGACTACGGACTAGAGGAAAATCCATTACGCAAAGAACAGTTAAATGCTTTTCTTGAGTTTCTCTATATTTTAATTAAGGATGCTAGCCAATATAGCGAAGTGGCTACCGAATTGCTAACCCATGTTGATTTCAAGGGTTTACTAAAGCAATATCCATTAGCGGAAGAACTACTTCCCGCAGTGCAGTACTACACGAGGTCAACCAATGAATTTATTACCTTGCTGCACAATACTCAAACCTATCGACAAGCACTACAAGAATACGAAGCTTTTCAGTCATGGCGCAAAAATCGTAATTCCAAACGTGCAGAGATTGAGGAGAAGGTGGGATATGACAGCAAACATTCTGGGCATTGCTATCGCCTCCTCAAATCTGGGATTGAGATTTTGAAGGGAGAGGGTGTGATTCCTAACCGAGAAATCACAGGTGATGCTCAATTTATCCGTCAAATCCGTAATGGTGAAGTACCCTATGACACCCTCATCGCAGAGGTCGCTAAGTTAGAACAGGAAATGGAATCAGCGATGAAAAATACCAAACTCCCTAAATATCCCGATCAAAAGCTGATCGAAGAAAAGCAAATTGAGATTATTAAGGAGTATCTTAATTTTTAACCACTCCGTTTGGTGGCGCGGTGCAGCCGCACTACCGAAAATCTGGTTCTTTGCAACACAGCCTAAAGTTGTGGGAATTAAACGTAGGATGGGTTAGCGATCGCTTAACCCATCATTGTTGACTAATTGCTGGCTATTAATTAATGCGTTACGTTGCACTAACGCATTCTACAAGAAACAATTAAAGGAATTTTATAAGGAATTTTATTTTGAGCATATTAATTCGACAAAGCACGATTATTCTGCCCGATCGCCAAACCTTAGTAGGCGATGTCTATATTCAACATGGCAAGATTACCGCGATCGCCCCTTCCCTCGATCCCACTGAGCTAAGTGCTGATGACCAGCCTTTAGAAATCATCGAAGCACAGGGTTTGACTTTGCTAGCGGGAGTCATCGATCCACAGGTGCATTTTCGAGAACCAGGGTTAGAGCATAAAGAGGATTTGCGATCGGCTAGTCATGCTTGCGCGAAGGGTGGTGTAACTAGCTTTTTAGAAATGCCGAATACGCGACCATTGACGATTACACAGGCGGCGTTGGATGACAAACTTAGTCGGGCGGCTAGCAAATGCGTAGTTAATTACGGCTTTTTTATTGGGGCGACAGGCGCAGCTTTGCCAGACTTGCTCACAGCTAATCCTACCTGTGGCATCAAAATATTTATGGGATCGATGCATGGTGATTTGTTGATCGATCAAGAGGATCTGTTAGATAAGATTTTCTCGCAGGGCGATCGCCTAATCGCAGTTCATGCTGAGGATCAAGCCAGAATTGCCCAACGCCGCATTGAATTTAGTGATAGTAAAGATCCTGCTAAGCATTCCTTAATTCAGGATAATCAAGCGGCGCTCAATGCGACGAAACTAGCCGTAAAGCTTTCTAAAAAATATCAGCGACGTTTGCATATCTTGCATATGTCCACAGGTGAAGAGGCAGAATTTTTGCGTCAAGAAAAACCTGCATGGGTCACAGCCGAAGTGACACCGCAGCATTTGCTAATGAATATTGGGGCTTACGAGAAAATTGGTTCTCTAGCGCAAATGAATCCACCCTTGCGATCGCCCCGCGATCAAGAAATATTGTGGCAAGCCCTGTTAGATGGTGTAATCGACTTTATTGCGACTGATCATGCGCCGCACACCTTAGCTGAGAAAGGACTAGCAGCCAGTGAAGATATTCAAGCTAACCAGTCGGAAAAATCTTCTAAGGAGACAGTATTGCTAGAGCCAGCTAATGTGCCATCGGGAATGCCAGGGGTGGAGACTTCTCTAGCGCTGATGTTGACGGAAGCAATGAAAGGACGTTGTACTGTGCATCAGGTCAGTGAATGGATGAGCAAAAATGTGGCTATAGGGTACAAAATCGCCAACAAAGGCGAGATTCGGATTGGTTGGGATGCTGATTTAGTATTAGTAGATCTTCTTAACTATAAACCTGTAAAAAATGAAGATTTGTTGACTAAATGTGGCTGGAGTTCCTTCGCTGGTTGGGAACTCACAGGTTGGGCTGATACTACGATTGTCGATGGTCAGGTCGTGTACGCTAATGGCAAAGTTAATCCTGATGTGCGTGGTCAAGCGTTGCAGTTTGGTTAGTAATGAGGCGGCGCTCTGCACCGCCTCATTACCAAACCCAAATAATTGAGTGGCGGCGCTCACTCAATTATTTGGGTTTGGCGACAGCTAATACCAAAACACAAAATGGCTACGCCATTTTGTGTTTTGGTATTAGCTTGTAAGGCGACAGCTATAACTGCTATAAACTATCTGGGTTTGCTTAGGGCGCAACATTATGTTTCTTCTGCGAAAAACATCGATCAGGCTATCAGTTTTTTTATTACTATCAGCGATCGTCACAGGATTATTTACCGCCTGTGGCAACTCTGGGAATAGTAATAACTTTTCTATGCCCGCGAACGATACCACCAAAGTTACCCCAACAGCCACGCCCACAAATACTGCAACGGCAACTCCTGCTCCAACTAGCGTCCCTACATCAAGTCCTAAACCTGCGATCGCTCCTAGCACTTTACCCGAACTAGAGATAAAAGAACTCGAACCTTACAAACATCGTTCGGGGATTCTGGAAATGGACGTACCGAAGGGCTGGAAGCTGATTGATAAAAGTCAAACAGGTGAGTTACTGTTGACTTGGAATGAACAGACGGGACGTGCAACAATTTCCACCAATATTTTTGTACCGCCGAGCGAAATCCCTGAGAATCGTTTGAGTGATGTTTTTGGGGTAATGATTAAGGGTATGTATGGCGATCAGACTGATTTTGAGATGCGATCGCCTGTAGTGGAGTCAAATGGGAATATTGTGATTACATGGACATCAACCGTAACAGTTAGCAATCAGAAACTTAAATTTCAAGCTAACAGTAGATTTCAGCGTCGTAATAATAAGTTTGTAATTTTAACTTTTGGGGCGATCGAGCCAAAATTTACAGAATTAAAAGATTACTTCTTCAGAATATCTAACAGTCAAGTTATAAACGCAGAACTAGCAATCCCTTAGTTCGTTTGTAGTAGCGCCCCAAAGGGGCGCTACTACAAACGAACTAAGGGGCATAATTAAAAAAAACTTTGGCGCACGCGCAGCGTGCGCCAAAGGTATTAGGGTTTTATACCAGCTACTTATGCAACTATCGATCGCTATTATTGACGCATTTACTAATCAATCATTTCGCGGTAATCCTGCCGCTACGACATTGGTTGAGCAATTTCCTGAAGATGCTCAAATGCAGCAAATTGCTGCGGAGATGAATCTATCAGAAACCGCATTTGTTAAGCCTTTAGACAAAAATTCTTCACAAAATCATTTTCAATTGCGATGGTTTACACCGACCCAAGAAGTAGCACTCTGTGGTCATGCCACCCTTGCGATCGCCCATTATTTGCGCGAACTAGACGTAATTGATCCCGAATTACCTCTCATTTTCTCCACATTGAGCGGTGACTTAACAATTAGATTTGAAGAGCAGCTAATTGTGATGGATTTTCCCGCTACTTTTTATAAAACTTGCTCAGAGAGATCGCTACAAGTATTAGCAGAAATATTCTGCGATCAACCCTATCAAGTCCAAGGACAGGCGGAAGATTACTTAACGGTATTATTAGAGTCGGAATCCGTAGTCAAAAACTTTCAGCCGCAATTTGACCTTATCGCCAAATTAGATGGGTTTGGATTTATTATTACGGCGATCGCTGATCCTGAAAGCCCCTACGACTTTGTGTCACGATTTTTTGCGCCGAAAGCAGGAATTCCTGAAGATCCAGTTACTGGCTCCGCCCATTGCAGTCTCACTCCCTATTGGGCAAATCGTCTCAGTAAAAGCAATCTCAAAGCCAAACAGTTATCAGCACGTACTGGTGAACTTCAAGTTGGCGATCGCGGTACTAGGGTTTTGCTAAAAGGTGAAGCAGTAACCTTTTTACGTGGTCAGATCAACCTCAAATAGATGAAGGCGGCGCTTTGCGCCACCTTCATCTATTTGGGTGATGTCCTAAATAAAACTTGCTTTGCTCAAGCAATCCTCAAAATCCACAGATTCAGCATGAATCGATTCCGAGAAATACCACCATAGGGATACGCGATCGCCCTCATCAACAATGATGGAGAGCATTCCTAAATCTAAGTCACGACGACAGGCGGCGATCGCTTCCTGTTGATTTACATGAACATTGATCGGCAAAAAAGTTTTTCCTAAATAATTAATTCCTTTCTCATTTCCCCACGGCGTTGAGAAATTAGTCAATTGGATTTCAGATAAGGACAGAATAATCATAACTAGCTGACACAGGACGCTCTTCACATCTCCTATGTTCAACTAATTAGCTTTAGCAAACTGTGATAGCTAAATGGTCTAGCTTGTGACAGTTTTAAGTATAAACAAGTGACTGCAATCACCTCTAATACCAAAACAGACAATGGCTAAGCCATTGTCTGTTTTAAAACCCAATAAAAGTGGCGGCGCTTCGCGCCGCCACTTTTATACCAATTCACAAAAGTGTTGCCACACTTTTGTGAATTGCAAACCAAACCCAGAGAGGGTTTTATAGCTGCCGTCGATTGTGTTAGGACAAAAGCAAAACCCAAGGAGAGAATGCGGCGCGAAGCGCCGCATTCTCTCCTTGGGTTTCATGTCCTCATACACTTGGCGACAGCTATAAAAACAAACAATGGCTACGCCATTGTTTGTTTCGGTATTACTTACGATTGCTTAAAGGTAAAAAAGCTCTTACTACAGTTAGCTCATAGGGAATACTTTCAATTTCTAACCTACCACCATGCAGCTCAAGCAAACGCTTAGCGATCGCCAATCCCAACCCAGTCCCCTGCTGAATATAAAGTTTTTTCTCAAATTTGATATAGGCCCCAAAATTAGCAATCTGCTCTGGTTCAATCCCCTGACCATGATCAGTTACACTCAAACAAAATTCTTTGTCATCATAACTTCCTGAAACATTTACATCAGTTCCTTCAGGCGAAAACTTGAACCCATTATCAACAATTTCCTTAACGATTACATTTAAGTAGGAGTCTGAGATATGGATACTGGCATCTTTAATATCAACATGCAAATCAGAAATCCGATTATAGTGTTCGGCAATCTTCTTGGCGCAACTAGCAATCTCAATATCAACAAAAGTTGCTTTACTATTGCGGATTTGACTAATCCATTCCGCATTATTTTCCGTTGACTCTAACTCGGCATACATCAGAAATTTTTTGACCATTTCATGCATATCCCGCCCCGCTTTCCGAATCCGCTTACCAATATCTGGTACTTCATGGGCTTGCATCGCATGATAATTTTTGACCAAAATATCTGCTAAACCCATGACTTCGATCGCAGGAAATAACAGCTGATGTGGTAGAGACTTAGAGATATTGCCACGCAAGTTAGCTAACTCTTGTTTGTAATAACCATTAATTATTTCTTGTTTCTTGAACTGAGCATTAATCGCCCCCAATAGCTCATCTCTAGTAAAAGGTTTAGTCAAATAGTCATCTGATCCCAATTCCATGCCCTGACGAAAGTCGTTTTTGTCAGACTTAGCACTAAGAAATATAAAAGGGATTGTCGTTGTTGCAGGGTTATTACGGAGAGCTGCGATAACTCCATATCCATCAATTTCAGGCATCATAATATCGCAAATGATCAAGCTGGGAATATGTTGCTGCGCCATCTCTAAACCATCACGTCCATTATCCGCGCTGATCACCATATACCCTTCGGCTTGCAGCATTCTAGAGGTATTTAGCAAGACGTTTGGATTATCTTCGATGAGGAGAATTTTTTTCATGCTAGATAGCTAATATCTTTAAGCAACATTATACCGATAGAAATCAACAGTAAATCTAAGACATAATACATACAAACTCATGAAAAATATTGAAATTCATAACTGACACCAATAAAATTAATACATTGCACAATCCAAAACATAAGATGCAGTACACAGCGCAAAGCGCTGACTCAAAACCCAGAAACAATTTTAAAAGCAGCGCAAAGCGCTGCTTTTAAAATTGTTTCTGTACTACTTAAAGGTTCAATAAACTATAGCAATGTAAGAGATAGCTCGGACAAAAATCAAAACCCAAAATATGAGTGGCGGCGCGAAGCGCCGCCACTCATATTTTGGGTTTTATGTCCTGAGTAAAACTTACATTGCTATATAAAGTATTACATCTTATATTTTGGATTCTCTATTGTAATAGCAATTCATAAAGTAGAGTAGCTATTTTATGAATTGCTATTACAAGAACGACTTTAGCTATAGCTTTGGCTAGAATTAATTTCTTTAGAATGGGTAAATTATTCATCTGGAAGTCCTTCGCCAGAAATTGGTAAAACTACGGTAAATTTAGTACCAATATCTAACTGACTTTCTACAGATATAGAGCCATCGTGAATATCAATACAGTTTTTAACAATCGATAGTCCTAATCCAGTACCAGGTAATATGCCTACATTTTTACCACGATGGAAGGCCCCAAATAGATGCTCTAAGTCCTCTTCGGGAATGCCAATACCATGATCACTAATGACAAAAACTACCTGATCTTGCTCGACAGTAAGTCGAAAGTCAACGATTTTATTTTGGGGAGAATATTTAATTGCATTTGTGAGGAGATTAGTCAAGATTTGGCGCAATAATTTCTCATCCATTTTCACGATTAAGGTTGGCAGATCATTTTGAAAATGAAGATTTTCAATTGACGTATTACTTGAAGATATATATATAGATGAATTAAGAGTATATTCTTGAGCAAAAGTTCTTTGCATCTGACGTAAAAGTTGACTAATAAAGCTTAAAAGATCAAATTTAGTAAGATTTAGCTTTGCCTTATTAGTATTACTTCGACTGAGAAACAATACATCTTCCATCAGAGCCGTCATATGTTTAACTTCTGATTGTATTTGATGCAGTTGCTCAACCTTTTCTTCTTTTGTCCATTCGTAATATTCCAGCAACTCTGATGCACTTTGAATCGTTGTTAGCGGAGTCCGAAATTCATGGGAGACTACAGATATAAAATCCGTTTTCATTTGACTAAGTTCGCGTTCATGTTTAAGCGATCGCGATAATACCTCAGCCGAAAGTTGTAACTGTTCATTCTGCTCTTGTAGCTTTTTTTGTAATGAACATAGTCGCAAATGTGTTTCGATACGAGCTAACACTTCAATTAACTGAAATGGTTTACTAATATAGTCCACCCCACCCACGGAAAATGCTTCTACTTTCTCGGATGGCTCTTCAATGGAGCTGATAAAAATAATTGGGATATCTTTAGTTATGGGATTAGATTTTAATCTTGTACATACCTCATAGCCATTAATATCAGGCATCCGAATGTCTAGTAAAATGATGTCAGGTAATTGTTCGTTAACTTTATCTAGTGCTTCTAATCCACTAGTAGCTTGGTATACTTTATAACCTTGCCTAATTAACATCAATGATAAAAGTTGAATATTATAAATAGTATCATCAACGATGAGAACAGAAGCATTACGAGCTTGTGGAGAATCTTCAAATTGCTCCATAGATTCAGTTTGATTTAATTCTTGATTTGTCATAATAAATATATTTTTGGTGTGGTCATCATCATGTAGTGATCCTAAATGAGTTAAATGAGTTATTAGTAGATACAATTCATGAATTGCCCCTACTAATATAGATCAAGAAAACATTTGCTTACTTATCATTTAGGATTGCTACAGCGATCGCTGTAAATAGAATTATTCCCCATTTTTGGCGAAAGGATAATCTCGTACTTAATTAGATTGAGATTTGATATATAGCAGTCCTAAATCATTTGTAGATTTTTTGGGGTTTGTGGAAGCACACCCCGAAGGGGTGCGCTTCCACAAACTATTTAGGATTGCTATATAAACTATATAAATAATTTATTGAAATTAAATGTAGGATTGTTTAGCGATCGCATAACCTATGATTTGGGATTCATTGATGCGTTACATTGCACTAACGTATCCTACAAACAATTAAACCTTCCTAAGTAGCTGGACGCAAATAAATATAAAACCACAAAACTTCTAGCGCACGCTGCGCGTGCGCCACAGGTTTTAGCTCTGAGTTTTAATTATGCCTAGCTACTTACTAATAAAATTAATAAGATTAAATAGTTGGTGAGAGTACAAGCCTTTTGGCTTACTCTCACCAACTATTGAGGATAACTATATGCGCTTGTCTATAATTCTGCCTTGTCTTAATGAAATTCGGCATGGGTATTTAGACCGAATTCTCGATAACTTAGTTAACCAATTAGTTCCCCCCAATTGTGAAAAAGAAATTATTGCGGTGGTCAGTGCCAGTGATGATGGGACTGACCTAGTTTTAGAAAATTATGCAGCTCGATCACCTGAAATCCAAGTTGTGCGATCGCTTGCCAAAAATCGCGCCCAAAGACTCAATGATGGAATTGCCGCCAGTACAGGGGATATTATTTTGCTACATCATCCTGCAACACTTTTGCCAGAAGGTAATGCTTTGCAACTAATTGAGCAGAGTTTAGGCTCTGGTGGTGATTGGGGCGCATTTTGTCATAGTTTTGATTTTGCCCATTGGTTATTGGACTTTACGTCTTGGTATTCTAATAATGTACGTGTTAGACAAAAAAGTCTCGTCTATCTCGATCATTGTCCGTTTATTAATCGCCAAGTTTTAGCTGAAATTGGGAATGTCCCTGATCTTGATATTTTTGAGGACACAGTGTTAAGCGATCGCCTCAGCAAATTCTCGAAGCCTGTAATGGCGCAAGGTAAGGTGATTACCTCAGCAAGACGGTTTCACCAAAGGGGAATATATCGTCATGCTATGCTCAATCAGTTGTTAAAAATGTGCTATCACTTCAACATTGATCCAAGTCGGCTCAATCGTTTGTATGAACAAAAGGCTAGTATTAACGTCAAGTATGATGAGCAAGTCAAATAAAACCCGAATATTAAATGAGTGCAAATCACTCATTTAATATTCGGGTTTTGGATTGTTGATTAGCAAAGACTATTTAATGAGGAGTTTTTAAGGGTGATTGGTTCCCATAGTTTCGGCAAAAGTAAATATGACCAATTAAGCAAGACCAAGCGATCGCCAAAGCAAAAGTCTTGGACATCGACCTTATATCGGGGTGGGGATATCTTATTTGCAACTTGGGTTGGGCTGATCTGTGCCGTGCCACCTTGCTATATGCAAACCCATTTTCAAAGCCCTGCCGAAGCAGCCGAACTAAAACTTGCTCAAGCTATAGTGCCGATTGCCCCCAGAGCGGTTAATCCGCTTACCCTTGATATTACTGACGATCTCTTAGAAAGCGATCGCCAAAATCTGTTGCAAGCGATCGATCACAGCATTCAATATATTCGTACTCCATCGGCTGCTAAACGTTATCCTGTGGCTGGAATTAGTCAAGATTTAATGGAGCGCAGTTTGGTGCGATTCCGTCGCCTCGTACAGGTATCTCGCACTGCTAAAGATTTACAGCAAGCCGTAAATCGTGAATTTGATATCTATCAGTCAGTTGGACGCGACGGTAATGGCAGCGTACAGTTTACGGGTTATTACGAAGCAGTTTACAAAGCGAGTCGTATTCGTACTGAGGAGTTTAAATATCCTCTCTATCTTCTGCCATCTGACTTTGCTCAATGGCGATCGCCCCATCCCACCCGCGCCATGCTCGAAGGTAGTAAGCGGTTAGCAGGATTGGAAATAGCATGGTTAAGCGATCGCTTCCAAGCTTTCTTAGTACATGTACAAGGTTCCGCCAGATTTGAACTACCCGATGGCAATCTATTGACCGTAGGCTATGCAGGTAAAACTAATCAGCCCTATCGCTCTGTTGGAGCTGAGCTAGTCCGTGATGGCAAAATGCGTCTTGAAGATGTAACTTTACAAACCTTGATCGAATATTTCCAAAAGAATCCCCAAGATTTAGTCATGTACCTAAATCGTAATCCTAGTTTTGTCTTTTTTCGCGAAACTGGTGGTAAGCCTGCAACTGGCAGTATAGGAGTGCCAGTCAGTGCCGAGCGATCAATTGCCACCGATAAAAAGCTCTTCCCCTCTGGCGGTATTGCACTAATCCGCACCGAAGTTCCCTTTGAAAATCCTACGACAGGTCAACTTGAATTGCGCTCAGTGCAGCGTTTTGTCCTCGATCAAGATACGGGTGGGGCAATTCGTGGAGCGGGTCGTGTAGATATTTTTATGGGTACAGGCGATCGGGCTAAACAAAGGGCTGGACTAATCAAAGGTGACGGCGAGCTGTATTATCTTGTATTAAAAAAATAACTACAGTTGGTACGCTGTGCCAATTGTGATGGATGGAGAATTTTATGCCCCAAGTCAATCCTTTTACAATCAGAATGCAAGTCGCAAAGATGTTTGAGCAAGGTCAATCATTATTTGCAGAACTAAAAGTCCAAGACTGGCTCAAAGAGCGCAATCACAATCCTAGAGATTATATAATTCGTTTCCATCAAAAAATGGCTCCCGTCGGTTCCAATTCATCCGTAATAGTAGAGATAGAACTCACCCGTAAAGATGGGCAGCCAGTTGATGAATGGTTATCACAGGAAATCAGAAGAGGGGCTTAAAAGCACAAAATGGCTAAGCCATTTTGTGCTTTGGTATAGCAAAAAAAAGAGTTAGCTAGTATAGCTGTCGCCATTCTTGTTAGGACATAAAACCCAAATAGTGTGAGGCGGCGCTTCGCGCCGCCTCACACCCTGATACAGGTGGCTATAGCTGAATCGAGTGACGGCGCTTCGCGCCGCCACTCGATCTGTCCTAAGCAAAACTTGCTTTGCTATATAACGCAATCACCGAGCAAACGAACCACAAGAAGTTTTTTGGCGATGCCAAAGAAATTCCGAAATATTTTTTGAATACAAAGATAAAAATAATTTTTGGGAACGTGTTTGCTATGGAGTTGCTTTTTTGTCTGGGAGTTTCACAAATACGCGATCGCCGACTTTTGCACCACTTAAAATTTGAGTCTGATTATCCACCGTTGTCCCAATTGTGACAGGTTGGAATTTGGATTTGCCCTTTTCATCAGCAATTAATAAACCTGTTTGCCCTTCTTCTGTGACGATCGCCACCGTTGGCACAACCAGCGCACTATTAATTCTCTGACCAATAAAGCGCAAATCGGTATTCATCCCCGATTGCAGCTTGTCCTTGCCAGTTTCTAAGGTTACCCGCACTTGGAACGATGTCACATTCTGCTCAATGATCGCTTCAGGCGCAATCAAACGCACTTTGCCCTTAAACACCTCCGACGGAAAAGCATCGGCAATAATTTCTACTTCTTGACCAACCTTAATTTGGGAAATATCCACTTCAGGGACTTTAGCAATGATCTCTAAGCCATTAGCGATCGCCACAATCGAAGTCGATGTTGAAGAATTGGTTGCCGAAGCAGTTGTTGTCGGCGTGACAAAGGCTCCAGCATTGGCATATTTTTGAGTGATGATGCCTGCAAAGGGAGCGCGAATAATCGTATCTTCGATCTGGACTTCGATAATTCTGATACCCGCGATCGCTTGGGCAAGTTGCGCTTCAGCTTGGGCAATATCTTCGACACGGCTACCATTGCGTGTTTCTTCTAATAGACGATTTGCTTCCGCTAGATTGGCTTGAGCCGTTTGCAAGTCCGCCTGAGCGCTGCGATCATCAGTTACAACTTCATCAAAGCGATCGCTAGAAATGGCTCCTTCAGTTTGTAAACCCCGAAAGCGAGATGTTTTCGAGTTAGTTAATGCTAAACGCGATCGGGCAGCATCCAACCGACCACGAGCAGCATCCACCCTCGCCTGAGCCGCCGCAATATCTTCAGGACGACTACCATTGCGTAATCTGGCTAAATTAGCTTCACTTGCTGCCGCACTAGCTTGAGCCTGATAAAGCTGCGGAATCAAGTTCGCATTGTCCATTCTGGCAATGACTTGTCCCTGTTTGACTCGCGCTCCTTGCTCAACTAATAGCTCAACTAGTTTTCCTGCTTGCTTGGGACTGAGGTTGACAGTTTCAATGGGGACAACAGATCCGCTAGCTTTGATTTTGATATCTAAAGATTTAGACTCAACTAATTGAGTTTGGTCATTGATTGATGATCGGTTTTGATTCATGCTAGCCAAAACCCGAAAAGCTGTAAATCCACCGCCTAGCAAAACGACGAGTAAAACTACAACGAACCAAGGCTTTGTCCAAAAACTTTTGGGCTTTTTATTTTCTTGTTTGGGGGAAACAGTAGTTTGCATCGAGATTAAGCCTAAACGAAGCTAACGGCATGAAAAATTATATCTACAGCAGTTACCAATCAAACGAACCCCAAGGAATTTTTTGAAAGTGTTGCCATACAACACTTTCAAAAAATTCCTTGGTTTGGGTTTAAGGGAAGATCGCTATATATAAATAAGTTATGGTATTAGCGTTTATTTGGCATCACCCCTCAGCATCATTGCTAAGGGATTACAGCGCTTTGCGCTGATTTAAAACCCAGAAAGATTTTTGAAAGCGGCGCATCGCGCCGCTTTCAAAAATCTTTCTGTACTCAAAGCGCCAATAGGCTGTAACGCAAGAACCCTCAAAAAACGGTATATTAGCAAAAGCAAGGACTCAAAGAGACGCAAAATATTTGTAAATCCACTCGTAAATTTATATTTGGGGGTTAATAACCTTGTGAGTCAGCCTGTCACAACTTGGGATGAAAAACCACATATCGTACTTCATGGATCTCAAGGTGCGATGCAGATTCCCCTTGTGAATGCATATTCTTGGACGTTAGGGCGCGGCTCAGAAAATGATATCCCCCTATCGGATAAATGTGCATCGCGCAACCACGCCATGTTTCAAATTGTTGGAGAAAGTAGTTATTTTTTGATCGATCTTGGTAGTCGCAATGGTTCATTTGTGAATGGACGACGGGTGACCATTCCCATCAGCTTAAAAAATGGCGATCGCGTCACCCTTGGCGAAACAAATTTAGAATTTTATTGTCCCGAAACAATCACTTCTCCCGATACTAGCAATACTCAAAACGAAGAAAATACCGATGCAGCAGCAACGGCGATGCTGCATAAGCGCCAACTAATTACAGTCTTAGTCGTAGATATTCGGGATTTCACCAAACTGACTCAGCTAATGGATGAGCATATTCTCTCAGAGGCGATCGGCACATGGTTTCGCCGCGCTGGTGAGATCATCGATCGCTATGGTAGTTGGGTAGATAAGTACATTGGTGATGCGGTGATGACGGTCTGGATTCATGAGGCTGGCAAGGGTTCAGATACTGTGGCTACCCAAGATATGCTCAAAGTCTATCGTGCTCTCTATGAGCTGTATGAAATGAGCAATGAACTCAATCAGCAGTTTGAATTACCATTTCAATTGCGTGTAGGTGCGGGGATAAACACTGGCTATGCCATGGTTGGACAAATGGGAACTAGTGAGCATCCAGACTATACGGCTCTTGGCGATACAGTGAATGCAGCCTTTCGGTTGGAGTCCTCAACTAAGCAGTTGGGATTGGATGTGGCGATCGGTTCTGCAACTTACAGCCATACGCCCTATGCTGCGGTATTACTACCACTCAAGCAGTATTCTGTGGAGCTTAAAGGCTATACGACTCCTACCATCACCTATGCTGGCACTTTTAACGAATTAGGAACATATATCCAGAAGCTAGACGCAGATTAAAACTGTCAAAGAAAGCCCTCCTTTGGAGGGCTTTCTTTGGTGATCCTATGACGACTATTCACTGATGTTACGTAAGTTGATGAATCTCTTGCTGCTAGCGTGACAGGGCAACCACGGGGGGATTGCCCCTACCCCAAAATTTAGAATTACCGTAGGGGCTGCGCCCCCGTGCCAGCCAGCCCTAGACTTATGCGATCACAGGAATTCTATCCACGTAACAATAGTATTCAAATTAATGTAGGGGCTTGGTCTCCAAGCCCTCTTCCTCTTTCAAATAAGATTAAACAAAGTAATGGCAGCGCGAAGCGCCGCCATTACTTTGTTTAATCTTTGAAACTATTAGAGGCTAAATCTAGAGTCACTTGGCGAAGTTGTAAATAATCCATAGGATCGACGGCAGTTCTGCCATCAGGTTGAATTTCAAAGTGCAGATGTGGCCCCGTGCTGCGTCCAGTTGAGCCAACTTCCGCGATCGCCTGTCCCTTGTTCACAACTTGCCCCTTTGATACAAACACCCTGTTGGTATGGGCATAAAGCGTCAACTCCCCATTCCCATGACGCAACTCGACAACATTGCCATAACCATCATCCGTCCATCCCGAATAAGTAACTACACCATCAGCCGCCGCAAAAATTGGTGTACCAGTGGGAGCCGCAAAATCAACGCCTTTATGCAATTTTCTCTGACCTGTGATCGGATGCACACGCCAGCCGAAACCAGAACTGATCGCCGATCCTGTAACAGGGAGTGAAAAATTAGAAACACTATTAAGGTCGATCGCCGCAATATTTTGGGGAAGCTGCATCGTCCATCGCCCTGGTTGTCTGGATTTAAGGCGTAAATCTTGAGGATTGAGAGTGACTTCGGGCGAAAGCTCTACAACCATTCTGGTGGTATTGGCATCAACCTGTCCGACGCGCACCGCTTGCACTCCGCGTCCGACGCGCCGCCTTACGGTTGGGCCCTGATAGACAATCCCTGGTAAGTCAATCACGATGCGTGTGGGATTACTAATCACAGTTCCCTTAGGCTCAATGTCGTTTTGGAGCGAAAACTCGATCTTGCTATCGGTCAAATCATAGACGAAGGTTTCGAGGCGATTTGCTTGTGCTATGGGTGTCGCGATCGCGAAACTACCAGCTAAGCCACATAGGGTCAGTGATAGCAGACGTATATTCAGGGATTTGGATTTATTAGCTAATTTACGATTAGCCAATAAATTAAATGACTGGTGGGAGCGAGACATAAAGTTTTGCATGGGAACGTTGCGCTGTAGGACGGTTGAGAGCAAGCTACAAGCCATACAAAAATGTACAAAAAGCCCTGTAATTCGACTTGTAGAAGGCTAGGGATAATGCTCTGAAAATTTGCGTAACGAGAACGAGTGAGATTCTACATCAATTTTGATGAAATATGACAACTCGCGATTATTAGTCAGATAAAAAGTTGTTTTTGCAGACAAGTACTTGTCTGCAAAAACAACTTTTTATAGCAGATGTCGAACAAGAGAACCAGTTTTTGACGGCGCGGCGAAGCCGCGCCGTCAAAAACATCTAAACAATGAAGATCTAAGCGGTATATTTGTTGCAACTTCAAAAAAATCTGCTTGAACCTAAGCTGTTAAATTATGAGCTTTGCCTCAAAACTCAGGGCTGCGATCGCTACTAATCAGAGCATTTTATGTTTGGGACTTGACCCCAATCCTGAAGTAATGCCTGACAAGTACAAGACAAGATATGACTCGGAAATGAAGTCTGGAGCCTATCCCGATCATGCAGTTACCTATCTCTGGGAATGGATGAACTTTATCATTCAGTCCACGGCTGATCTGGTCTGTGCCTATAAACCGACCTTAGGATTTTATACAGCGTTAGGGGCAGGCGGATTAGAGCTATTAGCCAAGACATTAGCAGTGATTCCGCCAGAGATTCCGATTATTCTGGATGCTAAACATACGGATCTCAATAGCAGCACGGTGATGGCGAAGACTGCCTTTGAGCAGTGGGGTGTGGATGCGATTACCTTAAGTCCCTATGTGGGGCAAGATTTGGCAGCGCGATTTTTGATGTATCCCGATAAAGCAATTTTTGTAAGTTGCTATTCATCGAATACAACTGCCCAAGATTTTCAAGAATATCCCAATCGAGAGCAGCCTTTATATCTAAATGTGGTGCAAAATTGCCAAGCTTGGGCAGGAATGGATAATTTAGCCCTAGAGATTGGGGCGGCAAATCCTGAAGCTTTGGCAAAGGTGCGATCGCTGGCTCCTGAGCGCTTAATCTTGGCGAGAAGTATCTGGGCAAATAGTCAAGGTAGTGGTCAGAGAATCGAAAACCTATCGGCAATTCTCAATGCTGGGCTAGATGCTAATGGGGATGGCTTAATTTTGCCTGTCAATCAAGATGCGCTGGCAATTGGTGAACCTGCCCAATTAGTGCGATCGCTACGGGATGAGATCAATCAAGCGATCGCTTTGACTACGCATCAACGTCCTACCTGCGATCTATGGATGCCCAATGTTTGTTTGCTCGATCAAGCTGGACATCCCCATGCCAATCTGATCTTGCAGTTGTTTGATATTGGCTGCATTACCTTTGAAGAAACCGTGCAAGCCTCTGGTCAAGTTTTCCCCTATTACATCGATTTACGGCGAATTATTTCCAATCCTCAAGTATTTGATGCAGTAATTGGCACTTATGCGGAGATCTTGCAAGCTCTGAAATTCGATCGCATTGCAGGGATTCCCTACGGCTCATTACCCACAGCTTCAGGGCTAGCATTACGTTTAAATTTCCCATTGATTTTCCCACGCAAGGAGGTGAAAGCCTATGGAGCCAGACGCTTGATTGAGGGAAATTATGAAGCAGGTGAAACTATAGTCGTGGTTGATGATATTTTGATTTCGGGTAAGAGTGCGATCGAAGGGGCGCAGAAAATTGAAAGCTGCGGCTTAAAGGTGCGTGATATCGTCGTATTCATCGATCATGAGTCGGGAGTATGCGATCGCATTCAAAAAAGTGGATATTCACCCCACGCGGTGTTAAAAATCTCTGAAATAAATGAGACACTATACCAATCTGGGCGTATAACTGAGAAACAATTTCTTGCTTTATCGCATTCTTAAAGCGCTTTGCGCTCAAGCCAAAACCAATAGATTTTTTGAAAGTGTTGCTAAGCAACACTTTCAAAAAATCTATTGTGTTTTGGTGGAAATAACACGAGTAAAAATTTGTTTGCGACAAAATTTTTACTCGCAATCTCGTCCTTACAGGTTATTGATTAGAGTTACGCATGTTCAAAAGAATTAGTCTATTACTTGTTTCTGGGGCTATTGCCACGCTTGTGCCGATCGCCAATCCTGCACTTGCTGCTCAATCCTCTAAGCCCGCACCCGCCGAATTGGAAAATATCGTATTTGCGCTGGACAAGGCAGCCAGTAAGCAAGATATTGAAACGGTGATGAAATATTATGCTCCGACTTTTAATCATTCCGATGGGCTAACCCGCGATCGCTACAAGCAGACATTAAGCGAACTGTGGCAACGGTACAAAAACATTACCTATCGCACTGAAATCTCCAAATGGGAAAAAAAAGGAGACTTGATTACTGCGGAAACAGTAACGATGGTGCAAGGAATGCGTGGGGCTGAGAACGATAACTTCAAGTTAGATGCTAAATTGATTTCGACGCAGACCTATAAAAATATCAATGGACAGCTTCAGGTTGTATCACAGCAAGTTTTAGCAGAGCAGTCTTCATTGAGTACGGGTGATGCGCCACCACCCGTTAAGTTGAAAGTGCCTGAACTGATCGGTGTAGGTCGTCAGTACGTCCTTGATGCGATCGTCACCGAGCCATTGGGTACAAGTTTATTGTTAGGGGCGGCGATCGAAGAACCTGTCGAAGCGAAGAATTATCTAAATGAAAACATGATCAACCTGCGTCCTTTGCGTGCAGGTGGGTTATTCAAAATTGGTCAGGCTCCTTTTTCCTCAGGTGATCGCTGGATCTCTGTAGTGTTGGTACGCGAGTCGGGCATTACGATCGCTAGCCAGCGCTTACGTGTTAGCAAAGATTTCACAGGCAATCAATATACTCCTCTACCTGAGCCAGACACGACTCCTAGCCGTGTCCGTCCACGCCCTAACAACGATCAAACTCTCTAAATTTAAAATAAAAGACGGTGCGAAGCGCCGCCTTTTATTTTAGAAACTATTTAAGAATTGTCTAGATCCCCCCAGCCCCCCTTAAAAAGGCAGGGCTATTTCAAGAAAGGTTAGGAGCAAACAGAAAAAGGTTAGTGACAGACTTAGAGGTATTTTTATAATAATTTAATCTAATCAAGTCAAATAAGCCAAAAAATGAGTAATAGTCTAGTTGATTATCTCAAAGAGATACCAGATCCCCGCAAGGCAAAAGGAAAGCGAGATGAAATATGGCAAATCCTGCTGATAGTGATCATGGCAATCATGAGTGGACATCAGAGTATTCAAGGATGGGGAAGATTTGCCGAAAGACATCGACGTGACCTAATTCAAAGACTAGCCCTCAAACAAAAAACAGTACCATCCTACTCAACCATGAGACGAGTAATGATGGAAATAGACTATGAGTATCTCAATGGTGCATTTATTATGAGTATCTCAATGGTGCATTTAACAAATGGGCGCAAAAGCAAGCTATAGCCACAGGAGCAGCTATAGCAGGAGATGGCAAAAGTCTGCGAAATACAGTCAGTAATTGCGATAACAGCCAACAGAACTTTATTAGTATGGTGTCCCTATTTTCACAACAACAGGGAACAGTGATCGCCACAGGGGTGATGGAAAACAAAAAAGAGAGTGAGATTAGCGTCATTCAACAGTTGCTATCACAGCTTAAGTTAGAAAATCATGTATTTACGATGGATGCTTTACACTGTCAAAAAAAACAGTCGAAGCAATTGTTGCTAGCAAAAATGACTACATAATCAAAGTCAAGAAAAATCAACCAAAACTACAAGCAGCGATTCAATTGCATACTGAGCAAGCACAACCATACCAAGTTAAGGTCGAATACGACTTATCCAGAGGGCGAAAAGTTAAGAGATTGGTGGAGGTATTTACACCACCGCCAACTATCGACCCAAGTTGGCAAAAAGTGCTTTCGGTGATTAGAGTTACTCGTTCAGGAGTTAGAGATGGTATTGCCTTCAGCACTCTAAGCTACTACATCAGTTCTCTTTCTCCTACTTCAACTAGGATTGCCAAAGTGATTCGTCAGCATTGGCATATTGAAAATCGCCTGCATTGGGTAAAAGATGTCATTTTCAATGAAGATGAGAGTAAGCAAAGAGCAGGTAAAACACCGATTAATCTATCGATTATTAGGACTTGGGTGCTTTCTATATTTAGAAATAATGGCTTTGAATCAATTAAAGGTGCTATTGACTATTTTGCACATAATTTACCTGCTATCTTGTCTTTACTTTCTTAAAATCTCTCTAGCTCTTTCTTGAAATAGCCCTGCCTTAAAAAGCCTACCGTGTACACACAAGTCACCAAGAACTCAAGTTCTTGGCTAAAAGCTAAAGTCATCTAAAGATGACTGAAAATGACTGAACAAAATCAACCCGTTTTAACGGGTTTTAGCTCTTAGCCTGCACTTGAGTGCAAGGCGTTCTCGATGTGTGCAGACAAAATCTAGACTTGTGTGTATACGGTAGCTTAAAAAGCAGGGTGGTTTCAAATTCGGAAAGGGATAGTGAGTAGGGATTACAGAAAAACAAAAAGCCAAAATAGTAAAAAATGGTCTGGAAAGAGCTAAGCAAAAAGCAAAACCAGACCATGAACTTTATAGAACAATTAAAGCAGATCCCAGACCATCGGAAAAGCAACGGTAAGCGTCATCCACTGTGGCTAGTCATGTGCTTAACCTTGCTGGGAGTATTGTGTAATTATCACGGATATCGACCATTAGCAGATTTCTGTGAGAAACATTGGCTAACTCTACAAACAATGCTGGAGCTAGCACCAGAGAGGCGAATCCCATCATATTCCACCTTTCGTCGTGTAATTCAAGGAGTAGAAATTGAGCCAATAGTTAAACTATTTAACGAGTGGTGTCGCAATAGCCATACAGGCGAATCAGGGCTATGGCTGTCGATAGATGGTAAAAGCATCAAATGTACTGTCTCCAATCAGAGCGATTCTCGGCAAAACTTTACCAGTACCGTATCAGCTTTTACCCACGAAACGGGAGAAGTAATAGCCCTTTCTATATCCGAAAACAAACAAATTAGTGAAATTGAAGTAGTTAAACAAGTAATTACCTCTTTACAAGGGCAGAAAGCCTCTTTCACTATGGATGCCTTACATTGTCAAAAAGATACGGTTAAATTAATTGCTGAGCAGGGACAGCATTATTTGATTGCCCTCAAAAATAATCAGCCGAATCTGCTCAAGGCTTTGGATAACTTACATCAAACAACGGAAGCACTTAGTTATGCTGAAGAGTTTGACAAATCTCACGGTCGTCAAGTGCGTCGTCGCGTTTGGGTCTATCCTGCCCCCTTTGATTTATGTCGAACGTGAGGGCTGGCGTGATGACAAGCCTTTTTTTGAGTCTCTTGGTTATATCTCTGATTTGCCTCTCAATGCATCCCAGTTTCTTGATCCGATTCGCCTACATTGGGGTATTGAAAATCGATTGCATTGGGTGCGGGATGTCCTTTTTCAAGAGGATACGGGCTTACGTCGTGGTGGTAATGCTCCTACTATTTGGGCAATTATTCACTGTTTTATCATGACCACTGTTCGTCGCCTTGGTTATCGCACTATTCCTCAGGGGCAACGTGTTCTCGCGAATCAAGTTCATCAAGTTTTTGATATTCTCTCCTGCTCTTATTCTTACTGATTTCCTCCTTCTAAATTTTCTGCTTCTCCCTCTCTGCTGGAGTCTAGACTAAGTTGATTAAAAAAATCAAAAAAAGAGCAGGAAAAAGTAACCCAGAGAATGGATAACTGAGCAAATCCAAGAGAATGAAAAGGAGA
>NZ_JACJQY010000013.1 GCF_014696925.1 Phormidium tenue FACHB-1050 | reverse complement strand
GAAATTTATGCTATTCATTTTTGGTGCTGGTGTTCAATATCCGCACCTTATACGATGAATGGCTTTTTTATCTATAACTCCTAATTCTGTCCGCAGTATTGATGGGAAGCATAAAATAAAAAATATAAACATCAAAATCTAAGCTGTGATACCAACTCTTGATGTCAAATATGCTTATTCGATGTGTCTGGGAATAATAATTGCCCTGACAGGTGTTTCCCTATGGCAACGTTTGCACCCAACGACACCTCGAGATATTGCTGAAAATATTGAATCGACTAAAGTTGTCGTACCGCCTTTACCCGCAACTTTTACGCGCCCCAGTCTCAATGATGGCGAGAATATTGGCAGCCTGCGCGTCGGCAATCGTACCGATCGCTCCGTGCGGATTGTCCTGTTTTCGCGAGTTACCTCCCAAAATGTGTGGCAAGCGATTGAGCCTCTGAATTGGGACTTCGCGCCCAATGAAGGTGGTAAAGAGGGCTTATTGTTGTCTTTGCCAAATTATAAAATTGCGATCGGTAAAGGTGATGTGATTTTTGCCTTCGCCACCGATGGTTCCCGCACTTACTGGGGACCAAATATTGTTGGCGAAACCGATGCCCCATTTTGGGACAGCCAAAACAAAGAATGGAGTATGGTATTGCAACCTTAATAGCTATAGCAAAAAAAGAGTTAGCTAGTACAAACCAAAACCCAAGAATCAAGTGGCGGCGCGAAGCGCCGCCACTCGATTCTTGGGTTTTATGTCCTAAACAAAACTTGCTTTGCTATATCAGTAGGGGCAATTCATGAATTGTCCCTACTGATAGCTAAAAAAAGCCCCTCTCGCATTGCGAGAGGGGCTTTTTTTAGCTATCAGTAGGCTCTTTGCGCTTAATCAATGGCTTCGGTACGGGTGGACGATCTTCCGAAGAAAATCTGGGACGTGGTGGATAAAAAGCACCATCACCGCCATCACCTGTATAGGATGGCTTAAATGGGCGATCGCTATAGGGGCGATCGTTGTATTTCCTAGGCGCAAATTTGCCACCGCCACTAGGACGACCCTTAAATTGTGAGCCGCGCTTACCCTTATAAGGAATAATTCCAATAAATTCACCATCAATAATCGTCAAGACATCCCCTTGACGTTGCACATTCACGCTCCAGAATTGTCCAACAGCATCAGTTGGCAACAACCCTGTAAGACGAACCTTGAATTTGCTGTATTCCTTGGTGACTTTATCTTTATGTTTATCAAACTTTTGCTCAGTACGGCGTACCTTAACAATTACTGAATTATCTTCAGTAGATTGGCTAGAGATCTCACCGCGCACCGAAAAATAACCATCTTCGACACTAGGATCAAGGGGGATATCAGGTTTACCAAGCTCAACAGGAGCCCACACGCCAGATATCTGTACATGTAATTTGCCTGCTTTGTCATTGGTTCGTGGATATACTACCCACAAATATTCGCGATCGCTTTCTAGACGCTTTTTAACAATCGAAATAATCTTGCCAAGTAGTACGGCATCAACTTGAGAACCATCCGTTGTGAGGATATGCCCTTTCGCAAAGTTATCTTCACTAGCAACATATTTCCCATAGATTACGCCGATCGCTCGGTACTGAAATGGCTCTGTTGCGGCTGGAATTGGCTGTAAACAGACTTTATTTTCTTTAGAATCTTCAGATTGATTATCTACAGATGCTTGACTGTCGCCAGTACGAATTAAGTTAGGATTTTTAACTTTTAAAGCCGCAGGAATAATCTTGGGAATAGGTTTAACTATATCCTCGGTTTGTTGCGATGACTTTTGCTCTTCAGCCTGAGTAGACTCTGGAGACTTAGGGGCGATAACTTTAACAACTTCTAGTTTAGGCAAGTCTTTAATCGGAGGTTTAGGTGTAACAGATCTTGGTAGTTTACTATTTGAGTCATCGGATTGGCTGGACTTATTGATTTTACTCATCTGAACCTCCAGAAAAATAAGTTGTCTAATGCGGACTAGACCTTACTAAGCAATTGCTAGAAAAATATGTTAATCAATCAATATCGAACTTACTTCTAAATACAGTCTGTATAAAAAAGAATTCTAGTCGAAAGATATCTCAGATTTAACTGAGATAAACCCATATTTAAAAACTACCTAAACTTAAGTTCCGCAAAAAAATTAAATGTCTAGGTAGTCTAACTTATCCCCTTGCTAATTGGCTTTGTGGCTTTAGTTTGGTTAGCGATAGCGATATTGTTAAATTTAGTTTTAGTTGGAGATGCATATATTGCCCACCTTAACTAAACTAAGCATACACCGTTATAAGTCAGACCTGTGAATACTTCCCTGAATGCTTCACAGAATTTCATGGTGTCCGCGATCGTATGGTAATTAAATGAAGCAACTTAACTTGCTTTGATTATACCAATCCTAATTCATTAAAGAAACTTATAGGATTAGTGAGAATTTACTTCTGCGGGGTAACTCCTCTTCACCAGATTATACAAAATCACAAAATGGCGTAGCCATTTTGTGATTGTAAAACTCTTGCTGGGCTTGGTTTTAATACGCAAAAGTGTGGTCACACTTTCGTGAATTGTTATTTATTGTTATTTCTTGATGTTTGAATTAATGTTTGATTTAATCCCCCCCCCAAAAAAAAAAGTAATGGCGACGGCGAAGTGTCGCCATTACTTATACATTTAGACAAGCGATAGCCATAGAAGTAGAACTTTTGGTGCTGATGGTATTAAGGATTTACAAAGGATTTGCGATCCCCGCTAAATCAGCGCTTACGATACCTTTGTCCTTAAGTTCAGTAAAAACTGACTTAACTTTGGGAATGCATCATATTGTTCATGGACGTTCATGAATAGAGAGGATTTTATGGCATCTGACAAGCAAAATTTTGGATTGATTGGTTTGGCGGTGATGGGTGAAAACCTTGCTCTAAACATTGAGCGCAATGGGTTTTCGATGAGTGTTTATAACCGTAGCCGCGACAAAACTGATAAGTTTTTAGCAACCCGTGCTGCTGGTAAAAATTTCAAAGGCACATTTACGATCGCTGAATTTGTTGCATCCCTAGAGCGTCCCCGCAAAATGTTGATCATGGTTAAGGCGGGAGCGCCAGTTGATGCAGTTATCAAAGAGCTAATTCCCTTTTTGGATGAAGGTGACATTATCATTGATGGCGGTAACTCGCTCTATGACGACACCGATCGCCGCACCGTGGAGCTAGAGGCAATTAATCTCAAATTCATTGGTATGGGCGTAAGTGGAGGTGAAGAAGGCGCACTTAATGGTCCCAGCATGATGCCTGGTGGGCAAAAGTCAGCCTATGCTGAGATTGAGCCAATCGTGACTAAGATCGCGGCTCAAGTCGATGATGGTGCTTGTGTAACCTACATCGGTAAGGGTAGTGCGGGGCATTACGTCAAAATGGTGCATAACGGCATTGAGTATGGCGATATGCAGTTGATTGCTGAAGCTTATGATTTGCTCAGTACTGGTTTGGGCTTGACGGCGAGTGAGCTGCATGAAACCTTTACCGCTTGGAAAAGCTCAGAGCTTGATTCTTATCTAATCGATATCACGACAGATATTTTTACGAAGATTGACGATCTCACTGGAGATGCGTTGGTCAATAAAATTCTTGATGCGGCTGGGCAAAAGGGGACAGGTAAATGGACGGTACAGAGTGCCTTTGATTTGGGTGTACCGATCCCCACGATGATCGCGGCGGTGACTGCAAGGGTAATGTCTTCTTATAAAGAAGAGCGGGTTGCAGCCTCGAAGGTGTTAATCAGTTCGACTTCTGGTAAGTATGAAGGCGATCGCCAAGAATTTATTGATGCGGTACGTGATGCGCTGTACTGTTCCAAAATTTGTTCCTATGCTCAAGGTATGGCGCTACTTGGTGCGGCTTCCCGTGACTTTGGCTATGACTTGAATCTAGGTGAAATTGCCCGTATTTGGAAAGGTGGTTGCATTATCCGTGCGGCTTTCCTTGACAAGATCAAGCTTGCATTTCAGCGCAATGCTCAACTACCTAACCTGCTAGTTGATCCCGATTTCAAGCAGACGATTTTGACTAAAGAAGCAGCATGGCGCAAGGTGGTTATGGCGGCGGCACAGTTGGGTATTCCGATCCCCGCGTTTAGTGCATCTCTTGATTATTTCGATAGTTACAGACGCGATCGCCTACCTCAAAACTTGACTCAGGCACAACGCGATTACTTCGGCGCTCACACCTATGAGCGCACCGACAAGCCCAGAGGCGAATTCTTCCACACTGAGTGGATGAAGTAAACCAAAGAAGGCGGCGCAATGCGCCGCCTTTTTTAATATTTGTTAAAGAAAGCGGCGCAAAAATAAATCAACTAAAAATTTTAGTTTTAGCTGAAAAATTACTGTTAAAGTAGTAAGATTTTTATTGGGAAAGTAGAGCAGAGATTCTAATATGCCGATTACAACTTTGATAGCAATATTTTTGCTAATTTTGTTATGGAAAGAAGAAAAATTTTAATTGCGACTAAAACCTATCCAGCGATTAGTACTAAATATAAAGAAACGGTTTGTACGGCTGGCATCCTATTAGATGATGATGAAAAACCTCTACAGTGGATTCGCATTTACCCTATTAGATATCGTGGTCTAGATACAGATAAGCGTTATAAGAGATGGTCTATTATTAGCGCTGAAATCGAAAGGAACGACAAAGATTATAGACAAGAAAGCTATCGAATCAATGATACATCGATAAATATCATTAGAACTATAGGCACAGACAATAATTGGGAAGATCGCAAATCTCTTGTATTGCCTTTACAATTTAATTCAATATTTGAAATTGAATCGCAAGGAAAATCCTTAGGTATTGTTAAACCTAAAAGTATAGAAAAATATTTCTCTAAGACTACTGAACGTGAATGGAGTAGCAAGCAGCAAGCCGTGCAAGATCAAGGTGATTTGTTTGAGCCATCAGTTGAATTAGATAAAATACCATATCAGTTTTACTACCAGTTTACAGATATGGATAACATAAAGCACTCATACTCTATAAGTGATTGGGAAATTTCACAGCTCTATAGAAATTGTAGAAATAACTCTCAATCGAACACTTTAGAAGGTAAGGAAAAAGAGGCTATAATTAAAGTTAAGGAACAACTAGAAGGCAATTTTTTAGCTAAAAAAGACCTTTATTTCATTGTAGGCAATCTAAAAAATCACAAGAAAACTTTTATGATTATAGGTATTTTTTATCCTCAAAAAATTGAACCTTTAAAATATCAAACTTTAAGTTTATTTGACTTATAAAATGACTACTTCAACAATTTCTACTAAAAATTCTATCCTAACTTTTGGTTATGGAAATAGGAAAGACTATGACTCTTTTCTAGAATGTCTAAAGACATTTAATGTTACTTGCGTTATTGATGTAAGGATGACTCCAAGGGCTTGGACTAGAAAATGGTATGGAGATGCTATTCAAAAACTTTGTGCGTCTCATGACATTCTTTATATATCGAAAACAGCACTTGGCAATGTATCAGGCAAGAGTAATTGGATACCACCTGATGCAGCAAAAGCAAACGAATCATTGCTAGAAGTTGCTGAAATACTTGAATCTAAAAACATATTATTGCTTTGCGCCGAAATGGATTGTTCAAAATGTCACAGGCTCGAAGTTGCAAAAAAATTACAGAAAATGACTAGTTCTTTGATAAAGAACATTACTTAAATAATTTTGTGTGTCTGTAAATTTTTCAGATCTGAATCACTTAAACTTAAGGGAGATCGCAGAGATTAAACTAATGGCTGAAAGATGGACAGATGAACGGTTAGATCGTTTTGCTGACAAAGTAGATCGGATCGCTGACAAGATAGAGCAGCAAGGCGAACAAATAGGCAGACTCATAGAGGCTTTGTACCTTGAACTGCCCAACATCAAGGCTGAGATAAACAGTGTTAGAGAGGAAGCCAGAGAGCAACGTGAAACCCTCCATGCTGAATTGGTAGAAATCAAAGAAATTACCAGACAGCAAGCCATTGTTGCTCAGACTCAAGCCGAAAGCATTAGACTGATGATTGAAATGCTAAATCGAAAACAAGCTTAGCAAGATAAAAAAATGCCTCAAACTGCTGTCACACAGGTTATCAAAACCTTAAACCATGTCCATCAAAGGCTCGGTCTACAGAGAGCCACTGATAGCCAATTTTTTACAGAGTGGTTTGAGGGGTTACCACAACTAACAGCTTTAGAACAAGAAACTTTAGATTTAATTCGACAACGCTTTCGATACCATCGTGAGGAAGGACAAGTTACTGAAGGTGCAGTCAATGCGATCGTCGTGTCGCGATTAATGGAATTAGCTGGTTTCTACGATCCCCCATTTCGCTTGCGATCGGAATTATCTGTCGAGATTGAAACCACAGTTGAGAATGAAACCTTACGGGGACGCATTGATTTTTTGGTCGTACAGGAACGTTTTTGGCGCGTAATTATTGAATCCAAAGAAACTGAATTTGATATTGAAGTTGGCATTCCCCAAACACTTGCCTATGCGATCTCCTCTTCACAAGAATCATCACCATTATTTGGCATGGTTACAAACGGTAATAATTTTATATTTATCAAGATTGATCCCCAGCTTAAACTGTATGACTTTTCAGAAACCTATTCAATGTTGTCGCGAACCAATCATCTTTATGATGTACTGCAAATATTAAAAGCGATCGCTACTATCTTTTTAGCTACAACTCATGATTAATGCGCCAACGGACAAAATATTAGCGATCGGCTTAATTAGTGGCACATCGGTGGATGGCATCGATGCAGCTCTGGTGGAAATTATCGATCGCCATGAAAAACTTGAAACTAACTTAATCGCAGGATATACCTATCCTTATGCTGCCGACCTGCGTACCGAGATATTAGCTGTCTGTGCAGGTGCGCCGCGATCGCTACAACAAATATGTGAACTCGACGATCGCATAGCCGAGAGTTTTGCCCAAGCGGCGATCGCGATTATGGAGAAAGGCGATCGCTTACCAGATTTGATTGCCTCTCATGGTCAAACAGTTTTTCATCGCCCACCAGTCACTCCTCAGGACGGCAAAACTGGACTCGGCTATTCGGTGCAATTGGGGCGAGGTGCGGTAATTGCCGAATTAACAGGGATTAAAACTATCAGTGATTTCCGAGTTGCTGATATTGAAGCAGGTGGACATGCGGCTCCCCTAGTGCCAATGCTAGATATTTTGTTGCTATCTGATCCTACAAAATATCGAGTATGTCAAAACATTGGTGGTATCAGTAACCTAACTTACCTGCCTCCAAAAGCCCTAGAAAATCAAGAAAAAGTTTTTGGTTTTGATAACGGTACAGGTAATGTCCTGATCGATATGGCATCACAAAAATTATTTGGGGTTGCGTTTGATGCGGATGGCGCGATCGCCCGCCAAGGTCAGCCTGATTTGCTATTGATTGATAAATGGTTAGAACAAGAGTTTTTTGTCACCGCACCACCAAAATCTACTGGGCGCGAGTTATTTAGTCCTGCATATTTAGAAAAATGTTTGCAGGAATGTGGAGGACTTAGCGATCGCGATATTATGGCAACACTTACAGAATTTACAGCAAGGGCGATCGCCAAAAGTTATCGTGACTTTCTGCCCGTATTTCCCGATGAGGTTTTAATCGGTGGTGGTGGTGGTCATAATGGCTATTTGATGGAGCGCTTACAGGATTTAGTTAAACCTGCGATCGTGATGCGTACCAATGACTGTGGCATTGATAGCGATAGTAAAGAGGCGATCGCCTTTGCGGTGTTGGGATATTTAAGAATCAAAGAACGCTGTGGCAATTTACCCAGTGTCACAGGTGCTAAGCGATCGGTTTTATTAGGTAAAATTTATCAATAGCAATATTTTCAACACTACTTTTATAGGTATCGAGCAATGTCAAATAAAGATGCCATCATTAACGAGTTGCAATATATTCCCGAATCTAAACTATCTGCTCTATATGATCTGATTCACTATTTTCGATTGGGAATTAATAGCGAGATAGAGCAAGAATCTGATAAAGATCTCGCAATAGATCAACATCAATGCTTAAAAACCATACAAAAAATTAAACAGGAAGGTTTATCGGGCTTTACCGAGATTAGTGATGTAAAAGCTTATATTCAAGATTTAAAACATGAAATTATTTAAAGATGATGACTATAAACGTAAAGAACACAAATTCTTTAAAAAACGTCCTCACTTAATTGACAAGTATGGAGAAGTTTTAGAAAAGCTTAAAACTAATCCATTTGATCCATCACTAAAAACACATAAATTAAAAGGCGATCTTAGCGAATTTTATGCCTTTAGTCTGACCTATGAATACCGCATTATTTGTGTTTTTTTAGTCCAAAATGAGACAATAGTTTTAGTCGATATTGGTAGTCACGATGAAGTTTATTAATACCAATAAAAAAGGGGGCGCTTAGCACCCCCTTTTTTATTTTTGAGAAGCTTTAAGCAACTTCCTCTTCATCGCCTGTGATGATCGCTTCATCTTCGATGTAAGCTTCAGCATCTTCAGCAGAAACTTCATACTCGATATCTTCGATATCGCCATGACGACCTTCGTAGATGGCATCTGCAAGCTTGCCAACGATCAACTTGATCGAGCGAATTGCGTCATCGTTTGCAGGAATCCCAATGTCAACGCTATCGGGATCGCAGTTGGTGTCAAGCAAAGACACAATGGGAATCTTCAACTTTTGGCATTCTTGAACAGCGTTGTACTCACGTTTGTGGTCAACTACGATCACGATGTCGGGTGGCTTACGCATAAGCTTGATACCGCCAAGGTACTTACGTAGCTTTTCCATTTCGCGGCGAAGTGTAGATGCTTCTTTCTTAGGGAGGCGATCAAGTGCGCCACTTTCGTCGCGACGTTCGAGATCCTTGAGGCGATCGACACGGGTTTTGATCGTTGTCCAGTTGGTGAGCATTCCACCCAACCAGCGTTGGTTGATGTAGTAGCTACCGCAACGGGCTGCTTCTTGAGCAATCAGACCAGCAGCTTGACGCTTTGTGCCTACAAACAATACTTTTTTGCCTTGCTCGGAAGCTTGACGCAAATAAGCGTAAGCTTCTTCGAGGTATTGTGCGGTTTGCACAAGGTCAATAATATGAACGCCATTACGCTCGGTGAAGATGTAAGGCTCCATCTTGGGGTTCCAGCGACGGGTTTGATGCCCGAAGTGAACGCCCGACTCTAGCAATTGAGCTAGGGTTACGACTCCCATTTAAGTTTTCTCCTGTGTTCGGGTTTATCCTTGCGCCTGAGATGGAATCTAGTAGTTACAAGTAACTCTAAACACCCGAAACCTCAAGCGTGTGTTTTTTAACAGCTTGTCTAGGATAACTCATATGTGGATCAATAGCAAAAGGCGATCGCCTTTTGCGTAAGTTCTAAATTTGTGAGTTGTTAAATTAAGGCGAAGCACTTAATTTAACAACTTGATTTTTGATAGCGCAGCTTCGTCGCGCTATCAAAAATCAAGTTGTTAAATTGCAGAACCCTAATATCTTTACTATTGGTCAGCAATTAATAAAAAACGAATATGTTCCATATTTTGCTCAGCACGCAGAGATTGTACTTGCTCGGCTAACTTGGTACTAGCAATAATTACATCAGGTTGAGATGCGATCGCACTAGCTCTCAAATCATCTTGAGGAGAGATTTTAGACGGTAAGAAACCTTGATTTTGCAACATATCCATCAATAGATCAATCGAGCCAAAGTTATCTTCAACTACGAGAATCTTTTTGCCTGTAGAAGCTTTACTAGATAAAAGAATATCTACCTCACGCAACAATATCGCCATATCTAGGGGTTTCGTCACATAACTATCAATACCTAGATGGCGACCCTTGTTTTTGTCATCTAATACAGAAACAATGATAATCGGAATATCTAATGTCGCAGGATCGGATTTGAGTATCGCCGCTACATCGTAGCCACTAATACCTTCCATCACAATATCAAGGGTAATCAGATCAGGACGACTTTCTCGTACTTTGGCGATCGCATCTTGTCCACTTCCTGCTTCGCGCACAGAATATCCTTTAGCTTCCAATTCCTGTCTGAGGAGATTACGGATGCTAGGATCATCATCAATAACGAGAATATTTTTGGGATGATCAATTGCACTTGGGCTGTCAGTTGGAGTTTGACCATCAGTCACAACTCTTTTCTTGAGTTGCTCAATGAGAATATCAAAATTAATGGAAGGAAGTTGTTCGGCTCCTGTACTAATCGGTAAAGTGAAAGAGAATGTACTACCTTTGCCAACTTCACTTTCCACCCAAATTTTGCCGCCGTGATGGGCGACGATTTCCTTAGAAATTGGTAGTCCTAGCCCTGTTCCTTGGGGCTTATCAGTGAGAGTGTCACCAACTTGCTTAAACTTTTCAAATACTTTCGGCTGATCGGATTCGGAAATGCCTACGCCTTGATCGACAACACTGACCACAATAAATTGATTGTCTTGTCTCACTCGGCAAGTGATACAGCCTTTCTCAGTAAACTTTACAGCATTAGAAATGAGATTAATTACAACTTGGATCAGACGATCCTTATCTCCATAGACATCTGGCAAATCCGCTTCAATTTCTCGTACTGGGGCTAATCCCTTTTGCTCAAAAAGGGCTGAAGTTGCCGAAAAAGCCCGATCAATTACTTCCGTAATTGCCATTGGCTGCATATTCCATTGCATTTTACCAGCTTCGATTTTGGCAACATCTAGAACTTCGTTTATTAGCTTGGTGAGACGTGTTCCCTCAGATACAATAATTTCAATATTTTCACTGACTTGGCGCACACTTCGGTTCACTTTCTTGTCATCGGACTGGATTAGAGGAAATATTGACTCTTCTAGTTTTTTCTGAATCAATTTAGCAAAGCCAAGTACAGAAGTAAGTGGTGTTCGCAGTTCATGGGATACGGTAGAGATGAAGTCTGTCTTCATTCGATCTACTTCTTTTTCGGCAGTAATATCACGAATTAGAATTACTGTCCCCAAATAATTTGTTCCCAATGGAGTGTCTTCTGAGATATTTTCTTCGCCAAAAATCGAAGTAGCAACTGCTTTGCCAATACGACGATCAGGCAAAGAGAACTCCTCACTAAAGACTTGTTTGGGATTTTCTCTCGTATTGATCACTAGATTAGTGATTTCTTCAGCTTTAAATATTTCTTTATAACTTGCAGCTTTAGATATAGCTTTGCTGCTGATCCCGATCATGCCTGCAAGGGCGGGGTTAAATTGAGTAACTTGATCTTCGCTATTAACTACCACCAATCCATCGACCATGTTATCGATAATTGCTTTGATCTCACTGGTACGCTGCTCGACTTTCTGCTCCAGTGTACGGCTGTAATCAGCTAATTGTTCACCCGAAGCTTTAAGTTGAGATGTCATTTGATTGAACGCGATCGCCAAAATCCCAATTTCATCTTCAGTTAATACAGGCGCTTGTGAATTAAGATTACCTCCAGAAACTTGGTTGGCGGCATCAGCGATCGCTAAAATTGGTTGAGAAATTCTTCGCGCAATCAAGTACACAGCAGTCAATAAGATACCTGCGGAGCTTAATCCAATCAGCAAAATATCACGAGCTAGGCGATCAGCTGGCTCAAAAGCTTCTGACTGTGAGATTTCTGCAAGTAAAGCTAGATTGAGGTTGTCAATCCAAATAAAACTACCCAGTACAGGAACAGTTTTATAGTTCTTATATAAACCTTCCCCATCTTTTCCTAAAGCGGCGGCGGAAATACCTTCACTTTTGATATCTTTGGCAAGTTGCTGATTATCTGCTCCCGCCCCTGAAATCAGAACATTTTTAGCGGTCAGTCTACCTACTAAATAGGTTTCACCACTCACACCTAGTCCAGTACGTTCGCGAATAATATCATCCACCCCTTGCAGATCGAGATCAACTGCCACGACACCAATGCGATCGCCCAATTTATTAATTAAAGGCGCAGCAAAAGTCATCGCCGCCTTTCCTGAAATTGGCGATATATAGAAGTTAGGAACAATAACGCGGGATTGGTCGCGAGTAAAGTAAGTAGTGGTATTGCCGAGAGGCTGATATTTTCCTTCTTTTTGTTTGTCTGTGGAAACGATGGTAATTCCGTTATTTGTCAGGATAGAAATTTGACGAATATTTGGTTTGACAGTAGATACATCCGCCATAAACTTCTGGAGAGATTCTACAGCCGCTTTAAATTCTGGAGATTCGCGATCCTTCGTAAAAGTGATCTCAGAATTAACGAGCAGATCTGGTAACTGCGTCATCAAAATTACATCACGCCGTTGATTGTCAACCCATTGATTTACTTGAGCTTCCTTTAGCGATGTGGCTACCGCGAGTCTATCAATTACTGATTTCCTCAGAGCATCACGACTGCGTGTATTTGCACTTACAGCAACGACTAAAACTGTGACAATCGACAGAACCGAGAAATATGCCACAAGTTGTAACAGCAAGCGTTTCTTAAATTGGTTGATCATCTTCCATACTCACTTTACTAACGATTCTGAAGGAAATAAGAGAGGGTGCTTTGCACCGCTTAACATCCCGATCATTTCCACTGGGTGAAAATATTCTTAATTTGAGCGATCGCTTCATTGGCTGCTTGCTGAGGCGTATTCGCACCTGTAGCTACAGATTTGATGGTTTTCCCCCATATTTGCTTTGCGCCTACTTCTGAATAAGCAGGATTCTGCGATGTATAGAAAGATTTTGTATTCTGAAATTGCTTAGTTGCAGCCAAAATATGAGGATCTTTGGAATCTTTATAATAGGGATCTTCCAATAATTTGGGCATGGTCGGGAAGTACCTTCCTCCTGCACCCTTCAAATAGGTGAGCAAATTATCAGGTTGGATAATGTGGGACAACAAATTCTTAGCAAGATCTTGCCTTGCTTTCTCTTTAGCAATATCATCCTTGTTTTCTTTAACGTTAGCAGCAGCAAATATAACCGCTTGTTTCACCGCTACTAAATAGTTGAGAGGTTTTCCATCGGGGGCAAGTGACCATTCTGTGGTTACGAGTTTTTTGTTGTAGACTTCAGGATCAAACTGCTGAGATGCAGGGATAGACAAGCCGGGGTTGGTGGTCATGAATGAATTGCGACTCAGAAATACTTGATTATTGTCAGCATCTGTCCATTGCACAGCCGTGGGCGGCACATGTTTACTCTTATAAAATCCTGTATATTTTGTTAATGCGTCGATAATACCTTGGCGATTTTTGGGACTATCAATTTGCAATTGTCCATTGTCATCAAGTAGCTCTACCCCATAAGCAGTGAGGAACTGCTCAAACATGAAGATCACATCCGTACCTTCGGCAGACATGGGCAGTCCGATGCCATAGAGATCTTTTTTGCCTTTGTTGTTAGCACGGTCTTGTGCTGTTTGCCAGAACGTCCAAAAGCTATCCCAATCTTTAGGGATACTAGTGTCAGCCATTCCGACATCAGCAAGGAGGTCGCGCCAATAATGTAAACCAGCCGATAATTGGGCGATCGGTACAGCATAGTAAGCAGGCTTAGGATTGGCACTATTTTTATAGGCGACAGCTTTAAGAGCGATTGGGCTAAATAGATTTTTAACAGGTTCTACAACATCAGAAACATCTACTAATTTATTTTGCCAAGCTAACTTTGGATAGAGGGCAAATTCAGCCGTGTTACTAAATAAAATATCAGGGGGATTGCCATTCTCAAGGGCATTTTCAGCATCACGGTTGATCGAGCCATCATTATAAAAAGTGATCTCCACCTTGCTATTATTCCTTTTTTCCCACTCCGCCACAATTTGGGAAAGAGCCTCGGTCTCAGCAGGATAGAAGCTTTGAATCCACCAAACACGAAACTTAGATGTTCTTTCGGGGATTCGATAATTTAGGACTGTGGAATCGCTACAGGCTGCCAAACCCAAACCTGCTAAAGACAGAGACAACCGATTAAACTGACGACGAAGCATAGGTTTTTAAGATAAGAAGAAAGCAAAACTGGAAATCTCAGAATTCAATATAAACATTGCAATGCAATGTTTATATTGAATTTTATATGACTAGTTCAACAAGGTCTGGGAGAACTATTGTCCCTTCAGGAAAGGGATCAGTTTTAGGATATTTCATCACCCTGCCTATAAATTTTACACCCGCAGCGATCGCACCTTCATAATCAGCGATCGCATCGCCAACCATCAATACGCGATCAGGCGCGAAATCATATTTCGACAAAATCCTTTGAATAATATCTCCTTTTTGGTCTGGAGAACCATGCACAGATACAAAATAATGGCTCATATTCCGACGTGACACAATCCTTTTTAACTCTTGATCGGGAGTTCCTGAAGCTACAAATAGCGGGATGGATTGATAAGTATTTTCTAAAAAATCATAGGCTCCTGACACATAAACTGCATCTACTACTGCATCTTCGACATATTGCGAAAATAGATTTCCCAGTCTCAGTTCCTCTTCTTGGGTTAAAGTTTTACCCAGCAAAACTTCGTGATAATACCGAAACTTGTCAAACCTTGACACGCCTCCATGAAGTAGATGATAGGCTTTCACCTGCTCGACAATGCGATCGCCATATTCTGCGTATAAAGCACCAAAAGCTTGAGTTTTGACATCCACTGACTCCACGAGGACTCCATCAAAATCAAATACGATCGCATCATATTTTTTAGGGATGCTTTTAGTCATGATTTCGGTCATGGTATTTTGAATCACTTAGCTAAACCTAGACTTACGAGGCTATTAAATAGATTTTGAGAAGCTTCTTGTTCCATCTGGGTTCGGGCTTCTTTAGCATAGGAACCCATATGAGGCGTTAAAATAACTTGGGGCAAGGTACTGAGTTTTCCAGAATATGGCTCTTCTTCAAACACATCAAGGGCTGCACCTGCCAAATGCCCAGAAACTAGCGCATCATACAAAGCTTCTTCATCAACTAGTCCCCCTCTAGAAGTATTGATTAAAATACTACCTGCTTGCATCTTATTGATAAAGTTGCGATCGACTAAATGATGATTGTCTTGGTTATAGGGAATGTGGATCGTGATTACAGTTGAACGGGCGATAAATTCATCTAAAGATGAGATGCAAACGGTATCAGCAAATAGGGAATCATCACGAAAAATGTCATAGGCGATTCTCTTTGCCCCAAAAGTTTTTAACAACTGCCCTACGCGATTGCCAACTCTTCCATAGCCCAAAAGTCCCACCACTTGTGAGGCTAGTAATTTGCCCATTAGAGGTTTCCATGTACCTTCACGCAAAATGCGATCGGCTTCTGATGTGCGCCTCAGCAGGGAAAGGATTAGACTCACTGTTAGTTCAGCCACAGCAATTACAGGAGCTGTAGGAGTAATATGCACAGGAATTCCTAATTCTTGCGCCGCCACGAGATCGACACTATCGGTTCCAATTCCACACCGTGAAATCACTTTTAGAGATTTCGCTGAATTTAAAACATTACCAGTCAGAGGTTCAACACCTGCAATCATGCCCACAATAGCGTCATCACTGAGTAGATCTAAAATCTCTGTTTCCTTGAGCTTTCTACCATAGGGATTTAAAACAATTTCAAAGCCTTGATCTTGTAAGCTTTGCAATACCTGATTGCTTTTTACATCAAAAGACGAAGTACTGATTAGTAGTTTAGGCATGTTTTTATTGCTTTCTAGATTGACCTTATCAATTCTGTCAAGAATTTTCCAGTAAGTCTACATAACTATGGCTGATATATTCAACTATTTTTCACGCAAAGATTAGATTAAACTAATGATTTTTGTTTATGGATTACATAAAAACATACCTAAAATTAAATTTTATATAGCTGAAGCCAAAGGTAGATTTTATGAAAATAGCCATAACCAAATAGGTATGGTGAACAATAAAAGAACTACGCCAAAAGCTAAGGTGGTAACTGTTAGATCGCGATCAAGATTATAGGCTTGGGCAATTACAAGGGTCGAGAAAGCTGGGGGCATCGCCATTTGTAAAACCATTGCCATCCGAGGTTCTCCCGTTACCCCAAAAAACATTAGCCCTGTACCAACTACTAATGGAGTAAACAGCATCTTAATGGATAGGCAAGTTAAGGCTCTCTTGACGTTGCGGAGAGTCTTTAATTGACTTAGCTGCATCCCAATCATCACAAGGGACAAAGTTACTGTTGTCCATGCGATCGTACTCATCCCCGTTGTAACCACTGTAGGCAAAGGGATAAATCGCATTCCCACCCCAATTGGTAAGCTCCATAAAGCGGGTGTCTTTGCCATTGATACGAATGGATTTGGTCTCTTTTGACCGCCAGACATGCTGCCATAGCGACTAGCCAGAGCGATCCCCACCGAATAAGCCGCAATAGTTGAGCCAATCAGGTCATAAAACAGTGACCAAGCAAAATATTGGGGACCCACCAGAGCCAGACTGACGGGATATCCCATAAAAGCGGTATTCCCTAAAGTCATGGCAAGTAAGAAACTCCCCTGCGTTGCCCCTGACCACGAAGTTTCATGTTCTAAGGCTGTATCCATACTGGGACTAGTTTCCACATTCTTTTCTCTAGAAGTAATCCCCCTTGATAACTTACTAAATCTTTCATCACTTACACCAAGATCGATCCAAATCCAAGCTAGTCCCGCACCGACTAAAATTGCTACCCAAGCTGTAGTTGGAGCAATCACGATCCATCCCGATAGATCCGCTTGACGCAGAAAAGAAATAATACTGATCGGAACACCCACAAACAGTAAAGCCTTACCGAGATAAGTAGTAAAGATTTTGGGGAGGAGCTTTCCTAAGACATAGCCTAAGAGAGTCCATCCAATTAATCTCACGTAGAGCATGACGAGAGGGTTTTCTAACGTGAACATAAAATTTCAACCATAGGAACTAAGTGTGAAAGATAAGAAAGAAATCATAGTATCTGCTATGCCAAAGCACAAAATAGCTATTCTATTTTGTGCTTTAAAACCCCTACTGGGTTTGCTTTACAACTCATAAAAGTGTGATGACACTCTTGCGAATTGGTATTAATTGTCTGTGTCAAAAGCACTCCAGATTAAGTGTTGTTATAATTGTCCCCCGTTTACATCAACGATCGCACCTGTCATATAGCTAGATAGTTGCGAAGCTAAAAATAGAATTACATTTACCTGTTCTTCCATTGAGGCAATTCTACCTAGAGGAATGGAGTCGATTAACTTTTGTTCTGCTTCAGGTGGCAAAGTCGCTACCAGCATTGGCGTGTAAGTTTGACTGGGACAAACCACATTGACATTAATTTGATAAGGGGCTAGCTCGTAAGCAAGCTGTCTTGTAAAGCCAATTACTCCTGCTTTTGAGGTAACGTAATGAATTCCTGACAATTTACTGCGAAAATGCCCAGCGATCGAGGAAACATTGATGATTTTGCCACTTTGTTGACGCTTCATGATTGGCACTACATGTTTGCAACAGAGAAACTGACTAGTGAGATTTGTTGCCATAACTTTGTTCCAATCTTCGAGGGAAATATCCTCAATCTTGGCAACTTGGTTAATCGCCGCATTATTAATCAAGATATCAATCTGTCCATATGTCTGGAAGACTGTGGCGATCGCCTGTTTAACTTGATCTTCGTCAGAAACATCACAGGGAATCGACAATGCTGATTTACCCGTTGCATTTAGTTCTGAAGCGATCGCCTCTGCACCACTACGCGAGATAAAGACAGTATGCGCTCCGTAAAGCGCGATCGCTTCAGCCACTGCCAGACCGATGCCACTACTTGCCCCAGTAATAATAGCCACTTTTCCCTTAAAATCGTGGGGAAATTCATGGGGTTTAGTCATAAGCTGAATCAACTAATTTTTTAAATGTTTTTGAGTAATGAATCGCTGTGTTTAGCGCAGAAAATCATTACTCAAAAACATGATCTTCCACAAAAATATGATTTACATCAGGTTTGCCGATCGCCAAACGGATTGAAGGTTTATCGCCAATAACACGAATATTATGGATTACCTTGCGTGGCACAAAAATGATGTCATCCTTAGTCGCACGGTAAGATCCATGTCCATCCACATCCCACTCTAACTCGCCTTCCATGATTACCCACCACTCATCTTCGTTGGCATGGTAGTGAGTACGATTACTCTCACCAGGTTTTTGGCAAATCATGACCGCGCTCATCATGTCAGTATAAATGAGGCGCACTGACCAAGATGGTTCGCCCATCTCTTTTTTGATGTCTTCTAAACGGTTAAAAATGCGGTTGATGCTGTCATGGGTATTCGCTTTGGCAACACCATCATCTTTCATTACCGTAGCAAGATCTCGGTCTTGTTTTGCGATCGTGGTCATAGCTAAAGTACTCCATTTAACTTTTTATAAAAATCATCATAATAAATATAAAGGCACGCTAAGCGTGCCTTTATATTTATTAGAACGAGAACGTTGTGCGAATTACACCAACGGTTGCAGTTGGATTAGTACTCACACCTTCAGGATTAAACACCCAGAAAACTCCAGGGGTAATACTGATATTCCTGCTGAGACGATAACGATAGAACAGTTCTAAATGATAGGGAGTCGAATTAACTGCTCCCAAATTTGCCAAGCCACCAACTGATGAGCGATTAATCGGCTGTCCAAATAGAACACTTCCCATACTACCTTCGCTAAATAAATCATTGAAGGTTAAGCCCGTAATCCAAGTGGTAAAGGTTGTTGATGCAGAGGTATTGACTGAATCTGCAAAAATCAGCGCTCCCCAAGTATGGAAAGAGATTTTTGGGGTGATTTTCCAAGCTAAGTTGCCTGCGATCGAGTTAGCTCTGGTTGAACCAGATACAGCATTAATCCCATCAGTGGTAATAGATTCTGAGCTAGTTAGCCCAGTTCCCAAAGAACTTCTGCCATTACCTGCAAACTGATGGTAAGTATTTGCATAGGTAACAGAAGCATCAAGATTTTCAGCAGGTTTGAATAAAAGCTGAACTAGAGCAATGGTTGATCCACCAAACAAACCACCCTGTCCACCAGGTGAAGGCGAAGCTGCATTGGATGCACCGTAACCTGCTTGAATTTTGAATTGATCAGAAACCTTCCAGTCAAAGGCAAATAGCGAAGATGTGCCAGCAATCCGCATTAGGGGATCAAAGCGACCGAACCGAGAAATTGAACCCTGACCATTGCTAGCTACTGGTGAAAGTACGGTGAAGAACTCATCGGGGAAGCTGATTGGGGCAACGTAGAGAGTTACTTTATTGTCAAGGATAGGGAATTTATAATCAAGAAGGCTAAGTGCAAAAGAGTTGTCTGTGGTAGAAGCACCAGGTCCAATTCTGACTGAGTTCGTTCCTAACAGACCAGCAAGACTGGTTGATCCACTAGCGGCAGCAAGGTTGTTGCCTGCTTCCAATCGAGTTCTGAGGGCATCTTTACCTGTAAAGCTGGTATTGAGCACAAGGCGAGTACGATTGCCTAATGTAACGTTGGATCTGGCATCGTTAGGTCCACCACTACCTGCGGTTGCCGAGAAGATCACTTCGCCAGTGAGTTTTGTCGTGGTGGAAAACTGTTGTGCTTCTAGCTTGGCAGTTTTGGCATCAAGGGCATCAACACGACCACGTAAAGTAGCAAGTTCAGCAGCAAACTCTTCCTGTAGCTTTTGTAGAGTGGCTAAATCTTCCTTACTAACTTTGTCAGCTAAGCCAGCCGAGATGATTTCATTGATTTTGTCGAGACAAGCATTCAGCCCTGCGGCAAATTCGTAACGGCTAGTCGCTTGTTTACCACGATAGGTACTGTCTGGGTAGCCTGCAATACATCCATATCGCTCAACCAAAGATTGCAATGCCGTGAAAGCCCAGTCGGTTGGTCTTACATCACTAAGCTGAGATACAGATGTAACATTTTGCGCTTGAGTGGTTAAAGGGTCTAATGGTACAGCTTTATAAGTGTCAGGCTTGTTAGGCGATGTCGATGTTTCTGCATAAGCCAGAAGCGGTGACATAGACAAAGCTGTTAAAAAAGACAAACAAGCTACAGTACGAACAGAAAAACTTTTTACCTTAAACATCCTAAATATTATCCTCTTGATACACCTAGTAATAAGGTTAAACTTCTTAGTCTTGGATGTCAAAGGCATATTTGGCTGATATTTTAAAGCAAATAAATTGACGAGGTTCAATCGCTCGATTTTGCTCTAGGTGTGAGTGATTACAGTAGCTAGACATAATCAATTACAAAGCAAAACCCATAAAGTTGCACCTACATGGGGGCAACTTTATGGGTTTTGGTAATTTAGCTTGTGCAGGTACTTGTAAAAACTGTGTTTATTTGATGACTTAATACCAATTTAGGACTTACGCAAAAATGTCTTTAAACCCGCATTGCATCGTAAGGGCAATTCATGAATTGCCCTTACGATGAGTTCTTTTGCGTAAGTAATACCAAGTTAAGAATTTCTTAACTTGGTATTACTGGCTTTAGTGCCGATGTGTGAGTGATGCAGATTTAGAGATAATGATGCAACGTAATAAACTGTTGTAAAGATAGGGTGAAGCACTATCTTTACAACATAAGTGGGATTTTATGCTCGAAAATCATCTTCAACAATGGCTACAATTAGCGCGACAAGAAGTCTCAAGGGGAAAGCTGCCAAACTATATTCCTTTATTAGCTAAGGCTGATCCCGAGTTAATCGCGATCGCTGTTCAACAGATACAAGGCGATCGCATCATGGCTGGTGATAGTGACGCTGCTTTCCCATTGATGAGTGTGATCAAGCCCTTTTTGTTACTTTATTTACTCGAAAATCTCGGTAGAGATGCAGTTTTTCAGATGGTTGACTATCAACCGAGTAACGATCCATTTAATGCAATTCCTGACAGCAAGCCCCAGAACCCGATGATTAATAGTGGTGCGATCGCCCTTTCTTCACTATTAAGATCCTCTGATACTTTACAAAATTGGCTCAATCAGCGCTCTGGAGCAAAACTAACACTCGATTTAGCCATGTTAGATTCTGTGAGATCGGTGACCAATCGACGGAATTTAGCGATCGCCGATCAGCTTCAATATTTAGGAATAATTGCTAATCCTAGTCAAGCCCTTGCAGTTTATGAAGAAATTTGTTGTTTGCGCGGCAATGTTCAAGATCTGGCTCAAATTGGCACTTTATTAGTTAGTACTGAGCGATCGCCACATATCCCCATAGTTTTAGAAATTATGTCTCAATGTGGCATGTATGAGTCATCAGCAGACTTTGCCAAAAATCTGGGATTACCTTCAAAGTCCAGTATTAGTGGGGCTTTGCTATCAATTATTGTTGATAAAGCGGCGATCGCTTGCTATAGCCCTGCTCTTGACGAGTTTGGTAATTCCATTGCGGCAGTATTTTTAATTCAACAGGTTAAAAATTATGTCCAAACTTAAAATTCAGTGGTGCAAGGGTTCGCCACGCGCTACTGAATTTGAGGCAAAGCCCTAAAATAACCCTAAATATTCGCTAAAAAATTGAATTTGTTAGATAGTTATTTGCGATCATGTATATACAGCTACCTTTATCCGATAAAATTAAAAACGCTAAAAAGTTTTTGGTAGTAAGCAGAGAATAAGTAAATGAGTACATTTGAGCAAGTTCAAGAAATCGTTGCATCCCAATTAGGCGTTGATAAAGCCGAAGTTAAGCCTGAAGCTAGCTTTGCGAACGACCTTGGCGCTGACTCTCTTGATACCGTCGAACTAGTTATGGCTTTGGAAGAAAAATTCGGCGTTGAAATCCCCGACGAAGACGCAGAAAAAATTGCCACCGTGCAGAACGCCGTTGATTACATTGACAGCAAGCAAGCTGCCTAGTGAAATATGAGGGTTGCTTGGCAACTCTCATATTTCGTAAACTCTATCCAAATCATTACGAAATGCAAAACCCTCAGCCCCTCTCTCGCGTCGTTGTCACTGGACTAGGTGCAATCACACCGATCGGTAACACGGTCGAAGAATACTGGCAAGGTCTAGTTGATGGCAAAAACGGGATTACCGAAATTACGCGCTTTGATACCACCGATCATGAATGTCGAGTTGGTGGTGAAGTCAAAGATTTTGATCCTCTTGCTTATGTCCCAGCCAAAGAAGCGCGACGTATGGATCGCTTTGCTCAATTTGGTGTGAGTGCCAGTATCCAAGCTTTGCGCGATGCAAATCTAGAAATAACGCCTCTTAATGCTCCTCAGATTGGGGTTTTGCTAGGTACTGGCATTGGCGGCTTACAAGTACTCGAAGATCAGCATGAAATTATTCGTACTAAGGGTCCAAGCCGTTGCAGTCCATTCATGATTCCGATGATGATCGGCAATATGGCGGCAGGTTTGACGGCAATTCATACGGGTGCACAGGGACCAAATTCCTGCACAGTGACTGCTTGTGCGGCGGGTTCAAATGCGATCGGCGATGCATTTCGTCTAGTCCAAAGTGGTTTTGCCCAAGCGATGATCTGTGGTGGCACTGAGGCGGCGATTACACCACTTGGCTTTGCGGGTTTTGCCTCGGCAAGAGCCATGTCTCGCCGCAATGATGATCCTGCCCATGCTTCCCGACCCTTTGACAAAGATCGTGATGGCTTTGTGATGGGTGAAGGTGCAGGAATTTTGATTATCGAAAATCTCGAACATGCTCTAGCGCGTGGGGCGAAAATCTACGCTGAAATTGTAGGTTATGGTTGCACCTGCGATGCCTATCACATGACCTCACCTTCTCCCAATGGTGAAGGCGCTGTCAGAGCAATGTCCTTAGCTCTTAAAGACGGTGATATTACACCTGAGATGGTGGACTACATCAATGCTCATGGTACAAGCACTTCAGCAAATGATAGTACTGAAACTAAGGCTATCAAAAAAGTTTTGGGTGATCATGCCTATAAGGTTGCTGTTAGTTCCACCAAGTCGATGACGGGTCATTTGCTGGGCGGTTCGGGTGGCATTGAGGCTGTAGCGACAGTTTTGGCAGTAAAAAATGATATTGCCCCGCCAACGATGAACCTAGAAAATCCCGATCCTGATTGCGATCTAGACTATGTACCTAACAAGTCTCGTCCGATGACAATTAATGTGGCGACTTCTAACTCCTTTGGATTTGGTGGTCATAATGTCACTCTAGTCTTCAAAAAATATCAATAGACTCGATATAGCAAGTGTCAGTCTTGTTAAAAAGTGAGGGGCGGCGCGAAGCGCCGCCCCTCACTTTTTTGTTTTTTATAGCAAAAAAAGAGTTAGCTAGTAAAAACCAAAACCCAAGAATCGAGTGGCGGCGCGAAGCGCCGCCACTCGATTCTTGGGTTTTATGTCCTAAGCAAAACTTGCTTTGCTATATTATGCGTCAATGAATAGATCGGAGCCTTCCTGAGTGACTGTGAAACTTTTCACATCAGTAGAAGTTTTACCCATAGCGATCATTTTCTTGGCAATATCAGGCAGGGGAATCCCGACAAAAGATTCTACCCATTCAGTATTCTTGCCAGTACAAACTTCAAACTTGGAACCGTGGAAAGGGCAAGTAATTACACCATTTTCAAATTTGCCTTTGGCTAGGGGTAGTCCAAAGTGAGGGCATTTATTCGCGATCGCACAATATTTATCACCAACTTTTGCAACGATGACAGATTGTCCATTGGCGCTAGCTTTCAGGACTTTATCAGAACTGACATCTGTAGCTGAGGCAACTTTGACTTTAGCCATTTGTTTTATTAAGTAATGAATTGAGTAATGTAAGACACAAAAAACTATATCACACGCCTAATTTACTCTTACTTTCAGCAAACCCGAAAAGAGAATGATAGTGCTTCACGCAGTCATTCTCTTTTCGGGTTTGCGTCCTACAGCGCCTTGCGCTCAAACCCAAACCAACAAAAATCATGAAAGCGTTGCGAAGCAACGCTTTCATGATTTTTGTTATGGTTCGTTTGATTGGTAATTGCTGTAATACGAGTGACGACAGCTATATGTAAGCTCAAAAATAGTGGAGGCTCTCAGGGACTCCACTATTTTTGAGCTTAGCTTAATATTTTGTCAGAAAATGCTAGAAAAAAAGATCATACTTTTTCTGTTCCAAGAACTTGTTTGTTAATGTCTTGATTGATGTCATCAAATATCAGTATTTTTATCGTTAAAAACAAGTTTGAGATAGCTATAGAAAATATTATGAACCCTGAAAACCTTGCTAATAGATGTTTTTGAAGATTTCATCTATACAATTACTCTACATAACCAATTCAAATAAACTGTGCTAACTTAGCTGTGTCAACGGGAACAACATACAAAACATTTTGTTTTCTACGTTGTTATCTGTATTGATGTTTGGATTAATCTCTAAGATTTTTTAGCGAGTCTAACGGATGGGTGTTGAGCAATTGTGAATTGATTAAGAAATTCTAATCATTGAATTGGGATATCAGTTGGCAAAGATATTTGTAAATGTGTTGAGTACAAACTATTTGTTTGTCGAATCAAGCCTACTTATGTCTAATTAGATGGAGATTTAATTAGATAGTTCCCAATTTAGTATCAAGATTTAGAATCAAAATATTATTAAAGACATTTTGACTCGCTAATTTTTTGCAGAGATTATCTAAACCCAAATAATTAGTGAAATGTGAGGAAAACGATGACTATTGAAGACGCACTCAATATCGTAGATTCTGTCTTGGGAAATAAGAGCCTCAGTACAATTCAAGAGGCAATCTTTCGTCAGACTTGGGAGGGTAAGACTTATTCGGAAATTGCTGAAAAAGCTGGTTATGATGCCGCTTATATTCGTGATGTTGGTTATAAACTATGGCAATTACTGTCAGAAGCTTTTGGCGATCGCGTTACTAAAAATAATTTGCAAGTGGTTTTGCGTCGTTACAGCAATCGCGCATTAAATGCTAATCCTAGTGTTAGTAATAATTACCAATCTGTGATTAATTCCCAAATGGTTAGTGCTACTGCATCACCTGTGACTTTGCCGACGGCTACAGAGTCATTTAGTCAAGAGATTAGTAATGGTGCTTCTAAGCTTTTGCAATTACTTGCAAGGGTTTTGACTGAGCCTATTGGCGATCGCCCCATTAATCATCATTGGCAGCAAATCCATGACTCAACCACTGATTCTTCGCTAAAGTTAACGATTACCGTAAATCTCAGCATGGCTGATTAAAACCTCGGCTCTAGCCACTCTCTTTTGTAATGGGGCGTAACTATAGCAATGCAATTTTTGCTTAGGGCATGAACTCCAAATAAATGAAGGTGGCGCTTTGTCCCAACCTCCTATTTATACCAACCCACAAAACGGCGTAGCCGTTTTGTGGGTTTAAAGCCTTTACTGGGTTTAGTTTTTAATTCACGAAAGTGTGCCAACACTTTCGTGAATTGGAATTAACTCTTGCTTAGGTACTTATGTTGAGGTATGGCTTCAGATCGAAGATTTTTTGTTCGCCATTTTAAAACCAGAGCATTAAACGATAGTTGTCAGAGGGTTTAACTCTTTCGATGTAGGGATTCAGGATTATCTCCGTTTTATTCGGTTAGGGAATCCAATTTATCAAGTAGTTCTAGTCCTGCCGCCCGATCGCCTTTAGCTGCTAACAGCTTAAATCTGGTATGGGTATCAAATTCGACAAGGGCGATCGTGGAGAGTTCTTCGATGAGTTTATTGACGCTCAAGCCTTGACTTTCTGCGAGTTTTTTTAGCCTGAGGTGTTTGTCGTCTGGTAGACGGATGGTTTAGGTTGCCATGAGTCACTCCTGATAATTTGTTCTGGTTTTAGAAGAGTTTACAGTTTTTCCTCAAACATAGCTTCTAGATTACGATTGCGCCTCTAATCACTCGCATGATTTCTATGTCTTCAGATCCTGTGAAGTCTTGCTCTTAGCTGATTAATTGCTGTTTCGCCATCAACGCCTTCTCCGCGATCGAGTTCTGCGGCGGCGATGTCGATTTTGTTGCGGAGTTCTTCGACCCAGCGATCGTAATGGTTGCGTTTTTCTCAAAGTTGCAATGCTTCGGCAATTACTTCAGTGGCTTTAGTGTAGCGTCCTGTGGCAAGCTGGGTTTGAATGAATTGCTCTTGTTCGGGTTGGAGGGTGATGGTTATAGGCTAGTTGATGCGATCGTTATATCGATTATATCTAGCGAGAAAATAATAAACATTATCCCTGTTTTTTCCTTTTACCTTTTTACTTTTTCCTTGGCTCAATGCCACACATTTGTCTGTCGCTGTCTGTGGCGTTGGGGTTAGAGGAGAGATAGTCGTGGAGTTTATTGCAGCCAAGGATTAATAGGCGATCTAAATCTGTTTCAATACTGTTCCATAGCCTCGCTGTATTATCGGCAGAAGCAGTGATAATTTTGCTGCCATCAGCACTGAAATTAAAGTTCCTGATCGACCCTGTGTGACCTCTTAAGGTTGCGAGATGATTGCCATTGAGATCCCACACTTTAGCTGTTGTATAATCAATAGTAACAATTATTTGACCATCTGGGCTAAATTTTGCACTCCCAACGACAGCTCGATCATGACTTAATTCAGCAAGTAGATTACCTTGGATATCCCACATTCTTGCTGTACCATCTTGATAAGAAGTAACTACCATATTGCTATGGGGGCTGAAATTAGCACTCTCAATAATAGATCTATTCTTTGCTTCTAGTTTAGAGATTAAATTTCCTTTAATATCCCATACATCGGTTTTACCTTGAGAAGTAGTGACAATTTTTTGACCATCTGGGCTTATGTTTGCAATTGTAAGATACTCTAACCCTTTCAGTTCTAAGAGCTGATTGCCATTGGTATCCCATAAACGTGCAGAGTTGTCATAGGAGGCAGTAACAATTTTGTTGCTATCTGGACTAAAATTCGCACTTGTAACAGCATCTCTATGCCCTTTTAGTTCAACTATTAGATTGCCACTGAGGCTCCATATAAAAGCAGAGTTGCCAGAGGTAGTAACAATTTTGTTGCCATCTGGGCTAAAACTCGGATTTTGCTGCTTTTTGAGTGTTGTGAGCTGATTACCATTCAGATCCCATACTCGGACAGTATGCTCGTAAACATTGTTGTCATAGGAAGCAGTGGCAATTTTGTTGCCATCTGGGCTAAACGCACTGCTACCACCTTCTAGCTTTAAAATTTGATTACCTTTGAGATCCCATAGTCTTGTGGTGAACATAGAAGAAGTAACAATTTTGCTGCCATCTGGGCTAAAACTTGCGCTCTCAACAAAATGTTCCAAATATTCATGCCCCTTGAACTCTGCAATTAAATTATTTTTGATATCCCATATCTGTAACTGACCATATAAAATAGTGACAATTTTGCTTCCATCCATAAAACTAGTACCTTCTCTAGAATAACCTTTTAGTTCTGCAACTTGGTTGCCTTTAAGATCCCATACTCTCCCTATTCCATCTGGAGAAGCAGTGATAAGTTTACTACCATCTTTGCTAAACGTAGTTATAGAACCTTTTATGCTTACTGTAGAACTTGGAGGAGGTAAATACTTGTTTTTGAGTTCCCCTACTGTTGTATTGCCATCGAAGGAGATATATTCACTGAGATCCCGTACTACTGTATTGTCATTTCCAGAGGTAATAAGCTTACTACCATCTTTGCTAAAGGACACGCTACCGTTCAAAGTTGTAAGATCTTTGAATTCTGCGAGTTGATTGCCTTGTAGATTCCATACTCTTACAGTGCCATCATGGGAAGAGGTAACAACCTTGCTACCGTCTGGACTAAACTTCGCTCCTCCTCTAAGGTAATCTGTATGACCTTTTAGTTGTGCGAGTTGATTGCCTTGTAAATCCCATATCCTTGCCGTTTTATCATCAGATGCAGTAACTATCTTGCTGCCATCATGGCTAAAATATGCACTCCATAAAGATCCTGAATGACCTTTTAGTTCTGCGAGTTGATTGCCTTGGAGATCCCATATCCGTGCTGTCTTGTCAAAGGAAGCGGTAACAACTTTACTGCCATCTGGACTGAAATTGCCTCTCCATACCATATCTGTATGTCCCTTAAGCTCAGCGAGCAGATTACCTTGAATATCCCACACCCGCGCAGTATTTCTTTCATCAGTAATGACGATTTTGCTGCTGTCGGAACTGAAATTTATTGCTTCCCCTCTAACAGCAGCCGAATGACCTTTTAGTTCTACGATTAAATTACCTTGAATATCCCATATTCTTACAATTCCATCAATAGAAGGAGTCGCAATTTTAGTTCCGTCGGGGCTGAAATTTCCCTCGTAAATATCATCTTTCGGAAACTTTAAGCGATTTATCTCTGACATTTGATACACAGCTTGTTGCAAGAGCGGCAAAACATCAGATTGCCTAACTTTTTGCCAATCTCTTGAAGCTTTATCAATTTGTTTCAGTTTGTTACCCGCTCTCAAAGCCGATAGCTGAAATTCAATCTCTTGATTATCCAAAAATGCAACCTTTGCATTAACACTCTCCAATCGCACTTCTGCTAAAGCAACTTGCGTACTAGCTCTTTCTCTAGCCGCCTCAGCCCTATCTAACTCAGCCTTTGCACTAGCCAATTGCGCCTGAGCGTCATCCGTCAACTTAGCCAATTCCTCCTTTGCTTGTTCAACCTCTGCATCCGCTATCTCCTTTTCCGTCTTAGCCTTCTCCGTCTCAACCTTCGCAATCTTAAGATCCTCTGTCGCTTTCTTAGTTTTTTTATCTGCTTCCCTAGCCCTTTGATTCGCCCCCTTAGCGTTAATTTCTGCATCTTTCTTATCAAAATTAGCCCTATCCGTTATCTCTTTCGCGTCCTTCTCAATTTTTGCAACCTTGCGGTTAGACTCATCAACCGAAGCTTTAGCCCCAAAAATCACCAATACTGCCGCCAATAAAGTCCCTGTCAAAATTAACGAACCAATCCTTATTCTCCGCTTAGCAGTCTCATTCGCTTGGTTGAGAGTTTCATTTGCCTCATTCAGTTTCTCATTTGCCTCCTCAGTAGCCACCCGTGCCAACCTTTCAGACTCCAAGGACAAAGCGATCGCCTGTTTCTCCACCTCACGACTAGACTGCAAAAACTGCTCATCCTCATCACCCAACCTTTTCCCCTTAGCCCAAGCCTCCGCCTCAGTCAACGCTTGACCTCGCAACAAGAATGACTCCTTCTGCTCATCATTCTCCTGCCACGATCGCATAGCCGAAGCATAAAACTCTGGGCGCAAATCAGCTAGGGCGCGACTTACCCATACCTGATTGAACACTTCAGCATAAATCCGATTGTAAACAATCAACCGCCCGTCTCGCTTCACCACCAACCCCGTTAACCGTAACTGCATCTGGTCATAACTCTCATCGGCGGCGATTCCCAAAGAGATCCCCCCTACCCCCCTTGCAAAGGGGGGCTTTTCTGATTCTCCTCCTTCTAAAGGAATCTCTAACAGAATCTCTTCTCCCCCCTTTCGTAAGGGGGGCTGGGGGGGATCTCCATCCAAAACCTGCTGATACAACCCCAACAATCGCCCCCTTCCCCTCTCATCACTCTGCAAAATCCTATCTCTAATCGTCTTCAAATGCGCGGGAATATCCTGCGCTTCCCAATTCTCAATCACATTATCATGCACGATCGCACTTACAAGCTCATCAGCCGATCGTCCCAAATCATAAGCCGCCGAGATTAAAGCCAAAAGCTTTTGCGTCAGAAAAGGTTGTCCACCCGTCCAATCTAAGATCGCCGCTAAAACTGCTTGCGGATCGCTGACGCGATCGCCTAAACCTCGCGCCAAAGGTTCCGCCTCTTGCAGCGTAAACCCACTCATCTCCACCGCATGACCAATATTAAACGCCGAACTGCCCTTACCACGGATCAAATCCGCAGGCGTGGCAACTCCCAAAAAAGTAAAGGTTAAACGCTTATATTCAGGCTTCTCCGCACGACGTTCATACAACGAGCGAATTAGAATAAAAAAGCCATCAGTATCAAATTTGAGACTGAGCAGATTATCAACTTCCTCAATAAAAATCGCGATTTTGTTAGGGATATTTGGTAATAGAACTTGCTCAATGAAATAGTCAAAACGTTCCACTACCGAAATTGATTGAGCATCCAGTTCCTTCCACCATTTCGGAAAGTCGATCGCCGATTCTAAATGCAAATCGCCAATTAATCGCTTAATCGTCCCCGCATACCATTGATCCTCGCGCAAAGTCGTCCCCCTCGTCTGCGGATCGATTACCGCACAGACAAAGCCTTCCATCTGCAAACGTTGCATTGTCCGCACCCGCAAACTCGACTTACCCATCTGTCGCGAGTTAAACACAAAGCAATATTCGCCATTTCTGAGACGTTCTAATAATTCGCGATCGCACTGTCGTTCCACATAGGCTGTATTGTCAATCGGCAAGCTACCGCCAACTTGGTATTGAAAATTGCTAGACATTAGCTACCTCCTAAGCGATCACGAAAGTATAACTTATACAACAAACATCTCGGTGTGACATCGTTATCAATGCGGGATATTAAACCCTGACTATCGAGCTTAAAACTGATTTCCGATCGCAACCGCACAGGTGCATCGGCAACTACTACCTTTTGCATCGCCTCACCAAGTTCGGGATAGTCCTCTAGGGTTTTGAGATGTCCCATCAAGTAACTGCTGTAAATTCCTGCTTCCGTTGGTGCAGTTCGCAAAAAGTTCTCTAGGGTAATGTCTCCCGAAGCAATCCGATAGAGCGCCGATCGCACTAGATAGGGATGTCCGCCGATCAATTCCATAAATCGTGAAAGTTCAGCGTCAGTCCAAACCAATCGATGTCGCACCAGCAGTTCCCGCACCTGCTCCGTCTTAAATTCGCGCAATTCTACAGGAAAACCGACATTAAATGGTGATTGATTAATATCCTTTTGGGCGTAGGGTTCTTGGGAATGCACAATGATCAGGCGCAGCTTACCCCATAGCGGATGACTTCGCGATCGCTCATACCAGCCACGCAACAAGCCGCAAAAATCCGTCTCGATTTCGGGATAGTTAAATACACGATCAAAATTATCAATGGCGATCGCTAGTGGTTGTTCATTGCCCTCTAATAAATATTTCTCGAAATAGTCCGTACAGTTATCATTTGCGCCAAAAATATCATCCCAATATTCCTCAGTCTTGACCCGCACGCCCAGAGCTTTGCCAACAGAAGCACAGAACCACTGCATGAATTTTTCAGGATCGGCAAAGATTTTTTGATTGGTCTGTTCCAGATTTAAAATCACGGTGCGATAGCCTAAACCCTCTGCATGATTAATCACCCTTGCCATCAGTGAAGACTTGCCCATACGGTGCGGCGACTTAATCCGCAATAGCGATCCTGATTTTTTGATCTCCTCATAACAGCGCGACTCATAGCCTGAAGCGATGTAAAACCGCGAATCGATCGCCACCTGTCCTTCCGTTGATTCCAAGGCGATCGCCGTATTTTCGTGATCTGGTGGATTTTGCTTGATGGTGATGATCGTGGTGGAGTCATCCAGAATTTCGCGCAAGGCAACCAGCATCTCGTTAGCAGTGCCATAGCGATCGCGAAAGTTTAGCCTTATCGCCTTATCTAAAAACGCCACAAAAGCAGGATTAAAATTCCCCGCAAAGCGCTGCCATGAAAGTTCGCCCGTCTGCGGATCAGTATCAAATTCAGAACTTAATTTGCCTGTTAACAAAAAAATCGCTGTTAAGCCCAAACTATACAAATCACTGGCAAACCCAACTCGCCCGATCGCCTGTTCCGATGGCATAAAGCTGGGCGTGCCGATTACCACTGAGCAAGTTACATCACCTTGCGCCGTCATCGCTGTTGCCAATGTTGCCTTGACAGCTCCAAAGTCAATGAGTACAGGTTTGCGATCGCTAGTTCTTAAAATAATATTTTCAGGTTTAATATCGCGATGGATGATACCGCGATCGTGAATGTGTTCTAAGGTTGGCAATAAATCGAGCAGAAGTTTCTGAACTTTAGATTCTGACAAACATCCATCAACACGGACAAGATCATTTAGATCCTTGCCATCAATCCATTCTTGAACTAAATAAAACTCGTCATTTTCACAAAACGACGCATAAAGCTCTGGCACAAGTCCATTATCTTTGCCCAAAGCTTCTAGTGTTGCGGCTTCCCGTTGAAAGCGATCACGCACCATTTGATAAATGTCAGGATTATCAGCGATCGCCTTGAGTTGCTTGATCACACAAATCCGTCGTGATGGCATCTGTGTATCTTCCGCCAAAAATGTTTGACCGAATCCACCTGAGCCAAGCACTCGGAGAACTTTATACCGATTGGACAGGATGGTAGTCATGGTTCCTTACAATTCGCGACTTTCATTAGAAGCATCATGAACATTGCTAAACATCAATAGTTCATGATGTTTACTACTTAGAACTTGGATTATTAATTGACGTTATCGCTGATGTGCTAATGATATTAGGAAATTGAGATTTTGCCATCAAATTATTGGGAGTTAATGTATGGCTTTTATCAGAACAGTATCAGGACAAATCAAAACCCAAATAGTGTGAGGCGGCACGAAGTGCCGCCTCACACTATTTGGGTTTTATGTCCTAACAAGAATGGCGACAGCTATAGAAATACAAGAAAGAATAAGTGGCGGCGCTTCGCGCCGCCACTTATTTATCAAGAGCATGGGTAGAACTGCTTAGCATAAAGAAAGTGTGATTTGTAACGCAACCCAACCAAACAATCAGGTAACATTGCATAGAGTCAGGTAAAGCCTGATTCTATGCAATTAATTACTCCTCACGATGCAACAACTAACACCTAATCCCAGCTTTAGCTTGACCATCCGCGTGCAACTCCTCAACCGCGCAGGAATGCTATCTTCAGTCATTGGCGCTCTAGCTGAAGCGGGAGGGAATCTCGGACAGATTGACCTGATCCAACAAACTCGCAAAATTTCGGTACGGGATATCACAGTAAATGCTTATAGTGCCGAGCATATGGATAAATTGATTGCCGTCGTCAAGGCAGTCCCCGAAATTCGGGTTCTCGATGTTTACGATCGCACTTTCCAAATTCACAAAGGCGGCAAAATCCATCTCGAAGCTAAAGTAGCCGTTAAAGGACAAGACGATCTGGCGATGGTCTATACCCCTGGGGTGGGGCGCGTATGTATGGCGATCGCCGAAGACAAGCGTAAGGTTTATGACTACACGATTAAATGCAACACGATCGCCGTAGTTACAGATGGCACGGCTGTTTTGGGACTTGGAGATATTGGGCCAGAAGCAGCGATGCCTGTGATGGAAGGCAAGGCGATGCTATTCAAGCAATTTGCAGGACTAGATGCTTTCCCAATTTGTCTAAATACCAAAGATGTTGATGAAATTGTGGAAACTGTAAAACGTATTTCACCAGCATTTGGAGGTGTGAATCTCGAAGATATTAGCGCTCCCCGTTGCTTTGAAATCGAAAAACGACTCAAAGCAGAACTAGATATTCCTGTGTATCACGATGACCAACATGGCACTGCGATCGTCGTGGTCGCAGCTACCATCAACGCGCTTAAGGTCGTCAGCAAACCAATCGACACCGTCCGCATTGTCATGAATGGTGCAGGCGCATCAGGGATTGCTGTAGCCAGACTTTTACGTGAAGCAGGTGTAAAGCGCATAGAGATGTGTGACTCCAGAGGATGTATCAGCAAAGATCGTCCCGATCTCACTCCTGAAAAACAAGAGTTTGCGAGCGATCGCTCTGGTTCCCTAGCAGATGTAATCAAAGGAGCCGATATGTTTGTCGGTCTGAGCGTCAAGGGTGCGCTCACTCCCGAAATGGTAAGAAGTATGGCTCCCGCGCCGATCGTCTTTGCGATGGCAAATCCAAATCCTGAAATTCAACCAGAGCTGGTGGAAAACGATGTAGCCGTCATTGCTACTGGGCGCAGTGACTATGCCAACCAAATTAATAATGTTCTTGCCTTCCCAGGGATTTTCCGTGGTGCGCTTGACGCAAGGGTAACGCAGATTACCATGCAAATGAATCTAGGAGCAGCTCAAGCGATCGCCTCTTTAGTTAGCAGCAGTGATCTTGCCCCTGATTTTATTATTCCTTCTGTATTTGATCCCCGTGTCTCCCATGCCGTTGCTGCTGCTGTCCATGCGGTCGCACGTCAGCAAGGGATAGCCAACGCATAAAGGAAAGGGCGTGCAAAGCACGCCCTTTCCTTTATATAAAAGCCTGTAAAGTTGCGCCCCACAGGGGCGCAACTTTATAGGCTTTTCTTTGGCGTAGCTACTTATGCTTGCATGGCAATAAACTCGTCCACTAAATTTAGAAGTCTTTCGATCGCCTCATTGAGATTAATTGAATTTACGGGAAATCCATGGGCAACCCGATTTCTAATTTCATTTAAAGCGATCGCTCTTTCAAATTGATCAGGGGAAATTGCCAACTGATTAGAGAGATGATGAATCATTAATATGGTGGGTAAGCGATCAATCGGTATTAATAAGTGCCTTGCATGTCTTCGCATTAATATCTCTGCAAATATCCACAGGGATAGAAACGCCGCCTCATGCTCACCAATCGAGATTAATTTGGCGATCCGTTCTTTGCGATGTAGGATTTGCGATCGCGTGAGTTTATGGTCGTCAATATCTTCTTCAGCGATCGGTGTAGCATCTTCTCCCGTAATTAGTAGAAAACGCCAGCCACTATGCTCTGCAACAAACTTAGCAATATCTCGATAGTGAGAAACGGCTAAGTTTGTCGCTACATCTATAACCTCAATAATAAATCCTTGATCAGCGGATATTTTTACCAATAAACTGGGGCTATATCCATTTAAATCAAACGGTAGCTGATGGGTAAGAGGTTGATAAACAACTTCATATCCTTGTGAGCTATAACAATCAATAACTTTTGTTTTGACTAAACTATTAATACTTGTAATACCTGAACCCATTCATCATCCTGACTTATATCAATATCCGAAATTGCGACTACACTTTCGGATATTAAAAACCAATCCTCGTAATACTCAAACATAAGATGGCTAAGCTATTTTATGTTTGGGCATTACGGGCTTTAGGAAAAAATCACATAAAATCACGCGGATCGGTGATATGTCCTGTCAAAGCCGAAGCCGCCGCCGTATAGGGAGAGGCAAGATAAATCTGGGCTTGTTTGTTCCCCATACGTCCAGGGAAATTGCGGTTTGTGGTCGAGACACAAACTTCTGCTTCGTTCACCCGCCCAAAAGTATCTTGGGGACCGCCCAAGCAACCTGCACAGGAAGGAGAAGCAGGTTCAATACAACCTGCTTGCAAGAAGATTTCTGAGAGAGTTAAGCCATCAATCTTCAAGCTAAATAAATCGTTGTAAACCTTTTGGGTAGCTGGCACAAGGTAGGTTGGAACCTTGACTTGTTGACCTTTAATCAATTGAGCTGCGTGATAAAAGTCTTCCGTTTTACCACCTGTACAAGAACCAATATAGACACGATCAATCTTCACATCTTGGACTTCACGCACAAGGGCGCGGTTGTCGGGGGAGTGGGGCTTGGCAACAACGGGTTCGAGCTTAGAGACATCGTAATGCTTGACATAGTAGTACTCAGCATCAGCATCGGCATAGAGCGACTCAAAGGGCTTATCAGTACGCGATCGCACATAGTCAAAAGTGGTTTGATCTGGAGCGATCGTGGCATTTTTTCCACCAGCTTCGATCGCCATATTGCAGATGGTCATCCGTTCTTCCATCGTCATTTTGGCGATCGCATCTCCTTCAATTTGCAGCGATCGATAGGTTGCGCCATTTACACCAATATCGCCAATGACCTGCAAGATCAAATCCTTAGCCAAGAGATAGGGGGGCATTTCGCCATCAAAGACAAACTTCATCGAAGCAGGAATTTTAAGCAAGAGTTTGCCTGTACCCATGACAAAAGCGGCATCGGTATTGCCGATCCCTGTCGCAAATTGCCCAAATGCTCCTGCGTTGCAAGTATGAGAATCAGTGCCAAATAAAACTTCTCCTGGACGGGTGTGACCTTCTTGGGCTAAAGCAATATGGCAAACACCTTTGTAATCAGGATTAGCTTTAAAGTCAGAAAGATCAGTGATGTCGTAAAAATATTTAATGTCTTGCTCTTTGGCAAATTCTCTCAAAATATCAATATTGCGGTTAGCTCTTGCATCTTTAGTAAAGATGTAATGGTCAGGAATTAATACTAATTTTTCCTTATCCCATACCTTCGCATCTGAACCAAACTCGCGCTTAAATACTCCGATAGTGCCAGGTCCACAGACATCATGGGTCATTAGCAGGTCAGCATTCACCCAAATATTTTCGCCTGGGCTAACGTGACTTTTGCCCGACGCTTTTGCCAAAATCTTTTCGGTGAGTGTCATTCCCATAATTGTGATGTCCTTGCGTAGATGTCTATTCCTACTTGTGTTGTAAATTAAATTATAGTCTGAGATCGGAATATCGCTATGGCTTAAAACGAAATAGTATCTTAGAAAATCATAAAATATTCGAGATCAACTGATGCCCCAGCCAAATGCCATTGCTAAAAAGACTCAAGTTATTGATGTATTAAAGCGCGACTATTTTTTGATAATTCCTGAGCTTGTGAGGAATTGGACAGCCGATCAGCATGAGAAAAATCGGTTGAGCAGATCGCTGGCTGCATTTGAGATCGCTAATCTGGCGGATATTACAACGGCTCAGACGGCTAGCTCGATTATCAATGGGGAAAATGATAATGGGATTGATGCAATTGAGTTGGAGGGTTTATATGACTAAAAAGCAAAGATTAGAACTTACTTGGATTGGGAAGGATGTACGTCCGCAGTTGGAGCCGCGTATTTTGTTGGAAGATCCTGAGAGGTCTTATACGGCGGCGCATCGGGTGAGTGATGATGATATTTTTGATAATCGCTTGATTTTTGGGGATAATTTGTTGGCTCTCAAGGCTTTGGAGTCTGAGTTTGCAGGAAAGGTTAAATGTATTTTTATCGATCCGCCTTACAATACGGGGTCAGCTTTTGAACATTATGATGATGGTGTGGAGCATTCGATCTGGCTTGGCTTAATGCGCGATCGCTTAGAAATTTTGCGAAATCTATTATCTAATGATGGTTCTTTATGGATAACGATTGATGATAATGAAGCTCATTATTTGAAAGTAATGTGTGATGAGATATTTGGACGTGCAAATTTTGTAGCAAATGCAGTTTGGCAAAAGAAATATACAGTAGCAAACGATGCTAAATGGTTAGCAGAAAACCACGATCATCTTTTGATATTTGCTAAGAATAAAGAATTATGGCGACCATATAGACTTGGACGTACTTCTGAAATGGATGAGCGCTATCGCAATCCTGATAATCATCCTAAAGGAGTCTGGAAAGCTACCCCTATTTATGCAAAAAGAACTGGTTCTGAAAAAGAACAAGCATTCTCATTTCAATTTAAAAATGGCTTTGTATGGATGCCGCCCAAAGGAACTTCGCCTAGATTCCCTGCTGAAACCCTGCGAAAGCTAGATGAGAATGATGAAATTTGGTTTGGAACTGATGGAAAAGCAAATCCTTCACGAAAGACTTTTTTAAGTGAGTTAAAAATTTCAGGGACTCCACCAGCGACTATTTGGCTACACACTGAAGCGGGAAATAACCACGAAGCACGAGAAGAAGTTAAAGCAATAAATCCTGATGATTCATTTGCTACACCTAAACCAGAGAAGCTTATTCGACGCATATTAGATATTGCAACAAAACCTAACGATCTTGTTCTTGATTCCTTTGCAGGATCAGGCACAACAGGCGCAGTCGCGCACAAAATGGGAAGACGCTGGATCATGATTGAACTTGGCGAACATTGCCATACCCATATTATTCCCCGAATCCAAAAAGTCATCAATGGCGAAGACCAAGGCGGCATTAGCAAAACCGTTAACTGGAAGGGCGGCGGCGGATTTCGGTACTATCGCCTTGCGCCATCATTGCTCGAAAAAGACAAATGGGATAACTGGGTGATCAACAAAGACTATAACCCCGCCATGCTTGCCGAAGCCCTTTGTAAAATCGAAGGATTCAAATATGCACCCTCAGACACCTTCTATTGGCAACATGGCTACTCCACCGAACGCGACTTTATCTACGTCACCACTCAAAACCTCAGCCATGAGCAACTCGCCAAACTATCCGAAGAAGTAGGCGAAGAACGCAGTTTACTCGTTCTATGTAGCGCCTTTCGCGGCAAAACTGACAACTTCCCTAATCTCACCGTTAAGAAAATTCCTAAACAAATACTCTCTCGCTGTGAATGGGGACATGACGACTACAGCCTCAAGATCGAGAACTTACCCAAAGCACCCGTAAAGCTTGGACAATTGGAGTTAGGACTATGAGCGAGATTAAAGACAAAAATTATCTGCCCCCTAGCCCCCAATTCTGGGGGAACAAGAAAATAAAAGTCTTTCAAAGTCCCCCAGAATTGGGGGATTTAGGGGGCTTAGATACATTGAAACGTAGACAAATCGATGCGTACTCAGTAGCTAAATACTACAAAACTAGGGCTATGAGCAAATCACAGAATCCAGTCAAGTCAACAATTAATCGCCCCCTAGCCCCCAATTCTGGGGGAACAAGAAAATAAAAAAAGTATTTCAAAGTCCCCCAGAATTGGGGGATTTAGGGGGCTTAGATCCATTGAAACGTAGACAAATCGATGCGTACTCAGTAGCTAAATACTACAAAACTAGGGCTATGAGCAAATCACAAAATCCAGTCAAGTCAACAATTAATCGCCCCCTAACACCCAATTCTGGGGGGATAAGAGCAAGAAATTATTCAAAGTCCCCCAGAATTGGGGGATTTAGGGGGCTTAGATCCATTGCAACGTAGATAAACTGATGCGTACTCATTAAAATCTAGAGACTCAAGCTGGAAATATTACACAAACATGAAAAATTCTAATAGGATTCGTGGTACTACAAGAGAGATTGAAGAAGCTGCCCGTCTCTTAAGGCAACAGTTAACACCTGCTGAAGAAATATTGTGGCAAGCATTGCGAGGACGTAAACTCAATCAACTTAAGTTTCGTTGTCAGCATCCTGTCGGAAGATTTATAGTTGACTTTTATTGTCCTAGTGCCAAATTAGTTATAGAAGTTGATGGAGATATTCATAATCAACAACAATCCTACGATCAAGCAAGAACAGAGCAAATGCAAGCTTTTGGTTATCGCGTTTTAAGATTTACAAACGAAGAGGTGATAAATGATTTGTCAAATGTTCTTATCCAAATTACTGAAGCCAGTTGATTGCAGTTATTCTCTTCCTAGCCCCCAATTCTGGGGGAACAAGAAAAGAACCGTCTTTCAAAGTCCCCCAGAATTGGGGGATTTAGGGGGCTTAGATACATTGCAACGTAGACAGAAAAACCTTAAACGCAAATTAGCTACGCACTGCGTAGCCAATCTCAAGCAAAAATATAACTGGTAATTGCCCTCTAGCCCCCAACTCTGGGGGAACAAGAGTGGAAAATTCTTTCAAAGTCCCCCAGAATTGGGGGATTTAGGGGGCTTAGATACATTGCAACGTAGACAGAAAAACCTTAAACGCAAATTAGTCACGCAGTGCGTGACCAATCTCAAACAAAAACATAAAAAGAGAAAACCACTATGAATAATCATGTCAATGCGATCGCCAATCGCCTCAGCCTCCGTCATCCCCAACGCGACTCATTGCAAATATTAGATCGCCTTTGTGAACTCTTGCCAATTCACAAAATCCAAGATCTTGAAACCAGCCTCGCCGTTATTAAAAAAGAATTTCCCACCGTCACCGACTTTGATCGCGAATTTCCATCTCTCTGCTTTGCACTCGCCACAGGCGTTGGCAAAACCCGACTCATGGGCGCATTTATCAGCTATTTACACCTAGCCCATGACATCAAAAATTTCTTAATCCTTGCCCCAAATCTCACCATTTACAACAAACTAATTACCGACTTCACGCCCAATACTGCCAAATATGTATTTACGGGTATCTCTGAATTTGCAATTAATGCCCCCGAAATTGTTACAGGCGATAACTACGAAAAATCTTCAATCATCACTAACTTTACGGGTTGTCGCATTAATATTTTCAACATATCTAAAATCAATTCCGAAGTACGCGGCGGTAAAAGCCCAAGAATCAAACGCCTATCGGAATTTATTGGCGAAAGCTATTTCGATTATCTAGCGCAACTAAAAGACCTCGTAATCTTAATGGATGAATCCCACCGTTATCGAGCATCCGCAGGAGTTCGCGCCATTAACGAACTCAAACCATTGCTAGGCTTAGAAGTCACCGCCACACCCTTTATCGAAACCAATAAGGGAAGCGTACCGTTTAAAAATGTGATCTATGACTATCCCCTCGGACGCGCCATGAGCGATGGATTTGTCAAAGATCCCGCCGTCGTTACTCGCAAAGATTTTAATCCTTCATCAATGTCACCCGAAGCGATCGAACGTCTCAAACTAGAAGATGGCATCTATCTCCACGAAAACATCAAAGCCGAATTAGAAACCTACGCCATTCAAACAGGCAAAAAAATCGTCAAACCCTTTATGCTGGTCATTGCCCGTGACACCACCCATGCCTCAGATTTAATCAAACTCATTCAATCCGATGAATTTGCTCAAGGGGAATACAAACATAAAGTCATTCAAGTTGACTCCAGCAAAACAGGCGCACAGGAAGATGAAATGGTCGATCGCTTACTCAAGGTCGAATCTCCCGATGAACCCACCGAAATCGTAATCCATGTAAATATGCTCAAAGAAGGCTGGGATGTCACCAATCTCTATACAATCGTGCCATTGAGAGCCGCTAATTCTAAAATTCTAATCGAGCAATCGATAGGGCGTGGCTTACGTTTACCCTATGGAATGCGTACAGGCGTAGAAATAGTTGATCGCCTCAACATTGTCTGCCATGACAAATTCCAAGAGATCGTCGATGAAGCCAAGAAACCCGAATCTCAAATTCGTCTCAAACAAATCATCCTCACTGATGAAGACCTCCAACAAAAAACACAACCCATAATTTCGCGATCGCAACTATCCCAAGCCCTAGGACTGCACCCTATAGAACCTATTTATTTACCTGCTCAAGTATCTGAAAATTTATCCGAACTTGAACCGCAATCCGAATCACACTCTACTCAACCGCCCCTATTCACTACACCCATAGAACAAAAAATTGCCCAACTCACCTATCAAGCCATCCTCAAACTCGAAAGCCAACCTGAAAAAGTCCCCACCACCGCCCATCTTGCCAATCCCAAAATCCAAGCGATCGTCCGCGAAGCCGTAAAGCGAGAATATCAACCCGCTCAAATCGAAATCGAAGGCGTAACCCCACCACCAAACATTGAAGCGATCGTTGCCAAAACCACTAACCTAGTTATTCAACAAACTATTGATATACCTAGAATTCTGGTGCTTCCCATTGGCACAGTGAGATCGGGCTTTCGCTCCTTTGCGATCGATCTCACTGACTTAAATTATGGTATTCCATCCAAAGAAGAACTTCATATTCAATCTCTTTCCACCGAACAATTCACATCCCTAGAAATCACCAGAATAAACTTCGAGAAATCACACCTAGAAAACTACATTGTCGAAAGCTTAGCCAAGTTTGATGATATCTGCTACGACGAACATTCTGACTTGCTCTATGACTTAGCAGGTCAAATCGTCAGCCATTTTCTCAATCAATATTCAGAAGATGATACCCGCAATATTTTAAGAGTTCGACAAAATGAAATCGCCAACTTTATCCATCATCAAATGCAGCAAAACTTTTGGGAAGAAACCACAGATTATGAAGTCAAAATCAGCAAAGGTTTCACAACTCTAAAAGATAGTGCCTACAACACAAGTCCCAAAAATCGCCTCGATTATCGCTTTTCGCCGCCAGATAAAAGCAATATGTCCAAATATCTGTTTACGGGCTTCTCAAAATGCCTCTACAAAGAGCAAAAATTTCAATCTGAAGCCGAAAGGATTTTGGCAATAATCTTAGAACGCGAAGCAATCAAATGGTTTAAACCCGCCAAAGGACAATTTCAGCTTTATTACAAATGGCATGGCAACTATTCAGAATATCAACCCGATTTTGTCGCTGAAACGGCAGAAATTATCTATATGCTCGAACCCAAAGCCCAAAATGAAATGGATAATCCCGAAGTACTAGCAAAAAAAGACGTGGCAACACAATGGTGTCAACACGCCTCAGAATATATGCTCAATCATGGTGGCAAGCCTTGGCAGTATGTCCTCATCCCTCATGATGCGATCGCCCAAAATATGACAATCAAAGGTTTAGGCGATCGCTATTGAGTTATTTCTTTTAAGGATTTAAGAAAGACTCTACTACTTTGACATTCTCAGAACTACCGATAATCAATGGTGTGCGACTGTGTAATTTTTGGGGGATCACATCAAGAATTTCTTGAGTTCCTGTAGTCGCACGACCACCTGCTTGCTCAATTAAAAATGCTAGAGGAGCAGACTCGTAAAGCAAGCGTAACTTCCCATCCGCATGTCCAACTGTGCCTGGATAGAGAAACACCCCACCTTGAAAAAGAATGCGATGAATATCCGCAACTAAAGCTCCTGAATAACGTGCTGTATTTCCTGCTTGGCGATGAATATAACGGACATATTCACGCATTGGTTCTTCCCATTGCCAGAAGTTGCCTTCATTAACACTATAAATTGAACCTTTAGCAGGAATATGAATATTCTCTTGAAAGAGAATGAATTCTCCAATACTAGGATCGAGGGTAAAGGCATGAACGCCGTTCCCTAGGGAATAAACCAGCATCGTGCTTGTGCCATAGAGAATATAGCCTGCACCAATTTGTTTCCGTCCCGACTGCAATAAATCTAGAGCTTCTCCAGATTCATCATTCCCTTCTTGTTGACGAATCGAGAAGATAGAACCGATCGCTAAATTTACGTCAATATTGCTAGAGCCATCAATGGGATCATAAAGTAAAGTGTAGCGACCAATGGGACAGTTTTCAGGGATATAATAGGGCTTCTCCATTTCTTCTGAAGCAAGCCGACAGACTAATCCGCTCTGCTCAAAAGCGCGAAGGAAAACACGATTAGCATAGCGATCCATATTTTTGACCGCTTCACCTTGAACATTAACTTCGCCTGTGACCCCAAGCACATTTTCTACTAAACCTGCACGGCTAAGATGGCGAGCGATCGTTTTGCCTGCTAGCCCAATACGTCCCATAAATGCGCTCAGATCATAGGCTTCAGCCGAAAATGTCCCAAACTGTGAAAGAACGTGCTGAGAAAGAGTCATAAAGTCTCGTCCAAGGACGATCTCATCGGCGGGATTGAGTCTGGTAGAATCAGTCATGGGTGCGATTACCTTAGTTCTTCTTCTCTATTATCTGTCTAAATCTATGGCATTGTGCCAACATAAGCATAATTATGAGCATCTGTCCTAGTTGTAAAGCTGTAAATCCTGATAATCACCAATTTTGCCAATTCTGCGGTACTAAGATTGCGGTAGAAATTGCTGTAGATCCCACTTTAAATCTTCTTGGAGATGTTGCTATACAACCTTCTTCAGTCCCAACGCGACCATTAAATTTAGAGTCTGTGTTAGAAGAAATCAAAATTCAGGTAAAAGATTTGGCATCTTCTCAAGTAGTGAGCGATACAGAGGAATTTCCAGATGAATTTGCTCTAGAAGAATTACCACTAGAATTTAATTTAGAAGACTTTGCTGATGTTGAGTCAGAAATGACGATGATTATATCTTCCACAATGCATCTACAGGAGCTAGCCTATGCTGGCAAAACTCATGTAGGAATGCAACGCGATCGCAATGAGGATGATTTTGTCACAATTTTTCAAACTCGTAGCATCAACGGCAAAAGCCAAATCCGCGATCGCAGTCATCGAGGGTTATTTGTGTTGTGTGATGGCATGGGTGGACACGAGGGGGGCGAGGTGGCGAGTGCGATCGCGATTAATTCTATTACGGAGCAGTTTCGTCCATTTTGGATCGATACTTTACCAGGCGAGAAAAAAATCAATGAAATTATCTGCAAGGCAAATCAGCAGATTTTTGCTAAGAATGAAAGTGAGAAGAGGCAATCGCTGGGGCGAATGGGAACAACCTTGGTTGTTTTAGCAATTCATGATCTAGATGTGGTCATAGCCCATGTTGGTGATAGCCGTATTTACAAAGTTACAAATTCTACTCAAGAACTAAAATCAGAACCAAAGTTAGAGCAAATTACTCGCGATCACGAAGTTCTCAATCAGTTAATAGATTTGGGTGTGGAGATTGAAGTCGCAAGGGCTAGACCTGATGCTCACCAACTTACTCAAGCGCTTGGACCAAATCCTAGCGATCGCATAGAGCCAGCTATTGAGTTTTTTACATTAACTGAACCCACTTTATTCTTATTATGTTCTGATGGTTTATGTGATAACGATGTAGTCGAGGATAATTGGCGATCGCATTTACTACCAATTTTAAATAAAGAAACCGATTTGCGAAGAGGTTTGGATAATCTCATTGAGTTAGGGAACAACGTCAATGGTCATGACAATCTGACCGCGATTCTAGTTTTGTGTGAGCCTAGTACCAATTCCCAAAAGTATGATGACATTAAATAAGAAGTCGGAGCTTTGTACCGACTTCTTATTTGATGAACTTTAAATGTCTTTCTACGCGGGCTTCGATCACAATATTAGGTTGATTGGATTGCTGATATTTTTTGATTAAATTGAGATCTGGCCATTCCCAAACATAAACAGTCTTAGCAAAATGTTGAGAAATATAGGGTTGTAAGGCAATAAAGAATGAATCTCTAAAAATTAATGCTCTTGGCGCATCAGCAAGGCAATCCGTAAAAAAGGTAGCCTTCATCTGATCTTCGGGATGCTTCTCTACAATATGTTGATCACATATAGGGAGTGGTTGGCGTAATTCAGGAACCATTTCCTTGAGGAAGTAAGAAATATTCAACATATTAGCAATATCCCCTGACTTATACTCTGTCAATCTAAAATCCTGCCAAGCGTAATTCCTTGGATTAAGATTTGGATAAAACTTTTGGATTGCTCGGAGAATTTCATACTGGGCGATCGCTGCACCAAAGTCATTCCAATGCGTATCCGTTTTATAAAACAATTGTCCTTGTTGCTTAGCTTGGAGTAACCTAGGTCTCAAATCTAGAACTGGTACTGCTGAATTCTTCATATATTCTATTAGTTGATCAAGGCGGGTTTGCTTACCGACTTGACGAATATGTTTAGGGATATATTCTGGATAGATAGAATATTTGTCAGGTACAACTACAAAAATATAGGGAATCCCCTGTTGCTTTAACCACGCATGTTTTTCTTCTAATCCAATTTTCCAACTTCTAAGTTCCTCTAGTGTCAATGGATCATTTCGCCGATAATCCTCAAGACTATTTCCCTCCGCAGGATTAACATAAAATAACCAATCCTCTAATCCAATCAGCACTTTAGGATTAGAGGAGCTTTTCAATAGGATGCTGTAGAAAGAATAAATCTGAGTTAGTTGATCGCGTAATCCGAAATGGTCATTAAAGAATAATTCAAACTGTGATGGAAATTTAATTAATGCTTTTTGACTCAATTCTAGTTTAGGAAAATCGGCAAGCTTACGTTTTTCTGTAATCGATTCTTTACGATTATGGGTTAAGACTAGAGGTAAAAACAGACCAATGATAAAAGTTGCAATCAACAGATTGTCAAATGTCCGAGCCACTTTATTGTTGCGTTGTTCTGTCTGCATAGAGCAATCTGTCTAGGGATTTGTAAAATAGCCTTTGTTGATTTTTGATGGCGAGGCGAAGCCTCGCCATCAAAAATCTGTTTTTTATTAAAAGCGATAATAGATAAAGGGATTATAGGTTCCTGCGGCTAAACTAGCGGTGGAAAGCAGAAATAGACTCAATAAAAGAGAATAATACCCACCGTACAAAACAGGCTGAAGATGACTAAATTGAGGAGAAATAATTCTCGTTTGTAGTTGTTTAGCAACGCCAATAGCTATTGGCGTTGCTAATACACAGCCGATGATTAAGTTGATTAGAGTTTTTAGATCAAAATAGAGCAATGTAAAATATTTGACTCCATCAGCATTAGTAACGCCTATCATACTTCCTAAATATTGGATTGCATGGCTCACAGTTTCTGAACGAAAGAATACCCATCCAATCATTACCAGTAATAACGTATACAAATGTCTAAGTGGGAGCCATAAGCGATCGAGATATTTATGCCATCCCATTCTCTCAATTACCAAATAGGCTCCATGCAAGGCTCCCCAAATTACAAAATTCCAATTCGCGCCATGCCATAGCCCACATAGTAGAAACACTATCCACAAATTGAAATATGTCCTCAGTGCAGAGCCACGATTGCCGCCCAAAGGAATATATAGATAATCACGAAACCAAGTTGATAGAGAAATATGCCATCTGCGCCAAAAATCCCGCATAGATTGAGCTATGTAGGGATAATTAAAATTCTCTAGAAATTCAAACCCAAAAAGTCGCCCTAATCCGATCGCCATGTCGGAATATCCTGAGAAATCAAAATAAACCTGCAATGTATAGCAGACAATCCCTAACCAAGCCATACCTGTTGTAACTTCACTGACTGGGACAGCAAAGATTTTGTCAGCGACTTCTCCTAATGGATTGGCAAGCATCGTCTTTTTCGCTAACCCAAAAATAAATCGCTGAATCCCCGCCGAAAATTGTGGTCTAGTGACAGTTCTCGACACAATCTGCTTAGCAACATCATGGTATCGAACGATGGGTCCCGCAATGAGTTGGGGAAATAAGCTCACATATAGTCCACAATTAATCGGATTTAACTGCACATCGGTTTCTTGTCGATAAACATCAATCACATAAGACATTGCTTGAAACGTAAAAAAGGAGATCCCAATCGGTAGCGGAACTTGAGAGTAGGCGATCGCTGGAATTGAAAAATTGTGTAGTACTAAGTTGAGATTGTTAATAAAAAAATTGGCATATTTAAAATAGAATAATAATCCTAAATTAATCACAATTGAGCTAAGAAGAATCTGCCTTTCGTTAAGGAATGTGAGCAGTTTTTGGCGTTGAAAATGTAGTAGTAGCCCTGCTAAATAGTTCAGCAATATAGAAGCAACCATGAGGAACACATAAACTGGCTCTCCCCACGCATAAAAAATCAAGCTCATGATCAACAGAAAAATATTCCGTAGATACAGTAACTTTGAGCTAATCAGGAAATATCCTGCTAAGGTGAGCGGTAAAAATAGAAATAGAAACAGAGCTGATGCAAAAATCATGTTTCGCGATCATCACACTCTTGCTCTTGGTTGTAAAGTTTGGGAGGTTCTTCAATTACTAATTCTTGAGATTCTAGAGAATCAGACAAACCTAAAGACAACTCCAATTGATCACTTGACTGCTCATTAAGTTCTTCTAATTCTTCATGCTGATCATTAACAGAGTCCTCTAATACAACTTCAGAAGTAGCTGACTCAGAACTTTCAGCAATATCCATAATGACATTTTCATTTTGGGGTATATCAGCTTCTACTGCGGTGCGATCGCTGATTTCCCCATTTTGAGATTTATTTGCAGCAGTTCTGATTTTGCTAGTAACTTCGATAGTTCGTTCCGCAATTACTGCAAGACTCTCAGGAGAAATATCCTCAGTGGTCGATTTGATATTTTCCTTTGCCGCGATCGCATCAAGGGCATCTTCAGCAGATTGATCCATTTCTAAGGCTAAAGATTCAGAATTATTTGATGTAACTACTTCTTCAGTGGGTTTATCAAAAAGACTTACCAGATCAGGTAGCTCTTCACGTACCATCCTGATTGGTAAATTGGCAATCAATGCTGTCATCCGCTTATCAGACTCTAGGCGAATGTCTAATGTATTTTCATCAAGCTCCACATATTTAGAAACTACGCGCATAATCTCATGGCGCATATTTTCAAATACCTGTGGCTCGATCGCAGCACGATCATGGGCAAGGATGAATTTCAAACGCTGCTTGACTTTTGCCCCACTAGGGACGTTACTTCTTTGAAATAGGCGATCGAGCAGTGTTGAAATCATCTCAAACCTCAGGAGTTCCCACTAATCCAGCTTGACAGACGCGCCAAAAATCCTTTAGGAGGAGCTTCGAGTTGTAAAAACTCAATATTTTTTCCCTCAAGACGTTTTGCCACATTTTCATAGGCTGTGCCAGCCAGCGATGGTTTATCTGACAACACCAATGGTTCCCCTTTATTAGTAGAAACGATCACCTGTTCGTCATCAGGAATTACGCCAATTAATTTAACTGACAAAATATCTAGTACATCTTCGACACTCATCATGTCGTTGTTTTTTACCATAGCTGGGCGAATACGGTTCAAAATTAATTTAATATCCGTAATTCGATTTGCTTCTAGTAAACCAACCACGCGATCGGCATCCCGCACCGCCGAAATTTCGGGAGTCGTCACGACGATCGCCTCTTTTGCCCCAGCGATCGCATTTTGAAATCCCGACTCAATACCCGCAGGACAATCAATTAAAACATAATCAAAATATCGCCCCAAAACTTCAACAAGCGCCTTCATATGAGCAGCCGTAATTGCAGTTTTATTGCGCGTTTGGGGAGCTGCTAATAAAGACAGATTGGGCTGACGCTTATCTTTAACTAGGGCTTGGTCGAGTTTACATTCTCGCGCAATCACTTCTAAAGCTGTATATACAATGCGATTTTCTAATCCCAATAAAAGATCGAGATTGCGTAAGCCAAAGTCAGCATCCACCAAAACCACTTTGCGTCCTAGTTTGGCGAGCGCCATGCCGAGATTTGCTGAAGATGTGGTCTTGCCGACACCACCTTTACCAGAGGTAACAACGATAATGCGACTCATGTTTACGAATTACTGATTAGCGAGGGATAGTTTAGCGAAGAATGATTAAATGCTGAAAAATCAACAACTTGGACAATTTTAATCGCAGGTGTACCTTGCGTACTTACAAATGCGACTTCTGGACAGAAAGATGTACTCGGACTCTCAACACGGGCGATAAAACTCGCAATCCTAACTTGGGTTGCATTGAGGTGTAAAGCCATAACTACTGCTTGGGCATTGCCTTTAGCACCTGCATGAGCCATGCCTTTAAGCTTGCCGCACACAATAATATCACCTTCAGAAATTAGTTCTGCGCCTGCATTGACATCACCGAAGACAATGATACTGCCAGAGTGCCGAATTTCTGTACCAGATCTTACGGTCATCTTAATGTACAGCGGGTCATCCGTAGGTGCGTTAGGAATTGGATTAAATCCTAACAACTCACGAAAGATTGTCCCTTGCTCTACGCAGAAGCCCATACTAGCAGCATTAACCGCAGTTTGACGGCGATTGGTGACTATACAATGCAGCAAAAGTTGATAGTTTTGCAAGGCTTCGGATATTTCTTGGAGCTGGCGCGTATCCAAGAGGCGATCGCCTGATTGCAAATATACTTGTGTACGTGGCTTCCAGTCATGCCCACTTGCCGCCATGCGTTGCTCTAACTGAGAAAGTATTTCTTCCCAAGTCAAGGCTAGCAGTGAAGTCTCAGAATTATTAAACTGATTGCTCTCCAGCCCAATTGGAGGAATTTCGCCGTTATCATTCGATTTACTAAATGGCAACTTGATCTTCTTGTCAGTTGGCAACAACAGATTCAGCTTGCCATCAAGGGTCTTAAAACGAACTTGCGAGATTTCAGGATCAGGTTCTGGATCGGGCTGAGATTTTTTGGTAAGTGCAGTCGGAATTGGTTTAAGTTCACCACCCTCAACATCTGCGATCGTCAGAGGAGCAGGCACATTCCCCAAATACTCCTCATTTTGGTCAGCCACGACAATGACTTCAGGCATCTCCGCAGATGACAAATCCCCTGCAACCGACTGAAATTTTGTAGGAGGCAGAGGATTAGATTTCACGGCAATATTACGCTGGTTGGCATTCATGAAGCTTTTTTTAATTTAGCGCTATGCAAGTTACCTACATCTAGATAAATGCAAGCCCTGCGCTGAGCGTAGGGCTTGCATTTATCAATCTTAAGCTGATGGCAGCAACTGAAGATTATTTTCAGAGCCACTCAGAGCTTCTTGTTCGATCACTTTGACTTTGCCATCGTCATCGACATCTACTTGCACCGAAGCACCTTCACGGACTTTACCCGTCAAGATCTCTTCAGCAAGAGAATCTTCGAGTAAGCGCATGATTGCCCGACGCAGTGGACGCGCACCGTAGCTAGGGTTATAGCCTTCTTGGACTAGCAAATCCTTGAAGCGCTCGGTCACCGTAAGCACAATATGCTTATCGAGCATCCGTCTGAAGAACTCGTTGAGCATGAGATCGGCGATCTCCTTGACTTCGGGTTTAGTCAACTGACGGAAGACGATAATTTCGTCAAGACGGTTGAGGAACTCTGGACGGAAGTATTGCTTAAGTTCTTCGTTAACCAGCGATCGAATGCGGGTATAGAGCGCATCCTCTTGGCTAGCAGCGAAGTCAAAGCCCAGTCCACCACCACCTTTTTCGATGACTTTAGAGCCAACGTTAGAGGTCATGATCAACAAGGTGTTTTTGAAGTCAACGGTACGACCCTTCGAGTCAGTCAAGCGTCCATCTTCAAGCACTTGCAATAGCAAGTTGAAGACATCGGGGTGAGCTTTCTCGATTTCGTCGAATAGGACGACAGTGTAAGGGCGACGACGGACGGCTTCAGTAAGCTGACCACCTTCGTTGTAGCCGACATAGCCAGGAGGTGAACCGATCAGCTTAGATACAGTGTGACGCTCCATATATTCCGACATGTCGAGACGAATCATCGCTTCTTCAGAACCGAAGAAGTAAGCGGCGAGTGCTTTAGTTAACTCAGTTTTACCAACACCTGTAGGTCCTGAGAAAATAAAGCTGGCGATCGGACGGTTAGGGCTCTTCAGACCTACACGGGCGCGACGGATCGCACGGGAAATAGCTTTTACTGCTTCATCCTGACCGATTACGCGGCTATGCAGGGTTTCTTCCATCTGCATCAACTTGACAGACTCGGATTCGGTAATCTTGAGGACAGGTACGCCAGTCCAAGAACTGACGATGTAGGCGATGTCCTCTTCGGTTACATGAATTTCAGGTACATCTTCGGCGGGAGTTTCTGCCTTTTTGGTTTGGCTGAGAGCGCGAATTTGTTGTTTAAGATCGATTTCCTTGTCACGCAATTCCGCTGCCTTATCAAAGTCTTGCTTACGAACGGCATCATCCTTATCTTTAAGGGTTTGACGCAATTCCTTATCAAGTTCTTTGGCAGCAGGAGGCAACTGTGAGTTAATCAAACGCACACGCGAACCAGCTTCATCGATTAAGTCGATAGCTTTGTCGGGCAAGAAGCGATCGCTAATGTAGCGATCGGATAATCTCGCCGCCGCAACAAGGGCTTCATCGTCGATCTTCAGCTTATGGTGTTCTTCATAGCGTTGACGTAAACCGATCAAGATTTCGATGGTTTCTTCAACACTAGGCTCACCGACCATTACTGGTTGGAAACGACGCTCTAGGGCTGCATCACGCTCGATATGTTTACGATATTCATCAAGGGTGGTTGCACCGATGCATTGCAATTCGCCACGAGCAAGGGCAGGCTTGAGAATATTAGCGGCATCGATCGCGCCTTCCGCAGCACCCGCACCGATCAAGGTATGGACTTCATCAATTACCAAGATCACATTGCCAGCCGTGCGAATTTCTTCCATGATCTTCTTGAGGCGTTCCTCAAATTCACCACGGTATTTTGTACCTGCTACTAGTAAGCCGATATCTAAGGTAACAACCCGCTTTTCTTGCAAAATGTCAGGGATATCACTGTTAGAAATGCGCTGAGCTAAACCTTCAGCGATCGCGGTTTTACCCACACCAGGTTCACCAATTAGGACTGGATTATTTTTGGTGCGGCGACCGAGAATTTGAATGACTCGTTCAATTTCTTTTTCACGACCAACGACTGGGTCGAGTTTGCCATCTTGGGCAAGCTGGGTCAAGTTTGAGCCAAACTCGTCGAGGGTTGGCGTTTTGGTGCGTCCTGATGAACCGCCACCAGCGGATACTTCGGCAGTCTCACCGAGCATCCTGATTACTTGTGTGCGAACCTTAGACAGATCCACGCCGAGATTTTCTAAAACTCTAGCGGCAACGCCTTCGCCTTCGCGAATTAGTCCTAGCAATAAATGCTCAGTACCGATATAGTTATGTCCGAGCTGACGAGCTTCTTCTAAGGACAACTCTAGGACTCTCTTAGCGCGAGGAGTGAAAGGAATTTCGACGGCGACAAAACCAGAGCCGCGTCCGATGATCTTTTCAACCTCAATGCGAGCGTCTTTGAGGTTTACACCCATGGACTTAAGTACTTTGGCGGCAACGCCAGTTCCTTCTCCGATTAGACCCAATAGGATTTGCTCTGTGCCGACAAAGTTATGACCGAGGCGGCGAGCTTCCTCTTGAGCCAGCATGATGACTTTAATTGCTTTTTCTGTAAAGCGTTCAAACATGGCGTTTCCCCATACTTTGCTGCGTTCTGGTTAAAGTTAATACTAGCACAGCATTAGCAGCATTCTGTGTGTACGGGTTTCACTCCTTTTTACCCAAATTGTTAAGATCTCTCTTAGGGATTATGTTGGCTTTTATAGGTCGTTTTAACTCAATATTTTTAGTTTTTTGTTGTCTTTGCAACCGATTAAAGGGGCTCTTTGCTGTATCAGGATATTAATGTATGAGGAGAATATGATTTCCATCTAAATTTATGAGGCTGGCATCAGATTTATGAGATTAACAATTCTTACATCACTTCTCAAAATTTCTCTGTAAGACTATAAACCAATTCTTATTTCTGAAGTGTGGATCTATAGCAATCATTAAGTTTATCTATTCCCGTTTTGCAAGCCGATTTCGCTATGATTGATTGAAACAAATACAAGCCTAGTTTTTCCTGATTACTGATAACTGAGTTAATTCCTACACTAGTACAAAAAACATTAATGTAGACAAGCAGCAATGAGAATCAAGGCACTGGTCAGCTAAATCGTGATCGAAGTATTTGCGTCGTTTTCATCAGTATGAAATGGACGTTTTAGAACACATCCCACATTAGCCAACCATCACCTAGAAAAGCAACCTCTTGTATTCTCTGATATTTCAAATGCCATGAGAGAAGAAAATATAAAATTTGATTTAGCTTCAATTAAAAAATACACAGTACTTGATGTTTACGATTGCGTAAGTGTAAATTTCTTTTCCCGTTTGATTAGACATATGGGATTGAATTGTATTGAATCAGTTTACAGTGAAAATTTGTTAGAAATTGCAACACAGTATTTGCCAGACATTATTCTTCTCGAACAGTTTCATCCTAATGATCTTGAAGTTTGTCACCATTTAAAAATCAATGAAAAGACAAAAAATATCCCTGTGATTGTAATTACGGTATGTGAAGAAGAAATAACTGAATCTATTGCAATGGAAGCAGGTGCAGATTCATACTTAGTTGCACCTGTTAAAGTAGAAAAATTTAGAGAAACTATTCAGTCTTTTTTGAATGAATAGGCGATCGCCTCAAAACTTATCTCTAGCTACAAGATATTTAAAAACAAACTTCTTTGTTGCCACAGCATCCATGATCCGCCGAGTGCCATAAAAGCAAGAACCACTTGGCGAAACTGTTGAGGACTCATGCGACTAAGGAGATATTTGCCAATGAGATTCGCGGGTATTGCGGCTAATCCGATCGCTAATCCTGCGACAATTTGCTCTTTAGACATCGCTGCTAACGCCCCGTAGGTAATGATTTTCACGACATGGATAATTGTCATGTGAGTTGCTTTAGTAGCTAGCATTTTCTCCTTGACTAAGCCATAGCCCAGATAAAAGGGATTTAAGACGGGGCCAGTTGTGCCGACTAAGCCCGATACATATGCCTTGAGGAAACCCGCAGGCATAATATGCCAAGCCTGAAGTTGAAATTTGGGTTTTACTTCTTTGGGAATTAATTCTGACTTTTCAAGAGCGCTTAATTCACTTAATTCTCCTAACTGATTAATCTCAATCAGTTTTTCGATCTCTTGTAACTCTTTAGAATCATCGACCAATTCAATCTGTTTTTCCTGATCCTTCGCAACAGTTTTTTCGGGACTTTTTTCTAGTTCAAATAAAACGGCACTCACGATTAGGAAAATGGCAATCACTATTTGCAACCAATCGAGATGGATTTGCGTAAAGGTATAGGCTCCCAAAATTGCCCCTGCGATCGCCCCAGGAGCATACCAAGCTGTCAATACCCAATCAATATCCCGCCAAAACAGTAAAACTCGATGGGCATTGCCAAAAAACATGCCGATTGTGATTACAGGTGGAACGGCATTGGCTCCCATGAGAAGGTTAACTAACGGAATTAAGATGAATGGACTGCCCCCACCTGCCAAAGTGCTAACAATCCAAGCAAAAAAGCTAACCACGCTGAGATATACAATTGGCATGAGTTCTGACATCGATCAATAATCCGTTTGGGCTATTTATAACAATTCAAGAAAGTGTGACAACACTTTGGGGAATTAAAAACTAAACCTAGTAAGGGTTTTCAAGGTAAGAAATGGTGTAGCCATTTCTTACCTTGGTATAAAAAGCAAACCCAGTAAGGGTTTTAAAAACAAAAAATGGCATAGCCATTTTTTGTTTTGGTATTAAGGCGCGTTGTGCCGCACATCCTAATTAAATCTTTAGATAATTACAACACATGAGCCTATCGACCCGAATCTATCTAAGTGAGATTGATCAAAATTTTTCATCACAGCTACAGGCGATCGATTGTGCGTGTCTTGGCAATTTCTGGAGCTTAGAAGCCTATCAGCGCGAAATTGACAATCCCAGCAGTCTTGTACTGGGCTTAACTACTGAAAATCATGAACTATTAGGTTTTGGCTGTTTGTGGTCAATTCTTGAAGAAGCACATATCACAGTATTAGCGGTGCGTCCCGAATATCAGGGTCAAGGTTTTGGTAAGTCGCTGGTTTGGGGCTTGCTCAAGAAAGCCCGCGATCGCCAATTAGAATGGGCAACCCTCGAAGTTCGCGAATCTAATCATGTCGCGATCGCCCTATACGAAAGTTTTGGTTTTAAGGAAATTGGTCGAAGACCGAAATATTATGAAGTGACGGGCGAAGATGCGTTGATGTTATGGTGCAAAGGCATACATACAGAGGAGTTTGGATTGCTACTAGATCAGTGGCATGAGTCTATATCCTTGGAGTTATTAGCCAAAGGCTGGAATTTATAGAGATACTCCCACCCAAGAATTAGTGTTACAACGCAAAGCGCCGCAACACTAAATTCTTGCGCTAGATTTTTTGGGGCGCGGCTTCGCCGCGCCCCAAAAAATCTAAAACGCCCCCTCTACTTATTGCTATAGAATTTAATTTAGGTTCATGAACAATTAGGTCGCTTTAGGGTTAAAGGTCTAAAAACGATGAAAATATCTAACTGGGCAAAACAAGCTATCGGTTTGGCGATCGCAAGCTGGGGTTTTTGGAATGTGGCGATCGCTAATGCTAATGCCCAATTAGGCAACATTGTGGTCTACATCGCAGGCAACAATCCTGCAACTCTAAATATTGCAAGGCAAGTTGTCACTAATCCTGTGGTTGCTTCGGTCAATGGTCAGACATCCATCGTCGCGGGAGCTTTCGATGCCCCGACTGCCGATTTTGTGAGTAGAGAATTACAACGTCGTGGTGTAGCAGCTCAACAGGCTTATACTTCTCAGACTTTTCAGCCTATTCAACCTGTTAGTAATTCACCCTTCGTAACATTGCCGAGTTATTTACCTACTAATAGTATTGAGAACTCGGCACAATATCGCTACGTTACCGCAGTTCCCTTGAGAACGATCACAACTTTAGAACAGGTGAGGCAGTTTATCCCTACTGCATTTGTGGCGAGATCAGGTCGTGGCAACTATATCTACGCTGGAGGATATCCAAATCGAGATGCTGCCGAATCTTTGAAACATTTTTTGCGATCGCAAGGAATAGATGCTCGTGTACTCTATTTCTAGATTTTGAGCCAATTAAGAACTATAAAACACTGGGCTAATTATGGACTCGATATTAAGACAAGGTAGTAAGGGTAGTGCTGTGTCTGAGTTGCAGCAACTTCTCCAAAGCAAGGGATTTTATACTGGCAAAATTGATGGCGATTTTGGCGCTGGTACTACAAATGCTGTTCTAAAATTTCAAAAAGTGAATGGATTAGTGACCGATGGCATTGTTGGTAGTTCAAGTTGGGCTAAGCTGCGTGCGGTTGTACCGACGGCTTCATCTCAAGGATTGCCAACATTATTATCAGGCTCCAAAGGCTCAGCAGTTGCCCAAGCACAGCAATTACTCAAAGATAAGGGCTATTACCAAGGTCGCATTGACGGAGATTTTGGTATGGGGACAAGGGATGCGATCGCGGCTTTTCAACGCGCCAATGGCTTAACTGTCGATGGCAAAGTGGGAGAGCAAACATGGAAAAAGCTGCAAGCACCTGCGATCGCCGATGCCACGCCACCAGTTACCTTTGTGGAGATTGTCCGCCCATCACCTACACCGACAACTCCCGCGCCCTCTGCCACACCCACACCTTCAATTTTTGTTCCTACATCAACTGGAACAGCAACTACTGGAACAGCAACTACTGGAACCCCGACTGGTAGTACCACTACTAGTCCTCCTGTTGCTACTAGTCCTGAGCCTGCAACGTCAATTCCAACCGCGAGTGCGATTAGTCTCGTTGACGCGGCGAATAGTTATAGCCGCGCTAGATTACCCAATCAAACTGCTGCGCTTAATAATTTACAAGCAGGTATTGCTCCAGAAATATTGCAGCAATTTTTTCAGCGTTGGCAAATCGCATCGGGGCAAGCAACGACAGCAACATCTTTGCAGGATGCATTAGGTGGTTACAACAGCGCTCAAATGCTCAATCAAAATCTTGCCCTGCAATGGTTACAAAGCCAACTCTTGCCACAATCACTCACTCAGTTTCGCCAAGATTGGTCAAACCTTAATGCAGGTATAGGGTCAACCACAACTACCCCATTTACCCCACAACCTAGTCCAACTCCAGCGCCCACGTCTCAGCTTCAACTGATTAACCTTACCGACGCTGTAAAAGTTTATAAACGCGAGGCAAATCAAGTTACTGCATTAGAAAATCTTCAAGCCTCTATCCCCATCCAGACCATGCAACAGTTCTTTCAGCGTTGGTCATTAGCCTCAGAACAAACGGCTGTCGCTATTTCTTTGCTGGATGTGTTTCAAGACTACGACAGTCAGAAATTTCCCAGCCAAGTAACAGCTTTACAATGGCTAGAAAAAGAGCTAACCACCGCTAACCTAGAGCAATTCTCACGAGATTGGCAAACAATCTAAACAGATCAAAAAGGGCGCAAAGCGCCCTTTTTGATCTAAAAATTGACAGCACCTTGGCGACGCACCAACCAACCCTCCATAGTCCACTCCACTACGGTGGATGGCAATCCACTACCTAACTGCTCAGTAATATCTATTCCATCGCCTAGGGTAATTACTGAGGGGAAAGCCTCATGAATTTCGAGCATTCTACGGTATGGCGGCTGATTACTTTTGTTGGCACTTGTGGTTAGCATTGCTCCTGTTTGCTGCAAAATGGCGATCGCCATTTTGCTATCGGGAATTCGCACACCCAAAGTTTTAAAACCTTGATTTAACTTACAGCCGCGATCGCTAGCAGGTAAAACCAGAGTCACAGCTCCCGCAAAATATTTCTGCGCCACTTGTTCCCAAGTTTTCAGCGCAGGATGACTTGTATCTAAAAATGGTAGAAATTCTTGCCAACTCGCCGCCATCAAAATTAGCGGTTTATCAGACGATCGCTGTTTGAGCGTAAAAATATCGGCACTGCGATCAGGACGCACTGCCAAAGCAGGCACAGTATCCGTGGGAAAACTAACTAACTTTCCAGATCTTGCACCCGCCACCAAAGCTGCTAAAGAAACTAAAGCCACTAACTAGTCCTATTCCTAATTTAAGTACTTGTACAAAATAAATTACCCAAACCCGTAAAGTTATGCCCCTTCGGGGCATAACTTTACGGGTTTGGGTTTGTAATTATTTATGTTCATCCACTTACTAACCACTAACTACCGCAGAGGTTTCTGAAATCAAGCGTAAATCAACTTGCTTATCTTCTAATTCTGTGACAATAGCTAATATCCCAGGACCAAAAAATCGCGTTAATTTATCTTGTTTTTGTTGCCAAGCCTCAAAACCCATCAAAGGCGATCGGAATCGTAAAACTAAGCTATAGGCTCCTTTCGTTTCTTCAGCTTGAGAAATTTCTTCATAGATGCCAACTAGGATAGGGCGCTCCTCATCCGTAGGACTCATCCCCACTTTTTCTAGGATTTCATCCAAGTGAGCCTTAATCCCATAGCGATAGCGAGTCACATCCTTGCGTAACTGCTTTTGGGTTGGAGTTTCTTGTAACTTACGCAAAGCCAAAACCGCCTCAGTTTCAGGAACTATCACAGGGGTTGGTGTTACTTCTGAAGATTTAAATGCAAATCCTCCCAATAAGATGGGAAACCCATAGAAAAATCCGACTAAATTCAAAGTCGAATTACCCTTTGCATAAGCCCAAAATCCTACTACAAAAAGAATTCCGCCAACATATAAACCGACTGAGGCTAGAGATATTTTATTAAGCTTAAGCATAATCAAAAATTAATAATACTTAATAAATGTATCTGCTAAACGGCTCTATTTTTTGAAGATATTTTTGGCGATCGCGTTAATAGTTTTCAAAATTCTTTTGCCAAAAAATTTTTATAGTTGGGTTTACCATCGTTAGACTATAAATATATAAGTAGGAATTACACCGCATTGACTGAATTCACGAATTGTAAATTACCCCTTAGATAGGTTTTTAATAATTCTAAGTAGCCAAAACCACCATTTTTATATTTGGCAAGCTACAATCATCTAGGTGTAATTCCCCGTAGCACAAAGTTTTAGACAGTACGGATCTGAGGAATCTGGCATGAGCAAAACAGCCATCGACCTACCTATTGAAATCAAGTTGCCTGTTGGCAAACTTGGCGGAAATCTCGAAGAAATTGAAGAAGACCTTGAAGACCTAGATGATGATATCGAACTCGAAAAGGACGATTTAATTGATGACTCAGATGAAGACGCTGACTCTGACGATGACCCTGACAAAGCTGGCAAGGCAAGGGGGACTAAAAAACGAGCTAGCCAGACTAAGAAAAAGCATTTTACCGAAGACTCAATTCGCCTGTATCTCCAAGAAATCGGTCGTATTCGTCTACTTAGAGCCGATGAAGAAATTGAGCTAGCTAGAAAAATTGCCGATCTGCTTGAACTAGAGCTAAAGCGTGAAGAATTAGCTACTGAAGTTGACTGCCATCCTGATGATGTCAGGGAACCAGACTGGGCTATCAAAATGGGGATGCCCCTCGGAGAGTTTCGCAAACGTCTCCACTCTGGTCGCCGTGCTAAAGACAAAATGGTGCAGTCCAACCTGAGACTTGTGGTATCGATCGCCAAAAAGTACATGAATCGTGGATTGTCTTTCCAAGATTTAATCCAAGAGGGCAGTTTAGGCTTAATCCGTGCCGCCGAGAAATTTGACCATGAAAAAGGTTATAAGTTCTCGACCTATGCGACATGGTGGATTCGTCAGGCGATTACCCGTGCGATCGCCGATCAGTCTCGTACTATTCGTCTCCCTGTTCACCTTTACGAAACCATTTCACGGATTAAGAAAACAACCAAGTTACTTTCTCAAGAAATGGGGCGCAAGCCAACCGAAGAGGAAATCGCCACCCGCATGGAGATGACGATTGAAAAACTACGGTTTATTGCCAAATCAGCTCAGTTGCCGATCTCTCTGGAAACACCAATCGGTAAAGAAGAAGACTCCCGCCTTGGTGACTTTATCGAGTCCGAGGGTGAAACTCCTGACGATCAAGTTGCTAAGAGCCTTTTGCGTGAAGATCTTGAAAGCGTATTGGGAACCCTTAGCCCCAGAGAACGCGATGTCTTACGTTTACGTTACGGACTTGATGACGGTCGCATGAAGACCCTCGAAGAAATTGGACAAATCTTCAATGTTACTCGCGAACGCATCCGCCAAATCGAAGCTAAGGCTCTCCGCAAATTGCGTCACCCTAATCGCAATAGCGTTTTAAAAGAGTACATTCGTTAAAAAAGTAATACCAATTCACGAAAGTGTTGCAACACTTTTGTGAATTGAAAACCAAACCCAGTAAGGGTTTTAAAAGCACAAAATGGCGTAGCCATTTTGTGCTTTGGTATAAGGGGAGCGCTGAGCGCTCTCTTTACTTTTTATAATTAATTGCTCTGCCTTGTTGGTAAAACTGTACATAGGCTAAACACAGGTGTTATACTGGGAAGCCTGTGAAAAAATGACATCTTTTGAAACTAAATAAGTAAGTAACGGTTATGACAAAACGTACCCTACGCGGTAGTGTCCGCAAAAAGAAGCGCACCTCTGGATTTCGCGCCAGAATGGAAACTCCTACAGGTCGCCGTGTAATCAAAGCTCGTCGTAGCAGAGGTCGGGTTCGCCTCACAACTGTATAAGCTGCCATAAGATCAGCTATTAATAGATTTAATTCACAATCATTATTTGTACTTGATTTGCAATTGTTAATCTCTAGTGCTTCCTAACCAAAACCGTCTACGGCGGCGCGAAGACTTCGCAAAAGTATATGCCAAAGGCGATCGCTACAGAGGCACTTACTTAAGCTTGCGAATTCTTTTTGATAGCAATGATCCCTTTATCAGGATAGGCATAGTTGTAAGTAAAAAAGTCAGCAAGTTGGCGGTAACCCGTAATCGATTTAAGCGTCAACTTCGCGCCATTTTTCGTCAACTTCTGTCACAATTGAAGCATGGATTGCAAATAGTTGTAACAGTCACTACTGTTACAAGCAAGCCAAGTTATCAAGAACTTTGGGACGACCTAAGGAATTTATTAGCAAAGGCGAAGGTTTTGCATGGCAATTAATGAGGAAGTTTATTATGAAGGCGCACCTCACATTGGCGATCTGATTATTAGTTTGCTGATGAGTATTTTTGTGATCACAATCCCATTTGGCGTTGCCGCGATCGCAAGAGCATTGTGGGTAAGGTATCGCATTACCAACCGACGCATTACCGTCACAGGTGGTTGGCGAGGTCAGACCCGCACAGACATTGTGTATGCGGAAATTGCCAAGATTGTCACCGTCCCTCGTGGTTTGGGTAGCTGGGGAGACATGGTACTTACCCTCAAAGATGGTTCTCGCCTTGAACTCAAGTCTTTGCCTAAATTTCGCGAAACATACGAATATATCGAATCGAAGCTAAGCCTCAAAGCGCAAGACATAAGTGGCGCGATCGGCGGCAAAGCCTAAAATATTTAAAGATCGTTCTTGAAGACTAGAATCTTGGGCGATCTTAATTTTCATGAGTGATATTCGTTATCATTCGGATGCAAACCCAACAGTAAAGTAGAAAATGGATTTCGGTGTAGGTTTTCTTTCCAACAACATAATGTTGCCTTTCCTAGATTTTTTCTACGGCATCGTGCCGAACTATGGATTGGCAATTATTGCATTAACGTTGGTTGTCCGTTTTGTGTTGTTCCCTGTTAGTGCTAATCAGCTTCGCAGTATGCGGCGCATGAAAATTGCTAACCCTGTGATGCAACAAAGAATCAAAGAAGTTCAAGAGCGCTATAAGAGTGATCCTGCTAAGCAGCAAGAAGAGCTAGCCAAAGTTAACTCAGCAAACTTCAAAGAATTTGGCAATCCTTTGTCAGGATGCCTACCCGCAATAATTCAATTACCAATCTTGTTTGCGTTGTTTGCAACCCTCAGAGGATCGCCCTTTGCGGATATTAACTATTCTCTTAACTTTCAGATTGCGACTCCTGAGAATGCTGCTCAGATTCAGCATCAGCCTTTCACTTCTCCTAGCCAAAACGTTTACTTTGCCGATCGCGTGCATTTCCCAGTTCTGGCTACCGCTGTAAACGGTACAAACTTAGCGATTGGCGAGCAATCCAAGATTGTTTTACAAACTTCTCAAGGCAAAGACTTCAATGCTCTCGCTACTGAATATCCAGATGTAGAGCTAACTACGAGGTGGAAAGTTACTAAGGGTCAGGACTTAGTTGAGGTTCTAGAAGATGGCACTGTAGTTGCTAAGCAAGCGGGTGATGTGACTGTTCAAGCGACAGTACCTGGATTAGCATCTAATAAAGGTTTCTTGTTCATCAAGGCTCTTGGCAAGACAGGTGTAACTAATGCTGATGGCAGCATTAACTGGGATATTGTGATCATGGTCTTGGGCTTTGGTATCAGTCTATATGCCAACCAAAATATTTCTAGTGGCTCCACTCCTAAGCCTAGCAATCCCTCTCCTGAGACTTCGCAACAGGACACAATGAACAAACTCACACCAATTATTTTCTCTGGTATGTTTTTGTTTTTCCCCTTGCCATCAGGTGTAATGCTTTACATGTTGATAGCCAATATTTTCCAGACTTTACAAGCCTTTATTGTTGCTAAAGAGCCACTTCCTGAAAACTTGCAAAAATTAGTTGCGGTTTCGGCAAATTCTGCGCCTACTGCTAAGGCTACCAAAGCCGACTCTAAATCTACCGTATCTAGTAAATCTGAACCGACTAAGACTGTTGATGCAAAAACTAAACAGACAGTTGTTGTTGATGATAAAGACAAAGATACAAAAAGTCCTACTAAGTCTGCCTTACCCTTTGAGCCTAACTCTTCTAACAAGAAAAAGAAGAAAGGTTCTTAACTAAATGGGGTGACGCGGCGCGTCACCCCATTTAGTATTGAAATTACATTTAACAGATATTTGATCAGGCAATTTTAAAGTTTATGGAAGATACTTCAGCAAGTGCAAATTGGCTGCAAGAGCTTTTAGGTTTGATGGGTTATACAACATTGGTTGATATTCGTCTTGCGGAAGCATCTCCAGAACAGGTTAATGTTAGCTCTAAGAACTATTGGCTAGAGATAAATGCTGGTGGTCTACAGGAGCAGCAAATTCAAAGGTTGATTGGTCGGGATGGCATAGTACTTGACTCATTACAATATTTGGCTAGCATTCTGCTAAATCTTCACCTACCCGCAGAAGAAACAACAGATCAGAAAAATCATAATTTTTACACCGTTGAATTGAATGGCTATCGGTCAAAACGTTTAACTGATTTGCAGTCCTTGGCAGAACAAGCCGTGCAACAAGTGCGTGAGACCCAGACTGAGTTTGTTATTAAACAATTGTCGTCCGCCGATCGCCGATATATTCACCAGCTTTTAGAAGAATTTCCAGATATTGAAACCCATAGTCAGGGTCGAGAGCCAAATCGTCATTTGATTGTTAAGTTAGTGAACAGCTAATGGAAAAGTTATACATCCCTCAGATTGCCAAAGCCGTAAATGCAACTGAAGAATTTGAATTTAAGGAATTTATCGAGGGGCTTGAGACGCTAACGCCTGTGCAAGGGGTAATTAGTGTACGCCATGTTGGTTCTTTTATAGAGGTTATTGCTAAAGCTTCGACAATTATGACTTTGACCTGCGATCGCACATTGGTGCAATTTAACTACAGGTTGGCGATCGATAATTCTGAGATGATTTGGCTGGCTGAGCCACTTCCAGAAAGCGAATATCCTAGGGAGCGCGAAATCGAGTCAGATGATTTAGTAGAGTCTTTATCTCCCTCTGGTTATTTTGACCCTGCAATATGGCTATATGAGCAATTATTGCTGGCTATTCCTTATCCAAAGATTGCACCTGATGCTCCTGCCCTTGAGGTTACTGATACAAACAATCTTGATGGTTCAAAAGCTCCTATAGATAAGCGTTGGGAAATTTTAAATTCTTTAAAACTACCCGAATAATACCAATTGACGAAAGTGTGGTTACACTTTCGTCAATTGAAAACCAAACCCAGTAATGGTTTTAAAAACACAAAATGGCTTCGCCATTTTGTGCTTTGGTATTAAACATATAGCTATAGCCATCTGTATCAGGACAAATCAAAACCCAAATAGTGTGAGGCGGCGCTTCGCGCCGCCTCACACTATTTGGGTTTTATGTACTAATAAGAATGGCGACAGCTATAACTAGAGCATAAATGGTCGCCAAGGTAAATCGCTTGTACCAGTTAAGAGTAAATCTTTAGTAATTTGAGCTGTCACTGGAGCCATCAGCACACCGTTGCGATAATGACCTGTAGCAACCAAAATGTGGGGATGATCTGGCGCAAACCCTAAAATTGGCGATTGATTGGCAAGTGGTCGCGGGCGATCGCCTGCCCATGTTTCTAAAACTTCAGCTTTGGCAAAAGTGGGACACCATGCGATCGCCTGTTCTAGTAATAGGGACACATTTGACTCGTTGGGTAGTTCGTTTGGTTCAAATTCTAGGGTTGCGCCGAGCCAATAGCGATCGCCACCTAACGGCACAATATTCAGATCGGAGCCATCTTCATTTTCTATATGCACTACGTTTTTTAAGTTTAGGTTTGGAATATGCAGCAGCAATGCTTGACCGCTGACTGGCTGCATGAGATTCTGTCCCGCGTATTTGGGATGATCTTTTAAAAGAGGCGCAAGTAGAGGGTTAGAGCCTAAGCCTGATGTAACAATAAGGCGATCGCTAGATAGATCTTCTAAATTTTCGACTGGGGTATTCCAAAGAAACTTCACCCCATTTTGAGTTGCGGCTTCAACGAGGGCATTTACTAACTGGGTGGGATGCACCGCCCGATCGCATGGACTTAATAAGCCACCATCGGTTTGCCATTGCGAGAACTCTAGAGAAATTTGATCGCGATCAAGCCATTGCAAATTAAATCCCTGTCTTTGGCGAATCTCAGATAGCGATCGCGATTTGGTTTCAGCATCAGGCGATCGATATAAATTTAAAATGCCATTGCGGTTGTAGAGAATATCGTGTTTTGTTTGCTCGGTTAACTCAGTAATCAGGCGATCGTATTTACTTAAACTTGCCAAGCGCAGCTTTACTAAAACACCTCTTGCCCTAGAACTAGAAGCAGCCATCAGCACCCCCAGTGCCGAGCCTGTGGCTACCATTGCAGGGCTAGTATTTAGCTCCAGAACTGTCACATTTAGTTCATATTCTTTGCATTTGCTTAATTCATAGGCAATCATTGCTCCGATTACGCCGCAGCCAATAATAGTGACAGTTTGCATAGATATTTTCAATTTTTCAGTAGATGTCAGCAAAGCTCATTATAAAAATCGGTTTTTTGAAAGCCCGCCAACGGCGGGCTTTCAAAAAACCGATTTTGGTGTTTCCAGTGCCTTCGGTACTGGAAACACCAAAATCGGTTTCATAATGAGAATTGCTGAGTAGATGTTGATAAAGGCACGAAGTGTCCTTGTCTACTCTAAGATCTGATTGCCATCATCATTAAAGTCAATGCTAAACTTTTGAAATAAGTGCAAATCCTGTAGCATTTGCAGTCAAACTTTCTTACGTCCTGCAAAATTACTGCATTAAAACCTGTGATTACGCTAAACTTGCTACATCCCATTGAAGCTACCCCAATCCAAACATGGAAATTTGAATCTGAGCCTGTGATTCGGATTGGGAGATCGGGAGATAATGACGTGATTCTTTATAGCTCTGTTGTTTCTCGCTATCATGTCGAGCTACATCGTCACTCTCTCTATTGGGAAATCGTCAATATTGGTACAAACGGTACATATATTAATGATCAGCAAATTGATAAAGAACGCATACAGGATGGTATGACTATTCGGCTGGCGACCACGGGACCTAAATTACAAATTTTATTAGATGGGTCTGAATCAATGACCCCTTCGCCTCGTGATGCTGTTACTAAGCCCACATCACCAACGAAGCCAACTGATAGTCGCGCTACAGTTATGTCCCGTAAGTTAATGTAATACCGAAATATAAAATGGTGTAGCGCTTTGTAGCTAAGTACTATCACTTAATTTAGGATTTTTTCAGCAATCCTCATTGTGAAAACAGCTTTGGAGTTTCTAGCGCCTTCGGCGCTAGAAACTCCAAAGCTGTTGTTTTTTTAATCCAGCCAACGGCTGGATTGAAAAAACAACTTTTATAGCTGCCGTCGATTGTGTTAGGGCAAAAGCTAAACCCAAGAAGAGAATGGCGGCGCGAAGCGCCGCCATTCTCTTCTTGGGTTTTATGTCTTTATACACTTGGCGACAGCTATATAATGAGAATTGTTGGAGCTTTTTGAAATATGCGATCGCCAATATCGTATTATCATAGACTTGGCATAATTTGGCACTTGCTGACAGTTTTGCCAAAAGTTGGCAAAAGTCCAAAAAATGTTTTTGATTTCTAGATATATTCAAATCTAGGCATACTTAATCTAGGCATATTTAAATAATGAAGGTCACTCTAGAGAAGCTTCCCGCTAGTCAAATTGGTTTTGACATTCAAGTAGAAGGAGCAAAGTCTCAAGCAATATACGATCGCATCGTCAAAGACTTGACGCGCACGATGCAAGTCCCTGGTTTTCGCAAAGGCAAAGCGCCTACTCAACTTGTATTGAGACAAGTTGGCAGTCAGCGACTCAAAGCAAATGTTCTTGAAGAATTGCTAGAAAAAACCTTAAACGAAGCTCTTGCTGAGAATAAAGAAGTTAAAGATAAAGCACTGGGCGGCTTTCAACTAATTACCGATATTGAAACTCTTGTCCAAACCTTCACACCAGGGCAAGAAGTAACCTTTAAAGCGGCGATCGATGTTGAGCCAGAAGTAACGCTCAACAAGTATCAAGGCTTCACGGTTAAGGCTGAAGAAATTAAGCCAGATTTGACAGAAGTTGATCGCACCCTAAACGAATTTCAAGTTCGCAAAGCAACGATCGTCCCGATCGAAGATCGCCCTGTGGCTTTAAATGATGTCGTTACCGTTGATCTTAAAGTCCTTGATCGCGCCACTGGCGAAGAATTGCCTGACGCTGGTGAAGAGGATTTTCAGTTAGATGTTGATGAAAAAGCCTTTATTCCTGAAGTCGTTCAGGCGATCGTCGGTGCAGATATCGATCAGGTCATTGAAGTTGAGTCAATTTTTCCTGAAGAATATTACCCCGAAGAATATGTCGGCAAGGAAATCAAATATGTTGTCACGATCAAATCGATCAAAGGTCGTGAGCTGCCAGCTTTAGATGACGAGTTTGCCCAATCGATCAGCGACAAAGAAACGATCGCCGAATTACGCGAACTCCTCGAAAAGCGTGTCATTGACGAAGCTGAAGCTAAGACTAAAGCCAACAAGGAACGTGCTGTGCTTGAAGCTCTTACTGCTGAACTTGAAGTTGATCTACCTGTAACCCTTTTGCAGCAAGAACTAGACTTTTTGGTGAGACAACAGGCTAGCTACTTGCAAGAGCGCATCGATCCTGCGATGGCAAAGCAACTGTTTACCAAGGAATTGGTTGAAGAAATGCGTCGCCTTAATCAACCAGAGGCGGTTAACCGTCTCCGTCGCAAAGTAGCCCTTGATAAAATTGCTGCGGAGGAAAAGCTTACAGTTGATGAAGCTGAACTTAAAGAAAGGGTTGCTAACACCTTGGAAATGCTCAAAGATCCTAATATCGATCCCGCTAGATTAGCTAGCTTGATTCGTGAGGAAATGCTGACTGAGATCGCTGTGGCATGGTTGATCGAGCATTGTGAAATTGAGTTAGTTGAGCAAGGCTCGCTCCAACCAGAGCCTGAAGCCCTCGAAACTATCTCTCCAGAGACTGATACAGATGTGGTAACTGTTGAGGCAACATCTGAAGAAGCTTAATTAAAAGTAAGAGGGGTGCTTTGCACCCCTCTTACTTTATAAATTGCGTAGAATAGTATGGCTAAATACTAATACTGTTTTTGAGGCATAATAACTCTTAAATCTGTATGGCAAAACCTCAGATTTGCCACTCAAGCTTAGCTAATCAGGTTTTGTCTAGGATCAGGCATCAAAATTATGGTGAATTCAAAACGAATGCTTCCTTTATCTAGTCAATTAAAATCAAATCAATTTGCGATCGCATCGACCCAAAATCAGGTTGTACCGATGGTAGTCGAGCAATCAGGTAAAGGCGAGAGAGCATTTGATATTTTCTCGCGCTTACTGCGTGAGCGCATCGTGTTCTTGGGTTCGCAAGTAGATGACACCACATCGAACCTGATTATGTCGCAGCTTTTATTTTTAGAAGCTGAAGATCCTGAAAAGGACATTTATCTTTATATCAACTCTCCTGGTGGCTCAGTCTATGCGGGCATGGCGATTCTTGATACCATGAACCACGTCCGCCCCGATGTTTGCACTATCTGCATGGGTTTGGCGGCTAGTATGGGCGCATTCTTGTTGGCGGCTGGTGCTAAGGGCAAGCGCATGTCTTTGCCTAATGCACGGATCATGATTCACCAACCTCTTGGTGGCGCTCAAGGTCAGGCAGTTGATATCGAAATTCAAGCAAGGGAAATTTTGTACATCAAGCGATCGCTCAATGAGATGCTAGCTGCTAACACAGGCAAACCACTTGAGCAAATCGAGCAAGATACTGAGCGTGATTTCTTTATGTCCCCTGCGGAAGCTCAACAATATGGTTTAATTGATCGCGTTTTAACCAATTCTAAAAGCCTCCAGCCATCTGTCCTATCCCTAGTCTAGCCACAGCGAGATAGCTTATGCCCAGTAAATATGACTCTCATCTTAAATGTTCCTTCTGTGGTAAGTCACAGGAGCAGGTACGCAAACTCATTGCAGGACCAGGGGTATACATTTGTGATGAGTGCGTGGATTTATGTAACGAAATTCTCGATGAGGAGTTGTTTAACAGCGCTCCGCCTCAATCTACTCAACGGAAAGATCCTGCCAATGAAAAGCGGAAAACTAAAACTGCGGCAAATCTTAATCTTAGTCAGATTCCCAAGCCTCGCGATATCAAGCGCTATCTTGATGAAAATGTAGTTGGTCAAGACGAAGCCAAAAAAGTTTTGTCGGTTGCTGTATATAACCACTACAAGCGTCTAAGTTTTATCGAGTCGGCTGGCAAAGGTCAGGTTGAAGATGGGGTTGAACTTCAGAAGTCGAATATTTTGTTGATTGGTCCCACGGGTTGTGGGAAGACCCTGTTAGCTCAGACTTTAGCAGAAATGCTAGATGTACCTTTTGCGGTTGCTGATGCTACGACACTTACTGAGGCGGGCTATGTCGGTGAAGATGTAGAGAATATTTTACTGAGGCTCTTACAGGTTGCTGACCTTGATGTTGAAGAGGCTCAGCGCGGCATTATTTATATTGATGAAATCGATAAAATTGCGCGTAAGGGTGAAAATACTTCGATTACCCGTGATGTTTCGGGTGAAGGTGTACAACAAGCCTTACTCAAAATGCTCGAAGGCACGATCGCCAACGTACCGCCTCAGGGTGGACGTAAGCATCCTTACCAAGACTGCATTCAGATTGACACCAAAAATATCTTGTTTATTTGCGGTGGCGCATTCGGTGGCATGGAAAAGCTGATCGAGCAGCGCATTGGCAAAAAGTCGATGGGCTTTGTGCAGCAAGGCGAGTCGATTCCCCGCGAAAAGAGGACTGCGGAGATTTTGAAAAACCTCCAGCCCGATGATCTGGTCAAGTTTGGGATGATTCCTGAATTTATTGGTCGGGTTCCTGTAACGGCTGTTCTTGATCCCCTTGATGAAAAAGCGCTCATGGCAATTTTGACTGAGCCTCGCAGCGCGTTGATCAAGCAATACCAAAAGCTCTTAAAAATGGATAATGTCCAGCTTGAGTTTCAGATGGATGCGGTTCAAGCGATCGCGAAGGAAGCCTATCGCCGTAAAACAGGGGCGAGAGCTTTACGCGGTATCGTCGAGCAGTTGATGCTAGACATGATGTATGAGTTGCCTTCACGTAAGGATGTCACCAAATGTCTAATTACCCGTGACATGGTGGAAAAACTATCTACGGCGGAGATTTTGCAGCATCCAGCCTCGATACCTAAACCCGAATCAGCATAAACAAAAAGGACTCGCTGAGCGAGTCTTTTTTGTTTATACCAATTTACAAAAGTGTGGCAATACTTTCGTGAATTGGTATAAAGGTTTTCAAAACAAAAAACGGCTTAGCCGTTTTTTGTTTTGGTATTACATCTAGAACTAAACCAAGATAAAGACGGCGCACAGCGCCGCCTTTATCTTGGTTTTATATCCTAAGCAAAACTTAATTCGCAGAGCAATTTATACTGCCAATAGCGATCGTCAAAACTTTAAAAGAGCATCATGACTTCAAGCGAACAAAAACACCCCACATTTTTACTCGTTGACGGACATTCCCTCGCGTTTCGAGCCTTTTACGCCTTTGGCAAACATCCAGAAGGCGGCTTGCGAACCTCAACAGGAATCCCCACTAGTATTTGTTTTGGTTTCTTGAAAGCATTAATAGAGATGCTCGATCGCGAAAAACCCACAGCTGTAGCGATTGCCTTTGACCTCGCCACACCAACATTTCGCCATGAGATTGACGATACTTACAAGGCAAATCGTTCAGAAACTCCTGAAAGTTTTATTCCTGACATGCAGAACCTACAGAAAGTTTTAGCAGCAATGAATTTGCCAGCGATTACTCAGGCGGGTTTTGAGGCGGATGATGTGCTGGGAACACTCTCACAGGCGGCGAGTGCTGAGGGTTACACCGTCAAGATTTTAAGTGGCGATCGCGATTTGTTTCAGTTGATTGATGCGGAAAAGCGGATTTCAGTGCTGAACATTGGTCAAAAAGATAAGATTGTGGAATACCATGCTGATCAGGTGAAAGAGAGGCTAGGAGTATTACCCACCCAAGTTGTGGACTATAAGGCTTTATGTGGTGATGCTTCGGATAATATTCCTGGAGTGCGGGGGATTGGCGAGAAAACGGCGATTAAATTAATTGAGGAATACGGAAGCTTAGAGAATGTTTTGGCAGCCGTGCCAAAGATGAAGGGAGCAGTTAAAACTAAGTTAGAGCAGGGAATTAAAGCGGCTAAGCATTCGCAGTTTATGGCGACGATCAAAACTGATGTGCCGCTCCCAATGGCGATCGCTGATTGCCAATTAACAGGTTTTGATACCGCAGAGTTAATTCCTTTACTAGAAGAGCTTGAGCTTAAAGCTTTTGTGAATCGGGTTGATCAGATTCAAGCAAAGTTGTCGGGGAATTATGATAAGAAGCCCGCACCCCCAGCCCCTCTCCCAGAGGGAGATGGGAGTAAGACCTCTCAAAATCAAGGTAATGGAGAAGATGAGGAGTTGTGGTTTGACTTTGCTAAGCAGGAAAATGATCAAGCGATCGCAGCGACTGCTTCGCTTAAGTTAGATGTGCAGATTATAGACACAATTCCCAAATTAGAGCAGTTAGTGGAATCTTTCCGCAGTACTAAACTAGCAGTAGCTTGGGATACGGAAACTTCGGCACTAAATCCCTTTGAGGCGGAATTGGTGGGGATTGGCTGCTGTTGGGGTAACTCCATTAGTGATGTTGCTTATATTCCCTTAAGCCATAGTGAAGGGGAAAATCTGCAATGGTCAGAAGTGAGAGAAATTCTTAAGCCCATTCTCGAAGATGCTAGTTATCCGAAATACTTACAGAATGCTAAGTTTGATCGCTTGATGTTTAAGGCGGCAGGAATTGAACTTACAGGTGTTGTATTCGATACGATGATCGCTAGTTATGTGATCGATCCTGAAGCTAGTCATAAGCTTGATGATATGGCGATGGACTTGCTCCAGATTCGTACTGTCAGCTACAAAACTCTAGTTGGTAAGCGCAAATCGATCGCCGAAGTAGATATCTCCTCTGTTGCCCAATATTGCGGTATGGACACCTATATCACTTATCACATTAGACCGATTTTACAAGAGCAATTAACTGCGGTTCCCGAACTTTGGGATTTATTCCAAAATGTGGAAATGGCTTTAGAGCCGATTCTTGCCGAGATGGAATGGCGCGGGATTAGGATCGACAGAGAATTTTTGAGTGCTTTTTCCTTGGAATTAGAGAAAGATTTGGATGCTTTAGCGATCGCGGCCTATGACCAAGCTGGAAAGAAATTTAATCTTAATTCTCCCAAGCAGTTGAGTGAGATTTTAGTAGAAATACTCGGCGAAAAGTTCACAAAGAAATCACGTAAAAGCAAGACAGGCTATTCCACCGATGTTGCGGTTCTCAACAAATTGGAAGGTGAAGATCCACTTATTGACACGATTCTCGAAAATCGCACCCTTGCTAAACTCAAGTCCACCTATGTCGATGCTTTGCCATCGCTGATTCAACCCAAGACTGGGCGCGTACATACAGATTTCAATCAAACTGTTGCTTCCACAGGACGCTTGAGCAGTTCTAATCCTAACTTGCAAAATATTCCCATTCGCACAGCTTTTAGTAAGCGGATCAGAGCAGGTTTTTTGCCTGAAGAGGGTTGGATATTAATGTCGGCGGATTATTCGCAGATTGAACTGCGGATTCTTGCCCACCTGAGTCAAGAACCTGAATTGATGAGAGCTTTTAATGCGGGTGAAGATGTGCATACTGTCACCGCACAACTGCTCTTAGAGAAGGAAGAAGTAACTAGTGATGAGCGGCGCTTGGCGAAAATCATTAATTACGGCGTGATCTATGGCATGGGAGCGCAGAAATTTAGCCGTGATATTGGTGTGCCTGTAAAAGTAGCGAAGCAGTTTATTGAGAAATTCAAGGAGCGCTACGAAAGAATCTCTACTTATATGCAAAGTGTGGAAGTAGAAGCAGAACGGGATGGCTTTGTCAAAACTATATTAGGAAGACGGCGCTATTTTCACGGGATTAGCCAGATTGGTGGTTACCAAAAGGCGGCGCTGTTGCGATCGGCGGTCAATGCTCCGATTCAGGGAACTAGCGCCGATATTATCAAAATTGCGATGTTACGGGTGGATGAACTTTTGCGAGGTTATCAAGCGCGATTATTATTACAAGTCCATGATGAACTTGTGTTTGAAGTACCACCCGATGAAGTTGCCGAATTACAACCCAAAATCAAAGCGGCCATGGAGTCGGCGGTGGAGCTTTCAGTCAAGTTGGAAGTGGATGTACATACTGGCAAGAACTGGATGGAAGCTAAATAAGAGATTTTGTTGGCAGTCCCGACTTGGCATAAATTTCTACATTTACGCCTCTTAATCTCGCCTTGAAAAGGAGGAAAATGCGGATCTTCCTTTCTTCCTTTTCAAGCTACCTTACATTGCTTTGCGATCAAACAAAGCAATGTAAATTATTTATAGCTGTCGCCATTCTTGTTAGGACATAAAACCCAGATAGTGTGAGGCGGCGCTTCGCGCCGCCTCACACTATCTGGGTTTTGATTTGTTCTGATACAGGTGGCTATAGCTATACATTACCAAGTTTACCAATGTTTTCATTTTACATCAGTCACAGGAAAAGGTTTTGGAGCTATAGCAAAGCAAGTTTTTCTTAGGACATAAAACCCAAGAATCGAGTGGCGGCGCTTCGCGCCGCCACTCGATTCTTGGGTTTTGGTTTGTACTAGCTAACTCTTTTTTTGCTATATAAATCCACTAAGGTGGATTAACTAATGAGATCGCGACCGCACAGGCTTTTAATTCTGGTTGCTTTGAGTCAGGATCGGATTCAGGATGAGTGAGTGCATTCGCCTCTGCGTTATCTGCCCAGAGCGTTCCCCAATGCATTGGTACAAAAAGTACGCCTCTTGCGATCGCCTCAGTTACCAGTGCAGGAAATTTGGAAGAACCGCGACGCGATCGCACTTCTACTAGATCGCCATTATTAATACCAAACTTATTGGCATCCTTGGGGTGAATTTCGATAAAGGGATTGGGATGCATCTGACGGATTTTGTCGATGCGACCTGTGCGGGTTTGCGTGTGCCAATGCCCGTATAGCCTACCCGTGGTGAGAATAAATGGATAATGCTCATCAGGAGTTTCAAACACACCTTGGGAATGATAAGCACCAAATCTTGCCTTGCGATCGCTGGTATGGAATTGAAGATCGGTATAGAGACGCTTATTGTGAATTTGGTCTTGATCGGGATTTTGATCGGAACTATTCCATTGTATCGCCCCCATTTTAGCAAGCTTTGCATGGCTAATACCTGTCATATCACAGGGGCGATCGCGAGTGATCTGCACAAACTCTGCATGAACTTCAGCAGAAGTTTGAAATTGGAACTGGTCATTAAAACCAAGGCGGCGACCGACTTCAGCAAAAATTGCCCAGTCATCACGAGCCTCACCGAGGGGAGACTGAAAAGCTTGACAGAGAGTGACACAGCGCTCGGAATTGGTCATTGTGCCAGTCTTTTCGCTCCATTGCGTTGCGGGGAGGAGAACATGAGCAAAAGCCGAGGTTTCGATTGGATAATATGCATCTTGATAGACAGTAAAAGGCGATCGCCTTAGCGCCGCTTTCGTTCTCACCAGATCAGGAAAACTAACAGCGGGATTTGTGGCGGCAATCCAGAGAAAATCTACTTCATCAGCTTCTAAACCGCGAATCATATCCCACGCCGTGCGCCCGACTTGGTCGGAAATTCGCCCAGACGGTAAACCCCAAAATGTTTCCAGTTCGGCACGGTGTTGAGGATTGGTAACGAATCTATATCCTGGGAGTAAATGCGCTAAGCCACCCGCTTCTCGACCGCCCATCGCATTGGGCTGACCCGTCAATGAGAAAGGCCCAGCACCAGCTTTGCCAATTTGAGCAGTTAGCAAATGCAGATTAATGATGCATTGAACTTTGGCTGTTCCTTGAGTGGATTGATTGACACCCATTGACCAAATGGAAAGAACTCGTGGTGACTCAGCCCAATATTTAGCGGCTAGTTCCAAATCTGCAATATCAATGCCACAGCGACGCGCCACGAATTCGGGTGTATAGAGTTGAGTGATTTCTGCTAATTCGGCAAATCCATTGGTGTGTTGTTCAATAAATTGGCGATCGCACTTTCCCCATTGCAATAACAAATGGGCGATACCATTTAATAAATCTATATCCGTCCCAGGTTGAATCGCTAAGTGGAGATCTGCAACCTCGGCGGTTTGGGTACGGCGAGGGTCAACGACGATAAGCTTAACGTTTGGATTCTTTTTGTGATGTTTCCGAAAGCGATTGAAAATAATGGGATGACATTCGGCGGTATTTGTACCGATCGCAAATAAACAATCGGTAATATCTAAATCTTCATAGCAACAGGGTGGTCCATCGGAGCCGAAGCTTTTGGCATAGCCTGAAACTGCTGACGACATACAAAGCCGCGAATTAGCATCAAAGTTATTGGTTCCCAAACAGCCTTTAAATAACTTTTGAGCAATGTAATAATCTTCGGTTTGAAACTGTCCCGAACCATACATACAAAGGGCATCTGCACCCTTTGAGGCGATCGCTTGTTGCATTTGTCCGACGATCGCATCTAAAGCTTCATCCCAACTGACCTGTCGAAATTCATCATCAAGGCGATCACGCATCATGGGATGCAATAGTCGATCTTTTTGAATGGATTCAGCAATTGTCGCGCCCTTGACGCAGACCATACCCTGACTGGAAGGATGGCTGCGATCGCCTCGGACTTTGAAGCGATCAGGAAATTTGACTGTTGGTTGATTAGTTGTTTCCACAATCTCCAAACCGCAACCAACACCACAATATGGACAGAGGGTTTTGACGATTTTGGGTGTGGTTGAGGCAGGAATAGGTGCAGACATAGACTGTTATTGAGCTATTGGCGAACAGCTACTTTTTTGGAGGCAAAACCTTTAATGGGGTCAAAATAGCTAGTTTCAGTGAATTGTGAGTATGGCAGGGATTGCAAAGCCGCGATCGGATCAGATGGATCAAAGACTGAACCATCGGCTAAAACAATTGGCGATTTGTCTTCTTCGATTATGGGAATCTCTAGCTCCTTCGCAGCTTGCTGATAGACATTTGTAGCAAGCAGGTTATAAATAACTTCTGCGTGATTTTCTGGGAAATTAACTAAACCCCAACGCGCCATTTGCACCAGCACCCATAACTGCTCTTTGCGTGATGGCATGTTCCCGACCCCAAATTGGCAGAAATCTTGCTCATATTTCGCTTCCATCGTGTTGATGCGATAGGGCCCCGCAAATCCTGGGCGAATATATACAGGATCAAGATTGAGGTATTTCGGACTTGCCAAAGTCAGCACCACTTCATCACGATTTTCCAACGGTTCGCAGAACTGCGCTGCTTCCAATAGAGCCTTGACAAGTTCCAAATGGGTATTGGGATATTGTTCCGCCCAATCTTTACGAACACCTAATACTTTCTCTGGATGTCCTCGCCAAATATCGAGATCCGTCGCTACCACAAAGCCGACATTACTATTGACCGCACGAACATTCCAAGGTTCACCCACACAGTAACCGATGATATTGTTTGCCATCAAGTTAGAAACCATCTGAGGCGGTGGAATTACGATGACATCCACATCTTGATCTGGTTGAATTCCCCCACTAGCTAGCCAATGCCGCAGGAGTAAGTTGTGCATTGAGGCATGGTGTACCATTCCCAGCGCAGGATTGTACGCATCCGCAAATTTATCGACATAGGTTTTTAGGGAAGCGAGATCATGTACGCCCTCATCACGGAGTCTATTACCGAGGGTGATTGCATTGCCATTACGACTCAAGGTTAAAGAAGTAACTACAGGGACAGGGATCTTGCTACCCATGCCAAGGCTAATCGCAAGGGGCATCCCTGTAACCATTTGCGCGGCATCGAGACGACCTTCGCGAATTCCTTCCGCAAGATCATTCCAGCTATTTTCTTTAGAGAGAGTAACGTCTAGCCCATACTTAGCAAACAACCCTTTCTCTTGAGCGATCACAAAGGGAGCGCAATCAGTAAGAGGAATGTAGCCAATTGTGAGATTGGTTTTTTCGATATTTCCCATACTGATCGCTGCTGTATTCTTATTTTTAGCGCGTTCAATTTTGATTTGCTTCTGACGATCGAGGAAGCTAACAACTTCACCTCTGAGTCGATAATAATTCGGGTGATTGACGGACTCAAGCCTTTTGCGTGGATGTGGTAAATCAACGGTAAGAATCTGTCCAATTTTCGCTTCTGGCCCGTTGGTCATCATGACAATGCGATCGCTTAGTAGTAAAGCTTCATCAACATCATGGGTAATCATGACCGCCGAGATTTTACTTTCATCGCAGATATGCATTAACTTTTCCTGCAATCGACCTCTGGTCAATGCATCTAACGCCCCAAAAGGTTCATCTAGCAATAAAATCTTTGGCTTTATCGACAAAGCACGAGCAATGCCGACCCTTTGCTTCATGCCACCTGAAATTTCTCTGGGATATTTATCTGCCGCGTGACTTAACCCCACTAAATCAATATTTTCTTGAATAATTCGACGACGCTCTTCTTTAGGTAAATCTCTCAAGACTCGATTCACCGCCAAACCAATATTCTGACGCACCGTTAACCAAGGTAATAGCGAATGGTTTTGGAACACCAACATGCGATCGGGACCAGGTTCGTTGATTTCTCTTCCTTCCAAAACAATACCGCCAGCACTAGCTTTATCTAAGCCTGACAGGATATTTAGAACCGTTGACTTACCACAGCCCGAATGTCCAATAATCGAGACGAATTCGCCTTCTTTCATCTCAAAATAGACATCTTTGACAGCAACATATGGCTGCCCATTTTGGGTCTTAAAAACACGACTGACGTGATCGATTTCTAGGAATGCAGACATAATGGTTTGGTGATTGGTAATTGGTGATGGCGGATTGGTGATGCGTAATAGGTGATTATTTCCCCTTTTTCCTGGAACTACTCTGCCTCATCAGCTAATGCAAAACGGCTATATAGAAATTCAAGAATGTAGTTGCGAAGAGTGTAATAGCGGGGATCGTCAGAAATTGCTTTACGATCGCGAGGTCGCGAGAAGGGTATGTCAATAACTTCAGCGATATGGGCGGCGGGCCCGTTGCTCATGAGAACAACGCGATCGGCTAAGAATAATGCTTCATCGATGTCATGGGTGATCATCAGCGCTGTTACTTTATTGGCTCGCCAAATTGAGAGTAGTTCTTCTTGCAACTCTTCACGAGTCATTACATCTAACGCGCCGAAGGGTTCATCAAGGATTAGGACTTCAGGACGAATTGACAATGCGCGGGCGATCGATACCCTTTGGCGCATTCCACCAGATAACTGTTTCGGCTTTTTATTCATTGCTTCAGTTAAGCCCACTAAAGCAAGACTATCTTTGGCAATCTTCGTCTTTTCTTCTTTGGATTTGTCAGTATAAACTTGCTTTACTGCAAGATAGACATTCTCAAAGGCAGTCATCCAAGGCAATAGCGAATAGTTTTGAAAAACTACCATGCGATCAGGCCCTGGACGCAGAATTGGTTTTGACTTTAAGCAAATCTCTCCAGCAGTCGGTCTATTAAAACCTGCCACCATATTTAGCAATGTTGATTTACCGCAACCAGAGTGACCGATCACACAAATAAATTCACCTTCATATACCGTTAAGTTCACGTCTTCGAGAACGGTATAGGGACCTCTAGCCGTTTGGTAAACTTTGGAAACTCCATCAATTACTAAAAAAGGGTCTTGATTTTTTTTCTGGTTGTTATCAGTAAGATCTAATGTCTGCATATTGCTATAGCGAGGTTTAATTGAATGTTATACAGACAAGGGGCTTAAGCCCCTTGTTCAACAAGATGAATTTTACGAATCTGACTGGACGGCAAATTTACTAATGTAGTAAACCAGTTTGTCAAGCAATAGACCAACTAAGCCGATATATAGCAGAGCAAGAATTAGTTCGCTCTGTTTGCCACTATTGTAACTATCCCAAATAAAGAAGCCGATGCCACCACCTGCGGTCAACATTTCCGCAGCCACGATCGCTAACCAAGATAAACCAACAGCGATGCGTAAACCAGTGAAGATATAGGGTGCTGCCGAGGGCATCAAGATGGTGATGAAGTAATCAAATTTACCGAGACGCAATACTCTTGACACGTTGCGATAGTCTTGAGGAACCTGCTGCACGCCCACTGCCGTATTCATGAGGATCGGCCAAATCGAAGTGACAAAAATCACGAATAGCCCTGCTGCTTCGTTGACGTTTAGCCCAATAGTCTGTAGAGATTCATTCATGCCACTAAACGCTGCTAAAGCGATCGGCAACCATGCAAGAGGTGGAATAGTTCGTAATACTTGGAAGATTGGATCAAAAGCTCGATACAGAAAAGCATTTGTGCCGATCGCAATACCTAGGGAAATACCGACAATCGCTGAGGCTGAGTAACCGATCGCCACGCGCCGAACGCTGATCATGGTTTTGACACCCAAGCCTTGTTCAATCGTTACTTTGTCTTTGAGTTCTTTACGCGCAGGGCTATCAATTTTTTCTTTAGCATTGACATCATAATATTCGCGGTCAAAGAATGGATGCCAAATGTATGGTTGAGTTTCTTCCCAAACTTTTGCAGGTGGTGGTAATGGGGGCTTCTTGCCAGAACATAGTACTTGCCAAGTCGATAAAAGTAAGACCAGCGCTAACAATGGTGGAATTAAATATTTTGCTTGCTGTTGCAACCATTCACCTATGTTATTAAGCGTGAATTTAGAAGTTATGCTGCCTGCTGCCATTTTTTTGTCTCCTAAATTGGAAGTAATTAATTTGACGTAAGTAGGGGCAATTCATGAATTGCCCCTACTTCGGGTAAGAAAGACTGAACTTTGCTCAGCCTTTTGTCGATAATCGATATTACGCTTTCTTGATCTTCAGTCCCTTCAGATACTCGCTAGGATTTTCGGGATCGAACTTGACTCCATCAAAGAAAGTCTCGATACCGCGAGAAGTACTCTTCGGAATTGCCGCCTCTTCACCAATCATCTTCGCCGCTTCTTTCCAGATATCTTCACGGTTAACCTTATCTACCAACTTCTTGGCATCAGTGTCAGCATCAAAGTAACCCCAACGCATATCTTCAGTCACAAACCAAAGATCGTGGCTCTTGTATGGATAGGAAGCATTATCTTTCCAGAATTTCATCGCTAGATCGGGATTGTCAAGGGTTCTGCCATCACCGTAGTCAACCTTACCTTGGAGTCTACCCAAAATCTCGGCGGGAGGAACTTTGAGCCACTTGTCAGCACCAATGATTTTGCACATCTCTTCTTTGTTCTCAGCCTTCTCACACCAGATTTGAGCTTCGAGAACGGCTGCAAGTATCGCTTTAGTCGCTTTAGGATTCTTGTCAACCCAATCACCACGCATTGTGAAGGCTTTTTCAGGATGATCTTTCCAGAATTCGCCAGTAATAAATGCTGTGTAGCCAACGTTTTGAGCAACTAGACGGGCATTCCAAGGTTCGCCGACACAGAAGGCTTGCATGTTGCCAGCTTTCATGTTGGCGACCATTTGGGGTGGTGGTACAACGATCGTGCTGACATCGGTGTTGGGATCAATACCATTTGATGCTAGCCAATAACGCATCCAAAGATCGTGATTGCCACCTGGGAAGGTTACAGCGCATTTGACTTCTTTCCCGCCAGACTTGATTTTGGCAAAGCTGTCCTTGAGGGTGTCACTCTTGAGAGTGATTTTTAGTTCTTTAAACTCATTTGCGATCGACATCGCTTGACCGTTGGTGTTCAATCTAGCCAAGATATACATTGGCACTTTGTTGCCATTGGTAATTTTGCCTTCAGCAATCAAGTAAGGCATTGGAGAAAGAATGTGAGCGCCATCAATACCACCCGCCTCAGAGCCAAGGACGATATTGTCACGGGTAGTTCCCCAAGAAGCTTGCTTGAGCACTTCGACATCCTTCATGCCGTATTTCTCAAACAATCCTTTTTCTTTGGCAATAATGAGGGGTGCGGAGTCGGTTAGAGCAATGAACCCAAGCTTAGCTTTAGTCGTTTCTGGAGCGTCGGCAGCACTGACTTTAGGGGTAGAAGTTGCTGTCGCATCTGGACTTGCCTTTGTGGTAGCGTCCGTTGTTTTAGGAGCTTCACCGCCTCCTGAACAGGCATTTAGAGCGATCGCACTTACAGTAGAAAGTCCTGCGGTGGTCAAAAATTTACGGCGAGAGAACATTCCCATTGTTTAATTTCCTGATTTTTTGATTTGTTTTGATGTTTTAAATATTTGCTTCTCTCTAGCAAGACGCTAGAAGGATTTGGTTTAGCCAACGGCAACTAATTCGGCTGAGTTAGCGATCATTTCCCCATGCTGTTTGGGAACTGCACCGAAGCGATCGACAAGCAATTTGCCGACCACTTCGTACAGATCCTCACAGGGAACCTTTTCCATAACACAAGTGCCAAGGTGAGCATCTTTGCCTACCGTGCCACCCATGTATATGTCTACACCATCAACCACCTTGCCATCTTTACGAGCTTTGCAACCCGTAAAGCCAATGTCGGCGACCTGTGGCTGGGCGCAGGAATTGGGGCAACCACTCCAGTGAATCCGTACTACTTTCGGTAAGTCGTAGGCGGCACTGAGTTGTTTGGTGAGGGCTAGGGAGCGATTTTTGGTTTCCACGATCGCCACAGGACAGAACTGATTACCCGTGCAGGAAACCAGTCCGCGCATGAGGTTGTTTGGCTCAACAGGGAACTTCTGAAGTAGTGGTTCTTGCAGAAGCGCAGTGACTTTTTCATCACTGACATGGGTAATCAGAAGATTCTGCTCAACCGTGAGGCGCATATCGCCATTACCGTAAGTTTCGGCAAGACGCGCAAATTCGTACATATCAGGGGCATACATGCGTCCGACAGGAATTTGCAAACCAACGTAATTTAATCCTGCTTGTTTTTGCTTGTGAACACCGATATGGTCACGCTTTTCCCATTCAATTTCGTCCTTAGCGGCGGCAGATGCTAAAGGCTTGCCCATTTGCTTCTCAACTTCAGTGCGGAATTTCTCAATTCCCCACTCATCAATTAAATACATCAGACGAGATTTTTGGCGATTCTCGCGTAATCCATTGTCTCGAAACACAATCAGCAGAGCTTCACAAAGAGCAACTACATCTTCAGGAGCAACCCAAACATCTAAGGGAATTGCGGCGGCAATCCGCTTTGATGAGAAGAAACCACCAACCAAAACATTAAATCCGAAAGTTTCTTGCGATTCGTCTTTAAAGGCAGGCACAAAGGCTAAATCGTTGATTTCGGCATGGGTGGAATTATCACGACAGCCCGCGATCGCAATGTTAAACTTGCGCGGTAAGTTCGTAAAAGCAGGATTACCTTCTCCATTATTAGTAAGTAAGTTTTGAACTTGGATAGCTAACTCGCGAGTGTCGTAAAGCTCATTGGCATCAATACCAGCTACAGGGGAACCTGTAATATTACGAATGTTATCCATAGCTGACTGCACGCTAGTCAGACCAACAGATCGGAACTTATCGAACATTTCAGGAACATCTTCGATCAAAATACCGCGCATCTGAATGTTCTGGCGGGTGGTGATATCAGCAACGCCATGCTCACCACATTTTTCGACCACCGAAGCCAAAACACGCATCTGATCGCTACTCAGCAATCCATTGGGAATACGCATTCTGACCATAAATCGACCAGGAGTACTTTTACGAAAGAATACACCTAACCATTTCAACCGATGTTGCAAATCATCATCGTCGATCGCTTCCCAACCAATTTCGGCAAAGCGAGCAATTTCTGCTTTGAGGGCTAGCCCATCTTTCGCTTCTTTAAGGGCTTCAATTTTGTTTGCCATGTAATTTATCCTTGGCTCATACTTGTGAAGTCTAGGTTTAGCGATCGCTAAATGTAGCGAAATCCTAAATTTCCAGTTCTCAAGCGCTATTTCGACTTTGTATAGGATTTACACTACTTAACGTTTCGATCCCAATTCGTATAAGAAACTACATATTTTTAAACTTTATTTAATAATTGCAACTATTTAATGCATTAAACGCATAAGTGCTTGCATTTTTTTAAGATGAAAGGCGGCACATCGTGCCGCCTTTCATCTTATTATTCGTTTATGAGCGATCGCCTTCAAAAAATTCTGTCTAGACATGGTATTGCTTCGCGAAGAGAAGCAGAACAGATAATTTTGGCAGGACGAGTTGCGGTAAATGGAAGAACTATTACTGAATTAGGAACGAAAGCTGATCCTGAACGCGATCGCATTGAAGTTGATGGCAAGTTACTCCAAACTAACGCCCCAGATTTTTTATATCTATTACTAAATAAGCCTACAAGTGTAGTCAGTACCTGCGATGATCCCCAAGGGAGAAAGACGGTTTTAGCCTTCCTGCCACCACAATATCAACAGGTTTATCCAGTTGGAAGGTTGGACTACAACAGTAGTGGGGCTTTGATCTTGACTAATGATGGAGATTTTGCAAATTATCTGATGCATCCCCGCCACCATGTCGCCAAGACCTATGAAGTATGGGTCAAAGATATTCCCAGCCATCAGATCATCCAACAATGGCAAGCAGGAATTATGCTGGATGGCAAACTCACTCTCCCCGCAACTGTAAAGATTCTGCAAATTGAACGGAATAAATATCCCACTCCACGTACTCAATTGCAGATAATTTTGGCAGAAGGTCGTAATCGCCAAATTCGGCGTGTTGCTGAGCATTTGGGTCACCCTGTTCTAGCTTTACACCGTGTAGCGATCGGCGCGATATCTCTTGATCTTCTTAAGTCAGGCTCTTATCGACTATTAAGTGATTATGAAATCAAGACATTATGTCCAATTCAATAAAGTGTGACAACACTTTATTGAATTGGTATTAGATAGAACAAGTAGCGCCGCTACTTGTATCTTGGGTTTTATGCCCTAAGTAAACCTTTGGTTTTTATATAGCTGTCGCCAAGTGTATGAGGACATAAAACCCAAGAAGAGAATGGCGGCACTTCGCGCCGCCATTCTCTTCTTGGGTTTTGCTTTTGTCCTAACACAATCGACGGTTGCTATATATTAGGACTTACTCAAAAACGACTTAAAATTTTCATTGCAAAGTAGGGGCAATTCATGAATTGTCGCTACTTTGCACTAGTTTGTGGAATTCCTCATATAGCAACGCAAGAAATAGCCATAACCCAAAAGATGAGCGGCGGATCTTCACGCCACCACTCATCTTTTACATTAGGCAATATAGCTATTGATATATAATTAAAGGCGAGGTAATTTGCTGTGAAAACTTTGCAGAATGTTATATTACTTTAGGTTAGGTAATATAATTACACCAGATTACTTAAATCGCCAACGACGCTATACATAGAACTTGTGGTTGTCCAAGTTCGACTGAAAGCCAACTTGAAGTCAGTCAGTCCAATCTCTTTCTACATGTCTGTGAGTATTGTGAATATTACAACCTCGAAGCAAGCAGAGAAATTAGCAGAAATCGGAGCGCAATTTAAGCGAATTCGAGAAGATAAGGAGCTATCAATTCCACATCTAACTGCGACTACATTAATTTCTGAGCGCTATTTGCGTGCGATCGAAGATGGTCAAATGGATTCATTACCTGAACCTGTCTATGTGCGTGGATTTATCCGTAAGTATGGTGATGCTTTAGGGGTTGGCGATCTTTCAGAAGATTTTCCTTTAAACCCTGTTTTGCCTGAACAAAAGTGGGCAGGTAGTGCTGCCGCTGAACTCCGTCCCTTGCATCTCTATGCTCTATATGTTGGTGTGATCGCAGGAGCGGTTAGCTTGTTAGCAACATTCCTAAACTCACCTGACGCTAACAAGATTAATGACAATCAAACCAATTTTGGGGATGCTGCTCAAGTAAGCTCAGCGAAACCAAACAAGCCGATTGAACCAACAGAAGCTTTGTTGCCCAAAATTGGCGGGCTAGAGGTTTTGCGTCAGACTGCATCCGTGGCCATGTCCACCCCTGCATCGGCTACTACAGTTCCTGTACCGATAGAAGTCAAAAAACCAGATGCTTCCACTGTTATTCTCAATAAGCCACAGGCTCAAACTAACCTTGGCGGCGCAAACCCTAACCTTAACAATATGCTCTCGGCTTGGGCAAACAGCAGTTTTGTATCGGATAATCTCTCTCCCAATAGCACTACGATCGCCAATGGTAATTTTGAATTTGTGGGGAATAAGCCCGTTAATGTCGGTATTGTCATGCAAGGTGAATCTTGGCTAAGGATTACCGTTGATGGGCAGACCGAGTTTGAGGGTGTACTTAATGAAGGTAAAAAGTTATCTTGGTCAGGCGATCGCCAAATTTCCATTCGAGCTGGAAATGCATCGTCAGTAGCTCTTAGCTATAACAATCAACCAATTAAAGTACTTGGCAAAGAAGGAGAAGTTGCGGAAAGACTATTTGGTATGAATCAAGCTAGTAATACCAGAGCTAGTGATACGCGATTACGTGGACTTGTAGAGGTAATGTCTAACGGCAATTCCACCAACTCTGCTAACTAAAAAAAAGCCACTAAAAAACCTTGCTTTGTAAGGTTTTTTAGTGGCTTTTTTTAATTGCTCTCAAGCCCACTTTTTTTAACTAATTCTTCTGGCGTAAGCTTTGCTAAAAACTCACGAAATGCTCTTCTTTCGGCTTCATCTGCATCCTGATCTACGGGAATCGAAGCTTCGAGAATAACTTCTTCCATCACCCAGATCGGACATTTAGCACGAACCGCGATCGCGATCGCATCACTAGGACGAGCATCTATTTCTTTTTTTATATCTCCCTGAGAAACCGTAATCACAGCATAAAAAGTACTATTTTTAAGTGCATGAACGACAATTCGCTCAACCGTTATACCCCACGCATCCAAGAAATTTAGCATGAGATCATGGGTCATTGGGCGCTCTAGCGGTCTGCCATCTAATGCCCCAATGATTGCTTTAGCTTCAGCTTCCCCAATCCAGATTGGCAATGCTCTGCGTTCTAAAGTGTCTCGTAATAGGACAATAGGATTACGGCTCACAGCATCAATAGCAATCCCAGCCACATTCATTTCGATCATTGTTGCTAGCCTTCCTCAAGAAATGAGCGAAAGTACCCCTCATCCATCAAAGCTCTTGATGTGATATTGATAATTAAAGACGATCAATATCTATCTAGCAAGGGTTTTAGTGCTTGAGAGGCTTCTACACGTTATTATATCACCGTCGTGATCTGGAGTCTGGCTTCTAGTCTTGTTTTTGCTAGTGCTTGACTTTTATGAGGGTCGGCTTTGCCGACCCTCATAAAAATGGTTTCTTTATTAAGTTGCCGATCCCTTATCGCTAATCTCGACTAAGTAACTCCGAAGAAAAAAATTTCAAAACTTTGCTTGGCAACGTTTTGAAATTTTTTTCTTGCTTGGGTGTAAGCACTATGGCAATTGCTATTCAATCAACTACCAAAAACATGAAATCAGACTTAAAAAATGTGACGATCATTGGCTCTGGTGCGTGGGGATCGGCACTCGCAACTTTAGTTCAAACCAATCAGCATCATGTGCAAATTTGGTCTCGCCAAAGTCAATTATCTCTAGCAGAAATGGTTAGTAATAGTGATGCAATTGTCTCCGCAGTATCGATCAAAGGAGTACGAGCGATCGCCGAAAAATTACAAACAGCAAAACTTCAGCCCCATACAGTTTTAGTCAGTGCCACTAAGGGACTAGAGCCAGTGACTAGACAAACACCATCACAAATTTGGCGATCGCTAATTCCCGATCATCCTCTTGTAGTGTTATCGGGACCAAATCTTTCTAAAGAAATTATGATGGGACAACCTGCGGCGACGGTGGTGGCAAGTACTGAGGCATCTGCCGCCCAATTTATTCAAAATATTTTTGCTTCCAGAAATTTCAGGGTCTACACAAATTCCGATCCCATCGGGGTGGAATTGGGCGGTACACTCAAAAATGTGATTGCGATCGCCGTTGGTGCTTGTGATGGCTTAAACCTCGGTACAAACGCCAAATCTGCCTTAATCACTCGATCGCTGATTGAAATTATTCGCGTTGGTGTTTACTTTGGGGCGCAACCTGAAACATTTTGGGGATTGTCGGGCTTAGGCGATCTCTTAGCAACTTGCAATAGCAATCTCAGTCGGAATTATCAAGTGGGCTATGCGATCGCGCAGGGACTGAGTCTAGAGGAGGCGATCGCAAATGTGCAAGGTACAGCTGAAGGGGTAAATACAGCGAATGTGTTAATCGAAATTAGCGATCGTGAAAAAATTAGCGTACCTGTATCACGTTATGTTTATCGGTTACTGAAAGGAGAAATTACCTTGCAACAAGCAGTTGAAGGATTAATGGAACGCGACCTCAAACCAGAAAATTAGATACTTATCTTAAAACTATGAATAATCTACATGTTGTTTCTGCTAAATGGCTCCACGATCATCTTCACGATCCACAGGTGGTTGTAGTGGATTGTCGATTTTCATTAATGGATATAGCTCTAGGTCGTAAGCAATATCAAGAGAACCACATCGAAGGCGCTTATTATCTTGATCTTAATCTTGACTTGTCTAGTTCTGTTCAAAAACATGGTGGCAGACATCCTCTGCCCGATTTTGACAAACTTGCCAAAAAGCTTTCTCAAATAGGTATAAATTCAAGCGAAACTATGGTGGTTGTCTATGATGACTCACGATTTGCTTTTGCTTCAAGACTTTGGTGGCTTTTGCGATATATGGGTCATGAGCAAGTAGCAGTTTTAGATGGGGGCTTTGCAGGATGGAAAGATCAGAATTATGCAACTAGTTCTACAATTCCTGTCGATGGAATTGGGAAGTTTATTCCTAGCTTCCAACCTGAATTAGTCGTCGATATCGAAACGGTGAAGTCTCGCAAAGACCTGCCAGAAGTAGTTTTAATTGATTCGCGAGAAGGCGATCGCTATCGGGGTGAACGAGAACCGATCGATCCGATCGCTGGTCATATCGAGGATGCAGTTAATTATCCTTGGATGGAAGTTACCAATGAGCAAGGTTTTGTCATTGAAAATCAAGGCGATCGCTGGCAGGAAGTGAAAAATGCTCAAGAAGCGATCGTCTATTGCGGTTCAGGTGTAACGGCTTGCGTGAATTTACTATCGCTGAAGCTAGCAGGAATTGAGACAGGTAAGCTCTATGCAGGAAGTTGGAGCGATTGGTGTTCGTATTTAGTCCCATAGGACTTATATAGCTGTCGCCATTCTGAAAACCCACATCCCATAGTAAGGGCAATTCATGAATTGCCCTTACTATGGGTTCTTTTGCGTAAGTTCTCTATTTAGAGAAAATGTTTAATTTGTGTTAATAGAGATTGCATTTTTTTCAGTATCTCTTTCATTTCTGATTCTTGTTGATTGTGTCCAACTAGCTCTAAATCAGTAGCGATCGCTGCAATTGAAATCATCCCTAAGTTACTAGCTGAACCTTTGATAAAATGAGCGACTTGGGAAATCTTATGATAGTCATTGGACGCGATCGCTACTTCGAGTTGTGCCAAACCCTCAGACGTAGAATCCACAAAAGTTTCGAGAAGTTCAGCCTTAAACTCTTCACTACCATCAACAATGTCATCAATATAACTCCAGTCAATTAATGGTAGTGACTCGGAAATATGGAGATCTTGCTCTAGGAGACTAGGATGAATATCTTTATCAGCTCTTATTACCTCTTCTGAAATTACAGCTACGGCGATCGCATTCTGAGTGTTAATTTTTCTCTCCCATTCGCCTAGTTTTTGTGCAAGATCATCTTTGCGAATGGGTTTGCTGAGATAGTCATCCATCCCACAAGCTAGGCAGCGATCGCGATCTTCTTTCAAGGCATTAGCGGTCATCGCCACGATTGCAATCTTATTCTTATCTGAATCTAGTTGCCGAATAGCTTTCGTAGCTTCATAGCCATCCATTTCTGGCATTTGGCAATCCATTAAAATAATGTCATAGTGGATATGCTTGAGTAAATCGAGGACTTCTTTTCCATTTCCTGCTACATCTGCGTCATAGCCAAAGTTCCTTAACTGATGTAAAGCAACCTTTTGGTTGATCGGACTATCCTCAGCAATCAAGATTCTAAGCTTGGAAATCTTTTTGGGTATATCATCTAACCCGATGAGTGGAGGAATTGGCAGAGCTTTGCGACTAGTGTCTGTAGAGACGACTTCCATCAAAATATCTAGTAAACGTGATTGTTTGACGGGTTTGACAAGATAAAATTCAAACCCCATTTCTCTAACACGGATGATTCCACCTTGTTGATTTAGCGATGTCAGCATAATTAATTTAATATCTTGCAACGTCGGGTCAGCTTTAATTTGTGCGCCTAACATTTCGCCATTAATGTCGGGCATTTGCATGTCCAAAATTGCTAACTGATAGCGATCGCCTTCAGCAACTGCATCTCGTAAAATCGCGATCGCATCAAATGCAGATTGCACGGCATCCACTCGCATCTGCCAAGCCGTTAATTGATAGGTGAGAATTTTGCAATTAGTGGCACTATCATCCACTACTAATACGCGAATATCTTTGAGATTAACTTCTCGGCGAGGTGGTCGCTCGGCGATCGTTTCGGGAGATTGCTTCGCAAAGGAAATTCTGAACCAAAACTGTGAACCTCTTCCTTCTTCACTATCGATGCCAATTTCACCGCCCATCAGATCGATCAATTGCTTGCAAATCGCCAAACCTAACCCAGTACCACCATACTTACGAGTGGTCGAAGCATCAACTTGAGTGAATGGCTGAAATAGTTTTTTCTGGGCTGTGGGCGATATGCCAATACCTGTATCGATCACTCTAAATTCAATTGTTGCCGTGGATGCAGTTTCTGCTTTGAGCAAGACTTTGATGATAACTTCCCCTTTTGACGTGAATTTAATGGCATTACTGACTAGATTTGTTAATATCTGCCTAACCCGTGAAACATCTCCACGCAGATAAATCGGTACATTTTGATGAATTAGTGAAGCCAGTTCTAAACCTTTGGCTTGAGCTAGCATCGCTAACAGATCAGTTACTTCCTCCACACAGGTGTTAAGGTCAAAACTAATCTCTTCTAATTCCATTTCATTGGCTTCAAGCTTAGAAAAATCAAGAATCTCATTGATCAATGTCAGCAGATTTTCGCCACTGATTCTTACTGTTTCCACAAAATCTTTCTGTAGAGTTGAAAGCTCAGTATCCGCCAGTAAACCTGTCATTCCTAGCACTGCATTCATCGGTGTGCGGATTTCATGACTCATGGTGGCGAGGAAAGAGCTTTTCAGCTTTGTGGCAATTTCAGCTTGATAACGAGCTTCCTCTAAGGCTAAGTTTTGTTGTAATAATTGTTCACGCCGTAATGTTTCTTGTTCTAAGAGAGTTGCTTGATAGAGCGCTATCCCTACTTGGGTTCCTAGTTCCGTTAAAAAGTCAACTTCAAAACTGCGCCAATGCCTTGTAGCGCTACATTGATGCACTATGAGCAGTCCCCACAAATTCTCCTTTTCGAGGATTGGTACTACCAAGTTGGCCTGTACTTGAAATTGAGCCATCAATTTCTTATAGCAATCTGGCATATCTGAATTAGGGATATCATCATTGATGACTCTACGACCTTGGCGGTATTTTTCCCAAAGCCTATGACGGAAACAGATATCTTTAACATCTGAGCCCAATGACGGAATCCAATGTGGCTCCACTGACTCAACCACAACTGTACCATCCCATTCTCCATCAAAGCGATAAGCCAAGACTCGATCAGCTTTGAGAAATCTGCGAACTTCATCAACGGTTGTACTTAAGATTTCATTTATATTTAGGGATTGGCGAATTCGTAAAGTGATTTGGGAGAAAACCAACGATCGCCAATTCTGCAAGCGGACTTCTTCTTCGACTTGTTTGCGATCGGTGACATCCAAGCCAGTAGCAATCACAAAATCAATTTTGCCATCTGAACTTAGTAGAGATGTGGTTGACCATGAAATTAAACGACGTTCTCCCTTCTTAGTGATCCAATAGTTCTCATAAGAGGTTGATGAGCTTGGAGGAGTGACTACTTTGGCAAGATTTTTGCGAACTGATGGAGCGTCTTCAGGCAATAAAAAAATCTTCCAAAAGTTTTGATTATGGACTTCTTCGTAATAATAACCAGTTACCCGTTCACATTCGCGATTAAATCGGATGATTTTACCTTCTGGATCTAGTACTACTACCAATGCAGCAGCCGTATCCAATACAGCAACTGTAAAATCACGCTCTTGTTTCAGGCTATTAGCTAACTTGCGACGGCTATTTACTTCGTGCCTTACAAAATAAAACAATATCGCTAGTACTACTAGGGTAAATAGAAGTGTAATTAAAGAAAGATCTACAGCATTAAAGATAGAAGCTTGACGTTTCTGTAACCACTGCATTAAGTTGTTTGTCTCTAGAGTGATCAGTTCTTCTAACTGAACTTCGGCTAAATCTAGATAGTTTTGATTATTGAGATCGCTTATTTTTTTCTGGGTTGCGCTGATGCCAGCAGTTTGATAGAGCAACACAATTTGGCGCGAGTCACTCATTTCTTTGCTAATGTGTTGGACTAGCAGAAGCAGCGTATTTGTGTAGCGATCGCTCTTTCGCTGATCATCATACATATGACTACTATTACTTAAGGATAGCTTTTTGAGAAAATGTAAGTCTTGCTCCAACTCCAAAGCTAAGCGCTCATATTTTTTTAAACTATCTGGGTTATTAGATAGTAGATAATTCATCATTGCAACTTTTAGCTCACGTAAACGATTAAGCGGTTGATTAATTTTTTCTAAGGTTTCGCGCTGTTGCAGAATCGCGCTATTGATATCTCGTAAGCTGCTCAAGTTGACGAAAGAAATCACCCCCATACTGATGACCATTGTTGCTGCTAGGCTCATCCAAAAGGCAATTTTCTTAAGAAAGTTTCCTTTTTCTTGGGTATCTTTATTTTTTGTGGGGACAGCTAAGCGATTGACTTCAGTTAAGCTACGACGAGTCTCAATGATGTATGCAGTTTGACTACCTAGTGACTTTAGTGCAGAAAGTTGTTCTTGAGTGAGTTCTCTAGGTTGATAATCAAGTACACATAAGGTTCCTAGGGCATAACCTTCCACCGATTTAATGGGAACGCCTGCATAAAAGCGAATATTTGGAGTATTAATAACTAAGGGATTATCCGCAAATCTCTCATCTTTAAGAGTGTCAGCAACTATAAAAATCCCATCTTGAAGAATTGCATGAGCGCAAAAAGCTATTCTTCTTGGTGTTTCTGTTTCCTCTATCCCTACTTTTGACTTAAACCATTGCCGATCTTTGTCTAATAAACTTACTAAGGCGATCGGGGTTTGACAAATATGAGCAGCCAATTGGGTGATATCGTCAAAGCCTTGCTCTGATTCAGTATCTAGGATATTACACTGATGGAGAGCCGCTACTCTTTCCAGTTCATTTAGTGGTTCTTGAGCAGAAATCATGTAAGTTTTAGGTGGGGATGTAATTTTCCCAATTAAGATTTTTCAATTAGACGTTTTTCGTTAATCCCCATTCCACAAACTTTTATAGCGTTTTGCCAATGAGTATGCACTCATTGGCAAAATGAAAAACAATCCCAGTAAAGGTTTTGACTTTTAATTTTGCTTGAATAAAGCTAGAAGCGTATATCTAAATATAGCAATCTTCCCAATCATTTGGAAGAAAGTTGAGAGTTTCAGCACCCTACGGTTTGGTCGATAAAACCCAAAACAGTAATGGCGGCGCTTCGCGCCACCATTACTAAACCAGAAGACGAGTTGCGACGCGAAGCGTCGCAACTCGTCTTCTGGTTTTATATCCAAACAAGACTGACTAAAACTATATAAAGCGAGTAATTGATGGTGCGCGACTTCGTCGCACACCATCAATTACTCGCTTGGAGAAGATTGCTAAAGACTGATACTTAATATCAACTTTATAGTATTGCCTAACCAAATCAGGGCAACCATACCGCCAAAAATTGCTAAGGGGACGATCGCTAAAGTTTTCCAGATTTTGATTCCTAACACTACGGATGCGCTCCATACTTGCCAGACGATAAACCAAATCATCACAGCGATCGCCGAAATAACCCGAAATCGTGGCGATAGACTCAATGCAGGAGCCATAAATAGCCAAGGTAAACTCGCAAAACCTGTGAGGGTCAGCAACTCACGCATCTCAACGTTTTTTTGAAAAACATTAGCTAACTGTTTGAGGAGAAAAGTGAAAAATAACCAACCAATAATCCCACTAATTACCGACCAGATGATTCTATAGCTTACAACTTGTTCAAGACGTAAGGTTTCCAGAGTATTTACTAAAGCAATGACGATCGCCCCTTGAACAAAATTAGGATTGGTTCGGAGTTGCTCAAAGGTCATCTGCGGTAAAAATAGCGTCCCATAGAGGCGATCCAGAAACGTTCCCAGTGTTTGCGGTGGTTGAGGCGGGGTGTCCCTGTCAGGGATAATATCTGTGGCGATCGCATCTAAATCAGCAGAATTTGGCTCAGTGGGATTCATAAAAAGCTAGTGGTGACGTTGATATAAGTCTAAATTTGCCGTGATTTTGTCTTAATCTAATACTAATTGCTAACTGACTCTAACATGATTGACCTCGACACTACTCAAACTCATCATCTCCTCAACATTGATGCAAGCCAATTGCCACAAGGTTTACGAGGAATAATCACGATCCCTGGCGACAAGTCGATTTCGCATCGAGCGTTAATGCTTGGCTCACTAGCAGAGGGTGAGACAACGATTCGAGGTTTATTGCTAGGCGAAGATCCTCGTAGTACAGCAGCTTGTTTCTCGGCGATGGGGGCGGAAATTTCGGAACTTAACTCGGAATTAGTAACAGTCAAGGGAATCGGACTGGGTAATCTCAAGGAGCCGCTAGATGTCTTAAATGCGGGTAATTCGGGAACGACATTACGCTTGATGCTAGGAATTCTTGCCAGTCACCCCGATCGCTTTTTTACGGTTACAGGCGATCACTCTTTGCGATCGCGCCCTATGTCTCGTGTCGTCAATCCTTTACGTCAAATGGGAGCAAATATCTGGGGTCGGGAAAATGGAGCAAGAGCGCCGCTAGCAATTTCAGGACAAAATCTTAAAGCAATTCACTATCAATCACCTGTAGCTTCGGCACAGGTCAAGTCCTGCATTATGCTAGCGGGATTAATGACGGATGGTGAAACGATTATCACAGAGCCAGAAAGATCTCGCGATCACAGTGAAAGAATGTTGGCTGCTTTCGGCGCAAAAGTGAGCCTTGATCTTGATACAAATACAGTCGGCATTAAGGGCGGCGCAAAACTAGTTGGACAGGAGGTGACTGTACCAGGGGATATCAGTTCAGCCGCATTTTGGTTAGTGGCTGCATCTATCGTTCCCAATTCAGATTTGTTAATTGAGAACGTCGGCATTAATCCAACCCGTACAGGTATTCTCGAAATTCTTGCCGAGATGGGTGCAGATATTACCTATGAGAATCAACGTGAAGTTACGGGTGAACCTGTGGCTGATTTACGAGTGCGCTCTGCTAATCTCAAGGCTTGTCGGATCGGTGGTGCGGTAATTCCACGACTAATTGATGAGATTCCGATTTTAGCGATCGCAGCTAGTTGTGCAGAAGGAACTACCACAATCGAGGATGCTGCTGAGTTGCGTGTCAAGGAAAGCGATCGCATTGTTGCCATGGTTAAAGAAATGACAAAAATGGGTGCGAATGTGACTGAACTTCCCGATGGTATGGCGATCGTGGGTGGTAAATCTTTGGTAGGGGCGGAAGTTGACAGCTATAACGATCATCGAGTGGCGATGAGTCTAGCGATCGCGGCTTTGGTTGCTAAAGGTAAAACCTCTATCAATCGCGCCGAGTCGGCTGCTATTTCTTACCCATCGTTTATTCCTACCCTACAAAGTTTGTATGCCCAATCAGCCTAAATACTGTATCAAGGGATATGCCATCTGCGTTCTAAGTGACCTCAGTTGGTAAAAGTATCGGCTTTATATTTGCGATCGGTAAAAGATTGCGAGATTGGTTTCTACTAGCCAAGCAGTTAAGAGAGTTCAAATCTCTGATGAGTGAATCTCAAGAACTTTTAGCTTTGACAGCCCAAGCGATGCTTTTAACCAATCCATTATTCCTATCTGGGGTGACGATCTCGACAGTGCTAACTTTTGTATGGGCTTTTGTGGCTTTTGTGACTCTTATTATTTACTGTTTTGCGAGGTGATGTCGCTCAAGGCGTTCATCCCATAGTGCTAGGATTTATACTAGATCTGCTACCTACAGCGCTTTGCGCTCAAACCCAAAACAATGAAATCTTTAAAAGCGTTGCGAAGCAACACTTTTAAAGATTTCATTGTGATTCATTTGAGCGCAAAGCGCTGTAGTAATATCTTTGCCAATACTTCGCCTAAACGCATACGTTATGACTGCAACCGCCCCGACTAAAACCAAGACACAATACGAAGCCGTCATTGGTTTAGAAACCCACTGTCAGTTGACCACAAACTCCAAAATCTTTTGTAACTGCTCAACCCAGTTTGGCTCCACCCCCAATACCAATGTTTGTCCTGTCTGTCTGGGAATGCCGGGGGTACTGCCCGTTCTTAACGAAAAAGTTTTGGAATATGCTGTCAAAGCTGGACTAGCTCTAAATTGTCAAATTGCGCCCCACAGTAAATTCGATCGCAAACAATATTTTTATCCCGACCTTCCTAAAAACTACCAAGTTTCGCAATACGATCTACCGATCGCTGAGCATGGCTGGCTCGAAATTCAATTAGAAGATGGCAGTACTAAGCGCATCGGTATTACTCGTCTACATATGGAAGAGGATGCAGGTAAATTGGTGCATGGTGGTAGCGATCGCCTATCGGGTTCCAGTCACTCCCTAGTAGACTACAACCGCACAGGTGTACCTTTGTGCGAAATTGTATCGGAACCAGATATGCGATCGGGTGCAGAAGCTGCCGCCTATGCTCAAGAACTACGGCGGATTATGCGCTATCTCGGTGTTTGCGATGGCAACATGCAAGAAGGCTCCCTTCGTTGTGATGTGAATATCTCCGTGCGCCCAGTCGGTCAAGAGAAATTTGGCACAAAGGTAGAAATCAAAAACATGAACTCCTTTAATGCCATTCAAAGAGCGATCGATTTTGAAATTAATCGTCAAATAGAAGCTCTTGAAACTGGTAATGAAACCATTAAACAAGAAACTCGCCTTTGGGAAGAAAATTCTCAACGCACAATCAGTATGCGTTCTAAGGAAGGAGCCAGCGATTATCGCTATTTTCCTGAGCCAGATCTCATGGCGATCGAGGTTCCCCTAACGACATTAGCTCAATATCGTTCTGAGCTTCCCACCCTACCAGCATCTCATCGTCAACGCTATCGTGATGAATTTGGACTAACTCCCTATGATGCAGCGCTGATTGCCGACGATCGCAGTATTGCCGAGTTCTTTGATGCGACGATCCTCACAGGTGCAGAACCCAAGCAAGTATTTAACTGGGTGATGGGCGACATTACCGCCTATCTCAATGAGAACAAGCTCAAGATCGCCGATATTGCTCTTAATCCTGCGATTTTAGGCGAAATGATCGGTCTAATTTCCGACGGTACAATTAGCAGCAAAATTGCGAAGGATATCTTACCTGAACTGATTGTCAAAGGTGGCTCAGTCAAAGATCTTGTTGCATCTAAAGGCTTAACTGTCCTCGCTGGTGCAGAATTGGAGAAAATCATCGATGAGATTATTGCTGCTAATCCCAAGGAAGTAGAACAATACAAAGCTGGAAAAACTAAGCTATTAGGTTTCTTTGTCGGACAGACAATGAAGAAAACCCAAGGACGTGCCGAACCCCAATCAACCAATAAATTGATTGCTGATAAGTTAAGTGCCTCGGCGTAATTACAGCGCAAAGCGATGTCATTCAAACCAAGAGACTTTTTAAAATTGTGGTTCACCACAATTTTAAAAAGTCTCAGAAAATGTTGGGTGAGATGTGGCGCTGTGTGCCACATCTCATCTTTTTAGGTAATGATTCACTAGAAGGCAAGGTACTGTATTCTGGTATAGGTAAGTCTTGCAAAGTAGCCGTGATTAGGCGGCTCTGACTATTCTTGATAAGATATTCCAATATTTTTTGTTGAAATTTTTGCTATTTATTTTATTTAATCCCTTTAATCATGCTTAAACGCGCTGTTTCTATCTTACTTGTGGTCTTTTCTCTGTTTCTTACCAGTTGTGCTAGTACACCCACCAGTGGACTTGTGCCATTTGCAGATAGTAAAGATGGCTATAGATTTTTATATCCCAATGGCTGGACTGAAACTAAAGGTAATTCGGCGATCGATATTTTGTTTCACGACATTATTGAGCCTTCAGAAAACGTGTCGGTTGCAATTAGTAAGCTCGAAACAGTGAAAACCCTTGAAGAGATCGGTGAACCTGAAGCGATTGGGCTAAGGTTACAGCAGCGTGTCGTCGCCCCAGAAGGTTCTGGTCGTCAGGCTAAGTTACTTAGTGCGACTCAGAAAGAATCAGGCGATCGCAACTATTACATTTTTGAATATGCCGTTCAGCGCTTACAAGGCGAACCCCGCCATGACCTTGTAACTGTGTCTACGAATCGAGGTAATCTCTATACTCTTAGTATTTCTAGCTCCGAAAAACGTTGGGACAAAGTCAAAGATTTGTTCGCTAGGGTTGCCAAATCTTTCACCATCGACGAATAGCAACCAATATCTTTGTAAGCTTGGACAATATGCTGCAAATTCTCGTCATTGATGATGATCCTACGATCAGGATGACTCTTCAGAGGTTTCTCAAGAGTCAAGGATATGACGTGATTGTGGCTAAGGATGGACAAGAGGGCTTAGCTAAGGCTAGGGAACTGCATCCATCTTTAATCATTTGTGATTGGATGATGCCGATCATCGATGGTCTAGAGGTATGTCGTCAGGTAAAGAGCAACCCTGACTTAGCTAATATCTATCTGATTTTGCTAACAGCCCGTGACCAAGAAGGTGACTTGGTGCGTGGTTTAGATATGGGTGCAGATGACTTTTTAGGCAAGCCACCCCGCATTAACGAGTTACGCGCAAGGGTAAGAGCAGGGCTAAGACTTTATCAAGCTACCGAAGAAATCCAAAGGCAAAAACGATTAATTGAACAAGAGTTAGCTCAAGCTTCGCAATATGTGCGATCGCTTTTGCCTACACCACTCGAAGGTGATGTGTCGATTCAGTCTAGTTTTTTGCCATCAACACAGCTTGGCGGTGATAGCTTTGACTATTTTTGGCTAGACAATGACCATCTAGCTCTTTACTTACTAGATGTCTCAGGGCATGGGGTCGGCTCCGCCCTTTTATCAGTATCAGTTTTAAATCTGATGCGTACTCGTAGCTTAAGACGCAGTAGAACATCCCAAGACACAACTAATTTTTATAATCCTAGTGAAGTATTAAGTGACCTAAATAATACTTTTCAGATGGCTGTACATAATGAAATGTACTTTACGATCTGGTATGGCGTATATGATAAACGCACCCACACATTAGTTTATGCAAGTGGTGGACACCCTCCTGCTGTACTAATTTCTAATGAAGAAATCCCTAAAATTAAGTTACTAAAAACTGCTGGTTTACCAATTGGCATGATGCCTGACATTGATTATCAAGAGCAATTTTGTGAGATTGATACTAGTAGCAGGTTGTATCTATTTAGTGATGGAGTTTATGAGATTCCTCAAGAAAATGACAGTATTTGGGGATTTAATGCTTTGATTGATACATTTATCAGGATTCCCAGCGATCGCCATTCACGCATAGAGCATATATTAACCTGTGTTAAAGCCGCAGCTAATAATCGTCCTTTTGAAGATGACTTATCTCTATTAGAAGTCGAGTTTCACATTTAAGAAAGTAGGTGGGCGCAAAGCGCCTACCTACTTTCTTACCCAATAGGAGAAAGGCGGCGCGCAGCGCCGCCTTTCTCCTATTGGGTTTTGATTACGTCCTAACACAAGTGTCGGCTGCTATAGCAATGTAAGTTTTGATTAGGACATAAAACCCAAAAGATGAGTGGCGGCGCGAAGCGCCGCCACTCATCTTTTGGGTTTTGATTTGTCCTAGCTATCTTTTACGTTGCTATATATTTAATTTAAGGTTGCATTAAATTCGTCAACGGTTGGATAGATTTTAAAAATCTTGGTCATGCTAGTGAGTTCAAATAGCATTTGAACTTGATCGTTAGCACCACAAATTACCATATCCCCATCACTGTTACGAATAGCCTTTAGAGCTGAGACTAATGCACCTAATCCAGAACTATCCATAAAAGTAATCTCTTGCAGATCAACTAATAAATATTTGGGAGGTTTTGGGACTGAAGCAATATCATTAACTTGGCGACGAAAATCAGCCGCAGTTGTGACATCCAATCTTCCTGAAGGTTGTATAACTTTTACTTGATTACTCATTGATTTGTTCTTGGCTTTAAATATCTAGTTTGAGAATTGCAGGAATAATGATTAGCTATAAAGTCTTATACCAAAACACAAAACGCTAAGCCATTTTGTGTTTTAAAACCCTTACTGGATTTGGTTTTTAATTCACAAAATTGTTGTCAGGTTTCTGCAATTTAATAAAACGCCCAATTTTTGATGGTGTAGCTTCGTGCTACACCATCAAAAATTGGTTTCTTATTTTACGGCGAAGCCATGACAGTTTTGTGAATTGGTAATAAAGGGAAGTTTCTTACTAAGCATAAATCTTTATCGATTATTTTTGCTCTTATTTGGGCTTTAATGAAATCTTGGCAGTATTAAGCAAATTTTTTTAATTTTGAACTCTATAAATCTATGGCTGATTTACCTGATTTGCAAGCGATCCAAAACGTATTAAATCCTATTGTCGATCCCGATCGCCAAAAAAGCATTATCGACCTAAATATGGTGCGCGATATCGCCATTAAGTCCAATGGGGTGGTCAGTTTCACGTTGTTGCTGAACGATCCTAATAGTCCCAAGCGCGATCCTTTAATCCAAGAATGTAAAGACGCAATTAAGGCGATCGCCTCTGTCACCGATGTTTGGGTTAAGGTGATTGCCGATAGCCCCGTTGTGGCAACACCTGCACCACCGACTAACGCTTTGCAAGGCATTGAGGGCGTGAAGTATGTGCTTGCGATTTCTAGTGGCAAAGGCGGTGTGGGTAAGACCTCAGTAGCGGTGAATGTCGCCGTGGCTTTGGCAGACATGGGCGCAAAGGTCGGCATTCTCGACGCAGATATCTACGGGCCGAATGTACCTGTAATGCTGGGCATGGAGGCGGCTCAAGTCAAAGTAGTAAAGGCGGAAAATGGCGCAGATGTGGTAGAGCCAGCCTTTAACTATGGCGTGAAAATGATCTCGATGGCATTTTTGATTGCTAAGGATCAGCCTGTGGTTTGGCGTGGTCCCATGCTTAATGGTGTGATTCGTCAGTTTTTGTATCAAGCAAACTGGGGCGAACTTGATTATTTAATTGTGGATATGCCTCCCGGAACGGGAGACGCGCAGTTGACGCTCACGCAGTCAGTACCTCTCGCAGGAGCCGTAATCGTAACGACACCACAGACTGTTTCACTCTTAGACTCGCGCAAAGGTTTAAAAATGTTTCAAAACATGGGCATTCCTGTCTTGGGCATTGTAGAGAATATGAGTTATTTCATTCCGCCCGACATGCCCGATCGCCAATACGACATTTTTGGCTCTGGTGGCGGCAAAAAAACCTCTGATGAGTTAGACGTGGATTTACTCGGTTGTGTGCCATTAGAAATTGGTCTGCGTGAAGGTGGCGATCGCGGTGTTCCAATTGTGTTAGGTCATCCTGAGTCTGCTTCGGCTAAGGCTTTAAGGGAGATTGCAAAAGCGATCGCAGCTAAAGTTCAAGCTAACTAGTTATCGTTTAATTGCTAAATTGCTGTAATGCTAAAGCTAAAAATGGCAACGCCATTTTTAGCTTTTATAGCTGTCGCCATACCCCGCCTCTTATAGCAACGTAAGAGATAGCTCGGACAAAAATTAAAACCCAAAAGAAGAGGGGCGGCGCTTCGCGCCGCCCCTCTTCTTTTGGGTTTTATGTCCTAAGCAAAACTTACATTGCTATAGCATTATGAACAAATTCAAAGAAGCTCAAACTTATGGAATCAGATCAAGAAACATACCAGCGATCGCCGTTTCCGCAGCTTCACAAATACCTCTCTCCGTAATCAAACCAGTTACCAATCTTGCAGGCGTAATATCAAATCCATAATTTAATGCTGTAGTTTCCAATGGAGCAACTCTCACTTTGCCAATATCGCCATTATCCTGTAATCCTTGCATATAAAGAACTTCATCAGCACTACGAGTCTCGATCGCAATCTCTTTGACTCCATCCGATATTTGCATATCAAACGTAGAACTTGGTAGAGCCACATAGAAGGGAACATGATTATCAAAAGCGGCTAGAGCTTTGAGATATGTACCAATTTTATTAGCCACATCACCGCTACGGGTAGTGCGATCGGTTCCCACAATACAAAGATCGACCTTGCCATACTGCATTAATAATCCCCCCGTATTGTCAGCAATTAGCGTATGGGGAATCTTCGATTGTCCGAGTTCCCATGCGGTTAGATTTGCGCCCTGATTGCGCGGACGAGTTTCATCAACCCACACATGAATATTAATCCCCCGATCGCTGGCTTCATAGATAGGCGCTAAGGCACTGCCGCGATCCACGATCGCCAACCATCCTGCATTGCAATGGGTCAAGATATTGACAGGTTCGCCTTTGGGTTTATTCTTGGCGATCGCCTCAATCAATTCACAGCCAAATTTACCAATATTGCGTGTACCAACCACATCTTCATCGGCAATGGCAATCGCTTCTTTGAGCGCAATTTCTACTAAGTCTTGCTTTTGTTTTGCCGATTTTTCTAATACTGCAATCATGCGATCGACCGCCCACATCAAGTTTACGGCGGTCGGACGAGCGCGACGAACTACGGCTGCGAGAGCTTTGATTTTTTCTAAATCACCTTTACTTTCCCTAGCTGCTAAGTACACGCCGAAAGCTGCAACATTACCAATCACCCCTGCACCACGTACAGTCATGTCCTGAATTGCGAGGGTTGCTTCGGCGCTAGTTTTTAAAGTCTTAGTCACCACACAAAAGGGAAGCTGTGTCTGGTCAATCACCACCAGATCGCCATCTTCTAACCAAAATGCTTTATAGGTAGAATTCATAATTTTTCTTGGTCATCCTCGGACAATAGCCTTATCTTTTCTCAATCATGCTCAAATATCAACTCTCAAAAGTTTAAATTACTTGAAACTTAGGATTATTTTTAAGAGAAGTCGCATCAAAATAATAGGCCCACTGTAGAAACTGATCATCCAGTAGTTCCACATGGGGATCGATTAGTAAAGCTAAATAATTGCCTTGTTGCTTGATTACCACAGCCGTATATTCCTTGCCATAAATTACAGCATAGGTAAAGTTCTCTACAGGTAAAGAAGCCGCTAACAATGACTTTAGTCCTAGTGCTTGGAAAATTGGTTGTACCCAAATGATGCTTTTACTACCATCTACCAGAGTGTAGTACTCCTTCGGAAGCCCACTTAAATCAAAGGTTGCGGCTCCTAGGGTATAAGCTTCAAATTTAGTTTCTTCTATGGCTGTCATCGTTGTTGGGGAGAGAGAGCGGCTCATTTCCTTCATGAAGGCTGAGTAATTAAAAATCAAGTTTTTAGTTAGTTATCTTATTAATTGATGTTACGTGGAAGGAATTCCTGCTATAGCATAGGTCTAGGGCTGGCACGGGGGCACAGCCCCTACGATAACCCTTAAATTTTGGGGTAGGGGCAATCCCCCCGTGGTTGCCCTGCTATGCTTGCAGTAAGAGATTCATTATCTGTGTTTCACGTAACATCAGTTATTAATTAAAAAGTAAGTTTGCATTTCTCCTTTACCTTTAATCATAATCTTGCCACGATCAGCAAAGTTATATTTGTTTTTCAAAATTAAATAGGTGGAGTCCGAGACTTGGATGTGATCAGCTAATCCATATTCAATCGTGGCAACTTGCTCATACAACCGTCATAGTGCTTAAGAAAACAAAAGGGACGCAAAGCGTCCCTTTTGTTTACCTTAATGCTGAGTTTTTTGACTTTTCGACTTCGCGATCTTTTTTGCCGCGCCAGATAAATCGTAGAGGTGTGCCTTCAAAACCGAGGGTTTTACGGAATTGATTTTCAATGTAACGCTTGTAGTTGTCATTGAAACGATGGGGATCGTTAACAAATAGGATGATCGTTGGTGGACTATCGGAAATCTGGGTGCAGTAATAGACTTTACCCTGTTTACCGCCGCGACTGGTTGGGGGCGCGTGCCATGTGACTGCTTCGTTAAGCGCTTCATTTAAGATGGCGGTAGGGACGCGACGTTTGTGTTGCTCGGCGGCGATGTCGATGCGATCGAGAATTTGGGTGACGCGCTGACCTGTAAGCGCACTCACAAAAATAATCGGCGCATATTCCACAAACATCAGACGACTCTTAACTTCGGCAGTGTAATCGTAAATTGTGTAGGAATCTTTTTCGATCGCATCCCATTTATTCACCACAATTACGCAAGCTTTCCCCTCATCATTGATCCGACCTGCCAATTTTTGATCTTGATCGGTAACACCATCGAGGGCATCAATTACTAGTAAAACGACATCGGAACGTCCGATCGCCTTAAATGCACGGTTAATGCTAAAAAATTCAATGCCGTAATCAATATTCTTTTTACGACGCACACCCGCAGTATCGATCAGGCGATACTTTTTGCCATCGCGCTCCACGGACATATCGATCGCATCACGAGTTGTGCCAGAAATCGGACTCACAATACTACGATTTTCACCGATGAAAGCATTCAATAAGTTGGATTTACCTACATTCGGACGACCGATAATCGCTACTTTGATTTCGTCGCTTTCTTTAACTACTTCTTCGGGTGCTGGTAAATGCTTAATTAACTCATCTAGCAATTCGCCCGTACCGTTACCATGAATTCCCGACATCGGGATCGGTTCACCTAAGCCCAAATTCCAAAATTCTGCTGCTAATGAAAGTCCATATTTAGAACCTTCACATTTGTTAACCGCTAGTAATACAGGGATATTTTGTCGTCGTAACCAGCCGCCCAATTGCTCATCAGCATCGGTGATCCCTGCCATACCATCGACCACAAAAATCACCGCCGCCGATTCACGAATGGCAATTTCCGCCTGTTCGCGAATCATTGGTAAAAATTCAGTCTCATCGTCGAATACTAAGCCGCCTGTGTCCACGACTTGAAATTCATGTGCGCCCCAGAAACAATCACGGTAGACGCGATCGCGGGTTACGCCCGGTTCATCGTAGACGATCGCGTATTGTTCACCCGACAGGCGGTTTACGAGAGTGGATTTGCCCACATTGGGGCGACCGACAACGGCAACAATCGGGAGGGGCATAGCTTTACAATTTTGGAATTCCGAACTCACTATTATAGCTTTGATTTAATGAGTTCGTCAATATCAAACCAAAAAGAGCAGCTATTCTCATTATAAAAATCGGTTTTTGAAAGTCCGCCAACGGCGGACTTTCAAAAACCGATTTTGGTGTTTCCAGCGCCGAAGGCGCTGGAAACACCAAAATCGGTTTCATAATGAGAATTGCTGCAAAAAGAGAATGGCGGCGCTTCGCGCCGCCATTCTCTTTTTGGTTTGATAGCGCAAAGCGCTGTTAAACCCATGTTTAAGGTGTTTTTAATTGAAAGGGGGTGTACTTGCCGCCTAAACCTTCGACAATCGTGCGCGTATTGGCGATCAACATGCCTGCATAGGTCTCAGCCTCACTGCCCTTTGCACCTAGTCCATCAGCATAGAGTTTCCGTTCTGAAACCTTGACATTTGCTTCCCTAGCAACGGTGGTAATCAATTTGGGATTGATCGACACTTCCGCAAAAATAGTTGGGACTTGACTGGATTTGATCACATTCACTAGTTCTTTAACTCTAGTTGGCGTTGTTTGCTCGTCAGTACTAAGCCCATTCAAAGCACCTTCAACAGAAAGTCCATAGGCTTGAGCATAGTAACCCAGAGCATCATGGGTAGTAATCAACTTCCGTGAACCTTCAGGAATTGTGGCAATTTGAGATTTAATCCAAATATCGATCTGTTCTAGTTCGCTCACAATTTTGGCAGTATTTTTGGTATAGGTTTCCGCTTGATCGGGACGTAGTGCAATCAAGCTCTTACTAATCGACTGAGCAATCTTAATTCCGTTCTGAGCATTATTCCAAACATGAGGATCGGCTTCCTTCTCGCCTGCTTTGTCTTCTTTTTCGTGATCGTGATCATCTCCGTGACTATGACCATCTGCCGTCATGATAGGGCTAGGCACTGCAACTTCATTAACCGCTATTTTGGGGGCAGGATTGGAACTTGCTTGGATGAGTTTGATCAAGCTTGGCTCAAAGTCATAACCACCATAAATAACTAACTTGGCGGAGTCGATCGCTTTCCGATCTTCAGGATAGGTTGATAAATATGGGGATCGGTTCCTGCCTCGATTAAACATTTGAGATTAATTGTTTCCCCTGCAATTTGCCTAGCCAAATCACAGGCTACGGAGTTGGTTGCAACAACTAGAGGTAGCTCTGCGGCTTTGGCAACTGGTGAGGTAGTGGTTTGAGTAGTTGCTGTAGGACTGGGTTTATTTGCATCAGTAGCCACAGTGCAGGAAACAAGACTAGCCGCGATCGCTATCAGAGCCGCACTAAAAGCTGAAGAAAGTCTCAAGCTTTTTTTGGTAAGTAGCTTTGAGGTCAATTTTGCAGAGTTAGGCAGAGACATTTTTATACTTTATTACAGAAAATGATAATCATTATCATAACATCTTTATAAACCAAAGCACAAAATGGCGGAGCCATTTTGTGCTTTGGTTTTATACTTGGCGACAGCTATAAAAAAAGCGGCGCATTGCGCCGCTTTTTTTATGAATTACTAGTTGTGAGATTTAACGCGATCGCCTCTTTAATCCGCTGAATCACAAAATCTTTCTCTAAATAAGAAAGTAAGCTTCCAGCTTTTGGTCCCTTCTCCTTATTTAAGAAGGTGTAATAAACTGCGGCAAATGCACTCTTTTGAGAGACTTCAATTTGTCTAGAAGTGCTAAATAATAGCGTTTGTAATGCTTCACCTTCCCAGTTAACATCATCAGCGAGATTAGTCGCTAATGCTTCAAGATAAGTTACTTGTTCGGCAGTGAGGTTTTTCGCTTTTTCAGGCATCGAGTCTAGATAGAGAACTAGTTTCTCTTCTTCATCGGCATAGTCTTGTAGCCATTTTTTGCCGACGCGGATGCGATCGCGCACTACTTCCCAGTCGCGATCGTTGAGTGGATTCGCACTTCTAGCAACAATCTCGGCTTCGAGATCGAGGTGTGGGATTTGTAGCAGTGAAATCAGGGTGCTGAAGTCAAAGGCTTGATAACCTGCAACTTGTTCCTCGGTATTCAATTGCGAATAGACTAAGGGAACTAAATCCTCTAGCGCCTTTTCGTCTTTGACTGTATCCGCCTGATATTTATCAATCAGAGTGTCATAGTCACGGAATAAACGGGTAATTGTCTCGTAATTCGGCGAGAAGTTAATCACGCTACGAGGCTGTGTCCGCAACATCAAGAAACGTAGTAGTTCAGGTGGTAAGAGATCGGCGATTTCCTTAGCACTGGAGCCAACACCCTTAGAGGAACTCATCTTGGTTCCATTTACCAAAATAAATTCATAGGGGGCATGGGTGGGTGGATTCTTTTTGAAAATCTTGCGATAAATGGAGTTAGCCACATCGCGAGAACCACCTTTTTGGGAATGGTCTTTGCCAGCAAGTTCAATCGATACGCCGACGACTTCCCATTTGGCGACCCATTCCACTTTCCAAGGCAACTTACCATTGCCATCAAAGGGTGATATCCAGCCTGTGTGACCGCAGCCTTTGACATATTCCATAGCGTTAGGCTGACAGGTATAAAACACCTTGCCATCTTGGTAATCAGTGACAACGGTAGTTGCAATTTTGCCGCAGTTCTCGCAAATGGTTTGGAAAGGATACCAATTGGAGGGGCGATCGGCTTTGCTGACTTCTTTGTAGGCTTCGCGGACGAGGTGAGCATTGTTCAAGAAGATATCAATATATTGATTCATCTTGCCTGAACGGTAGAGGTCGCGTAGGTAATAAACTTGGGGACGTACACCTAAATGCTCGAATACTTCTAGAAATTCGCCCATGAAGTATTTGGCATAATCGGTAGCCGAGGCTTCGGGTGAGGGGACATTGCAGAGGGGCTGTCCTAAATAGGGTGCAAATTTGGCTTGATCTAAATAATGGGGTACGGTGTCGAGTGCGTCATAGTCGTCAACGCCGTAGGTAAAGGTGACGGGTTTACCTGCGTGTTTGAGGGCGCGATAGATGGCATCGTGAATCACTACCCCGCGCAATGAGCCGACATGAACGCGCCCAGAGGGGGTTTTGGAATCGTTGACTATAATGCGATCGCCGCTTGCATCTGCTGCAAATTTATCCGCCCAAAACATAGTGGTAATTATCCGAAAGTCTTTCAAGAGTTAGGTTTGGCGTATGATTTTGCTGATCTAGACAATTTCGCGCCTTGTCTAGTCTAACAGGATTAAAAATTTTCTGACCCTATTTTTTTGCCCCAGTTGTAAATTAAGTTGTCATTTGCCTTTTATCTTTAGATAGCGATCAAATCTATTATGGCGATCGCTAATACTATGAGTCGTGATTTCTAGGAGATCAATGTAGTACATCCTCGAATAGCAGATCAGAAAGTACCGATGGAGCCAACCATATCCCCGATTCTGCCTTGATATAGGTACGACAGAGAGAAATTATCTTCTTGTCAATACCTAGTTTTATTGATTGCCGATCAACCTCTGTCAAAGCCTCAAAAGCATCACCGCTATATCCGTAAGGAATGAAAAATAAATAACTTATGCATTTCAGTTATTTTGAGGAATAGCTCTATAATTCCATTTAGGAAGATATTCATCAAAAATGATAGGTAGATTTTC
>NZ_JACJQY010000012.1 GCF_014696925.1 Phormidium tenue FACHB-1050 | reverse complement strand
TTTTGCCTCGTCTGTTAGGTCTTTTAGGTTGGGTAGTTCCTTCATTTCTTTAATTTATCAGCTTTTGCCTTTTTGTCAATTTTCCTACGTTGAGCAATTACCATCATTCATTGGTATTGGTCGCCCCTTTCGCTTCAAAGCCAAACGAGTTTGAGCATAAACAACCGCCGTTTTTCTCTCAATCGGAACAACCACACAAGCCTCAATAAACTCCAAATAGCGAGGTAAATTTTTTAATGCGCGAGTGGAGTTCTCAGCACCAAACAATAACTCTCCCGCCACAATCGCCGACAAAAATATTTCTGGCAACGCCAAAACCCTTGAAACAACTTCAGGATCACCATTCAAAAAACGAACTGCAACGGAAGTATCTAGCGCAATTTCACCACTCATTTATATCCACCTGACGGCAATCCGATCTAATTACGTTCTGCAAATCAGCAGCTTCAGCATCACTCAAAATACCTGCAAATTTGGCTAAAGGATGATGAATACGTGTCGTCTTAACCCGATGTAAAAAATCTAAAACTACTTTTACTAACTCATCTGGAACCTCTGTAAGTTCTTGGATAAGCTGCTCACGACTAGTCATATATTTGACCCTCTTTAGCAAATTTATCGCTAATATTATAACGAATCAGCATCAAAATGAAATATCCATAATTTAGGCGATCGCTGTTTGATGTGGAAATAGGCGATCGGGTTTTGTGGGTGGTGAGAGAGCGATCGCTTTTGATTTGGGAAATAGGCGATCGGATTTTGTGGATGATGATGGGCGATCGCTGGTTGATTTGAGGGAATAGGCGATTGTGTATTAAGGGTGATCTAGGTTCGCCAATCTCATCTCTGGATTTATAATTCTTTCCTCATTTTTGGCTTATTCCTTGCCTTTCGTTTATTATTTTACCCTACCATTACGAGCAGAATGTGGGTTTGATCGTAAATTGCTTCCGATAATTTATGTTATGACAATGCAAGAAATAGCTAGGACAAATCAAAACCCAAACAAATGAAGGCGGCACAAAGCTCCGCCTTCATTTGTTTGGGTTTTATCTCCCAATCTAAATTTTGATTGCTAAGCGTAATTGTCATATTTTATGCTGAGTGAATAATTGGTACAATCTGCTACACTCATTCAAAGAAATGCAAATCTATTTCTGATCCAATCAAATTTAGAAATTCAAGAATTTTACGATCGAGAGATAGGACTTAGAAAAAGTACGAGACTGAATATCTACCAAGTCTCATCCAAGCAAATACATAGCTAAACAAATGGGGAGCATTAATTTATGATACTTGTTACAGTTGGCACTGAGCAGTATCCATTCAATTCATTAATGGATTGGATTAGTTTGTTGATAAGGGAGGGGATTGTTAATGAAGAAGTAGTCATTCAGTATGGGGCTTCAACGCGCTTACCTGACAATGTAAAAGTTAGTAAAATAATTCCAGAAGCACAATTTAAGCAACTGGTTGAGCAAGCAAGCGCAGTAATTGCCCACTGTGGTGAGGGTAGTACCCTGTTGCTTGAAGAATTTGATAAGCCCTATATTTTAGTGCCACGCACTGTTAAATTTCATGAGCATGTGGACGATCATCAGCTAGAAATGGCTGAGGATCTAGAAAATCAAGGTGTACTCATTGCCCGATCGCCCGCCGATCTAGTGAAGTTCTTAAAGTTAGTGACTATTCCTCGAAGTCCTCTTAGCTTTAGTGAAGACAAAGCACTATGTGAATATTTAAGCGATCGCTATTCCAGTCAAGACTATCAGAAAATCCTCTTGGTTTGCTCATCAGGGGGGCATTTTAAAGGAATGCAAGGCTTAAGCGAATATTGGCAAACCATTCCCCAAAGAGCTTGGATTACCTTCAAAACAGGAACAACGCAGGCCGAGTTGAGCGATGAAAAGACTTTCTGGGCTTACAGTCCTACTAATCGCAATATTCCTAACTTTATCCGCAATTTGTATTTAGCAATAGATGTATTGAGGAAAGCACGACCTCAACTTGTGATGTCTACTGGAGCTGGTGTCGCTGCACCATTTTTGTTAGTTGCTAAGTATTTGTTCAAAAGTAAAGTGATTTTCATTGAGTCAAAAACACGCATCCGTGATTTGAGCTTATCGGCAAAATTATTGCGATCGTGTAAAGCTTTGGACTTGTTGGTTGTTCGGTCTGAAGACATTGTACGTCTCTATCCTGAAGCAGTCTATATCCCAACCAATAGTGAGCAGCAATCCTTAAGGTTTGGTCTAAATGATGTGCAGATCACCAATTTTAATGACACTGTTTTGATCAGCACATCTAAAAATATATTTAATCCTGAAGCCCGCAAATTAAAGGAGGACTTTCGAGAGTTGTGCCAAGAGGAAGAAAGCTTCCGCAAGATCATCATCGATATGTCGAATACCGAGTTTATAGATAGCTCAGGTGTAGGTGCATTAGTATCTTGTTTAAAAGTTTTACGGCAAACAGATATTCAATCAGGTAAGACAGAACCCACAGAACTCGTACTTTGGAGTGTCAATCCTCAAGTGTTATCAATTTTAAAGATGACAAAGCTTGACCGCGTTTTTTACATTGAACCATCCACTCGCACCAATCGTTTACCAAGGCAAAAAAATGAGCGATCGCATAGGAAAACAAATCCTCTGTCGAGAATCTTACATCGAATCTATGAATTTTTTGTTGGTATTCCCATCTTCTGTGTGATTGCCTATGTGATGTACTTTTTCTACCCTGCGATCGAGCTAGATCCTTCTATAAACGTGCATCCATCGGTTCGCAGCTTTCCTAAACGGATTATCGATATTTTAGGGGCTTTGGTGGGTTTGAGCTTTACAGCAATTTTGTTTATCCCAATTGCGATCGCCATCAAACTTGAGAGTCATGGTTCCATTCTCTTTAAACAAAAACGTGCAGGACTGATGAGCAAGCCCTTTGGGATTTGGAAATTTCGCTCTATGGTCAAAAATGCGGAAATGCTGAAGCAAAAAGTCACCAATGAGATTGCCAACTCCAGCGATGGAACGTCTAAAAGTGGTGATAGTGGTAAATTCTTTAAAAATAGTAACGATCCACGTATTACCAAGGTCGGTAAATTTCTGCGTAAAACTAGCATTGATGAATTTCCACAATTCTGGAATATTCTGAAGGGTGATATGAGTCTAATTGGGACAAGACCACCTACTTTTGGTGAAGTCGGGCTATACGAATTAGAAAATGAATATACTGACGAAAAAATGACCGAATGGAATCGGCTCGATGTTAAACCCGGACTCAGTGGAGTCTGGCAAGTAAGTGGACGCTCAACGGTGAGGAGTTTTGAAGAAGTAATGGGCTTTGATCTCACCTATAAGCGCAATTGGAGCCTAAAATATGATCTGTGGCTAATCTGGAGAACTATTGCAGTCTTATTTGAACGGAACAATGGCGCAGTCTAGAAGATGGCATAGATGCTGTAAAACAGGCAAAACTAGGTGGCTAAGCTTAGACTTGCCACTTAATTTTGCTTGTTTTATGTTAGCAACGATCGCGATCGCCTTTACCAATGCCCAACCTCTAGAAGCAATACCCCTATCCCCAGGCGATCGGATTCGGTTATTAATTCCCGAAGGCGAATTATTTAACGGCGTATATGAAGTTAATACTGATGGAACTATCTCTATTCCCTATCTAGCACCTGTGCCTGTAGTTGGTTTAGAGCTTACTAATATTCAAGAGTTAATCAAAACTCAGTTGATTTCCAAAAAATATTTTCAACCAGAATTTCTGCAAATTTCAGTTACGCCTCTAGCGCTTGCACCGATTGCTGTGAATGTTTCAGGGGAAACTTTTCAAACGGGGCGAGTCTTGATCAATAATCGCAGTGCAGAGGTTCGCGCCCAGCAACTTACACAGACCTCGGGTGACTATGCTCCTGACAGGTTTTTAACCTCGGCTCTACGGGGAGCAGGAGGAGTAACGCCCACCGCCGATATTACCAAAATCAGCATAATTCGCCAAAACAAGCAGCTGACCGTTGATTTGTCAGGCATCTTTAATGGGGAGCCAGTGGAAGATATTCCCCTGATCGCGGGCGATACGATCATCGTTCCTAAAAGAGATACCATCGATCCGCGAATTGTCCGTCCTTCGCAAATCACGCCCCCCGGAATTACGGTTTTTCTGTCAAATTTAACCGTGCCTGCAAGTAGTAACTCTTCTTCCGCGATCGGAAAAGATGCTTCTAGCTTCCCCTATGGTTCCCGATTTTCACAAGCGGTATTTGCCGCCAACTGTGTCGGTGGCAATACGCCCACCAACGCTCCACGCCGTGCGGTGCTGGTGCGAACCGATCGCCCCTCAGGGGAAACCGTCGCGATTGATCGCTCCGTTGAAGATTTAATCCGCAATTCCAAGGATCAAATTGCTAATCCATTTTTAATGCCTCAGGATAGCATCGCCTGTTATGACTCAACTGTGACTGAAGTTAGAGGTGTTTTAGAGTTTGTGGGGGATATTCTCAATCCGATTAAATTGATTCGTGATATTTTCGGTGGGAGCAGTCAATGAGTAAGGAAGCTTCTCCTGAAACTATTGATTTGTCCGAGCCTAAGCGATCGCCTCGTTTTGGGTGGTGGTTCTATGTGTTTTTGGGTTTAGCCCTAAATGCGGTGATCTGGGGAGGAGCCTTAACTTATCTCAAAAGGACAAAGCCCAAATTTGTTAGCAAAATGGCAATCATTCTGCCTGGGGGCAATGTGGGAGCAAATGTGAACTTGCCGAGTATTGGTCAAGCTTCCTCTTCGAGTACTGCTGCTTCGGGTGGATCGTCTCTTGATCCTCGGGCAAATTATCAATATATTCTCAATGATGAGCCTGTCTTAGAAGAAGCGGCTGAATCTTTAAATATCAAGACTTCCGAATTAGGCAAGCCTAAAAGTAAGTTAATCGATAATACTTCCATTTTGCAGGTAGAAATTGAGGGGCCAAGTGCAAAAGAAGCTCAGGAGCGGGGCTTTGCTCTTTACAATACTCTGATGGCAAAGGTGAGTAAGCTGCGTAAAGATGAGATTGCGCGGCGGGACGATGGTACACAGGCAACTCTGGACATGGCAAAGATTAAATTAGCGGAATCCCAAAAGAAATTGGCTGCTTATAAAAGTCGATCAGGGCTGAGTACCAGTGATCAAGTGAAAGAAGTGGCGGTGAGTTTAGAGCAGTTGCGAAAACAGAGGGCGGAAATGTTAGCGCAGGATATCTTAATTAGCGATCGCCTTGAGCAATTATCCAATAGCCTTGGTTTAAGTGTCGATGAAGCCAGTGCTGCCTTTACTTTGCAGTCCGATCCAATTTATCAACAAAACCTTAGAGATTTCAGTGAGTCCTCGGCGACTTTAACAACTTTAAGTTCTAAATGGGGCGAAAATCATCCCAATGTGGTCAGAGAAGCGGCGAGACAGAAGAATGCGGGTAATGCGATTAGCGATCGCGCCAAATTCTTATTAAAGCGTCCAGTTGATTTGCAAGAGTTGGCAAGGATCAATCTAAACGTGACGGGTAGTGCAGGGAAAGAAAGTCTATATCGGGATTTAGTAGCTGTCCAAGCAGAACAGAGTGGCATCGCTGGGCAAGCCGAGGAATTGGGTCGCCAAATTGAAAACTTTGACAATCGCTTGCGGGATTTGACCCAAAAGCAATTGGAACTAGATCGTCTGCAACGGGATGCTCAGGTCGCTGAAGCGGTCTTCGCTTCTTCCCTCGCCAAAATTGACCTGAGCAAGTCGGATATTTTTACCGCCTATCCCTTAGCCCAATTAGTCTCGCCACCGAGTCTGCCAGATGAACCCGCATCGCCACAGCCCAAGTTAGTATTGGCGGGAGCTTTTATCGGCTCGCTTTTTGTCTCCACAGGCGTATTTTTATTGTGGAAGCGTAAGGCGATGGAGCAAAAGTCAAAACAGGAAGTGGAGCTTTCTGAGGTGGCGGAGTTACCGACTTTACGGGCTATTCCCAACAGCGATCGCAGCAAAACGGGGTAATCACAATGAGTATATTCAAATTTTTGCAAACCCCTGACCATTACAAAATCACACCCGAAAACCTCGAAGAGAAGTTGGTGTGGTACTCGATCGTTTGGACTTTTGCCATTTATTTCATTGGTGGTTTATATGTATTAGGCGCAATTTTGCCTTGGATTTTATTTGGCGTACTCTGTTGGCGGTGGTGGCAGCAAAATCCCGATACTCCCTTAAGAGAGCGCATTCGCATTCCCATGGGAATATGGATTTGGGTTGGCGGGATGATATTGATGCAGGTGTCGCTGATCATGGGGCATCTGGACTATTACCTAGAGATGGGACAGATTATTAAATCATCCATTGGTTGGGCGAAGGGATGGGCGATCTTAGCGCTATTTCCGATGGCGGGATGTTTACCAATTCGCCCAAAACTGATATATCGAGCGGCGGCGCTGGTTTGTACGATGGTGCTTTTGTTCTCTCCCATCTTTATTGCGGCTTACTATGCCAAGTTACCCGCACAATTATTTGTCTCTCCATTACGGGCGATCGGTGGTCCTGGTCCCGAATTCTTTGAGTTCCGTCTCTATGAAATCGACCCTGGGGACAATACACCGCGTTGGCGATTATTTACGCCTTGGGCTCCTGCCTTGGGATTTGTGGCAAATATTTACTTCTTTATGATTTTGCGCGAACCTTGCAAAAAATGGAAATACTTGGGAATTGCGGGTTGCATCATGATGTGTCAAATTTCCAAATCCCGATTAGCTCTGCTCTGTTTGCCAGTAGTATGGATTTTGGTAGAGGTATTATCGAGGATTTCAAGACCGATCGCCTTGATGATTGCGGGGGCGATCGCTAGTACGGGGGGAGTGACTTTACCAATATTAATGGAAGGTTTAGAAAGCTTTTCCGAACAATTTGCCGCCGCCCGTAAAGACTCCTCGCGAGTACGCGCCGCCCTTGGCAGAATTGCGGTCTATCGTTGGCAAACGGAAGCGCCGATCTGGGGTCATGGTATTGTCGAAAATGGTCCGCACATGGTGGAATATATGCCCATCGGTTCCCATCACACTTGGTATGGGCTGCTATTTGTCAAAGGAATCGTGGGCTTCGCGGCTCTGGCAGTGCCGATGATCTATAGCTTGGGGGATTTGCTGATTAAGTCACAACGCAATGATACCGCCAAACTTGGCTTAACCATGTTGTTGGTGATCTTTCTCTATACCTTTGGCGAAAATCTAGAAATTTTAGCCTATCTATTCTGGCCTGGACTAATCGCGATCGGCATGGGATTTCTCGAACGTCCTAATGACAATGCTATAGAACCTAGTCAAGCTGAAGAAGTACTGACGCAGGAGGATATAGGCATCTAAGATGAGACTAAATCCAGAAAGAAAATTGTATTGGATTGAGTATACTTATTCTCTTTTTTAGTTATACGATTGATATAACTTGATCTAATTTTACTGAACTAGTTTTGAGATTTAAAACAAAGTGGGAAAACAACAAAAGCAGTTTTGGCAAGGGCTTCGCGTAAAGCAAAAATATTTGTTTTCAAGTTTATTGGCATTTAGTCTGACCGTATTTGTTTGGTCTGCACCTGCTCAACAAACATCTTCGCCAACGCCTGTACTTTCGGCGCGAGAAGAATTAATTGCAGAAATCAAAGGTTATGCTGAGCGTCATATAAAAACTGATAGTTCGATGCAGACATCGACTGTGCTGAAGTTGTTTGAATCCAATCCTGTTGGTTTAAAAGCTCCTGAAATTGCCAAAATTTATGAAGAGGAATATTCTCGGTTAAAAGAAGATAGAGAAGCAAATCCTTGGGAGCAAATAAGTCCGAAAGTTGGTTGGATTGCGGCGGCGATTATTGGGGTGTTTTTTGTTTTTAAGGAAGCTTTGAAAAAATGGTTTGAGCAGATCGTTGAGTGGGTAGGATCTGCTGTTTACAATCGGTTTGCGGGGAGTAAGTTTTTTCAGGGTATTGCCTTGCGCCGTTATCAGAAAGCGTTAATTGAGAAGCATAAAGAGCTGAAGATTCCTTTTAGGAGTAAACCCCTGCAAATGCAGGAAGTTTATGTGCCGCTTAAAGTGGTTGATGGTCATGATAAAAGAAAGGAGACTGATAAAAAAGAAGGAGTGGATGCTTATCGAGCGATCGCTGAGTCACGACGGTTAATGATCAAAGGTGCGCCAGGGGCAGGGAAGTCAATGCTGCTAAAGCATATTGCTTTAAATTATGCCGAAAGTGGTTTTGCCACTTCTGGGCAATATGTGCCGATTTTGTTGGAGTTGCATCGTTTGAGCGATCACACTAAATCTATTAACCAGTGTTTAGTTGAAGCATTAGAAAGGAATGATTTCCCAAAGGCTGATCGATTTGTGGCGCAGGGGTTGAAAAATGGAACATTGTTATTGCTTTTTGATGGGCTGGATGAAGTTAATAGCGCTGAACGGCAAGAAGTTGTACAAAGAATTAGAGACTTGATCTATCGATACTCAAAGTGTCGTGTTTTAATTACATGTCGTACTCAAGTTTATAATGGTGAATTTAGCGAAGTTGTTAATCAGACTTTGGAGGTTGAGGAATTTACGGATCAACAAATTCAAAACTTTTTGCATCCTTGGCAGTCAAGTATGACTGCTGATAAGTCGGTTGAGCAGTTACTCAGAAATTTGCATGATCGCCCTCGAATTATGGCATTGGCACGTAATCCACTCATGCTGACGATTATTGCTTATCTCTATACCGATACGCCTTTTGTTCTACCCCATTCCAGATCAGAGTTTTATCAAAAATCTACGGATCTTTTATTGGATCAGTGGCATCAAGAACATAATCAATTCCCAGCTAGAGATAAGAAGTCGGTACTAAGACATCTTGCGCTGTATAACCAAGATAGTAGCAATCACCAGCAAACAGATCGACGGAGTATTGATTATTTAACGGTTATTGCTGAAGTGAAGCGGGTACTTCCTAGTCTCAATATTGATATAGACAAAGCGGAGGCTTTTTTAAAGGAAATTGTCGAGCGGAGTGGATTGCTCCTAGAGATTGATGGGGGAGAACGCTATCAGTTTGCTCATTTGACCTTGCAGGAATATTTTGCGGCGGCAAAACTGATTGAAGAAGAACAGGGTTTAATAACGCGCTTTGAGAAAGATCCTGATGCGTGGCGTGAGGTGGTTAAGCTCTGGTGTGGCTTATCCGAGGAAAGTACTAACATAATTGAGCGAATTTTTGATATTGATAAAAACACTGCTTTTGAATGTCTTGCTGATGCTCAAAGGATAGATGAGGTACTAGCAGATCGAATTATTGATGACTTTAAAGTTAATTTCGCAGCAGTTGGGCGAGAAGATGTAATTGCTAAAGCTTTTGGCTCGGTGGCAGCTGATATTCGACCTAGGGGTAAAGCTGTATTTAACTTCTTGGCAGAAACTCTGGCGACAGATCCAGAAAAGTCTCGTCGTGTAGTTGCGGCAAATGCTCTGTCGATGACCAATTTGCCAGAAGCAGCAAAGGTACTTGCCGAGCAATATATTGCTCATCCCGAAGCAGGTCAGCCACTTGTAAGGATGGGAGATTTGGCAATTGATTGGCTGTGGAGTATCGCTCATTTCGGTCTTGTGAATACGATTGATCACTTGAATCATGTGCTTGATGACTTGAATCAGATAGGGACTCCGAAAGCAGCAAAATATTTAGCACGTTATTTATGGCATGAGGAGAAAGATATTGCAAATCGTGCGGCGTGGTATTTAGCTTCGTTGCTTAGTATTTCAGTAATTGAGGAGGGCTTGCATGAAATTAATTATATATCTGAAAATTCAGATCCATTAGCCATACCTAACCATGCAAGTTGGATATGGCAACCATTTGACGAGGTAGAAAGCTCAAAATTACCATTGGTTGTAGGTCGTATTGTTTATCTCTTAGAAAATTCATCAAGGGCAAATTCGCCTCAGTTTATCGCAAAGATTGATCCCAGAATAGCTATACCTCTTCTGTCGATCCAGATGATTGACAAAATCAAACTACCCAAAAACTTGAGTGATGATGCAGATGTTCTTCTGGAACAAACAAATATAGATGATGAATTAAATCGTAAAATCTTCAAATTAATAGAAGATACACTTGGTGCTGAAGGATCTCGTTCTTACTGGCGATTTTTATTGTCTGGACTTCCACCTCAATTGCAATTAAAGATTCTACATAGCTTGATTAACAATCGTCGCCCTCAAAGAAGTGACTGGCAGAGAATTTTTAAACCATTGAAGTATAGCTTTAGTCAAAGTTGGCACTATCGAGTTATTTTGCTTGTCGCTGGCATTGGTTCTCTAATTGCTTTAGGGCAAATATTTCATCCTATTATTCTCGGATCTAAGAAAGGGATAGATTGGCTTATGGCTATGATGTATCCTCTAATAATTTATTTCTGGATTTCTTTAAGAAAGGGAATTAATGAACCTTGGGAACCAAGTCTATTTGTAAATTTAGGATTATTTGGATCGATTACGTTTGGTACGGAGTTATCTCGATTATTTCGTGATCGTATAGTTTGGTCTGGTATTGAGATTTTATTTAATTCTATTTCTTCTATTCGAGCTTTAGCTTTGGCTTTAGCTGGAACTGGGGCTTTGGCTTTGGCTTTGGATTTAGATTTAGCTTTGGGTGGGGCTGGGGCTTTGGCTTTGGCTTTTGCTGGGGCTTTGGCTGGAACTGGGACTTTGTCTTTGGCTTTTGCTGGAGCTTTGGGTGGTGCTTTAGCTTTCGCTTTCGCTGGGGCTGGGGCTGGGGCTGGGACTGGTAATATAGTATTGGTTTGTACTGGAATAGGATTAGGAATTTGGCATTCTAAAAAGGTTGACAATAGAATCATCAAGTTATTCGCTTTTCTATCTTTCCCATTATTCTGCTGGTTCCCTCTAGTAGCTTACTCCTCGACAACAGCCTTACTCCGTTTTCTCCCTTGGCAGAATGTAGCACTCACATGGTTCGTCGTCATCGCTACTTGTACCGCCCTATGGTTTCGCGGACAGTACCTCGACTACCAATCTCGCAATCCATTACAGGATTTAATTCCAAATCCTAAAGAATCTCAAGGTATTTCCCTCAAGAAAAGCAAAAAGAAATTGCTTTATGAATAGAGATTTTTTTACAGCTTTAGACCATCAAAATCCATAAAGAGATTACATCATGACATTACCAATAGATTTTCAAGAACGTAAACCCAAAATCTTGCATCTACTCAGCGATCGCAATGTGGGCGGCATCAAAAGCACCAGTGGCAGCTTGACTAATTCCCGCCTCAAAGAAAAATTTGAATTTCTCTTTCTCACCGAAAGTGAAGCCCTCAAAAACCTATCGACAATTAAACCTGATGTAGTGATTTGGCATGATCCTTGTTCTTGGCGATCGCTATGGCGATTATTGAAACTCAGGTTCGCGACCAAATTACTCATTCATGAGCATCACTATGCTGAAAGCTTTGAACAGTGGAAAGTGCGATCGCCTTGGCGGTTTCATTTGATGTTGCGACTTGCCTATGGACTTGCTCATAAAGTTGTCGCCATTTCCCAAGGACAGAGAAAATGGATGCGAGCGCATCACCTTGTAAATCCCAAGAAACTTAGCACCATTCAGCAATGTCGCACTTTAGATGAATTTCTGACCTTGCCTCTTAAATCTATCGACACAACTCTGATATTAGGAGCCTATGGTCGATTCAATCAGCAAAAGGGATTTGACACCTTACTGAGAGCAATGCAAAAAGTCCAAAATCCTCAAATCCAATTGCTAGTTGGCGGCTATGGAGAGCAGGAAGAATTGTTGAAATCCTTAGCTGGTCATGATCCACGCATTCATTTTCTGGGTTCGATCTCTGATGTACCATCATTTTTAGAGAAGTGCGATGTGATCATCATTCCTTCTAACTGGGAACCTTGGGGTAATGTCTGTTTAGAATCCAAGGCCGCAGCCAAAGCAGTAATCGTCTCGAAAGTAGATGGACTCACAGAACAGGTAAATGATTGCGGCGTACTAGTTCCTGCTAATAATCCTGAGGCTCTAGCCGCAGCGATCGATCAAGTTTGTGAGATGCCGCGATCGCAACTGGAAGCATGGGGTTTACAGGGGCGCATAGATGTGCAGAATTCTTGGGAAGAATATATGACGGCATGGGAGGCACTGCTATCAGATTTATGCAAAAACTAATCCAGTCAGTAATTGGCTTCATTCAGAAAAAACTAGCGAATCGCTTTGCCCGTAATATTGGCTGGTTAGGCTTATCAGAAATTCTCATTCGCTTCTCGCGCTTGGCTGCTACGGTGGTCTTAGCGCGATGGCTGTCGGAATATGACTATGGTTTAGCGGCGCTAGTTCTCACCACCAATGAATTTGTGAATGTGTTCACGCGCAATGGCATTTTCGATAAGCTAATCCAAGCCAAAGAAGAAGACATTGAAGAGTTATCCCAAACTGCCTATTACATTAATTGGTTTATTTGTGGTGGCTTATTTCTAATTCAATGTCTGGTTGCTTTGCCGATGTCATGGATTTATAAAGATAGCCAAGTGATTCTGCCAATCTGCGCGATGGGTTTGGTCTATCTGATGCTACCGATGGGACTAATCCAAGCGGCGCGATCGCAACGTGAAAACCGTCTCCATGTCTCGGCTTTAGCCAACGCGCTCCAGATTTCCACCGACAATATTTTGACGATGATTCTGGCTTGGCAAGGCTTCGGAATGTGGGCGATCGTCTTGCCGAAAGTAATCGTTGCGCCGATTTGGGTGATCGTGCATCGCTCCAATAATCCTTGGCGATCGACTAAATCCTTTACGCTCCATCGTTGGCAAGAGATTATCCATTTTGGGCGTAGTATTCTTGGTATCCAAATGCTTGCCACGCTCCGCAATAATCTCGATTATCTAATCGCAGGACATTTCTTAGGGATTAAAGCCCTTGGCTTATATTACTTTGCCTTTAATGCTGGATTAGGGATTAGTCTTAGTTTCATTACCGCCGTTGATGCGGCGCTCTATCCGCACCTATGCGAAGCCAGAAGCGACCCTGCTCAATTTCGCGATCGTTATCTCCAGAGCTTCCAATCCATCACCAAAGTAATTATTCCCATTGTCTTAGCACAGGTATTACTTGCTCCGATTTATGTTCCTTTAGTATTTGGACAGAAATGGATTCCCGCAATTCCCATATTGATTCTCATTTGTCTATCGGCAATCCCACGCCCCTACGCAAATGCAGCCTCCAAAGCACTTTGGGCGTTGGACAAACCAAGTTGGGATTTGATTTGGAATGTGCTATTTACAATTATTTTCGCGATCGCTATTTGTATAGGTACTATCTGGCAAATTACAGGTGTTGCAGCGGCCGTGATGCTCATTCATTGGGGGGCAATTCCCATATTTGTAATGTGGATTAAGAAATACATCACCAAGCCAAGTCTTCAAGAACAAACCTAATTTAATTTGTGACGTGTGTCGCGCAAAGCGCGACACACGTCACAAATTAATTCAGTGATGTTACATGAAAGTTTGTAAAGCCCTCACCCCTAGCCCCTCTCCCGCAGGAGAGGGGAACAAAAAAATAATATGGGTTTTGCTCCCCTTCTCCTGCGGGAGAAGGGGTTGGGGGATGAGGGCTTTACGTAAAGTCAGTCAGTAATTATCGGTAATAAATCATGGTCAAAGTATCAGTAATCGTCCCAGTTTATAATGTTGAACGTTTTATCGAAGAAACAGTTACATCGGTCTTAAACCAAACATTTCAGGATTTTGAATTAATCATTGTTGACGATCAATCACCCGATCGCAGTATCGAGATCTGTCAGCAGTTCAACGATCCACGTATACGGATTGTCCACCAAAAAAATCGGGGTTTAGCAGGAGCAAGAAACACAGGAATTCGTCATGCTCAAGGCGAATATATTGCCCTATTAGACAGCGATGATCTCTGGATGCCAACCAAGCTAGAAAAGCATATTCAACATTTAGAAACCCGTCCCAAAGTTGGCATTAGCTTCAGCCGTTCCGCCTTTATTGACGAAAACAGCAATTCTCTCGGCACATACCAAATGCCAAAACTGACAGATATTGACGCGGCGCATTTACTCTGTCGCAACCCCATTGGCAACGGTTCCGCCCCTGTGATTCGCCGTGAAGCCCTTGAAGGCATTAAGTTTCAAGACAATCTCTATGGCGAAACAGAAGACTTCTATTTTGATGATCAGTTCCGTCAGTCAGAAGACATTGAATGCTGGATTAGAATCGCTATTCAAACCAATTGGCAAATTGAAGGTATCCCTGAACCGCTTACCCTCTACCGCGTCAACTCTGGCAGTCTGTCCGCCAACATGAATAAACAATTGGAATCATGGGAAAAAGTGATCGCCAAAACGCGCACCTACGCCCCTGATTTATTAGCAAAGTGGGAATCCCTCGCCCGCGCCTACCAATTCCGCTACCTCGCCCGCCGCGCCATTCGCAACAAAGACGGTAAGGCAGCCGTACAACTTATAAATCGCGCCTTGGCATGTAATTGGAAGATTTTAATTTATGAACCAATGCGATCGCTGCTGACAATTTTCGCAGCCTATTTAATTTGGTTACTACCGCGCAGTTTGTATAACAGCATTGAGAACTTTGCCCTCAAACTTACAGGTTCTAGTCAACGCAAGGCGATCGCTAAGAGTAAACATCACTAAAGTTAAGTAATATAGCAAAGCAAGTTTTGCTTAGGACATAAAACCCAAATAGTGTGAGGCGGCGCTTCGCGCCGCCTCACACTATTTGGGTTTTGATTTGTCCTGATACAGGTGGCTATAGCTATAATTCACAAAAGTGGTGCCACACTTTCGTGAATTGGTATAAACCTAACATTGACATTAACAAGTCAAAAAAAAGAGGATGCGCTAAGCGCATCCTCTTTTTTTGAAAGAATTAGTCAGAAGGAGGGCTGACTTGTTCTTTGAAGGACTTACCAGCAGAGAAGGCAGGAACCTTCGTAGCAGGAATTTCCATCTTTTCGCCAGTTTTAGGGTTACGACCTTCACGAGCTTTGCGATCGCGAGCTTCAAAGGAGCCAAATCCAACCAAAGTTACTTTGTCTCCGCCAGCTACAGTATCGATGATCACTTCAAGGGTTGCAGAGAGAACTTCGTCAGCAGTTTTTTTGTTGACTGATAAGCCCTTTTCGGCAGCTTTTTTAGCAATAGCATCAACTAGTTCACCTTTGTTCATAGGTTTCCCCTTATATATAGATGATTTGTGAGTATGAGTTTAATGTCAAAGAAATATTTGTGCGATCGCTTTTTGCCAAAGCCGCACTGACTATGACTTCTGTTTGATCATTCTAATAGCAACTTGCCACTTGTGTATATACACAACGGTTAATTTATGGGGATTTGAGCAGTTTTTTTTAAATACTTATTGCCACAATTCTTGGTTTAATTCCTGAAATGCCTTCTCTGTAATGGTTTCAAGATTTTGTTTTTAGCTCAAAGGAGCGTAACGCATACAGGGTAAGCACTTCACAAAAGTTCAAGTTTTTCCATAAATTGCTGAGTTTTGGCGACATGCCCCACCAGTACGACAAAAAAAGATGAAGGCAGAGCGAAGTGCCGCTTTCATCTTTTTTTGTCAAGAGCGAGATATAGCTTTAGTTACTTGCAAACCCAATAAGCGAGTGGCGGCGCAAAGCGCCGCCACTCGCTTATTGGGTTTATAGCAAGAGCTATACATTCCTTTTGATGGATTCTTATGCGCTTTGTTGGCAATGATTCAAAATTCTGGTTTTTGATCGAGATAATATTGTTAATACTTCTTAATTAATATCCAAAAAGCGTGAGGCGGCGCTTCGCGCCGCCTCACGCTTCTTAAGACTTGCCACAGCTATTAGCCTGTTGAAAATCAAACTTCGCAATTCCTAATTCAAATCCGAAAATATGCAGTCATCCACACCAGCTAGTATCTCTGGGCTAACCCGTCAGTCCCCTTTAATAATTGCGCCATTTTTTCTTTGGGGTACAGCGATGGTAGTGATGAAAGCATTGCTGCCTCAGACTAGCCCCATGTTTATGGCAGCAGTGCGCTTGATTCCCGCAGGAATATTACTGGTTTTAGGTGCGGCTTATTTTGGGAGACAGCAGCCTAAGGGTTGGCAGGCTTGGCTATGGATTAGTTTGTTTGCATTAGTCGATGGCACGATGTTTCAAGGTTTTTTGGCGCAGGGCTTAGTGCGGACTGATGCAGGGCTTGGCTCCTTACTGATCGATTCTCAGCCTCTCGCAGTGGCAGTGATGGCTGCGGTTTTATATAAAGAAAGAATTGGTCTGGGGGCAACGCTTGGGCTATTTGTGGGTATCGTCGGAATTGGGCTAATTGGGTTGCCATCAGAATTGATGACAGCTTTGCTCTCAGGAGATTTTGCCACGGTTTTAGAAGCGGGAGTATTTACTCTGGGTGAATGGTTTATGCTCGGCGCATCGTTATCCATGGCGATCGGTACGATTTTGATTCGTCCTGTGGTGCGTCATGCCGATCCTGTGATGGCGACAGGTTGGCACATGATTATTGGAGGATTGCCTTTATTACTGATTTCTAATCAGTTCGAGCAGCAACAATGGCAAGACTTGAGCGCTTGGGGATGGCTCGGCATGGCTTATATGGCGATTATGGGCAGTGCGATCGCCTATGGATTATTTTTCTTTTTTGCTTCTTCAGGTAGTTTGACTACTTTGAGCGCTTTGACCTTCTCAACGCCAGTATTTGCACTCATGTTTAGCAGTCTCTTTTTAGGTGAAAATCTGACCTTCGCGCAATGGATTGGTGTAATTTTGACTCTGAGCAGCATTTATCTTGTCAGTATGCGTGGCTCTGGACAAGACATGAGCGAGGAAAATCAGACTGTTGAAGAAATTTCTGAGACTAAAATTTTGCCAGAAGCCGATCAAGTTCTCGTTAGCTCGGCTTTGCCAGTATTGAAGAGTCCGAGCAAAGAATCCTCAATGTAACAATGTAAATTTTACCTAGGTCATAAAGCCTAAATAAATGAAGGCGGTGCAAAGCACCGCCTTCATTTATTATTGCTATAAGTTACAAATTACAACTTTTAGTTTTTGAACTAGTTATACCAATTCACAAAAGTGGGGTAACACTTCTTTGAATTAAAAACAAAACCCTGTAAGGGTTTTAAAAACACAAAATGGCATAGCCATTTTGTGTTTTGCTATTACCATATTTTTATTAAAAGTTCATAAGTAAAATGTTTTTAACAAGAAGTATTGTTAGGACTAATTTCAAGCCTTCTATTTTGATGTATCTGAGAATTTTAAACAGTTACTAAGACTGACATTTTTTATTATTCTATGAATCAAATCAACTTAAAATCTCTGCAATCTTTTTATGATCTAAAATCACGTTTAATGAAGGTGTTTTTAACCTTTGCAGTTTTAGTGATCATAGCAATTTGGAGTCTAGAAGGGTCAAAATTCCATGTAAATCCCATAGACAACATAGCTTATCCACTGATGATCGCTATTTTTAGTATCGGAACAATCGTATTGTACCGATACCCAAAAAGCTTAAAATATGTTGAAAGTATTACCTTCTATACTTTTGCCATTTACTGCTTTGCTAATTTCCAAGCAATGATTTTGGGAATGCCTTTTTTTGTCATCGATCTTTATAGCGTTAGTACATTTTTACAATGGCTACCGATGATATATGTATCGGCATTTATTATGCTGGAAACCCGTAATGCCATCATCGCTTCAGTATTGTTTTATTTGTCTTTAGTATGCTCGACTATTTTATATGAGATGATACAATATGTCCCTGATTCTGTATTAAACAATTTATATCCAGCTATAAAGAATATATGTTTTTCTCAACCGATTTATATATTAATGGTTTTAGGAATTGCGGTTCTAAAAGAGCAGATTATTGAAGTAAATACTGAAGCCACAGATATGACTATTGCGGCAACTACTGACTATCTGACAGGTATTAGCAATCGACGGTTTGCAGCTCAATCTCTTGATAACTTTCTAAATTTAGCCAAAATAGACAATTTAACTCTAACTATATTTGTTGTAGATATTGATCATTTCAAGAAAATCAATGATTCCTATGGACATGATATTGGCGATCGCGTATTGATTAATATCGCCAATTTTTTACGTCACAATCTTCGTGATTCTGACTTATTAGGAAGGTGGGGCGGCGAAGAGTTTATCTTAATTTTACAGAAAACCGATTTGCGGACAGCTTGCAATCTAGCTGAGCGTTTATATAAGCAAAATTCTGAATTGATCCATGAACAAGTTGGACAAGTGACGTTTAGTATTGGTATTGCTACATCAAAAGCTGGCGATACGACTGATTCTTTATTTAAACGTGCGGATGCAGCGCTTTATAAAGCCAAACAAACTGGTCGCAACCACTTTGAGGTTGACGAATAATTGGAACAGCAAAAAATAATAAATAACCTTTAGTAAACTCATGCCCACTTTATATATTGCAATTACCAATCACGGTTTCGGTCATGCGACGCGCACGGCGGCGGTTCTTGCAGAACTGCAACAGCGATCGCCTGATATCAAGCTGATTATTGCGACGACGGCTCCGCGTTGGTTATTGGAAGAATATATCGAAGGCGATTTTATTTATCATCCGTGTGTGTTTGATGTGGGCGTAATCCAGATCGATAGCTTGCAAGTGGATCGCGAAGCTACTTTTGATGCATGGCAACAAATTCACCAACAACAAACAGATTTAATCGAAGCTGAAGTCAAGTTTTTACAAGAAAATCAAGTTGATTTGATATTTGGCGACATTCCACCGATGGTTGCAGAAATTGCCAAAGCGGCAAAAATTCCTTGTTGGATGGCAGGAAATTTTGGCTGGGATTTTATATATCGCGATTGGGGTGGCAAATTTATTGAACTTGCCGATCGCTTATCAGAAACTTATAGCCATTGCGATCGCCTATTTCGCCTACCCTTTGCCGAACCGATGGGCTGCTTTTCTAACATAGAAGATGTGGGGCTGACTGGCGCAAGCCCTAGGCATTCGGCAGAATATTTACGGAAAAAATTTAATTTAGATAGCGATCGCCCCACAGCATTACTCACTTTTGGGGGGCTAAGCCTGCAATCAATTCCTTATCAAAATCTTGCCAGCTTTCCTGACTGGCAATTTGTCACCTTTGATCGTGATGCTCCAGATTTACCAAATCTAACTAAAGCCAATGGCGATCGGCTCCGTCCTGTAGATCTGATGGTGGTATGCGATCGGCTCGTCACCAAACCAGGTTATGGCACATTAGCTGAGGCTTTGCGTGTGGGCATTCCCGTCATTTGTCTGACCCGTGAGGGATTTTTAGAAGCGGAAACCCTTATTGCGGGTGTGAAAAATTATGCCAAGCACCTAATTATTGCACCTCAAGAATTTTATGAAAGTGATTGGTCATTTCTAAACATTGAATTTCAAGCTCCAGACTTAGCTAATGCTGATCAGTTAGATATGCATGGTGAAGCAACGATTAATCAAGCAATTTTGGACTATTTGAATTAGGCTTAAAAGGTGTAAAAATTACACCTTTTAAGCCTGAATGATTTGTGGAAAAATAATGGGATGTAAGCCTCTTGTTTGTGAAGATTTGCATTCCCTTTAATGATTTAGTATTGCTATAGAAAAACTTGCTTTGCTTGAAACATAAAACCAGAAGATGAGTGGCGGCGCGAAGCGCCGCCACTCGCTTCTTGGGTTTTGCTAACTTTTGCTGTAAGTTCAAAAGCTTAATTTAACCCTATCTCTCTAACGGATTAGATTTAAATAGCAAATTGTGACTTGCTTGTTTTGATACACTTGGGATCGATTGAGAGCATAAACTCTAAAAATCTCTGTCGCTGTGGAATCGACATATATGGAAATCTACCAATGTTACAAACTTCTAGGCTTGACATCTAATGCGACTTTAGAAGATGTCAATAAAGCTTACAAAGCGCTGGCTTTGCAATGGCATCCCGATCGCATTCCTAGAGAGAATGTCCAACAACAACTACAAGCCCAAGAAAAACTGAAAGAGATTAACCACGCAAGAGATAGCTTACGCAAGGCGGTTGAGCAGAAAACCACCAACTCACAAGCTAAATACTCTCAAAAGACTTCCTATCAAGCATCTAGCCAAACGCGGCAATATCACCAACATCAAACCAGATATCAAAGCAAGTACCAAAGTGCACATCAAAGCACATCTCAAGCGCAACAACAAGCTTCAGACCGATCTTCAGAACGTTATTCTTCCTATCAATCTCAGGCTTATCAAACCTATCAATCTACCCAATCCTATCAGCAGCCCAGCAAACAAAAAACTTATCAGTCCGAGTCCTATGCTGAATCGCAACAATCGACTCAAGCATCACCAAAACCGCAAAAGCCTGATTTAACTGGAGCCGATCTTAGAGGTGCAAATCTTCGTGAGAAGTATCTTGAAGGTCGAAATCTTAGCTACGCCAATCTCTGTAATGCCGACTTGAGCGATGCTTTCTTGCACCGAGTCAATTTTCAGGGTGCAAATCTACAGGGCGCGAATTTATTTCGAGCCAATCTGTTTCAGGCTAATTTACAAAATGCAGATTTACGCGGTGCTAATTTAATTGGAGCAGATTTAAGCGGCTCAGATTTGCGCGGTGCAGATTTAAGCGGCGCAAAAGTTGGTTTTGGCGAAAAGCTTATGGTCAAACTCACGAATGTCAATTTCACAGGAGCTAAAATGCCCAACGGTTCTGTACATTCTTAAGATTTAAGTGCCTGCCAAAACAAAACCCGTAAAGTTTCGCCCCATCGGGGCGAAACTTTACGGGTTTTGTTTTGTAATTAATTATGCCGCGCTACCAAAAATTGATGCTCTGTTTTACTGCGTAAAAAACAAAAATAGCGGGTATTACTAAGTTTTAGTTAGCAATCCACGCTATAGAGGAATTATCCGAGACATTTCAATACATTAGCGATAAAAAATCCAGCAAACATCAGCAAAATTGCCTGACTTGGCGACAGCTATAAATCGCACAAACATAAGATTCTCAGAATTTTAGAGATCTCATAGGTATAGCAACGTAAGAGATAGCTAGGACAAATCAAAACCCAAAAGATGAGTGGCGGCGGGAAACGCCGCCACTCATCTTTTGGGTTTTAAGTCCTAAGCAAAACTTACATTGCTATAGCGATCGCAAGTTTTACCAATAATTGCGGCAACATTGCCTAGAGAGCGATAGACATCAAAGTTTTAGCTGAATTTTTCTGTCAAATTGAATACTAATAGTTTTATCTCTTTCCCAAGGATGATTTATGATCCCCGCTAATATCGTAGTTTAAAAAATGGCTGTTATATTTTTACTAATTTTAGATCTCATTTATTTAAATATCCTAAACCTTAAATTTATTGATTTTCATGATTAACCTGTCTTTTTATATCCAGTAAACAAACACTTTTTATCACACTTATTTTTAAATACTACCTACAAACATCCTTGTTGCTTAACTCCTAAAACATATGTCTACATCATCCGCTCTTTGGGCGATTCCCTTGGTTTCGCTTATTTCTGGCACGTCTTCACCAAAAATTGTCAATGAAACTTATAACCAATCAAGCAGTTATAATTCTTTGATCACTCACCAAGACAAACCTTTTGTTAGCAATAACAATTTATTAGAATCTATTCAACCTAAATATGTAATCGAATTTCGCTCAAAGCCTGCCAATGAATGGATGATCATGGTGAATAATCAGCCAGCATTTGTGGTTAAAAATTTACCTAATGCGGTGATCGCAGCGGCTAAACTTGCAATGACGATGAATGCGCCAGACTTTGATCCCCGTTACTTAGAGCCGCTGGCTATAGATGGTGAATATATTGGTAAATATAAAAATGTCATCTTATTTAAAATTCCCCAATCGGAGGTTGTTAACCCTTCGCTAAAATTGACTCAGTGGATTAATAACTTGCGGGTTAGTGCAGATGTAGAGCCGTTAACTTTAGTAGAAGCCCAAAAACAAATGCATCAGTTAGCTCCTACTGGTGAACAAATTAATGGTATTGCTTCTTGGTATGGACCTTACTTTCAAGGTCGGCAGACAGCTTCAGGCGAACAGTTTGAGCAGCAAGATTTTACAGCCGCGCATCCTAGTTTGCCCTTTGACACATATCTTAAAGTTACTAATCAGCAAAATGGTAAGTCTGTAGTAGTAAGAATCAACGATCGCGGACCTTACTTTGGCGATCGCAACCTCGATTTGTCCCACGCCGCCGCGATCGCCCTCAACAGTGATGAAGCTGGCATTGTCCCAATCGTCGCTACTATCCTAGTGTCCAACAATTAAAACCAAAATTTGTTGTGGCGGGCTTCGCCCGCCACAACAAAATAGCGTTTATCAGTCTAGTGAAGTATGGGTTTGTTTCCCAGCCTGCGGATGGGAAACAAACCTTTGTACCTCGCCTGCTTGCAAAGCGCTATAAACAACTGTCCAAAACAAAGGTGAATTAATTCACCTTTGTTTTTTTGTTTTAACGTAGGTTTTCAGTACGTGTACCAATGTCCAGAAACTGAATTAGCTTCACTGGATCGGCATTAAACATGAAAGCTTTAGCATCGGGTGCAACCTTATAGCCTTCCTTTTCAGCAGCTTTTTGGGCGGCGTAGGGTAAAGAGCTAGATAGATCAAACATTAACCGAGCATAAGGATCACTTAATACTTCAGCAGTGTTGGGGAAAGACACTGGCTGCGTATATTCTGCGGAAAGGTGGATGTTATAAAGCAGAACTGAACCGTCAGAAGTACTCAATTTTTTGAGGCTCAGCGCTTCTTCTGTCGGATCGCCATCGGTAGACTCTCCATCAGTAATATTAATAATCGTGGGTGGATAGCTATTGGGATGTTTCTCAATCCATTCCTCTAACAAAATTCGCGCCAGTGCAAACACACTACACATGGCTGTCCCACCACTAGCGATCGGCTTAAACCAAATGGGAAAGTCATTGTAAACTTCAACTAACCCGCCCATGCCATCAGGTAGTTTTTGCGCCCGTTTTTCCAATTCAGTTGGATTTTCATAAATCTTACCGATTGGGGCGATTACTTTCTCACCAGCAAGCCCATTTAAAGCTGATGTAACCTCGCTGTTATAACCAATTACACCAACATCAAAATAATCATAGATTTCGTTGCCTTTGACGCATCGTTGTCCGAGTGAATCCAACAACCGATTTACCGCATCCGCAACGGCTTGAGCCTTCTGGATGGCTTCATTAGTCTTATGTAAACTTTCATTAGCTCCTTTCGCTGTCCCTTTACTTGCACTATCGTTAGAAAATGCATCCGCCATCGATCCAGATTGATCGATGAGGAAGAGGAAACAACTAGGTTGACGGCGACTGATTTCTGCTGAGTAAGGCATATTAAACTTACCCGATTCCTTATTTAGTTATGTCTCAAGAATTAAGTTCAGTCTAGCAAAGGTAAGCTCAATAAAAAACTTCCTGATTGAAATTCAGCTATTTAACTTAAGCGATCGGGCTAACTACGACGCTGGAAACACCAAAACTGGTTATTTTAAAGGCGATCCTATGGTGGCTTTCAAAATAACCAATTCGCCAATGAGAATTGTTGTTACTCAGCATTATGGCGTTTGATTCTACTCTATTAGTCGTTATGATATTTAGAATGGGCGGTGCATTGCACCGCCCATTCTAAATATCGCTACCTACGCAATTTTTAAATTTATGCAATCTATCAGTCTTAAAAAGATATTACTCAAAAGAGAAATATTATCCTTACTAAAAGGCTTAGTTACGAAACTCACTACTCCTATTGTCATCCAAGATCAAAGAGGACAAATCTTGGTTGCAGATTTAGGCGTGGATAAGGGATCTGTTAGCAGTGATATTAGTGAAAGTAGTAGAGAGCGCGTTAAAGATCCACTGGTCAATACAGACTTAAATAAAATCCCTGTAGTACTCAGCGATGAAATATTAGGATGGGTAATAGGGAAGGAACAAGTTGAGCAAGTTGCTAATTTTTTGAGCTATCTAGCTAAGCGTGAATTTGAACAGAAAACGTTGGCGGCTGATGCTTTGGATAAATACCGAGAGATCAACCTTCTCTATACGATCGCTAGCAAGATGTCAAACTGTCTAGATGCGAAAGAGATTGGCACACTTGTACTGGAAGAGACTAGTCGATTAATCCCATGTACTAGTGCCTCAGTAATGCTCCATAATCATCATACTAATTGCCTAGAAGTTGTATCAGCTAAAGGTACTGCCGAACAAATCACTAGCTGGAATGTTCCTGCTAATGTGGGGATTGCAGGCTATGTATTCACAACAGGAAAATCTGAGCTAGTCAATGATGCTACGCAAGATCCGAGATACATTGTTAATGAGAATGAATGCTATGCGATCATTTGTGCCCCAATTCTTACTAAAGATAGAACCATAGGTGTAGTTAATATTAGCAATTCTGAGCAAGTAAGCTATACATCTCAAGATCTTAAGCTATTTACAGCAATTGTCACCCAAGCTTCTGGAGCTATTGAAAATGCAATTCTCCATGAGAGTAAGTTGCGTGAACAGAGAATCAAAAATAATTTAGAAAGATATCTATCACCACAGGTAGCTGAAGCGGTTATCAATGAGAGAGAAGAGGTGTCATTAACTACGAGTAAACGTAAAATCGCTATGTTGTTTTCTGATATTCGTAATTTTACGACTAAGTGCGAAGAACTAGAGCCTGAACAACTTGTGGGTTATCTAAATGAATACTTTACACAAATGGTCGATGTGATTTTCAATCATCAAGGAACCGTCAATAAGTTTGTGGGGGATATGATTGTGGCGATGTTTGGCGCACCTTCGGCGATCGCAGATCGAGAGTATTGGGCGATCGCTGCTGCCATCAATATGCAAAGGCGGATTAAAAGTTTGCCGATTGATTGGATTAGGAAGAACTTTATTACAGGGATTGGGATTAGTTCTGGAGAAGTAATTGTGGGAAACATTGGTTCACCTCAGCACATGGACTATACAGCGATCGGAGATGAGATGAATATTGCTTCGCGGTTACAGGGTTTGGCCAAGGGTGGACAGATTTTGGTGACGCGGAGTGTGTATGAGGCAACTCAAGCAAATTTTGAGTTTAGAGAGTTTGGAACTTTGCCTGTAAAGGGGAAAAAGAATCTTGTAGAAATTTTCGAGGTGATTTACGAAGACTAAAAAAAGCCGAATATAACCCCAAAAGAGAATGGCGGCACTTCGCGCCGCCATTCTCTTTTGGGGTTATATTACTGTAAAAGTAAAGTGTTAAAATATTGAAAAAGTGGCGCAATGCGTCGCTTTCCCAGATTATTTTTGAACTCAAAGCGCTGTAAGTGATACATTAGTCATGAGATACATCGTAAAGGCTTAAAGATGAGCAAAAAGCTATTAATTGTTGACGATGAACCGCATATCCGTTTGCTATTAGAGCAGACCTTAGAAGAGCTAGAAGATCAGGACGTAGAACTATTAACAGCAACTAATGGTTTAGAAGCACTGGAGACAATTCAGAGGGAAAAGCCAAATTTAGTATTCTTAGACGTAATGATGCCAAAAATGAATGGCTATGATGTCTGCGAAAAGGTTAAGGGTGATCCTAGTCTAAGTGATGTGTATATCATTATGCTGACCGCTAAGGGGCAAGAATTTGATCGCAGTCGGGGTAAAGATGTGGGGGCTGACATCTATATGACAAAACCCTTTGACCCTGATGAAATCCTTGAAAAATCCTGTGAAATCCTCGGAATAGAAACTTAAAATGAGCGTAAATTTGACCTGTAAGTTAAGCGATCGCGTTCTTGATAGTAACCAAGGCAGCAGTCAACGTCAGTTAGCGATCGCCGTTTCCGCTAACGCTGCTGTCGATGGCAATAATGCGCCGCTTAACTTGTGCCTTGTCTTAGATCACAGTGGCTCCATGGGAGGACAACCCCTTGATACGGTCAAACGTGCTGCTCGCGATCTCGTAGATAGTATGTATCTGCAAGATCGGATTAGTGTAATTGGCTTTGATCACAAAGCTCATGTGGTAGTCGAAAATCAACCCGTTGATCGTCTTGAATCTATCAAAGCTAAGATTCAATCCCTCAAAGCATCGGGTGGTACTTGTATTGATGATGGCATCAAGCTGGGATTGCAGGAAACGAGTAAGGGCAAAGATGGCACTGTGAGCCAGATTTTTGTGCTGACCGATGGGGAGAATGAGCATGGCGATAATGAGCGCTGTTTCCAGTTTTCCCGCCTAGCCACGGAATACAACATGACCTTGCATAGCCTTGGTTTTGGGGATAGCTGGAATCAGGATGTACTGGAACGTATTGCCGATGCTGGTGGTGGGGCAATGGCTTATATCCCATCGCCTGCGGCGGCTGGGGAAGAGTTTCAGAAATTATTAAAACGTGTTCAAGCGATCGGACTAACCAATGCTCATTTGATCTTGCAGCTAGCGCCCCATGTCAGACTTGCCGAATTAAAGCCGATCGCTCAAGTTGCCCCTGACACGATCGAATTAGCCTATCAAACCGAGGGAGACGCGATTATTGTCAGACTGGGCGATCTGATGACGGACGTGGAACGAGTAGTGTTATTTAATCTCTATATCAGTCCGACTAGTTATACTGCCGAATATCCCGATCGCTCGGAAATCCCTATTTTGACGGCTCAAGTCCGTTACGACATTCCCTCACAAGCGCAAATTAATTCACTATCATCACCTGTAGCGATCGCCGCAACTTTAGTCCAAGACTATACGCCACAGGTCGATCCTCAGCTACAAAATTATTTGTTAGCTTTAGCTAAATATCGCCAAACGCAACTTGCCGAACAAAAATTGCAGCAGGGCGATCGCGCAGGGGCGGCGACAATGTTACAATCGGCTGCTAAAACCGCTTTGCAAATGGGCGATCAGAATGCTTCAACAATCTTGCAAAACAATGCAACTCGTTTGCAAACAGGCACGTCTCTAAGCGAATCTGATCGCAAAAAAACACGTATCGCCTCCAAAACTGTACTACAATCACCTCCCAATCCTTAAATTTTAGATATGTTAAGTGTATCCATACACTGTTGATCGCGATGTTCATCATGCATACATAAACTGTTCATCTTAAGTTGCCCTTATGATTATTTGTCCTAGTTGCGCTCATGCCAACCCTGACGGAGCTGTAAACTGCGAATCCTGTTTTACACCGTTACCGATTGTCAAAAATATTCAATGCCCTAGTTGCGGTGCATCTGTGTTGTCGGATGCTAAGTTTTGTGGACATTGTGGGTTTAATCTAAGTGGGGCAACTGCGATCAATTCGCTCCCAGATATTCATGCTGAAAATGCGATCGCGCCATCCATCTCATCGACTGAAGTTTTCCCCGTACTAACTATTTCCAGCGCTATGTCAAATTCTTTACCTGATGTGACGACCGAAGATGATTCGGCTGCAAATTTAGTAACAAATTCCTTCGCCGAGGTTCCAACTCTTCCCAAGTTTACGGATATCGAAAATTTGCTAGCCGCAGAGGAGCAGAATCCTCCGATCACGGCTTCTATGAATGAGCCGATTAGTGCTCCCACAAGTGCGCCAGCAAGTTCACCCGTGAGTGTCAAGACTCAATTACAGCAATTTGCTGCGTCTTTGCTACATGTGCAAACTAATCTCACGATTGAAATTCCTGCCCATTTACCAGTCGTACATATTGGCAAGCCAAATACGGTAATTCCTCCTGATATTGATGTGTCAGGTTTCCCAGATTCAGACATTGTTTCGCGTATCCATGCGGATATTCGGGCTGAGGGAGGTTCTTTCTATTTTGAGGATACGGGTAGCTCTAACGGTACTTATATCAATAATTTGCCTCTGCCTGCGGGAAATCGTCATAAGCTCAGGGCAGGCGATCGCATTTCTCTAGGTAAGGGAGATAAAGTTAGCTTTGTATTTCAACTTAGCTCATAGCTTACAGCGCTTTGCGCTTAATCCCAAACCAAGAGAATTTCTGAAAGTGTTGCAAAGCAACACTTTCAGAAATTCTCTTGGTTTGTTTGATCGGTAATTGCAATTATTATAAAAAAGGGACACTTTGCGTCCCTTTTTTATAATAATTGCAACACCATACGGATCTTGCCGTTGATTGGAGTAGGCGATCGCCATTCTAAAACTAGCTTTTCCAACTCCTCGATCGCCTTAGTATCCTTTAAGAGCGAACCTTGGCGATCGGTCGCTATACTGCTGATGCGATCGCCTGAGATCTCAAGATTGAAAGTGATTGTTCCTGTTGCTGATATGGTGATTTGCTGAGTCTGGATATAACTTACCAAGGAGGAGGTTATATCACTGGGTAATTCCGACTGAATCTGCAAAACCTTGATACTAGTTACAACCACCTTATTCTCATAATCCGCAGAGGCTGTCGTCGCAGGGCTGCTCAACTTTGCGGGTGGTGCAGAAGGCGCTTGCTTAGCAGCCTCAGCTGTAATTGGTGCAGGTTGAGACAAGGTATCTATGTTAGGAGGTTCTAAACGCCTTGCTGGTTCCGATGGACTAGCTTCTGTTTTACCTACAATAGAACCAAGATTATCTTCCATACGCTGACGGTTACTAGACTTGGAAATATTAGATGAAACAATAGGTTCAGGGGCGATCGCCACTTTTTCGGATCGCTCCAGATTATGGCGATCGCGGTTGATTGCTTGAGGCGATTGAGGACGGCTAGATGCAGCAGCATTAGGGCTTGCAGCAGACTGAGAAGGATTGAGGTCAGGTTTGAGCGGACTTGCCGCTTGGTCTTGAGAAGTAGCGGCAGGAGGTGCTGATGGAGTTATCGATACTTTCTCAGGATCGGCAGCAGGGGTAGAAGCAATTTGATAGCTAGGTTGTTCGCCAAAGGGTGATGAAACAAGGCGAATTGTACCAATACTGACACCAGCGATCGCGATCGCCCCTGCAACAATTTTGAGCCAATTAGGATGGAGACGACGAACTTCTAGTACTAAGTTGGGCAAAATCACAAACTCATTGCTACAGAGTTCTAGACTTTCGTACAGGTCAAACAGCTGTATGGTCGATAGTTGCAACTTTGGCAGTTTAGGAACAGCGATCGCATGATCGAGAGTTTCAAAATCATCTTGAGCTAACCAGCGATCGCAGTAGGTGGTTACGCCTTCGATCAAATTGGTGATTTGCTGCTGGTTGCCTTTAATTACTTTTTTGCTATGCGCTAATTGCAAACGAAACCGCAAGTTTTGAGCAACGATTTGAGATTGCCAATCCGATAGAGGCGATCGCTCTGTCCACACCTCTAGTAAACAGGTCGGCAATTCATAGCGGCGGCTCAGAGTATTTGATTCCGAATCGGAGTAACGCATGAGGCTTATATTCGGTGAGTTTGGCTCTTGCCTTGACTTTTTAGAGAATATTTTTTTAAGGGTATTCTCTAAAACCTGCTATTTCTACTTTGATTATATAGGCGATCGCATTTGCTTGATAGTACTTTGTACTCAAACTCCAAAGAGTAATGGCGACGAGAAGAGCCGCCATTACTCTTTGGACTATAACAGCGATAAAACTAATTGGACGCGCTTTGCGCGTCCAATAGTTTTTATTTGCGCGATGATCGCTTCCAGAGTCGATAGCCAATAAATGCGGCGATCGCCAACAAAACACCAAAAACTACAACTTTGGTAATGACATCAATGTAATCTTCGACTAACTTGTAATTTTTGCCTAAAAAATAACCCGCATAGGTTAACAAAGTGACCCAGACAATCGTCCCAATCGTAGAATAGAGAAAGAACGGAACCACAGGCATTTTGCTAATACCTGCGGGGATGGAAATCAAAGTACGAATACCAGGAACTAAACGACCGAATAAAACCGCCTTTGTCCCATGTTTTTGAAACCAATTCACTGATTTCTCAATATCTTCTCCAGAAATACCGATCCATTTACCATAGCGACCTGCCAACACTTGCAAGCGCTGCTGCCCTAATATTAGCCCCGCATAGTACCAAGGGATCGCGCCCAAAATCGTACCAATTACCCCTGCGGCGATCGCAGGAATGACCTGAATTTGCGTATTCGGAAAAGTTGCGGTATAGCCTGCTAATGGCATAATCAACTCTGAAGGAATCGGGGGAAACAGATTTTCTAAAAACATCAGTAAGCCAATCCCCAGATATCCTAGGGAATTCATCGTATTAGTAATCCATTCCTGCATTGTATTTGCCAATTTTAAAGTTGCTTATGGTTCTACGATTTAATCATGAACCCATCTTTTTGTGAGCAATTTTGCCCAACCATAAAAAACAGGACTAGGTAAAACTACGCGATCTTTATTTCCCAAACAAACTTTTAGAGCTGTGTCTGTAACCAGTCAAAACCCAAGGATTAGCGCCGCGAAGCGCCGCACCGCTAATCCTTGGGTTTTAACGTCGGTTTTTAGACTGGGAAGAGAGTAGTTATAGCAAAGCAAGTTTTGCTTAGGACATAAAACCCAAGAATCGCATGGCGGCGCTTAGCGCCGCCATGCGATTCTTGGGTTTTGGTTTGTACTAGCTAACTCTTTTTTTGCTATATACGGGTCAGTAGTTGAATCCTATCTAAAATCGTAGCGAAAATAGCGATCGAGTTCATCAATAAACGTTATGTTAGTACTGTATTTCGCTAATTGTATTTGTAAGCGTATCTGTTAAGCGCACATGATTACGATGCAATTACGTAAAGTTCATTTCAAGTAATTGTGGCTAGTCGTCCATGAAAAAGTCTGTTGTTTATCGCACTTTGCAAGTTGCTTCGGCAGTCGCAGTCTTATCGATGCTCTCTATATGGTCATCGGCAAAACATTTGGATGTTGTTTCTAATATTCTGACGGAGATAGATTCTTTACTGGTAATTCTGGCGATCGCCGTGGCTCTCCCCTACTTTTGTTTTAAAGTTTTGGGTAAGCTCTATACACCACCAAAATTCCGAAATACTGATCAATCATCACTTTCTAGCAATTCCGAATCTAATCAAGATGAATTTGAAGCGATGCTTAGGCAAGATGCTGAAGTCATGCAGTACCGTGGACATCGATACAAACCAGACGAATTGCAGGTTAACAGTGACAAAAAAGATGTTAGTGAATTTCAGCCTGTAATCAAATATCGCGGCGTAAGTATTGGGAATAGTGTCGATGAATCTTCCCAAGATTTACCAGATTCTTTCTCAGCTTCAAGGGACTCCCAAAAGTCAGCCAAGCCCAAAGAACGCATCAAATATCGTGGAGCTTATGTGGATTAAAAGTAAAGGCGGCGCTTAGCGCCGCCTTTACTTTTTGGCTATGAGTTAAAATTTTTACAGACCAAATTTTTCTTTGTATTTTTCTCCATAACAGACATAATTTCATGGTTTTATTGCCGACTTTGCTCACAGAATCATCCAGCCCATCTCTTGACTTGCCAAGCGAATCGAAAGGAACTGCACAAAAATTTGCAGCGCTGCGATCGCAACTTGCTAAACATAAATTAGATTCCTATTTTGTCCCTTCCGCCGATGAGCATCTTAATGAGTACTTACCTGAAGCCAAGCAACGCCGTCAATGGATTAGTGGCTTTACTGGCTCCGCAGGTGATTTTTTAATTAGCACTGATCGCGCTTGGGTATTTGTGGATTCGCGCTATTACGAGCAAGCGGATATGCAAGTGGATGAGAACCTGCAAAAAGTCTGCAAAGTTGGATTAGAAGATCATCAAACTGTGGAAGAAGTTCTCGAAGAACTTGGGCAGAAAGCCTCAGCACAGCTACAAACCTTGCGGTTAGGTATCGATCCCTTCACGATAACCGTCGCTCAATATCGCCGCTTTTATGCACAATTAAGCGCTAGTGGCGTAGAGATTGTGCCTGTACTGGAGAATCTTGTCGATGCCGTGCGATCGCAAAGTCCTTGGGCTGAAAGCGAACCCATACCAACCTTTGGTGATCAACCTGTAATTTATCTCCCTGAATCGATTACTGGCGAGAGTGTAGCTAAGAAATTAAAGCGCGTCCGTAAAGCGATGGGTAAAAAGAAAGCCGCGATTTTGCCTGTAACTAAGCTCGATCAGATTGCATGGCTCTACAATCTGCGTGGTCGCGATGTGGAATGCAATCCTGTCTTTATTAGCTATGCGATCGTTACGAAAACTGATGCATATCTCTTCACCAATACATCACGCATTGATGAAACTGTGCGCCAAGCTCTAGCTGGACAAGTACAAATTTTGGATTATGAGCAGTATATTCCCACCTTGCGATCGCTAGTGGCTGAGCATAAAAATGTGCTAGTGGCGATCTCTCAAACCACCTATGGGACTTATCTACAACTCAAAGCCGTCAAGGCGAAAACCATCGATGCTGAACATCCTGTGGAGACTTTCAAGGCGCACAAAAATGCTGTAGAAATCGCGCAAATGCAGCAAGCCAACCTCAAAGCTAGCCTTGCTAAGACTCTTACTCTCAAATGGATAGAAGAGCAAATTGATGCTGGTAATAGCATCAGCGAACGCGATGTTGCCAATAAAATCGAAGGTTTATACAAGCAACAGGAAGGCTTCTACGATCTCAGTTTCCCGACGATCGCAGGTACTGGCGCGAATGGCTCAATCGTCCATTACAGCAATCCCAATCCTGCTTGCAAGCTTCTTAATGGTGAATTACTACTGTTAGATTCTGGTTCACAGTTTTATGGTGGTACTACCGACGATACGCGATCGCTTAGCATTGGCACGCCGACAGAAGAACAACGCGATCGCTATACCGAGGTTCTCAAATCCCATATCAATTGTGCGATGCAGAAATTCCCTAAAGGCACGACTGGTAGTCAAATCGATGGGATTGCGCGTTCTTCGATGTGGCAAAGTGGGCTAGATTTTGGGCATGGCACTGGGCATGGTGTGGGCGTATTTCTGAATGTCCATGAGGGACCAAATGGCATTAGCAAGCGTGTCAATCAATCTCTCGATCTTGGTACGATCAACAGCATCGAACCAGGGTATTACAAACCAAAATGGGGTGGTATTCGGTTGGAGAATCTCTATTTTGTGAAAGAAGTTAAAAAACAGGAGTCAGAGATTTCTCAAGATTCAGATCCCAATGCGATACCTTGGTACGAGTTTGAATCTTTGACCTATATTCCCTTTGACAAAAAGTTAATTGATCGCCACAAGCTCAATCCTCAACAAGTAGCATGGCTGGAAAGTTACTATTCTGCTGTGGTGGAGAAGTTATCACCGATGCTTTCTGAAGCAGAAACAGCATGGCTAAAACAAGCTTGTAGCTTTTGATAAACAGCAAAAAGAGCGCAAAGCGCTCTTTTTGCTGTTATGGATTGTTTTGATGAGTCGTTTATAATGCGATCAATACCTAAATTTATCTAGCAATCTAACCTCATGTCTCAAGATCTGCTTACCGAAATTAGCAATGCTTTTGAACCGTTTGATCCACCTCCACAGGGTGCTTATGTGGACTGTGGGGCTGTACGGGGTGATTGGAGTATTTTGACAGAGCTAGGTCGAAAGATTGTTCGCAGTAAAACTACAACTTGTCAGCTTTATACGGGTCATACTGGGGCGGGAAAATCTACAGAGCTTTTGCGGCTTGAGAAACATCTAACCGAACAGAAATATTTTGTGGTCAATTTTGGGGCTGATGACGAAGATATTGATATTGCAGATACAGAATATGCCGACATTTTGATGGCTTGCACAAAGCACTTGGTTAAGAAGGTTAAGTTTGAAGATCAGAATCCATTAAAGGGTATTTCAAATTGGTTAAAGGCAAGAGCAGAAAGTTTGTCCGATCTGTTGTTAACTGAATTGAGCTTTGATGGGTTGACGCTAGAACAACAGGTTTCAGAAATCACTAAAATTACAGCGACAATTAAGGCTCAGCCTGATAACCGCAAAAAAATTCGAGATAAAATTAATGCTAATGCTCCATCGTTATTGCAAGTCTTGAATGATTTTATTGATGCTGGCAAAAAATCTTTAGTCAAACAGGGTTATAAAGATTTGGTGTTGATCGTGGATAACCTCGATCGCATTATCGAGAGCCAAAAATCGGCAAATGAACTAAGCAATTACGATGAGATTTTTATTAAGCGTCACGATCAGATGCGGGGTTTACATTGCCATGTGATATACACTGTTCCGATCTCAATGGTTTATTCAGAGCGTTGCACACAGTTACAAAACAATTTCAATGAGACTGATGTGTTACCGATGATCATGCTTCAGAATGAAAAGGGTGAGAAAATTGAAGAAGGGCTTAATAAGTTTCGGGAAATCATTGCTAAACGGATTGCACCCATTACGGTCAATGGTCAGGATATCGGCTTAACTTTATCGAAGGCAGTGGAAACCCAAGTTTTTGAATCGCAGGAGGTATTTGAGCGACTGTGTTTGATGAGTGGTGGACATATTCGGCTATTTATCAAGATGATTCAAAAGGCTTTGGATCATACCGACGAGTTACCAATTTCTAGAAAAGCAGTAAATCGAGCGATCGAAGATGCGAAGGAAGATTATCTCTATGCGATTTTCGATCATCAATGGAAGCTTTTAAGTGATGTTAATGCAACTAATCAGATTCCTAATGTTGAAAATGACAAAGAATATCCGCGTTTGTTAGAAAACCGTTGTGTGTTGGAATATCGATATCGTGATCAGGATGACAAGCTTAAGCGTTGGTATGCTGTGCATCCACTGGTTAAGGAACTTGATAAATTTAGGGGCTAAAGTTTATGTCAGGTATAATCCAACGAGTTGATGAAAGTGTTGAAAGTACTCCTGAAGACGAGTACAAATCGCTATTGCGCTCTTTGCGTCGTCGGAAGGGTTTTGGATTAGTCTTTGTGAGATGTTCTCCTGTCGGTGGTTTGGAACTGATCCAGAAAGTACAAGATGATTTGCCTCAAAAACAAATTGGAGTTTTAGCACTGGATCAGCCAATTGATAATTTAATTGAGCGGGTAAAGGATATTCCAAATCAAGCACAACTAAATATTTTATTTGTCGTTGGATTAGAAAAGTCTCTCGTTAATTACATTCAAACTGGCTATGGTGGAGAGGGAGATTATTATAATCTTGATACGATTCCGCCAATTCTCAGCCATCTCAACTGGCAACGCGAAAATTTTCGTGATCGATTTCGTCATATCTGCTTTGTCTTCCTATTACCTCAATTTGCCATTAAATACATCATCCGCCGCGCTCCTGATTTTTATGACTGGGCATCTAGTAAAACTGATATTTCCTTAAGTCAAGAATTGGTTGCACAGGAATCACAACGTATTGAAATGGATGGGGATGAAAAAACATATTCAAATTGGAGTATTGAAAAGCGCATAGAGAGAATGATTGAAATTGATGAATTAATCATTGAGCCAAATCAAACTCAAAGTCATCAAGCATCTCTTCTACTTGAAAAAGGGAATATCTTCCTTGTAGATAAGAAAGATAAAGAAGCTATCATTTGTTATGATAGAGCATTAGAAATTAATCTTAATTTCCACAAAGCGTGGAACAATCGAGGCGTTGCATTAGGTAACTTAGGTAGATCAGAAGAATCAATCAAATCTTATGACAAGGCTTTAGAAATCAATCCTGAAGACTACAAAGCATGGTTTAATCGAGGTATTGAGCTAAATAATTTAGGAAGATATGAAGAGGCGATCACCTCTTTTAACAGAGCCTTAGCAATTAAACCTGAGTACCACCAAGCATGGTATAAGTTGGGAAATAACCTGCTAAGTTTGGGTAAGTATGATGAAGCAAGTCATTACTGGAAAGTTGCCACCTGTATTGAGAACTTAAAACTAAAGCCTAATGAGTACCAAACATGGTACAACCGAGGAAATGCTCTATTTAATTTAGGAAGATACGAAGAAGCGATCAATGCCTATGACCAAGCATTGAAAATCAAACCTGACTACCACCAAGCATGTTACATGCGAGGCTTTGTGCTAAGTAATTTAGGAAGACACGAAGAAGCGATCGCCGCCTATGACCAAGCTTTGCAAATCAAACCTGACTACCACGAAGCATGGTACAGCCGAGGCTTTGTGCTAAATAATTTAGGGAGATACGAAGAAGCGATCTCTGCCTATGACCAAGCTTTGCAAATCAAACCTGACTACCACGAAGCATGGAACAACCGAGGCTTTGTGCTAAATAATTTAGGGAGATACGAAGAAGCGATCTCTGCCTATGACCAAGCTTTGCAAATCAAACCTGACTACCACGAAGCATGGAACAACCGAGGCTTTGTGCTAAATAATTTAGGGAGATACGAAGAAGCGATCTCTGCCTATGACCAAGCTTTGCAAATCAAACCTGACTACCACGAAGCATGGAACAACCGAGGCTTTGCGCTAAGTAATTTAGGAAGATACGAAGAAGCGATCGCCGCCTTTGACCAAGCTTTGCAAATCAAACCTAACTACCACGAAGCATGGAACAACCGAGGCATTGTGTTAGGTAATTTAGGAAGACACGAAGAAGCGATCTCTGCCTATGACCAAGCCTTGCAAATCAAACCTAACTACCACGAAGCATGGTACAACAAAGCCAGTGCTTATTCTCTCCAAAATCAGATCGAACTTGCCTTAGAGAACCTCCAAAAAGCAATTCAACCCAATCCTGAGAATTATCGCCAAATGGCAAAGACTGACTCAGATTTTGACAACATCCGCCACGATCCACGCTTTCAAGCCTTGATACAATAGGAGAAAACCACATGATTACAACTACAGAAATTCTCCAAACTATTCCCAAACTCTCTCAAGAAGACTGCTTCCAAATAGCAGAAATACTTTTACAAAGACTACTAACCCAAACAAAACTTACCCGCACCCAAATCAACCAACAACTAAAAATCGCCGCTTTACTTGCCGTTGACGACTACACCAACGATCTAGAGATCCATCAATTCATATCATTGGAAAATTAAAGTTATGGTTCAACTTCTCCGAATTTCTGAAGAAACAAGCCTTGAAAGACTAGAACAAGACTTTCTCTTACAACGCAACGACGATCGCAATTTCTTTTTAGAATGGCAACAGGATTTACCAAATCTGACAGAAAGCGATCGCGAAGACTTGCAACGAATTACCGAACTTTATGACCGCATTAATCGGCGATCGGTTGTTTCAGAAAACATCATCAAAATGGCGATATTGTCTCCATTGCTTGATCTTTCAGGTTTTTATAGCTCTCAATTTGCGATCGCTGATGAAGAATCCATCGAAATAACCACCGATGACGGTGAAACCATCTATCGAGGACGCATTGATATTCTTGTAATTCAACAAAGTCTGTGGGTACTAGTCATCGAGTCCAAAAGTAGCAGCTTTTCCTTACATAAAGCATTACCCCAAGCCCTAGCCTATATGCTAGCCAGCCCTAACTCAACCAAAACTACTTTCGGGTTAATCACTAATGGCGGCGAATATCGCTTTTTAAAACTAAATCATCCCAATTCACCTACCGAACCACCACAATACGCTCCATCTTCCCTATTTTCTATTTCACCCCCAGACAATCATCTTCCGAGTGTATTACAAATTTTGCGCTGCATTGCCAAAATAATTGCACCTTGACCAGCAAATAGAAAAAGCATCGGATTTTGATAACATCCACGGCGATCGCCACTTTCAAGCCTTGATACAACAAAATATCAGGACATCACTAACCAAATTATAGACTCAAGATATGGATACAAGTTGTTCCAATTGAATCTGTGATTGCCAGTGAAGAATATCTTGAAAGAGCGCACTATAACCATCAGTATTTGGATGCAAACCATCCTCGCATAAACGCTCATTAATCCAATCTTGTCCGCGCTCTTGCCACAGATCGAATACATCTAAATAGGGAATATCGCGCACTTGACAAGCTGATTTCGTTACTTCCTTATAGTAAAACTGATCCTCATGATTGAAATGCATACAATCTAAAAAAGGCATTTTCGACTCATCGACAGGAACCATCCCCACAAACATCACTGGGCAAAGACTCTGGGCTTTGTCTAGTAAGTTGACAATCTCCAAGGTAAAGCGATCGCTATCCGTCATATTTCTCCCTAGGCGCTTGCCTACTCGTGGAGAATCATTTACGCTAACCGATAGAATCATCAAATCGGGGCGTTTATTCCGAAGTTCTCCCCGCAGTAAAAATTCTTGCTCTAAGCGCTGATTAACCTGTGCGGTCGTATCGCCCCTTACGCCTAGGTTATAGAGGACATGACTGGGTTCCGTAGCCATCCATTGCCGCCGTAGTTGCTCGACCCAACCGCCATTAACAGGATCACCGTAACCATAGATTAAGCTATCCCCAAATGCTGTGACTCTTAAGGGTTGATGGTAATGAGAAAAGAGGTTAGGTGTTCTCAGAAGGTTTAAGGTTGTCATCAGGCAATGATTTTCGGCTAAATGTTGGATGAATGTCTTTACAAATCTACATCTAGATTACCCTAACTAAGTACTTTTACTTAATAAGTCCTAAGGTTTATTAAATACCCCAAGAACTCAAGTTCTTGGCTAAAAGCTAAAGTCCACTGAAGTGGACTACAGAATACTACTAATTAACCCGTTTCAACTGGTTTGAGCTTTTAGCCTGCACTTGAGTGCAAGGCTGCTGTGTAAGTCCTATAGCAAAGCAAGTTTTGCTTAGGACATAAAACCCAAGAATAGAGTGGCGGCGCTTCGCGCCGCCACTCTATTCTTGGGTTTTGGTTTGTAATAGCTAACTCTTTAAACCTCAATAAATGAAGGTGGCGCTTTGCGCCGCCTTCATTTATTGCTAATTGTGGCGATTACTTCACCCCCCAATTAATACCAATTCTCGAAAGAGTGGCAACACTTTTGTGAATTAAAAACCAAACCCAGTAAGGGTTTTAAAAGAACAAAATGGTGTAGCAATTTTGTGATTTGGTATAACAGGCGCTGACTATTTAGGTTTTACATTACATTGAGATAGTGGTTCTGCGCGATCGCAGATGATAATTTTTTTGAGTAACTTACGTAGTTCCAGCGCTTCTTGATAATCAGGCTGTTCTTTCAGTACTTTCTCAACTGCAAAAAGTGACTCACTATAACGCTTAGCACGGTATAGGGTTGCAGCTAAAGCATATTGAGTATCAATTCTGGCAATACCACCCCATAATATATTGGCTTTTAGAGAGCGTGTATAGGCGTTGATAGCTTCCGCATCTTTATTTTGATTGTAAAAAATCACCCCGCGATTGTGCCAGACTTCCGAAAATCCTCCCGATAGTTCTATGGCCTTTTCATATGCTTGTAGTGCTTCTTCATTACGGTTTATTTTCTTCAGCACATTCCCTTTTTTATACCAAGAGGTGTAGTCGTCAGGTTCAATAGCAGTTACCTGCTCATAGGCTAATATTGCCTCTGGATAACGCTCTAAAGCTGTGAGTGCATCGCCTTTTCCATACCAAGCGTTAGTGTATTTTGGATTTTGAGCGATCAAGTTCTCAAAAGCGATTAATGCTTTTTGGTTTTCACTTTGATCAAGCAGTCGAATGCCGTCAATGAAAGCCTCATAGAAATTTTCACTGTCTTTGTCTTCAAAGAACTTGATCTGAGGATTTTCTCGGCGAATTTTTTGACCACGTTCAAAAGATAGAATCGTATCTTTATAGCTTCCTAATCTTGATTTGGCATCAGCTTCGCCATAGTAAATTACATAATCTTGAAGACTGATTAGGTCTTTCGATGTGATGTAAGGAGTATTAGGCGAGAGTAAAATAGCGCGACGGTAGGCAGCGCGTGCTTCCTCATAGCGTTCTAATCGGAACAATGCTAGTCCTTTAAAAAACCAGACAAAGCTAAAGCTAGGCTTAATTTTTATGGATTGATCCAAAGACTCAAGAGCCTCTTCGTAGCGTTCGAGATCAACTAATGCTGTGCCGCGATTAAACCACCAGAGAGAGTAGTCTTCTACTTTTGCTCGTGGCTCGACTCGATCAACAAAAATCGCTCCTGGACTAATTTCTAATGCTTTGTCATAGGATGCGATCGCCTGCTCATATTTTTTGAGCCCAGCCAATGCTAAACCATTATTGTTCCATAGTTCTGGGTCTTTGAGACCTCGTTCATCTTGCAGTGCTATTTCAAAGCATTTGAGAGCTTCTTGAAAGCGGTTTTGCTTCAGAAAAATATTGCCAAGCAGTTTGTAATTACCAGGATGATTTGGAGTGGAGCCAATATCACAAGCTGGCTTTTGACTTTGACTATAGGCTGAGCGATCGGTGGATACCAAAAAAAAATCTATTTTACAAGCTGATAAAATCAAGCAATAAGTGAATAAACGAAGTCGTAAAGAGTGAGAAGTCATAATTTTTGATGGAAAGGCTTAGTTTCGTAGAGATTTTATCGAGCAACGCGGGGTGCTGGTGGTAATGGTGAAGTTGCTCTTTGTACAGGAGGGTTATAGGGTTCTGGAGGAGGGTTATAGGGTTCTGAGGGAGAGGTATATATTTCTGGAGGTGGATTATAGGGTTCTGAAGTTGGACTTCGTGGAGTCTCTACATTTGGTGGAGGGGTTGCAACGGATTGAGAGGATGGTAACGCAGGGCTAGATAGCTTTTGCTTCGCTTCTTCTAAAATTGCTTTGCCCCGTAACTGCCAATAGGAAGTCGGTGAAATTCCTTTAACGGTATTGATCATGGCTTGCCATTGTTGTCCATCTTTTGTTGGTTTATCTACTTTTTGGGCTAAGTTGTTGTCTTTCTTAAGATTTTGCTCCCATTGAGCTAAGAGTTGATCAGCTTTGGCTCTCATGCGACTATCTAAAGGTATGGACTGTAAAATCATCTTTGATTCCGTCAAATCACCGCTAGTTTCATATTTATTTTTGGCTAAAGTAATTAATTTGTCTATGTCATCATCAGACTTTCTTTCCTCATCAATACGGGCGATCGCTTGATCCATTGATTGATTTGCAGAATTGGCAAATTCTAGATTTCTACTGCCATTATTAGCATCTTTAGACTGTATATAAAAGTAAGATCCAACTACAACACTAACCGTAACTCCGCCACCTAAAAGCATAGTAAGGAGGACTCGTGTTAAGTCTTTGATGGTTGATTTAGATTGATTTTTAGCAGCCTTTGCTTTTCGATAAATTTGGGAATTGAAGTAATTTACCTTAAGTTTTTTGGTTTTATGGCTATTATTTATTCCTGAAATCGATGTTTCTAGAGGATTTGGCTCTGTAGCTAAGGGAGTTGGTAATAAGGATTGGTTGGACGACAAGTTTGAAAGAAGAGACGATGGTAATAAGAGAGTTCCACGATAATCAGCTAGAGAGGTGATCGTGGATTCAGAAGGGTTAATAACAGGTTGTAGGGATTGCAGCATTTGTCCTGCGTTACTGTAGCGAAAGGCAGGCTCAGCCGAGAGAGCTGTATTGAGAATTTGCTTAAACTGCTCACCGACCGTGCAAAGTTCTTGCCAATTCCATGTATTGTTTGATGTTTTTAGTGCTTCAGGGGGAAAGCCTGTAAGCAACACGATAATTACTACACCGATCGCATAAATATCAGCTGTGGGGTTTGCTTGTTGCGTTTGCAAAACTTCTGGGGCTAGATAAATTGGTTGGTTTGTCCCGTTGGCAGCTAGTAGAATAATCTCCATACGGTCGTAGTCATAGGCAACTGTATCTAGAGAAATTGAGCCATGTGCTTGTTTGCGATCGTGCAATGTGATTAGGTGAGGAAGTATTTGCCGCAAGATATCTTGTGCTTCCGCTTCAGAAAGTCCATGCCCAGAGACAGGAGCAAGTAATGTGCGATAAGTTGAATATTGCGTTTGCATAACTTCATCAACTCCAATGTTTAGCCCTGTTGGGATATAAGCTCAAAAGTCTTGAAATCTTCTTGCAATACATGTTTCAGAAGTTTTGTATTAAAAAACATTAAAATGTAGTCTAGGCAAGCTTTTTAGCAATTTCGCCCATTATATCGCAACGAGTCTAGTAATCATGTAAAGCTATCGTCAAATGTCAACCATATAAGTGATAGGTTAGCGGCGCAAAGCGCCCTAACCTATCACTTTGGGAGATTGCAAAAATTGTTAGCAAAAAAATATAGATGGCTATAATTGATAGATCTAGTGAGGACTATTGGCGATCGCCTTATCAGCATTAGCAATTGTTGCTCAAAGTGCAAAAACTTTGAAACAATTTGCTTAGAAGTAATCTGTAGTCATCTGAAGTAGATTCTAGCAAATAGGTCAAGAACTCAAGTTCTTAGCTTAATTGCTAAAATACTAGTCAATCTAAGAGCGTATTTGAGAAGTTTTTACACGCCTCTAACTGCCTTTTACAAAGCAGGAGAATTTGATTCTCGCCTTTGCAAGGCTACCACCCAAGTCATGAAACCAAGTCAAACAAGCACTAGCCTTGCTTCGTACTCGCTATTAATTTCATCTAACTAATTGGTCAAGCTTTCGAGAATCCAGATATTCTTCTATTTGCTGATCCCATATTTGATCATGGTAATCTATCAGCCATGTTGCTAGGTTAACTAATTCATTATATAGATAGCTTTTTTATTACTGTTTCAATTTTTTGAATACTCATAGTTTTTTGTCAATAAGCTATAACTACTATGTCAAAACTAGAATTTCAGTAATATATTAACTTACCTGAACTTACAGCTTTCCAAAATATCTCTAAATCATTAATCATGTTCAAGGCTCATGACTGAATTTTTTCGGACATAGTATCCCAAATAAATCGTGAGGAGCTAAAGCTTATAATAAGGGGCTTAAGCCCTTTGTCTTTCTTGCAGATGATTTAGGAGTGCTATATTTATCGATTGTCTGGACAACTTAATTATTTGAATTAACACTTAGAGTTCTACGAGTTCAGAGAAATGCTAAAGGAAACTCATTCTATGACTTGAATCCTAGCTTTACAGAAATTGATACTTCTATCGTCCCGACGGGGAAATTTATTCTACTGATGAATCTATCAATCTAGATTTGAATAAAACTCTAAACTTAAATCTCGAATTTCTAAAAAAGAATCGTAAAGTTGCTTTGGATGTTGTCCTTGATCAACTTCGGAAAAAATTTCCAAACACAACTTGGACTGCAAATATTAGATAAAAAGTTATCAATGATTTGAGTGATAAAGATGCAAATGGTTATTACAGTGAATATTGCCAAATAGCCATTTGGTACTTGAAATACAAGTTATAGCGATCGCCTAAAAGCTATAATCAACCGCAAGTCTATAAATTTTTGTAAATATGTCGTCTCCAACCCCTGACGTACCAGCGAGCGAGTCTCGCGAAGCCCGTACCCGCCAAATGCTCGGAATGAAAGGTGCGGACATTAAAGAAGCTTCGATCTGGAAGATCCGCTTGCAATTGATGAAACCGATTACATGGATACCCCTAATGTGGGGCGTACTCTGCGGCGCAGCCTCCTCTGGTGACTTTACATGGTCAATTGAAAACGTATTGCGATCGCTACTTTGTATGCTCATGTCAGGTCCCCTACTGACAGGCTATACCCAGACGATCAATGATTATTACGATCGCGAAATTGACGCAATTAACGAGCCATACCGTCCGATTCCATCAGGAGCAATTCCCCTCAATCAAGTCATTGCTCAGATTTGGATTTTGTTGCTCGGTGGTATTGGGGTAGCGGCGATCCTCGATATCACCGCAGGTCATGCCGACTTTATCATGACCAAGTTAGCCCTTGGTGGTTCATTGGTTGCCTACATTTACTCAGCACCACCTTTAAAACTTAAACAGAATGGCTGGCTGGGTAACTATGCTCTCGGAGCTAGCTATATTGCTTTGCCTTGGTGGGCAGGTCATGCACTCTACGGACATCTCAACTGGACAGTAGTAGTTGTCACTTTGATTTACAGCTTTGCAGGTTTAGGGATTGCCGTAGTTAACGACTTCAAGAGTGTAGAAGGCGATCGCGAATTGGGATTAAAATCTTTGCCCGTGATGTTTGGAGTGCAGAAGGCAGCTTTACTCTCAGCAACGGCGATCGATGTCTTCCAAATTGGCATTGCTGTTTATTTAGTTACCGTTGGCGAACAATTATTAGCAAGTTTGATCGTGCTATTAGTGATTCCGCAAATTACATTCCAAGATATGTACTTCCTGCGTGATCCCCTCAAGAATGATGTGAAATATCAGGCTAGCGCTCAACCATTTCTGGTAATTGGCATGTTAGTCGCAGGGATTGCGATGGGACATGCTGGTATCTAAAGCATAAAGGGACGCTTCGCGTCCCTTTATGCTTGAAGGAAAATAGCCCCTACAGGGTGATTTAGTGATGCTGAATGTTGCTTATCATCTGTATGCAAAGAGAACCGATACATCAGAGAAAATTTGCCAATATTCATGATTAACCATAAAGTCCGAAGACAGCAATTGTCGAACAACCGATTAGATAAATCATTGAGCAAGGGCTTAGTCGCTGTGATCGGTACTTTGCTAGTTTCTTGCTCGGCGAATGCTCCTCAAGGTGGCGGATTTGGCGCTGTTCCTGTACCGATCGCCCCCGTAGAATCAGGCATAGTTACAGATAGCTCTGATTATGTGGCAAATTTGCAATCACGCCAATCGGTAACGTTACAGCCGCGAGTTGATGGCTATGTGCAGGAAATTTTTGTTAAGGCAGGCGATCGCGTGGAAGCAGGTGCGCCAATTTTACGGATTGACCCCGCTAGGCAGCAAGCCGTTGTTCAGCGATCGGTAGCTGCCGTAGCAACATCTCAAGCAGATTTTGAAAGTGCAAGGGCAACACTGGCTCAATTACGCGCCCGTAAAGAATCAATTTTATCCAGTGTCGATTTTAATCAAAAGGAATTTGATCGCTTTTCTAAATTGACCCAAGAAGGTGCGACAGCCAAACAAAAACTTGACGAAGTTGCAAATAGTCTAAGAAATGCAAGGGCGGAACTAGGTCAGATTGACGCTCAGATTAATGCTCAACAAGCGAGTATTAACAGTGCCGCTACTAGAATCGAAGAAACTCGTGCTGGTGCTATACAAGAAGAAGTGCAACTAGATTTTTATACCGTGACTGCCCCCTTTGCGGGGATTGTTGGCGATATTCCCATCAAGGTTGGTGACAATGTGAACAGCACCACACAATTGACAACGGTTACCCAAAATCAAGTTTTAGAAGTACAGATTTCGGTTCCCCTTGAAAATGCACCACGTCTGAAGATGGGGCAATCAGTGGAGCTTTTGGATGCTCAGGATAAGCCTCTAGTCAAAGGGAATGTGGCTTTTATTTCACCAAGTATCAATCCTCAAACCCAATCAGTTTTAGTAAAAGCTAATTTTAATAATGGAACTAATCAACTCAAAGCTAATCAGTTTGTGAGGGCGCGATTAATTTGGGCTTCGCGTTCTGGCGTGTTAGTGCCAACCTCCGCTATTTCTCGTCTTGGTGGTCAAGACTTTATCTTTGTAGCAGAAAATAGTTCTGCTAATGGTAAAACGCAATTGGTCGCTAACCAAAAACCGATCAAACTAGGAAAAATCACTGGCAATAAGCAAGAGGTATTAGAAGGCTTAAAGCCTAACGACAAGATTGTGGTTTCAGGCATTCTCCAACTACAAAATGGAGCGCCGATCGCACCATTACCTGATGCTCCTAAGCAATAAAAAAAGCCTCGCAAAGCGAGGCTTTTTTTATTGCTTAGTGCGGCGAATCCGCACCATCAAAAATCCATTAAAACTTAGAGTTAGCATTGAGATTTTTAGACTGTTCTAAAGCCATAATCTGTTTCTGGACGGAAGGAGAATACAAACGGAGATAGTTCCAATAGTTACCTAAAACCTTGGACACATAATCTCTAGTTTCGTCATAGGGAATATTATTGACGAACTCATCGGGATCGCCTACGCCCCTTGCTTCCACCCATCTGCCCACTGCCCCAGGCCCTGCATTGTAGCTAGCTACCGCCAGCATCGAGTTATTGCCATAGCGACCATGAGTATAGTCTAGATACCAAGTTCCAAAATTGATGTTATCTTCTGGTCGATCAAGGTTATAGCTATTCACGCCCTTTTTGCTAGCAATCCATGAGCCTGTATCTGGCATAATTTGCATCAAGCCGATCGCTCCAGAACGAGACCGAATTTGTGGCTCAAAGCGAGATTCTTGGCGCATTAAACCGATGACTAGGGCAGGGGAAAGCTTGCGTTCATTTGCCCAGTTGGAAATTAAATCCCAATAATGGAATGGATAGAGAGAATGGATATAGGCAGGATGCTGCTTCAGTTGCACTATTTCTGCTTTTTGAGCATTGGAAACATCAATCCAATTCAGACTTTCAAGAGTTCTGATACCCATCAGGTTATCTTGATTGGCGACCCTTAATACACCATCCGTAAAGATTTCCTTTGGTTCCAGATTACGCTTACCACGCAATTCCGTTAACCATTGCGATCGCGCATCCCGATCTAGACCGAGAATATATAGCTCTTGTAGTTTGGCTGATCCAGCAGGCAAAGGCTGTCTAGCACTGGGTAAAGCGATCGCGGGTGCAACATACCTTGCTGTGGTAAAAGTACCGACATTCCAACCGAGCGAACTTGCCGATCGCCACGCATAGTAAGAATCAGGATGTTGACGGATGGTAAATTCAAATAAAGTCTTGGCTTTAGCTTTATCACCAATTTGATTAGCCCATTTACCAGACCAAAAGCTTGCCTCAGCCGTGAAGTCACTGTTAGGACTATTGGCAATCAATGCGTCAACTGTGGCGATCGCATTCTTTATTTGTCCACTTCTTGCTTGCCCCTTGGCAATGCGCCAACGCAATTCTCCCGCATCGTTGCTACTACCATAGCGACTTAATAATAGATTGCGAACATCGCTAGCTGCTTTAGGACTTCCAAGTTTATCTTGCAAAATTGCAGCCTTAATCCCTAGAGCTTCCCCTGCGGTATCAGGATAATTTGCGACAATGCGATCTGTAGCGGCGATCGCTGCTTGGGGTGAGTCAATTTGCGTAATCCGAATCAGAGCGCGAGGCGCTTGGGGACTTTTGGGAAACTGCTGAACAACGCGATTGTAAGCAATGATCGCCGCATCAATTTGTTTGCCGCGATGGAGACTACGCGCGTAATTGTAAGCAGTGCTGGGATTGACTGTGGCGCGACTATAAGCATTGGCAGCTTTGCCAAATTCAAAATTATTGTAATAGCCCTCAGCGATCGCCCACCATTGATCGGCTGTCAGTGATGGTGAACTCGCCACTAGACGATTTAAGATTGGCACAATCTCTTTAGAATCACTAAAATAAGTCGCCAGATGCACCATCAAATCAACTCGATTTGGTGTTTGTGCGTGTAGACGCAATGCAACTTGTTGAGATCGGGGATGAGATGGAAAGTTCTGTAAAAGCTGTTGATTTTGTCCAAGAGCAAACATTGCTTCGGCGGACGCAGGACTATCAGGGAATTTAGCTAAAATTTGTTGCCAAGTTGCGGTTGCCGATGGGAGATCGCGGAGTTGGGTTTGCGCCTGTGCGCGTTTGAGCAGAACGTAATCAGCCAAAATTGGATATTCTGTTTCCAATTTATCAAGGGCGGCGATCGCTTCACGGGGCTTACGGTTGTTGAGATGAATATCCGCAATCACCATCCGAGCGCGAACACGGTCAATATCGGTATTACCAGAACTTTGCTGTTTCGCCTGCGTTTCTAGTTTGGCAAGTCTCTGATCAATAGGGGTATAGGTTAGTGGATCAAAGGATTTGTTATCTCGGCTATTTGCTAGGCTAGCGTTCAATGTCAGATCAGACTCTGAAGAGGCTGTGATTAGTGGGGCGCTAGCTCCTGCTAATGTAGCACTGAGCATAAGCACGATTGACCAACGCATTAATTTTCTCATCCCGATACGTTCTTGATGCTGAGCATCCTAACATTTTTCACAGGTTGACTTATAGCACTTTTAGCATGAAAAGAAACGACGCAAAGCGTCGCTTCTTTTTTATTTTATATTTTAGGCTTTGGTTTTCTCAAGCACAAAGTTACTAAGCGAGCGCTGCACCGACACAATCGGAATTTGGGAGATCGCCTCCGTTGCAAAGGCATAGGTGAGCAAATTCGCCGCACTTTCAGCATCGATCGCCCGACTTTGGAGATAGAAGATTTCTTCGGCATCTAATTGGCTAACCGTTGCACCGTGAGCGCATTTGACATTATCCGCAAAAATCTCTAACTGCGGTTTGGTATCCACTCGCGCCTTGCCAGATAGCAACAGATTACGACTTAGCTGTGCAGAGTCTGTTTGTTGAGCAAGCTTTGCAACTTGAATTTTGCCATTAAAAACAGCATGGGAACGTCCATCGGCAATGCATTTATGCAACTGCTTACTCGATCCGTGCGGATAGTTATGAGAGATTACAGAATGAGTATCGGCAAGCTGTTCACCATCAAGAAAGGCTAGCCCTGTGAGCGAAGTCTCCGTTTGTGCTGCCATCTGTTGCACAATCAAGTTCTGACGAGAAATTTTTGCGCCAAAGCTAATTGATTGATTTTTATAGACGCTATTTTTGGCTTGAGCGATCGCGGTGGTATTGATATGAATCGCTTCATTACCTTGTCTTTGCACCTTCGTATGATTGACCTGAGCGCCTTCTGCTAGCCAAACTTCCGTCACCGCATTAGTGAAATAGGCTTGATGATTCTCACCCACAAAAGTTTGCACAAAGGTCAATTCGCTATGGGATTCCGCAATTACCAAACAACGGGGCTGGGTAATTAAAGCTGATTTTCCTACTTGGGGAGCAGAGATAAAAATCAATTGCACAGGATTATCAACCACCAGATTCTTAGGGACGAGAATAATGGCGACATCTTCCATGCAAGCTGTATTGAGACTCGCAAAATAATCATTAGCATCGGGATGCTGTGCGAGGTGCGATCGCAACTTCGGCAAAATGCGATCGCCAAGGGTGGCTAATGTGCCAATAACCAAGCCTTCAGTTACATCGCTAGCATCTGATAAATCATTGCGATACTTCCCATTCACAAATACCAGACAATTTCCTAAGGATTCTGGTGCAATACTATTGGCAATTAAGGCTTCAAGGTTAGTGCTACGAGAAGCAAGCACTGGTTGATTGGCAAAAGACAAACTACCTAATACCGAAACATCGGCATATTTCCATTCTTCGTCTTTTGTGGTGGGGAAAGCAAGGGTTTCTAGGCGATCGCTAGCCAATTGACGCAGTTTGCCCACAAAATCACTAGTCTCCTTATCAGGACTAGCAATATCGGAACTTAGCCCCACAACTTGAGCTACAAATTGTTTACTATTTACAGCCAACTTACTGCGCGTACTTAACGCATCCTTAAATTCTGCTTGATCTTCTAATTGTTCAGAAACTTGAATAGCCATTATGCCAACACCGCCTCTTCTTCTTTGAGCCAGTCATAGCCCTTCTCTTCTAGCTCTAGAGCTAAGTCTTTATCTCCAGTCAAGATGATCTTGCCATTTTCCATAACATGGATAAAGTCAGGAATAATGTAATTGAGCAATCGCTGATAGTGGGTAATGACTAGGGAAGAATTATGAGGTGTGGAAAGCTTATTTACACCACCCGCCACAATCCGCAAAGCATCAATATCTAGCCCTGAATCAGTCTCATCCAGAATTGCTAAAGTAGGGTCAAGAATAGCCATTTGCAAGATCTCATTACGCTTCTTTTCGCCACCCGAAAATCCTTCATTGACACTACGACTCAAAAAGCTAGGATTCATTTCTACGATTTCCAACTTTTCTTGAATAAAGTCATCAAAATCAATAATATCTAACTCTTCTAAGCCCTTGTGCTTTCGTAAATTGTTATAGGACAAACGCAAGAAATCAGAATTAGTTACCCCTGGGATTTCCAATGGATATTGAAAAGCTAAAAATATTCCTTCTCTAGATCTAATTTCAGGTTCTAAATCCAAGAGATTTTTGCCCTTATACCAAATTTCACCACCTGTGACGGTATAGGCAGGATGTCCCGCCAATACCTTGGAGAAAGTACTTTTGCCTGATCCGTTCGGCCCCATAATTGCATGGACTTCGCCAGCCTTAATTTCGAGATTTAATCCTTTAAGGATCTGGACTCCATCCACTTCCGCAGTCAAATCCTTGACCGACAAAATCACTTCACTATTTTCGACAATCATCTCTTTTCTTTTAACAGTTAACTTCAATTGTAATGCTTTTCGGATTACATACTGACATATTCATCTTCAAAAACTTCTTTCCAAGTTAGCGAAGAAATATTTGATTTACAACCCATCTCAGCTTCGGCTTTACGCTTTGCTTTGATCAAAGCCTGATCCCAAAGCGATTCGATAAACTCACGATTGAGACTAGGCATCTCTTCTTGACTTTCCTCGATCGCATCACGCGCATCAAGAATAGAAACAATCCAACTACGACTGCGCTTATTTGGTTGGGTCTGCCACTTAATAATATGCATCATTAAGCGAATTAATTGACTTTTAAGAGCTTGACGTTCTGACCTTGACATTGCCTCAACTAGTGCATTCAGTGCAGCTTTTGCTGCTTCTGTTTGTCCTTGCTGGAGCAAAGATTGAGCAGCTTCTGCGGTTTGAAAATGGGAGTTAATTGCCATCATCTTCCAGTCTGTTTGAAGATTTATTTTAGGATTTGCTAGCATTTCCACACCTCCATAGTTTTAAACCGTAGTTAATAATTGCATCGCACGTTTCAATATTTCCGACTGATTTATCATTTTACCAAGGGCGATCGCATCATACGCACCACCAAATGCCTCTAATCTCGCATTGTCTAAAGCGCGATCATATGCCTCGTAAAGAATTTCTTGAAGTTCGCGATCGCTTAAATAATTACCACCAGCCTTACGCCGTTTGTTAGTACGTTGAATTGAGAAAATAGCATTACGGATTGACACATCCCAAGAACTTGTAGAACGCTTTTCGGCAGACTGCTTGATTAGATGTAGCAAGAGAATCACAGCATAACTTTCAATTTTATTAATCTTATCGTCTTTGCTCATCTCTTCTAGCTCATCGATCAGCATCAGAGCAGATTGGGTATCTCCTCTCAGAATTAGCGATCGCAGTTCTATGAGTTCTTCCATAATCTTGTAACATACAAATAAAGTTGACGCTTCGCGTCAACTTTATTTTAGCCCACGCTATTCTCTAACTTCAGAGCCAAAAGCTTATCTGCCTCAACTGCAAACTCCATTGGCAAAGCGTTAAATACTTCCTTACAGAAGCCGCTAATAATCATTGAGACTGCATCTTCCACCGCAATACCGCGTTGTTGGAAATAGAAGAGTTGCTCTTCGCCAATCTTAGAAGTGGAAGCTTCATGCTCAACTCTGGCGGTATTATTTTGGACTTGGATATAGGGGAAAGTATTTGCCTGTGAGCAGTCACCGATCAGCATTGAGTCGCATTGAGAATAGTTTCTTGCACCTTCTGCTTTTGGCGAAATCTTCACCAAACCACGATAGCTATTTTGGGAACCACCTGCGGAAATACCTTTAGAAACGATTTTGCTGCGGGTATTTTTGCCGATATGCACCATTTTCGAGCCTGTATCAGCCTGTTGTTTGTTATTTGTCAGCGCAACCGAGTAAAACTCACCAACGGAATTTTCGCCGACTAAGACACAGCTAGGATATTTCCAAGTGATTGCCGAGCCAGTTTCTACTTGAGTCCAAGAGATCTTAGAATTCTTGCCTTGGCACAAGCCCCGCTTGGTCACGAAATTATAAATTCCGCCTTTGCCATTTTTATCGCCAGCGTACCAGTTCTGCACGGTGGAATATTTTACTTCAGCGTCATCGAGGGCGACGATTTCGACCACAGCAGCATGGAGTTGATTAGTGTCAAACATTGGTGCTGTGCAGCCTTCAAGATAGCTAACATAAGCTCCTTCTTCGGCAACGATGAGAGTACGCTCAAACTGTCCAGAATCGCCATTATTAATGCGGAAATAGGTGGACAAGTCCATGGGGCATTTCACGCCTTTGGGGATGTAGACGAAGGAACCATCACTAAATACGGCGGCATTGAGTGCGGAGAAGTAGTTGTCAGCGATCGGGACAACGCTTCCTAAATATTTTTTGATGAGTTCGGGGTATTCATGCATCGCTTCGGAGATCGAGCAGAAAATTACGCCGACTTTGGCTAAATCTTTTTTAAAGGTCGTCGCCACGGAAACGCTGTCAAAGATCGCGTCAACGGCAACATTGGCGAGACGTTTTTGTTCATTCAGGGAAATACCTAACTTCTCGAAGGTATCCAGCAATTCGGGATCAACCTCATCAAGGCTTGCCTTTTTCTTGGACTGCTTAGGTGCGGAATAGTAGACGATATCTTGATAATCGATCGCTGGATAATCCACATGCGCCCAAGTCGGTTCTTGCATCTTTAACCATTGGCGATACGCTTTGAGGCGAAATTCCAGCATGTATTCTGGCTCATTTTTCTTAGCCGAAATCATGCGGACGACATCTTCGCTAAGCCCGCGAGGAATCGTGTCCGACTCAATAGACGTAACAAATCCGTATTTGTATGGTTGGTTGACAAGTGCTTGAACCGTTGCAGTCATGTCAGTTAAGGCTCCTAATAGTTGATGTGTAAATTTAATGCTTCGTATTAAATTTACGGGACTAAAACAACTTGCTTGTTTCTTTACTCATTGTACGGTACATTAGCAACATACAAGTTGTCAAAGTCAATTTTTTTATAACTTTACAACTTCAACACATAATCATGGTCATTAATATCAAGCAAAACCCAAGAGAAAATTGCGATGCGAAGCATCGCAATTTTCTCTTGGGTTTTGCTTATATGATCAATTGCTCGAATTGCCATCAGGAGCTTATTTCATGAAAACTCCCATCGGCGTTGCTGAGATCATTACGCCAAACCTAAAGCTAGATCCTAAAGATCATCAGTTAAATACAAGCGTAGATAAAAGCGATGCCAAGCCTGAAACTAAACATGACACTAAGCAAGATATTTTGCAGCATTTGCTAAAGCGTGGCGAAGTGACCGCCCAAGATTTGGCAGATCGGCTGGATATTAGTCCCCAAGCAATTCGGAAGCATTTAAAGGATTTGGAGGCTGAGGGACTGATCTATCACACTGCTGAGCAGGTGGGCATGGGTCGTCCTCAATTTATTTACGCTTTAACAGTGGCGGGACGCGATCGCTTTCCCGATAGCTATAACCAGTTTGCCGTAAATTTCTTAGATACGCTGATCGATACATTAGGCAAAGAACAAGTATCTGAGGTGTTGCAAAAGCAATGGCAACGCAAGGCGCAAAATTATAAATCGCAACTTGGAGGAGGTTCGCTAAAACAAAGACTAGAGAAATTAGCGGAGATCCGCCGTTCTGAAGGCTATGTAACGGAATGGTTTCCTGTAGAAGGGAAAAATCAAAGTTTTATTTTTACGGAATATAACTGTGCGATCGCCCATGTGGCGGAATCTTTTCCCAGCGTTTGTGGGCATGAATTAGAAATGTTTGCGACGGTACTAGATTGTCCAGTGGAGCGAACTCACTGGATGGTTGATGGCGAACATCGTTGTGGATATTTAATTCGAGAGCAAGGTGTTAGCTGTTAGCGGATAACTTCACAAAGAGAGATGATTTCGATTAGCATAGATATTAGTAGTTATGGTTTATAGAGAATGTGACATTTTGCGTCATATTCCTTAACCCTAGTAGTTTTGAGATAAATCAAGGAAAAAATATGAGTTTAACTTTAACCAGAGATAATGTTGAGAATGTTCTTGATGAATTGCGGCCCTATTTGATGTCTGATGGAGGCAATGTAGAACTTGTGGAAATCGAAGGACCAATTGTGAGATTACGTTTGCAAGGTGCTTGTGGTTCTTGTCCTAGTTCAGCAATGACTCTCAGAATGGGTATTGAACGCAAGTTAAAAGAAGAGATTCCTGAAATTGATGAAATCGAACAAGTTTTTTAAGTTTCTTAGCTACTTACAAGCAAAATAAATAGAGTCGGCGCGAAGCGCCGACTCTATTTATTTTGGTCGGACAAATCTAAACCAGATAAGTGGCGGCGTTTCACGCCGCCACTTATCTGGTTTAGATTACTATAGTCTCAATCATGCGATTAGCTTGGGAGCCATAACCTCCCCCAAAGAGATTGAAATGATTGAGAATGTGATAGAGATTATAAAGAGTCTTGCGCTGTTGATAGCCTGAATCCAATGGATAAGCTACTTGATAGGCTCGATAAAACTGCGATGGGAATCCACCGAATAACTCGGTCATGGCAAGATCAACTTCGCGATCGCCAAAATATAAAGCAGGATCAAAAATCACAGGTTCCCCATTGACAAAAGCAGCATTGCCCCCCCAGAGATCACCATGCACCATTGAAGGCTGGGGTTGGTAATCATCAAAAAATCGCGACAGAGCCTTATAAACTTTTTCTTCGGGAATATTACTGCGCCAACCTTTGCGTTTAGCCAAATTAAACTGAAAGGCAAGCCGATATTCAATCCAAAAATCAAGCCAACTATGAGTCCAGTTATTAATCTGTGGCGTTGCTCCAATCACATTGTTACGTTCCCAGCCAAATCCGCGATCGCTAGTTACTCGATGCATCGCCGCCAGATTTTGACTCATCGCTTCCCAATCTTGACGATCGCCTAAGTCAAGATTTTCCATTACTAAGTAAGCCACATCATTAGCGATCCCCCAACAAATTGGCTGTGGCACGCGAATTGTTTGGGTAGCATACATTTGCTTGAGGGCGATCGCTTCAGCAACAAACACATCTAAATAGTTAGCGGTATTAGACTTTACAAAAAATTGCCGCCGACCATCGGATATTCGAGTTGCTTGATTGATGCAGCCGCCAGATTGAGCTTGACGGCGATCGCTGATAAAGCGCTCTCCCGTTGCTTGCGAAATGGCGATCGCGATTTCATCCCACATAATTTTGTCCACAATTCGGTAGAGTTGGAGAGATCATTCTCAATAAAACGTAACCCTAAAATCTAGAGACGGTTCGTATACTGAGAACTAACACTATTAATTGATTGATTACAGTAAATTTCGATAAGCCCAAATCCAAATTTTTTAGAAGAGCGACGCAAAGCGTCGCTCTTCTAAAAAATTTAGGATTGTAGTACAGCCTTAAAAATTATCCTAAGTTGGTGAAATATGATGAATGACATTGGTAAATACCGCTTTGTTTGTACCCTCACCCTCAGTGATATTTTGGGTCAGGTAATTGTCTGGTTAGGCGTAATTTTTGCGGCTTTAGCATCAGCGCTTTCGCTAATGAGTAAGCCCATTTATTCTTTTGGGGCAGTGGGTTTGATTGTGGTAACTTCTCTCCCTTTTTTACTCTTCACGTTCGTTACGACATTATTTAATCACATTGATATTGTGCCTCTAACAGAAGAGGAAATCAAACAAAATAATTCCAAAATATCAGGTGTCCGCAAAACTGCAATCAAAGCTTAATTTGAGTGCAATTTGCTACAAGAAGAGTGGGCGCTTAGCGCCCACTCTTCTTGTAGCAATTCTCAAAAAACCGATTTTGTTGTTTCCAGCGCCTTTGGCGCTGGAAACAACAAAATCAGTTTCATAATGGGAATTGCTACACTCTTTTAGTTACTGTAGACAATATGAGCATTGTTTGCTAAACCATTAGCTAAGAATTTAGTAAAGAGGTTTTAACTACTGTGCGTCAGATTAATTTTGTAGTCTTTTTTATTGTTGCTCTTGCTTTAGTCCTGTTTGCCTTAGAAAATACGTCACCCGCATCGATCCAAATCATCCCTCAGCTTAAAGTCGCTGCTCCGATCTCCGTCGAATTGATCTTAGCAATGGGGTTAGGTGCAGTTTTAGCTTGGATATTTAGCGTCTGGTCGGGATTACAAAAATCGATCGAAATGCGGAATAAAAATGTGCAGATCCAGAATTTGCAAGAAACTGTGCAGAATTTAAGCGTGGAGATTGAGGAGCGTAAGCGCTTAGTTTCCGCCTCAGCGATCGATGTTGAGATCGATGAAGACAAGTCTAAAAACTAAAATAAAGGGCGCAGATGCGCCCTTTATTTTACTCAAATTAGATTTTCTGGCTATTTCATCGCAATCGGTGATATTTTTAAACATCCGCTTCTTGTAAGCTCCATGACCCTATCGATCGCTGAATCAGTTACCAAAGATGCCATTGCCCTCCTCATTGATCTTGCAGAAAGAGGCGAGATTGATCCTTGGGATGTGCAGGTGATCGATGTAGTCGATCGCTTTTTGTCGCGGTTAATTGTCAGCGATCGCCGCGATTTATATGATTCAGGTCAGGCAATGCTCTACGCATCGATGTTGGTCTTACTCAAAGCCAACTCCTTGTCGGATATGCAATCAGCCTATGAGCAAGAGGCTAATACCGATGATGAACAGGGTGAATTAGATGAAGAGATTGTCACCGACTCAATGCGCTTGCCCACGGATTTTGATAAACGGTTGCGCCGCTTGCCTGTGGCTTTGCCGCCAAAGGCGAGACGGATCACCCTAGAAGAGTTAATCGCGCAGATTGAGGCGATCTCTGAAATTGTTGATCGCAAAACTAGTAAACCCACCAAACGCCCAAGCCAAAGCAAAGTTGCGCGTAAGGCTGCCATGAAGGCGATCGCGCAGCTAGCGCACAAAGAAAATTTATCGGAAATGGTGGAGGAGATTGAGCGTTATTTTTTGATGCATCCTGATGAAGAGATTGAGATATCTGATCTAGCAGCAGTATTTAATGATCGGGTGGGTGTATTTTGGGGCTTATTGTTAATGTCTTCTCAATCCAAAGTTGAGTTATTTCAATCAGAGTTTTATGGCAAAATTCAGATTGTGCCAACGATCAAATCACCAACGATCAAAGAATTGCCATTTCCTAATAGTTCAGCTAATTCCACAATAGACTCTACTCAGTTACAATTGAAATTCGCTGAATTAAAAGAAGTTTCGTGAAACATCTAATTTTGTCTGACTATCATCGTCCTCAACACTTGATTAAGAAATTTTTTGTGGGAGTAGGTGTAATCTTCCTCAGTCTAACTAGTCATGTGTCTTTGTCTTTAGCGCAGGTAAACAGCACTATTTATAAACCAACTGCGATCGCTAGTGGTGTAGACGTGAATGATATTCTTACGGATAAAGATATTCCGACAGGTCAGAAAGGGTTTGCCCGAGACTACATAATTAATGTTCAAAAAGATGAGCGTTTGGAAATAGCAGTAAACTCTGGAAATTTTGATACGGTATTGAGTCTGTTGGATAATAAAGGTGAAGTTGTTGCCGAAAATGATGATGCTGTCGGTGATAGCACCAATTCACTGATCTTTTTTAAAATACGTCAATCGGGAAATTACATTGTTAGAGTTTCGTCTTTTGGGGGGAGTAGTGGCGGTAAGTTTACGCTGAGAGTCAATAAGCTCCAAATCCTAAAATAGTTGCGGTGCTTTGCACCGCAACTATTTTAGGATTATGATGCTTCATCATTATCCATAAAAGGTTTTTCATGGGCTGGCTTAATAGTTCGCCAAATGTAATCACTATAGTCTTTGCCATCTAGTAGAGAGAACAAGATCGTGTGATTTTGGCAGGTTAAAATATGCTTTGCCATCTCTTTACGATCGCCTCGGTCAGCAATAGCAATAATCCTCTCAAAGTCAGCCTTGGCAGCATCTTCAATTTGTTGATATTGAGCGATGAGGTTTGCCTTAGTTTCTTTTACCCAATTGTAAAACTCGTCGGGAACTCGCTCTAAAATATCCTCAAAGGGAGTTTGATCGCGCAACATTTCCCAAATTACTTTGCTAGTAACTTGAGTCAGTACACGATGCAATTTCACATAATCAGTAAACTTAAACTTCAGTCTTAACCCGCTGGCAAAGCGAATTACGAAGCCCTCTTGGTTCTGATTATTGAGGCTTGCGATCGCTTCTAGATCTTTTAAGCCATCATACTTTTTCGCAATTGGGAATCCCAAATGTTGAAACGACTCAATGGCATGTTCTGTTCCCGATGCAGTTTCAATTACTGCCAATAATACCAAACCTTCAAAGTCTCCATAATCGACGACTATGCGATTAGCAGGATAGACAATCTCAAATAGATAGGTTAGCGATCGATCTAGTAATGGAATTGCGTTGGAGTACTGTGATATCAAGATTTGGTTGGCTTTAATGGCTTGGTCAGAGTTAAAGCTGCCTCTAGAAGCGATATAGGGTTGATCTTGATACCAATATAAAATCCCCAAAGAGCCATCTATCTTCTCATACACATCAAAAGGTTCTGCGGGAATAGCTTCTTTATGTTCTTGCAGATTAAAGAATTTGGATAAAGGTCGAGCAGCGATCGCTCCATCACGATTAAGAATTAATCCTCGACATTGAATCGTTTCAGGAGTCCATAGGCGATCGTACTGCGCTTTGGCTGTGTAGTTATAGATAAATAGCTCACCACTAGAATGAGGGCGTTTGGTGATATATCCTTCAGTAATTAGTTGATCGATTTTCTCCAAATTGATGGCACTCATTCTATAGTCCTTAATAATTTTAAATTATCGCAATCATACGATAGGGAGAATTGCTAATTTTCAGCACCGCAGGTGCTGAAAACCTTGAAATCGGTTTTGATGAAAGTCAGCCGTCGGCTGACTTTCATCAAAACCGATTTTTTATAATGAGAATTGCCGAGAGAAGAGAGACAAAGTATTCCTCTTCTCTTTTTACTATATAATCAAAGCAATCAAACTAAATTTAGAGAAATTTAGAATTATGACTGTGGCTACAGCATCGAAACCTTTGAAAGTCCTGATTGTTGAAGATGATCCACTGATCCAACTTGGATTAGAGCAATCACTTTCTCAACAGCCAAATATTACTGTAATTGGCATTGCAGAAGATGGTTATATCGGTGTAAAAATGGCGCAGGAATTACAGCCTGACATCATTGTGATGGATATTGGAATGCCTAGACTAGATGGAATTTCAGCAACTCAGAAAATCAAGGCTGCTTCACCTAATGTTCATATTGTGATGCTTAGCTCCCATACCGATGACACCGAAATTATTGCGGCACTGTCGAGTGGAGCCGATGCCTATTGTGTCAAAGGCACATCTACTGAAAGTCTTTTGGCAGCCTTTGCCGCCGCTAAAGATGGGGCAACCTATCTCGATCCTCAAGTTGCTCGCAAAGTGATGGATCATCTCAAGCCACCGACTCAACCAGAAAATACTTCGCACCTATCGCAACGGGAATTAGAAGTGCTGAAATTAATTGTTGAAGGCAAGAGTAACCCTGAAATCGCGAAAACTCTCTACCTTAGCCCCAACACGATTAAAACTCATGTGCGCGGGATTATGAATAAGTTATCTGTTGACGATCGCGTCCAAGCCGCAGTTGTCGCTCTAAGATCAGGATTGGTAAATTAAGGTAAAAACGCTGCTATGTGCCGTCTTTACTTTGTAGATCCTATAGCGATTGGTAATAACGCTATATAATTAAGGCTGATCTACAGAGCAACAAAACAGAGTAAAACCGTGGCGCATACCTTTTTAGTGCAACCTGGGAAATGGACTCTCGAAGGTAATTGGGTTGAGCGAGACTCCATGCCAATTCAAGTCAAGGGTAGAACTTTAGTAGGTTGGTCAAGAGATAATTTTTGGTTCACTATGGTCACTAAGTTGACTTTTCCCGATAGCGATCGCGATGAATTAACTATGGCTTATAAAGGAAGAATTGACTCAGATGAGCGTCGGTTTACCTTTGTTGTTGATGATAGCTCTCTGGGCAAGGTTGAAGGAGAGGGGATAATTGGACCAGAATCGATTATTCAACGTTATTGGGTAATGGGTGACAAAAAAATGCGAACGGGTTTTCAGACTCTTTACCGTCGAGATAATAATATTTATTCTTTAGCTAGTGGGATTATTGCGGGTCAAAATCTCGAAAGCACAATGGAAGCAATATTGACACGTCACATGGATTCATAAAAAAAGCGGACAAAGTAATGTCCGCTTTTTTTATATTTATAGCTATAGCAACGTAAGAGATATCTAGGAAAAATCAAAACCCAAAAGATGAGTGGCGGCGCTTCGCGCCGCCACTCATCTTTTGGGTTTAAAGTGTAGCAACACTTTTGGGAATTAAAAAAACAAAACAAGTAAGGGTTTTAAAAACACAAAATGGCATATTTTGTGTTTTAGCAAAAAGATAGAGACGCTTTGCGTCTCTATCTTTTTTTTAGCGAGAGCTTACACTTTTTAGCTCAGTCGATAAGATATCGATCGCCTTGGCAAACTGTGGATCAGAGCTTGTCCCTACTAGCTCACGATTTTTATTGAGCTTTTCCAAATCTTCTTTGGTTAGCTCAACTACGCGATCAGGCACAATCCCCATGTGATTGATATCGCGTCCGTTGGGTGTGTAGTACTTAGCGATCGTTACCGCCATACCTGAACCATCACTCAAGGAATGTACTGACTGTACTAGTCCCTTACCAAAAGTTTTAGTGCCGACAATCACCGCTCGTTTGTTGTCTTGCAAAGCCCCCGAAAGGATCTCACTAGCACTTGCTGAGCCACCATCAACTAACACCACAAGGGGTTTATTAGTGAGAGCTTGACGGTTAGCGGTCAGCCTCTCACTTTCACCCTTGCGATCAATTGTGGAAACAATGGTGGCATTGTCGAGCCACATCCGCGCAATTTCAGCACTGGAATAGAGTAGTCCACCGGGGTTAGAGCGCAAATCTAAGATAAATCCAACCGCGCCTTTACTGACGTGATCTTGGATCGCTTTACGCATATCACTGGCGGCATTAGCATTAAACTGACGCAGGCTGATGTAGCCCACCTTGCCAGCATTGGTATCACGAAGCTCGGCTTTGACTGGATGAATCTCAATCTTGGCGCGTTCTAGCTCAATATCAAATTGCTTGTCGCCCCGCTTGATCCCCAATTTAACTTTTGTGCCAGCAGGACCACGAATTAGGGCTACTGCTTGGTTAATATCCATCCCTTCCGTAGACTTATTCGCGATCGAAGTAATAATGTCTTTAGTCAAAATGCCAGCTCGAGATGCTGGTGAATCTTCAATTGGGGCAACAACTGTCAACTGTTTGGTCGCGTCATCCATCCCCAACTGAATACCAACGCCTGTGAGTTCCCCCGAAGTATCAATTTGCATACTCTTAAACTGCTCAGGGTCCATAAAGCGAGTATATGGATCATCGAGAAGTTTGAGCATTTCCCGAACTGAGCGATATGCCTCAGCTTTGGAAGAGTAATCGCGATTTTCGACATATTGTCGTCTGACTTGCCGCCAGTCAACTTTGTTGAAAGCACCATCGACATATTCGCGATTGATCAGCTGCCAAGCTTCATCAACGATTTCTTTGGGGCTATCCCGAAATGCGGCGATGCTAGGGTTTGCTAGCTGAAAACCAACAACTGCCACAGCCGCAGCCAATGCTGCTGTTGTACCAAGTACAAGTCCGCCTTTTGCCATGTCAACTTCCTGAAAAGTGATGTGTGTGAGGAATACGTGAATGCGAGATATAAAATCACTCCAACTCTAGCACAGGAGTTTTTAAGCGTGTGATTAAATTAGCAAAATCATGGAGTGAACTAGCCCTTTCGGGTTCAGCATTAATGCTTAAAATTACTGAATATTCTAGCTGCCGCTAAATTTTAGGTTTGCTTTGTATTTATGAGTTTATTAGTAGTGTTCATAAATCTTGTTGTACCCATAATCGGAAATGTGATTTCTAATACAGATTGATGGCTTATAAATTGATGAAATCATTATTGGATAATTTGTCTATGGTAATCATAGAAATCTGTCTATACGCTTCGTGAATTCTTCGCTTTTCAGCCTTAGGATGCTTCTGAAGCAGCGCTTATTTAAACTCGTTCTACCTTAATATGAAAACTTTGTGAAAGGTATGGAGTCTGTAATCAAAAAATTTCTATTGAGTACGTTGCTAGTTTTGTGGTTAGTGAGTTTTCCTTTTACAGGTCAGACTTGGGCGCAATCACCTACTCCCACCGCTAGCCCTACAGAAACTGCTTCTCCTGCGGCTACCGTAAGTCCTTCGCCTAGCGTTTCGCCAACCACTACCTCAGCTCCCACAAGTAGCGATGTTGTAACTCTAACTAAAGAGCAAAAGGAAGCCCTCGACAAACTTCTTGCACCTGCACCTGCTGCTTCTCCCATCAATTCTGGTGATACGGCATTTGTGTTGGTAGCGGCGGCTCTTGTATTGCTGATGACTCCAGGGTTAGCATTTTTCTATGGCGGATTAGTCCGCACCCGCAACGTATTAAACACGATGATGATGAGCTTACTGCTCATGGCTGTAGTCGGTGTTACTTGGGTACTTTGGGGATATAGCCTAGCCTTTGATGTATCCGTCAAAGTTCCAGAATTTGGTCAAGGGATCGAAAAGTTTATTGGTGGGCTTGATTGGGCTTTTCTCAATGGAGTTAAGTTTACTGAGCCTGACCCTGTTGGCTATGCAGGTACGATTCCCCATGCTGTGTTCATGGTCTATCAAATGATGTTTGCAATCATTACCCCTGCGCTGATTTCTGGGGCGATCGTTGAACGGATGAGTTTTAAGGCTTACTTCTGGTTTATTTTGCTTTGGTCTACCTTGGTTTATTCTCCTCTTGCCCACATGGTATGGGGGCGTGGATTGTTGCAAGAACTTGGATCATTAGACTTTGCTGGCGGTACGGTTGTGCATATCAGTTCTGGGGTTGCCGCAGTAGTTGCGGTTTTGATGATCGGATCCCGTAAAGACTTCGCAACTAGACCACATACGCCTCACAACGTTCCTTATGTCCTATTGGGAATTGGAATACTATGGTTTGGTTGGTTTGGATTCAACGGAGGTAGCGCTCTTGCAGCTGGTCCTCTCGCGGCAGTTGCAATTGTTGCCACGACAGTTTCAACTTCGGCAGGTGGCTTGACATGGCTATTGGTTGAGTGGGTACTGCGTGGTAAGCCAACAGCCGTTGGAATTGCCAGTGGATTTCTGGCTGGACTAGTGGGCATTACACCTGCGGCTGGCTTTGTCATGCCAATTGGCGCGATTTTGATTGGTTCGATTACAGCAGTATGCTGTTTCATTGCTGTAAGTTTGCGTGCTAAGTTCAAGTTTGACGATTCGCTTGACACTTTCTCTGTCCATGGTGTAGGCGGCACTGTCGGCGCAATGTTGACGGGCGTATTTGCTACTAAAATTGCCTTTGGAGGAGATGCTCCACTCGGGCTTTTGGATGGTAATCCTATCCTAATCTGGAAGCAGTTTGAGGGTGTTGCGATTACCTACGTGTTTGCAGGCATAGCCACTTTTATTATTCTGCAAGTCTTGAAACTATTTATGGACTTGAGAGTTGCTCCTTCCATCGAAGAGCAAGGTATTGACTTGCCAGTACATGGAGAAGAAGGCTATGGCAGTGAGTTTGGTTCTGGTGTATTTATCAGTCAAAGTCCAACTGAAAGTTAAAATTTCAAAACAATCTCAGACTCAATCCTAAAATACTTTCAATAACTATAGACACTATAGACGGCGCAATGCGTCGTCTATTTTTATATATCAATGCTCGAAACTGTATAAGTTTACACAAAACCTAGGTGCTTGAATCTGTTGTTATGAACGTAATTGATCTTTGCATTCTTTGTATTTGCATGGGTATCTTAATTAGCTGAGGAGAATCTTAAGGTGTTGGTCTATAAATCAAATCAAAAGAGGAGACTCAAGAGTTCAGTAAATTGGACTGCTTGTATTCCCCTTGCGGCAATTATCGGTGTTTTTTGGGTGTACGCAGCCACTGCTCAAACTCCTGCTCCCACCCCTGAACCCTTAACTCCAGATAAAGTTCAGGAAAACGTTGCGGCTCTCAAAGTTGGTTTAGATACTATTTGGGTAGTTATTGCTTCGTTTCTAGTGTTTTTCATGAATGCTGGCTTTGCTTTGGTTGAGTCTGGCTTTTGCCGCCGTAAAAATGCGGTTAATATTCTTACCAAAAACTTAATCGTATTTGCGATCGCTACGATCGCTTACTGGGCGATTGGCTTTGGGTTCATGTATGGCGATAGTGGCGGCAATACTTTTATTGGCTTGAAAGGATTTTTCTTGAGTGGTGCAGACAATAGCCCTGCAACCCTTGATGCTTATAAGGGTGACTTCCCTGGACTAAGCTGGACAGGTGTGCCTCTAGAAGCTAAGTTCTTGTTCCAGTTAGTATTTGCAGGAACAGCAGCAACGATCGTTTCAGGTGCAGTAGCTGAAAGGATTAAGTTTGTTTCCTTCTTGATCTTCAGCTTTTTGCTAGTTGGCATTTCCTACTCGATTACCGGGCATTGGATCTGGGGCGGTGGCTGGTTATCAAAAGTTGGCTTCTTTGACTTTGCTGGTTCTACAGTAGTTCATTCAGCTGGCGGCTGGGCAGCACTTATTGGCGCGGCAATTCTTGGCGCACGTCATGGCAGATACGGCGAAGATGGCAAGAATCGTGCTATTCCTGGTCATAGTATGAGTCTGGCAACTCTAGGATGCTTGATCCTGTGGTTGGGTTGGTTTGGTTTTAACCCTGGTTCGACCATGGCGGCTGACGGTCGTTTGATCTCCCATATTGCCTTGACTACAAACATGGGTGCTTCCGCAGGTGGTATTGCTGCAACTATCGTTGCTTGGTTTTATCTTGGTAAGCCAGACTTATCAATGATCGTTAACGGTATTTTGGCTGGATTGGTATCTGTTACAGCTTCTTGTGCTTGGATTACCTTACCTAGCTCCATTATCATTGGTGCGATTGGCGGCATAATTGTTGTGTTTGCAGTTGGCTTCTTCGACAGTCTTAAGATTGATGACCCTGTTGGTGCTACTTCAGTTCACCTTGTTTGTGGTATTTGGGGTACTCTAGCTGTTGGTTTATTTGCTGTTGGACAGACAGCGGATATCGGCGGTGGTTACATTTTGCAAGCTGGTGCTGGTCCTAAGGCTGGTTTATTCTTCGGCGGTGGCTTTGATCAAGTTGTAGCTCAATTGATCGGTATTGCTTCCGTTGGTGGTTTTACCGTTGCCTTTAGCTTTATTGCTTGGTACGTTATTTCCCTAATTACAGGTGGTATTCGTGTTGAGCCAGAAGAAGAGTTCAAGGGTCTTGATATCTCTGAACATGGCATGGAAGCTTATTCTGGCTTTAGTAAAGAAAGCGAATAGTTTTTCCAAACCCCAAAAATAGCAATGGCGGCACGAAGTGCCGCCATTGCTATTTTTGGGGTTATCTCCTAAGTAGGACTCACATTGCAATAGACGAGTGGCGGCGCAAAGCGCCGCCACTCGTCTATTGCAAAACAAAAAGCAAAGGCAGCCCATGGGGCTGCCTTTGCTTTTTGTAAAGTTCATCCTAATTCCGATGGGGTTATCGGGGTATAATGGTGGGGCAAAGAAGTTAAAAATATACGAAATCTCATTTGAACCATGACAAACACTTTGGCAAATCCTGTAAAAGTATCAAAGGTTGAAGTCCTTAAGCAAAAAAGCAACTTTTTGCGGGGACCTATCAACACTGAACTAACTGATGGCAATCCTTTTTTCAGTCAGGATGGTATACAGATCCTGAAGTTTCATGGTTCTTATCAACAAAAAGAGCGAGATTTTGAAAAAAACAAGGCTAAAGGGGAAGAAGCTCAGTACAGCATGATGCTGCGTACCCGTAGCCCTGGGGGAGTGATTCCTTGGCAGTTGTATGTGGCGCTGGATAAACTTTGTGATAAATATGGCAATCACACTTTACGAGCCACAACGAGACAAGGTTTTCAGATCCATGGCATTCTCAAAGAAAATCTGAAAACGGTGATTGCTGACATCACCAGAAACATGGGATCAACGGTGGGTGCTTGTGGCGACATCAATCGTAATGTAATGGCTCCATCGGCTCCTTTTAAAAATAAGCCTGAATATATCTATGCCCGTGACTATGCTTTTAAAATTGCGGATTTACTAGCACCACAAGCTGGCGCTTATTACGATATTTGGCTTGACGGTGAAGTAGCCGTGACTTCTTCCGAAGCACCAGAAGTGACTGAGGCGCGAAATCGTCAGGGAACAGGGACGGCTAAAACAAATATCAGTGATACTGAGCCGATCTATGGTGTGCAGTATCTGCCACGCAAATTTAAAATTGCGATCGCGGTTGCTGGTGATAACTCAGTCGATCTCTATACCAATGACTTGGCATTGGTGGTGATTACCAATGCTCAAAACGAGCTAGAAGGCTTTAATGTTTACGTTGGTGGTGGTTTGGGACGCGCCCACAATAATGATGCAACCATTGTCAGAATGGCTGACAGCATTGGCTTTGTGCCTGTGGCTCAAATTTATGATGTGATTAAGGCGATCGTTTCATTGCAACGGGACTATGGCGATCGCCACAATCGTCGTCATTCTCGCTTTAAGCATATTTTGCATGAGTGGGGTGTAGAGAAATTTAAGCAAGTTTTATTGGAATACTATCCAACCAAGCTTGATGCGGCGCGTGAATTGCCTGATTTCAAATATCAGGATTATTTGGGCTGGCATGAGCAGGGTGATGGCAAATACTTTGTCGGTGTCTCGATTGAAAATGGTCGGGTTAGCGATCGCGAAGATCTAAAACTTAAAACTGCTTTGCGGGAAATCAGCGAAAAATTCCATCATGATTTTGTCCTTACTCCTAATCACAACTTGTTGATTACAGAAGTTGCCGCCGATGAGAAAGAAGAGATTCAAAAGATTCTCGATCGCTGTGGTGTTCTTGCTACAGATAAAATTGATTCCCTCGTTCGCTATTCGATGGCTTGTCCCGCATTTCCAACTTGTGGATTAGCGATCGCCGAGTCAGAACGTGCATTACCCAGCGTATTAGCCAGAATCCGCCAACTATTAGTACGTTTGGGCTTAGAGAACGAAACCTTTGTCACCCGCATGACAGGCTGCCCCAATGGTTGCGCTCGTCCCTACATGGCTGAACTTGCTTTTGTCGGTAGCGCTGCTGATGAATACCAAATTTGGCTAGGTGGTAGCTTTAACTCGACCCGTTTAGCTCAACCCTATGTACAACGTTTGCATATTCAAAATCTTGAACAAGGTTTAGAGCCTCTATTTGTTTATTTCAAAAATGAACGAGTCGCTAGTGAAACCTTTGGTGATTTTTGCGATCGCAAGGGGATCGAAGACTTACGCAAGTTTGCGGAAACCTATGTTCCCGAAGTAGATGAAACTGACTCTAAGGGCAAACGTAAAGATGTCCGTCATCGTGTTACTCTTTCAGCAAAGTCCTATGAACTGCTCAAAAAAGCCGTTGAGGAAAAGGGTGCTTCGATGAAGGATCTTGTAGAAACAGCTTTGGAGAAATATTTGGGTTAGTGAATTTAGGATGGGAGGAGCTTTGCGCCTCCCATCCTAAATTTTGCCATATATAAAAAAAAACCTTGAATCAAGATTCAGTTCCATTATTAGAAGCGGCGCGGCGATATCTAGATATCAATCACGCGCCGTTTTATATGCCCGCGCATAAACGGGGGCAGGGAACTGATCGCGAGTTGACGGCAATCATGGGTGAAAATATGTTTCGCCTAGATTTGCCAGAATTACCTGATCTTGAAGACTGCATCACTGAAGCTGAAACTCTTGCTGCTGATGCTTATGGTAGCGATCGCGCATGGTTTCTAACCAATGGCTCTACTTGTGGCGTGCAAGCGATGCTTTTGGCAACCTGTGGCGCAGGTGACAAGATTCTCATTGGGCGCAATTGTCATAAGGCGGCGATCGCAGGATTAGTTCTCAATGGTGCTACGCCGATTTATTTACCTACTGACTATCTAGCAGAATATGATTTAGATTTGGGTGTAAGCCCTAAAACTCTAGAATTATTTCTAAATCTGCATCCTGAAGCAAAAGCAGTGATGCTGGTAAGTCCTAATTATTTTGGAGTCTGTGGCGAACTTGAGAAAATGGTAGCGATCGCCCATTCTTTTGATGTTCCGCTATTTGTCGATGCTGCTCACGGAGCGCATTTAGGGTTTCATCCTGAACTACCAAAATCGGCATTACAAGCGGGAGCCGATCTCGTAGTTCAATCTACGCACAAAGTGGCAGGTAGTCTCACGCAGTCTTCAATGTTGCATCTCCAAGGCGATCGCGTTGCCACTGAACAGGTTGATCGAGCGTTACAAATATTGCGATCGAGCAGTCCCAATCTCTTGCTCATGATTTCTCTGGATGTGGCAAGGCGACAAATGGCTGTGCATGGCAAAGAACTCTTAACTGAGACGTTGAAGCTAGCAAAAACTGCGCGATCGCAATTAGACCAAATTCCAAATTTGCGAACCTTTAGTCAAATAGAAGTTGCTACTCTTGATAATACTCGACTTACGGTGATGACTGATTGCCTAGAGATTACAGGGTTTGAAGCCGATGAATATCTGCATTCCCAAAGGGATGTGATGGCGGAAATGCCTACACTTACGCAATTAGTATTTAGTCTTAGCTTTGGTAATACTAAAACTGATATTGAGCGGCTAGTGAATGGATTGCAACAACTCAGCAAGGAACAAGGAAAAAGGAAAAAGGAAAAACCAATCACCAATTACCAATCACCAATCACCAATTACCAATCTAAACTTACTCCCCGTGAAGTCTATTTTGCTAAAAGCGATCGCATTCCTCTCGAACAAGCGATCGGGCGAATTAGTGCGGAATCTCTTTGTCCCTATCCTCCAGGGATTCCTTTAGTGTGTATTGGTGAAGAAATTACCTTTGAAGTATTAGAAATGTTGCAAGCTATTGTGCGATCGGGAGGCATCATTAATGGAGCTAGTGATACCACTCTGCAAACGGTTCTAGTCGTATCATAACTCTGTAGCAAATATTGAATCTACATTACAATAAGTGACATCTGGCTATACGACAGGGTGTCTTTTGACTTGAAAGAAGGAATAGCGCAATGTTGTAGAAAAAAACCGTGTGGGCTTTCAAGTTAAGAAATGGCTTAGCCATTTCTTAACTTGGTATTAAATCTAGATAAGCATTTGGTAAAGACTTGTGATCTTGGCTTAACCTAAGAGTGCGATCAGGAAATCAATTATCTTGTTGAGTATGCACAATAATTATGCTGGAATCCTTACCACCGTTAAATGACCATAACTTACCTTATCCCGATACGATTCATCCAATTGTGGTGCATTTTGTAATTGCGATGGTGTTGTTTGCCGTAGTATGTGATGCGATCGCCTATTTCACGCGCAATCCGCGCCTATACGAAGTTAGTTGGTGGAATCTGTTTTTTGCCACTATTTCTATCTTTATTGCCATTGTGTTTGGACAAATTGAAGCTGGACTTGCAGAACCTTATAGTTCAGTAGAACCTACTTTAAACTTACATACAATCATCGGCTGGTCATTATCGGGGATTATTGCAGCCATGACAGGATGGCGGTATGTCTTGCGTATCCGCGATCCCAAGACTTTACCTATTTCATTTCTCTTTGCAGGTGTACTATTAACAGGAATAGTTCTGTTTCAAGTTTATTTAGGTGATTTATTGGTTTGGGTTTATGGGCTGCACACAGTTCCAGTAGTCGAAGCTTTAAGGGAGGCTAATCTGAAATGATCGCAACTTTAATCGATCAATTACATGATCAATTGGGAGTGAATGGTTTACCCTACAGCATTCCCATCCATCCAAATCTCGTTCACCTGACCCTTGGCTTATTCATTGTAGCGATCGGGTTCGATCTAGTGGGCGTATTTTTTGTTTTGGAAAAGCCGCTATTCAAATTTATGGCGATCCCTGCGGCGCGATCGAATTTTTTTGATGTCGGTTGGTACAACATGGTCGCCGCCGCGATCGTTACTTTCTTTACGGTCGGCGCAGGTTTTTATGAAATCCTTCTAGCTACACCCGATGAGAATGTCAAAAGTGCTTGGGGTTTTCAAGCAATGGAGACAATGATTTGGCATGGTGTGGGCGGTGTGCTGTTATTAGCTCTAATTGTGGGCATGACGGTCTGGCGTGGGTTTCAGCGCTTCCTATGGCGCAAGGATATGGGACAACAGGTGCAGTGGAGCTATTTGTTAGCAGGACTCGTAATCTTCGCGATCATGTTTGTGCATGGGACTTTGGGCGCACAGCTTGCCTCAGAGTTTGGGGTGCATATTACCGCCGATCGCCTGTTACGCATGGGGCAAGATCTTAATTCGCTATAGGAATAACCATGAAACTTCGCACGATTTTAATTTTAGCGGTTGCAGCGATCGTGATCGCTTTCGTCAGTCTCTGGATGGGACAAGCCGCCTATACTTGGTTCCCGCCCCAAGCTTCGGCAGAATCAATATTAGTTGATAACCTGTTTAGCTTTTTAGTGACCTTAGGAACCTTTATTTTTCTCGGTGTGTTCAGCACGTTGACCTATTCGATCTTGTTTCAACGCGCCGAAAAATATGACTATAGCGATGGTCCCCACATTGAGGGAAATGTCAAATTAGAAATCATCTGGACAGCGATTCCCTCTGCCTTGGTAATTTGGATTGCCGCCTATAGCTATCAAATCTATGACCAGATGTCAATTTTAGGACCAATGGAACATGTGCATATGGCGGCGGCGGCTGATGCAGCACCAATGGAGCAAGATAAAACTGCATTTAGGGAAAACGCGGTACATATTGATGTATTTGCGCGGCAATGGTCATGGGAATTTGTTTATGGCAAAGGCACTAATATTGATGTTAGTAGTACAGAATTACATTTACCGAATAATCGCAGGATCGAATTAACACTGCATTCCGAAGATGTTCTACATGGCTTTTACGTTCCTGCCTTTCGCGTGAAGCAAGATGTGATTCCTGGACGTGATATTAATTTTGAATTTACACCGATTCGTGAAGGCAAATATCGCTTGCGGGATTCTGAATATAGCGGCACTTACTTTGCAGCTATGCAAGCCGATGTGGTTGTGGAATCGCCTGAAGCCTTTCACCAATGGCTAACTGATGCTGCAAAACAACCTGCGATCGCTGCTTTCAATCCTGCATCTGATGAATACAACAAACGTAGCCCTAACCAATGGCAAACCGTTGTCCCTGCGGCTCCGCCTGTGGTGAATTATTCCAATTAAATATTCCAATTAGTTATGGAGGTCAACTTATGTCTGATCCATTGGAAAATAATGTTGAAGAAGTTTCTCGCAAAAGAAATCCTAAACGAATTATTGCATTGACCGCGATTGGTGCAATTCCTCTGGGGATTGGAATTTGTTTTATTCAAGTTCCGATCAGTTGTGCTTGCGGTAATCCTGCATTAGATATAACTGGTAGTTATCTGAGAACTCAACAAGCCTATCACTTAGAAAAGCAGAGTTTTAGCAAATCTGTTGAGTCCCTGAATATTCCACCGATTCCTGAAAAAACGAATCGTTATCTTTTCTCTACAGAAGTAACTAGCGATCGCGTTTATATCTATGCAACCCCAAGGGAAGTACCAACTGACCTATTTGGGCTAGGACTCACTAAAGCCAAGATATATGCTCTTGTCGGTGCTGTTGCCTATGACGAGAAACGGAAAGCTACTGATTCAGTTCTATGTATAGCTGAAGGAAGTACTTTCGATAAGCCATCTAAGCCTCTATTCAATGGTGGAAAATTTACTTGTCCAAGTGGATTTTATGCCAGATAGTGATCGGGCTTAAATTGATTCAACATCTCATCCGTTTCCCAATTCTTAGTTAATCTTATTCGTTATGGCAAACATTTCTATTGATGCGATCGCCGATCTTCCACCTCAGTCTGAGCAACCCGAAGACTGGCGGCGATTTTTTGGATTTAGTACCGATCATAAAGTGATTGGGATTCAGTATATCGTTACTTCTTTTTTCTTCTTTCTCATTGGTGGCGTGTTGGCGATGGTGATCAGGGGTGAACTAATTACCCCTGAATCGGATTTAGTCGATCGCGCTGTGTATAACTCCATGTTCACGATGCATGGCACGATCATGCTGTTTCTCTGGACATTTCCCGTACTTTTAGGAATATCCAATTACCTAGTGCCATTGATGATCGGCGCTCGTGATATGGCTTTCCCTAAGTTAAATGCGATCGCCTTTTGGATGGTTCCTGTATTTGGAGTAATCCTGATGGCAAGCTTCTTTGTGCCTGGGGGATCTTCGCAATCGGGCTGGTGGGCTTATCCGCCAGTGAGTTTGCAGAATCCTACGGGTAATATTGTTAATGGTCAGTTCCTTTGGTTAGTTGCAGTCGCCATTTCGGGCATTTCTTCGATTATGGGCGCGATTAACTTTGTGACTACGATTTTCCGAATGCGAACTACGGGCATGACTTGGTTCAAAATGCCTGTGTTTGTGTGGACTGTCCTTGCCGCGCAGATTATTCAGTTATTTGGTTTGCCAGCGTTGACCGCAGGAGCAGTAATGCTCTTGTCTGACTTAACCTTCGGCACGAGTTTCTTCGATCCAGCTAAGGGCGGCGATCCTGTTCTCTTTCAACATTTTTTCTGGTTCTATTCCCATCCTGCCGTCTATGTGATTGCTTTGCCAGTGTTTGGGATTTTTTCCGAGATTTTCCCTGTCTATGCGCGTAAGCCTCTCTTTGGTTACAAAGTTGTCGCAGTATCTTCCTTAATCATTACAGCATTGAGTGCAGTGGTTTGGGTACATCATATGTTTGCTAGTGGCACGCCTAGCTGGATGCGGATGCTCTTTATGGCGACGACGATGTTGATTTCTGTACCAACGGGGATCAAGGTTTTCGCATGGGTGGCGACGATCTGGGGTGGCAAAATCAAGCTAAATACAGCGATGCTATTTGGATTAGGAGCGATGGTGATGTTCGTATTCGCAGGAATCACAGGCATCATGCTGGCTTCTGTTCCCGTTGATATTCATGTGAACAATACTTACTTCGTCGTTGGACATTTCCATTATGTGATTTATGGCGCAGTGGTAATGGGAATCTATGCCGCCCTGTATCACTGGTTCCCCAAAATGACAGGCAGAATGTATTCCGAAGGTTTAGGGAAACTGCATTTTATCCTCACCTTTATCGGTACAAATGCTTGTTTCTTTCCGATGCATCCCCTCGGTTTGCAGGGAATGCCTCGCCGCGTTGCCTCCTACGATCCAGAGTTTGCTTTCTGGAATGTGATCGCCAGTTTAGGCGGATTTCTCTTAGGAGTATCAACATTGCCCTTCTTGCTCAATATGATTGGCTCTTGGGTACAGGGCGAAAAAGCTCCCAAAAATCCTTGGCGGGCGATAGGTTTGGAATGGCTAATTTCTTCGCCTCCTTCCCATGAGAATTTTGAGGAGTTACCGATTGTAATTTCGGAACCTTACGGCTATGGCAAAGATGAACCCTTAGTTTCTAATCCTGATAAATTGGAGAGAGTCCATGCAACCAACTGATACTTCTATAGATAGTTCTAATCCGATTTTAGAAGTTGCTCAAGCAGCCACACTTCACGATCATCCTGACAATCGAATGTTTGGCTTTGTAGTCTTTCTACTTTCGGAAAGCGTCATCTTCCTTAGCTTTTTCGTTGCTTATATTGTCTATAAAACTACCGCCCTCAATTGGCTACCAGTGGGAGTTACAGGCTTAGAAATTCGAGAACCTGCCATTAATACCGTAGTTCTAGTTTCCAGTAGTTTCACCATCTATCTCGCCGAAAAGTTTCTCCATAAAAATAATCTTTGGGGATTCCGCGCCTTCTGGTTACTAACGATCGCAATGGGTAGCTACTTCCTTTACGGTCAAGCCGTGGAATGGAGTGGTTTAACCTTTGGCTTCGGTGATGGTGTGTTTGGTGGTAGTTTCTATTTGCTGACGGGCTTTCATGGCTTACATGTTTTCACTGGTGTGCTGTTGCAGCTAATCATGTTAGTGCGATCGTTCTTTCCTGATAATTACGCAAAAGGAGAATTCGGAGTCGAATCCACTTCACTATTTTGGCACTTTGTCGATGTGATTTGGATTGCGTTGTTTATTCTGATTTACGTCTGGCAATAAAAGAATCATAAAAATGTAGGGGCAAAGCATTCCCACCCCAATCTATAAATTCTTAGATCCCCTTTATTTGGGAATGCTTTGCCCAAAACCTCGCAACGTAGGGACAATCCCAAAAATCTCTAACCCAGAGACAATTTTCAAAACATCAGACGCAGTGAAAATTTAACAGTGAAAGCGGAGAGGGCAGAGCATTTGCGGATCGAGATTTTTGTGGAGAGTTTGGAAATTGTGGCGCAAATGCTCTGCCCCTACGGTTCTTTTACGATTGTTTTTCTATTTTAAAATTATTTATTCAAAGGAGAACCCAATGATTATTGACGACCATTATTACGATGTGATTATTGTGGGAACTGGTGCGGGGGGTGGAACCCTTGCCTATAAACTGGCTTCCACAGGTAAGAAAATCCTGATTCTGGAACGCGGTGACTTTATGCCCCTCGAAGAACAGAATCGCAGCAATATTGATATCTTTCAGCGCGATCGCTATCATGCTCCCGAACAATGGTATGACCACACAGGTGAGCCATTTTCGCCACAGACTAACTATGCGATCGGTGGTAATACCAAAATCTATGGTGCGGCTCTATTGCGGCGGCGCGAGAAGGACTTTGAATCCGTTACCCATCAAGCGGGAATTTCGCCAGAATGGTGTGTGAAGTATGACGAGTTTGAGCCTTATTACACCGAAGCCGAAAATCTCTATAAGGTGCATGGTGAGTCACAAACTGATAGCACCGAACCAAATCACAGCGGTAATTATCCCTATCCTGCGGTGAGTCATGAGCCAGAGATGCAGAAGATCTATGAGGCGATCGCTAATCAAGGTTTGCATCCATCCACAATTCCCCTCGGCTTGACCCGTAAAGAGGATGACCCCACTAGCGACTCTGAAGAAAGTTGCCTCATCCCCGCCCTGAAATCTGCCAATGTCACCTTGAAAACCCAAGCAAAGGTGATTAGTCTCCATACCAATCCATCGGGGCGATCGGTGAAGGGAGTAGAAGCGGAAGTGGGCGGACAGTCCTATCTCTTTTTAGGCGATATCGTTGTGCTTGCCTGTGGTGCGATTAATTCGGCGGCGTTGCTATTGCGATCGGCTAATGATTCCCATCCCAAAGGACTTGCCAATAGCTCCGATCAAGTGGGACGGAATTTGATGAAAAGTCTGTTGTCATCGGTAGTCCAACTCAGCACGAAGCCCAATAATGGCTCCTTCCAAAAGTCGATTTATGTGAATGATTTCTATTGGGGTGATGCGGATTTCCCCTATCCGATGGGACATATTCAGAACTCTGGCGGACTACTCACCGACATCATTTTTGCAGAATCTCCTCCCGTATTCTCTATTGTTGCCAAGCTCATGCCCAACTTCGGATTGAAGCAGTTGGCAACCCATTCGATCGGTTGGTGGGCGCAAACGGAGGATTTACCAGACTCGAATAATCGGGTGCGTTGGGAAAACAATAAAATCCATATCGATTACAATCCCAACAATACGGAAGCCCACGATCGCCTAATTTATCGCTGGACTGATGTTTTAAAAAATATCGAAAAGTCCCTAGATGGCTTCCGTACTGGTTTCCTGCATCCCCGCTCTGAGTCGCCCTTGCAAGTGGTCACCAATCAATGCGGAACCTGTCGCTTTGGTGTCGATCCCTTAACTTCCGTTTTAGATCGCGATTGCCGCGCCCACGATCTCGATAATCTCTATGTTGTCGATGGCAGTTTCTTCCCGTCTAATGCGGCGGTGAGTCCTGCTTTGACGATTATTGCTAATGCTCTAAGAGTAGGCGATCGGTTAATCGAGAGGTTAAAATAGAATCTCAGATTGAAAAACATATCAATACTTTGGGAAATAGCAATTTGTATTTTTTATCAACTAAAGTCTATAGTAAATTAAAATAAAGATCTAATTGATAATTTAGTTGGCAAGCAAAGTCTATCCCAAGTATTGATTTCAATTAATTTATAGGTTACACAAATTGACAATATGAATATTATGTTAATACCTTTTCGGATAGATGAACTCTGGGGATACCAAGACGTAGAAGACAATGTAATAATTGTTCCTCAGTTTAATTATGCTCACAATTTTTCTGAAAACCTAGCATCAGTGAAAATAGGTGAGAAATGGGGATATATCAATAGTCTTGGGAATGTGGAAATACAGCCGAGATATGATAGCGCTGGTAAATTTTCTAATGGAGTTGCAAGAGTCAAAGTAGGGAATAAATATGGATATATTAACAGTACAGGAAGAATGTTAATCCAACCTAAATTTGAATGGTCTGGATATTTTTCAGATGGATTAATTCCAGTTTTAATTAGCAAAAAAATTGGTTATATAGATATCGAAGGAAACATAGTTATAAATCCTCAATTTGACGAGGTACTTAGTTTCTCAGAAGGGATTGCGCCAGTTAAAACAAACAATAAATGGGGATACATTGATAAAACTGGTCGTCTACTTGGCAAGATAGAATTTGATGAAGCCCAAAAAAGCTCTGATGGATTAGCAAGAGTTAAAATCAATAGCAAATGGGGGTATATTGATAAAAAAGGGCAAATAGTAATCCAATGTCAGTTTGATCAAGCTTCAGACTTCTCAGATGGAATTGCAGAAGTAATATCTTCCGATCAAATTATTCATATTGATAAGACGGGTGATGTTATATGGTAAGTCCTTAGTTTTGATCACGTTTTGTGTAGGGAGATGATTGGGCGATCATGTTTTTGGTCAATGAGTGGGCGATCTCGTTTTTTGTGGGTAAGTGGGCGATCGTGTTTTTGAGGTGAGTGGTTGGGCGATCGCGTTTTTTGTTGATGATTGGGCGATCGTGTTTTTTGTGAGTGGTTGGGCGATCGTGTTTTGTGGGTGAATGGGCGATCGCCTTGATACAAATTTATGGCAGAGTTGTATGTACACTTGTACACACTATAATTAGATGAAGTATCAATGGGACAAAAACAAAGCCGCAGCCAACCTTCAAAAGCATGGCATTGAATTCGCCGATGCAGTATCCGTATTTTCAGACGATCTCGCCATCACAATTCCAGACAACAGATTTGACGAAGATCGATTTGTCACTATTGGCATGGATGCCTTTGGCAGAATCTTAGTCGTTGTTTTCACATGGCGAGGTGAAGACATTCGCTTAATTTCAGCACGATTAGCAGAGCGCCGCGAACGTAAACAATATGAAGAGGATTAAAAACATGGAACCAGAATATGACTTCAGCAAAGGCAAACGTGGAGCGATCGAGCCAGTCGCTAAAGGTAAAACTCGTATTACAATTCGGCTAGACGATGACATTTTAGAATGGTTTCGCTCAGAAGCTAACAACAAAGGCGGCGATAATTATCAGACATCCATCAACGAAGCCTTACGTCAACATATCCATCAACAATCACAAGAACCGCTAGAGAGTATATTGCGTAGAGTATTACGGGAGGAACTTACTCAAAGTCAATCCACTTAAAACCTTTCTCATCTGGGCTTGTGGGTAATTGGGAGATCGCGTTTTTGAGGGGATTAGTTGGGTGATCGTGTTGATGATTAATGATTATTGCCAAAAAAGATTAAAAAAATTGAATGTTGCAACATTTGTAGTAACATTCAAAAAAGACGCTTAAACATAATCTACTGGAGAAAATAGCCATGCTTCTAAATATCAAAAAAAGAGGAAACTCCCTAAGCATTATCATTCCAAAAGAAATGGCAGTCAGCATGAATGTTGATGATGGCGACAAACTTTTTGCTACGAAAACTGCCTCTGGATATGAGATATCTGCATATGATCCTGATTTCGCAAAAAAGATGGAAGTAGCCCGACGTGGTATGAAGAAATATCGCAACGCACTAATTGAGTTGGCTAAATGATCGAACCTTATTGGCTTGAGACTCATGACGTTTGCGCTATACACAATGAAATCATTGCCGATTCAGGTGGCGCGGCGGGAATTTTGAATGAAGGCGCTCTAGAGTCAACTTTATTCAAGCCCAGAAATCTGTATCATTACGAAGAAGATGTAACCTTATACAAATTAGCTGCATCTTACGGCTATGGGCTAGTAAAAAATCATTGTTTTATTGATGGCAATAAGAGAATAGCCCTAATTGCTGTTTATACATTTTTAGCGATTAATGGAATTGAACTTATAGCATCAGAGACTGATGCAGCAAACTTTTTCCTAGAATTAGCCGCAAGTTTTGGAAAACAAGAAGAAGATATGAATAGACTAGCCAACTGGCTGCAAATTAATAGCGAACCTATTAACGATTAGTAGATTAGGCGATCCCGTTTTTGAGGTGATTTGGCGATCACTTTTTTGGTGAGTGGTTAGGAGATCGCATCTTGTGAGGAGGAAGATTGGGTGATCGTGTTTTTTGTGAGGGATGGGGTGATCGCTTTTTTGATGGGATGATTGGGCGATCGTGTTTTGGGTAGGGGGATGATTGGGCGATCGCCTTACATTAGTTCTGTTTAAATACTTGCTCAATATCTCTTGAACCATGAAGCAACCTAATCACATCAATACCATCCTCAATCTGTTGATAAAACACAACATAATTACCAATAGGAAAACTCCGTATATCTGGCAATAACTCTGGTCTTTTCCGCCCCAAACCCGAATTCTGAGCCAAAGTCAATAGCTTACTTTCTATTCGGTCTAAAAAATCATCCGCTCTATCTGGACTATCATCCGCAATATAATCCCAAATATCCAGTAAATCTAACTCAGCAAGCGGACGCTTCACAATGATTGCCATTATTACACCTGTTTCTGTTGCTTGCGCTGCCGTGCTTTCGCTTTCACTGCCTGCATATCAAGGGGCGTAGCATCACCACTATCTAAACCCGCCTGAATATCTTGACGCAACTCCTGCAAACGAAACTGCTGAAGTTGATCTCGTTCCTGTAACAATCTCAACCCCTCACGTACAACCTCACTAGCAGAATAGTACAAGCCAGTATTAACCTTTCCCTGTATAAAGCTCTCTAGCTCTGGTGTTAGAGATACATTCATAAATTTAGTCCTCTAATAATCTTGATGTAAATATTCTCGCTGCAATAACAGTAAATAGCAATAACTGTTATCAAATTTTATTGGTATTATTTGTTTCTGGTTGATGATTGGGCGATCGCGTTGGTGATTTTGTTTTTGCACTAATATTAAGATTATTACTTCTACCTACAATTCATCATGGCTCAAGCGATCGCAGCGAAAGATGTAATGCTAAGGGAATTAAAGCAAAACTTTGGGATTCAAATATCTCAAGATGCTGCTTTTTTTAATGAATGGTTGGATGGGTTTACACCATTAAGTGAAGAAGATCACCATTTATTAGATCGGGTGAAAGCAAATTTTCTAGAATTGATGGAAGATCCACCAATGTTAGAAAATACAGTAAAAATGGTAGTGCTTGCACCATTGTTAGATCTCGCTGGCTTTTATCACAAGCCATTTCGGATCGAGACAGAAACAGCTATAGCATTGGAAATGAAAGACGAAGGAACCATAATTCGAGGACGGATCGATGTATTGGTAATAAAGAATCAGCTTTGGTTATTAGTCATTGAATCAAAACGAAGTGATTTTGCTGTAACAAGAGCGATTCCACAAGCTTTAGCTTATATGTTGAGTAATTCGGAACCCGTGCAATCAACTTTTGGCATGATTACCAATGGGAATGATTTTTTATTTTTGAAGACTTCACAAAATGAGTATACTAATTCACGGTTATTTTCTTTGGTAAACCCTAATAATGAGCTTTATGAAGTATTACAAATACTAAAACATCTAGGCTCGAAAATATGTATGTAAGCTTTGTGATCTCGTTTTTGGTGGTGATTGGGCGATTGAGTTTTCGGGGCACTGGTCAGTTAAGGCGTGAGATGTAAAATATAGAGTCAGAAACAAGTAGAAAGCTAAGGAATGTCCCCCATTGCCAAAGCGAAAAGCAGGGTGGTTTTATTTTTTCCGAAAATGAAACCACCCTGCTCTCCCATCAAGGGAGAGCAGGATGGGGGGTGAGGGCAATCTTCATAAGTTATAGGTTGGTATTGATATGCTTGACCATTAAGTGACGCTGCTCTCGGCGAAATCCTAGTTTGGTATAGAGCGCTTCGGCTGGCTCATTCCAGTGATCGACAACTAGAGACAGTGATCGCATCCTTTGGCTTCTTAAATAGTCTTCAATCACGACAAAAGCTTGCTTACCAAGCCCCTTGCCACGATAGTCTTCACGGATATATAGCTCATCGACTAGCCCACAACGACCATGATATTCCATACTAAAAAAGAAAGTTAGGGCAACATAGCCAATTGTGCGATCGCGATCGCACATCAACCAAATCACGCCAAATTGTTCATCACTAAGCAGCGCAATAAATGCTTTGATAACACCATCATCAAACGTTATCTTCTCAAATTGATAGAACTCTTGCACAAGTTCCATTAATGGATCAATATCAATAAATTGTGCTAAGCGAAAATTGAGGTCAAGATCACTCATATTCTATACATTCACCTTGTAGTTTAAATTCAATTCATCACCTGCAACCCCACGGATTCCCCAATTATGGCTTGGAGTCTCGATCAAAATAATTTCAATATCTAAAGAAGAAATATCTAATTTTTCCTTTAGACGTTCAAATAATAACCGATAGAGATTTTTCTTTGCTTCCACAGTACGTCCTGCAAACATCAGGATCTCGATGATAATATATTTGTTTGAGCGATCGCTTGGATATTCAAAGTCTTCAGCTTGCAATGGAAAGAATCGCTGAAACTTCTTTTCAGGAGGATAGTTGAGAGCCTCGACAACGCAAGCATGAATAGTAGTCGATAGAACTTCGCGATTTTGCTGGATGAAATCAGCATTTCCATAGATTTTAGTTTGCGGCATGTTATGCGGTTTAACTTGGGTACATCAACATACAGCGCTTTGCGTTCAAATCCAAACTAAGAAATTTTTTGAAAGTGTTGCTTCGCAACACTTTCAAAAAATTTCTTGTGGTTCGTTTGATTAGTAATTGCTGTATATGCTATTGTTCCATAAAAAGCTGAGGTTAGGCGATCGCACTACGAGGTTAAAAGCTTAACCTTAATCACAAAATAGAATGTTGCACCTTGCGTGACTAGATCGGAATGCCATTTTAATGGAGGATTACCGCCAACCTTTCCCAAACTTTCAACCCAGATTGTTCCTCCCATTAGCTCAGCTAAGCGCTTACTAATCGCTAAACCTAAACCAGTACCACCATATTTTCGACTAATCGAATTATCAGCTTGCATAAAAGCTTGAAATAAATTGGCAATGCGATCGCCTGTAATGCCAATCCCTGTATCCGTAACTGCAACTTGAAGCTCATATTGATATTCCTTATCTTCTTCCGATAAGTGATTACCACTAACGACAACTGACACAGAGCCTTCGGGGGTAAATTTAATCGCATTCCCAATAATATTGATAAGAATCTGACGCAGACGAGTGATATCCCCAATAACATTTGTAGGAACATCAGGATGAATCTGATATTGCAAACTAATCCCTTTATCCTTAGCTTGACCATTTAATAAATTACAAGCTGATTGAAATACATCGGCTAAGGCATATTCTCTCTGCTCTATTTTCAACATACCTGACTCAATTTTAGAGAAATCCAGAATATCGTTGATAATCGTTAACAGAACATCGCCACTTTCGAGAATTGTCTGTACAAAATCCTGCTGATCTTCTGTGAGTTCAGTCGTCGAGAGTAACTGCGCCATCACCAACACTCCATTCATCGGCGTACGGATTTCATGACTCATGTTGGCTAGAAAATCACTCTTAGCCTTAGTTGCAGCTTCGGCGGCTTCCTTTGCTTGGGCTAGGGCTAGTTCGGAGAGTTTGCGCTCTGTGATATTCCGAGAGATTTGAATAACTGTATCTTCCGATAAAGGAGAAATATTTGAAGCAAACCATACCTCATTACCATCAATTTCTAGTCTGTAGTCACAACTAACAACTTGTTTAGCGATCAATGCTTTTTGAATGGTTTGTAAAATAATATTTGCCGCCTCTTCTGGAAGTTCTTCATGAATAGGTTTACTGAGAACCTCCTCACGGGTTCCTTTTAAGTTTATATTTTGGGTTTTGACTATTTTGAGGCAACGCCCTTCTCGATTGCGAACTAATACCACATCAGTCATCGCGCCAAGGAGGATACTCTGTTCGATATATGCAGCTTTGAGTTGAGATTGACTATCTTTTAACTCCATCTCAACTTGTTGCTGTTCGCTAGCCTCTTCAGTACTAGAAGTGTTTTGCAAAGAATCTTTATTAGCTTCAGATACACCTAAATGTGATGATCGCTTAATCCATCGGAGCATTAAAGCTCCTAGTCCCATTGCTAAAATCAAGGGAAATCCAAACAGCAGAATTATTGAACGAGGATTAAATAGAATCTCTGATATAGCTTTTCCGAAATGAGAAGTTAAGTAATAGATAGCTGTCCATGTGATGATAAGCTGCAATACACAAGGTATCAGCAACAGCCAATAAATGGATATTCTGCCTTTTAGAAAAGATTTACGTAAACTGTGAGAAGACATTTAGATTTGTGTTAGGGGTTTCCCTTGACTTTTATTATGACAGGGGCTTGTATTTTTATCAAAATAGGGAATTAGGCGGGACGAACGAACCATAAACTGCGTTTGCCATCATGGGAAATACAATCTAGAATTAAGTCTTTGACCCTGAGCGGCAAGCGCCCACTCCTACGCGATCGCCTTAAACTACTGGGAGAACATTCCAAAATTTTGGCAATCTCTGTAGTTGTCCAGAGTCTAGTAAACAAGTCATCAGGGAAAGAAGACATACTCTGGGCTAGTTCTTTCCAAGCCTGAACGTATACTTCAGTTGCATCAGTATGCTGAATCATCGTTTCATTGTCATTGCCATGATCTATCTCCACTAAAGCTGGCGGTCTGGGATCTAATTCACCAAAAATATCAGTGTCAATATAAACTTGAACATTAAAGATATCGTCCCAACTTTTGAGAAAATCTTCCTCATTTTCTACTGTAAAATCATTTGAAGTACTTGACAAAGAATGCTCTTTTAAGAATGTTTGATCACTACCTCTTTTTACTGTATCGATCAAATTTTCTAGAGAAGCGATAATATTTTTTTGGTTATGATTTTTATAGAGATTAATTATCTCTTGCAGCGAGAGGGCAAGCTCTTTCGGTACGGCTAGCATCTCTACGTTTGATTGCTGTGTTGGCTGTAAGGGATCGACCACAGGAAAGACCCAACTAAAATTGTTGTGGAACTGTAAAAGATTTCAAACAAATCCACGATTTTAAAAGTATAACGCTAGTCTCTATGGAGACAACAACTATTCACTGATTTGTCGATCAGCAAAAGCACGTATGTTTGCAAATACCCTTCCAATTTCACAAAAAAGTTCTAATAAATTCCCGATAATTTATTCTGAGAGTTTTCTAAATCATGACACTGGTATTTATCATCCTGAAAAAGCGGGTCGGCTTACAGCCATAGTCGATGCTCTCAAAAATTCAGCGATCGCCTCACAATTAGTTTGGCAAGAACCGACCTCGATTAATTCTCGATCTAAATCAGGGCTGGACATTCTCCAAGAGGTTGCTCGTTTTCATACTTCAGAATATATCCAAGCTTTGCAGCAACTTACCGATCGCGGTGGTGGCTATATTGATGGCGATACGATCGCTTCACCCCAGACCTATGAAGTAGCGCTATTAGCGGTTAGTGCATGGCTAGATGGTGTTGATCTTGTGCTGGAGTCTGGTCGTCCAGCCTTTGTGCTAGCCCGCCCCCCTGGACATCACGCCCGCGCTCAGTCAGGAATGGGTTTTTGCATTTTTGGTAATGCGGCGATCGCGGCGATGTCAGCTTGCGATCGCTTAAATCTAGATCGTGTTGCCATTCTTGATTGGGATGTGCATCATGGCAATGGCACTCAGGATGCTGTCTGGGATCGTCCTGATATTGCCTATGTGTCCACTCACCAAGCGCCGTTTTATCCGATGACAGGTCGCAAGGATGAGACAGGTGCTCACGGCAATATTTTGAATATTCCCATGCGATCGGGTTCGGCAATGCCTGAATATTTACCAGTATTCGAGGATCAGATTATGCCATTCTTACGCAACTTTAACCCTGACCTATTAATCATCAGTGCAGGTTTTGATGCTAATGCTGATGATCCCTTGGCAAGTATTTTGCTCAAGCCAGAAGATTTTGGGGTTTTTACTAAGCTCTGTTTAGAGATTACTCCGAAGATTTTATTGGGTTTAGAAGGTGGCTATGACTTTAGCAGCCTATCGCGATCGGTTATTAGTGTCATCGAGCAGTGTCTATAACAAGTGGCGGCGCAACGCGCCGCCATTTGTTTCTTAGGCTTTAACTCAAAAATTAGCGTTGCGGCGCGAAGCGCCGCAACGCTAATTTTTGAGTAGGAAGGGAGTAGCTACAAAAAAAGGTAGGGGCAATTCATGAATTGCCCCTACCTTTTTTTGTAGACGTAAATATAGAAGACGCTTTGCGTCTTGATAATTTTTAGCCTTCTTTGTTGATGAAGGGCAACAAAGCAACTACACGAGCTTGCTTAATCGCTGTAGTCAATGCACGTTGCTGCTTTGCAGTTAAACCTGTAATACGACGAGGCAAAATCTTGCCGCGTTCGGTAATGTATTTACGCAGTAATTCGACATCTTTATAGTCGATTTTGGCAGCAGGCGCGATCGGAGAGAGGCGCTTACGATAAAAAGAGGAGTTCATTGCCATGATTGGGATTACGCGGTTTTGGTGATTGGGTTAAGGGACTATTTGATTTCTTTGTGAACAGTGTGAGAGTTGCAATGAGGGCAAAACTTTTTGAGTTCTAACCTTGCAGTGGTATTACGACGATTTTTCATGGTGGTGTAACGAGACACACCAGGAGATCGCTTATTGGCATTGGTGCGACATTCGGTGCACTCTAGCGTAACGACGAGACGGACACCTTTGTTTTTAGCCATTTTTTTAGTTGTGAGATTACTTAAAAGTGCGATCTACAAGTATTACACAGAATCATCCCACTTCTACGCCCACTGGAAAATTATTATCAAAAACTTGGGCGATCGCAATAACTAACGTCAGTTTGGGTTAAGCTGGCAAATTTTAAAAAACCAAAAGTAAAAGGCTTGCTAAGCAAGCCTTTTACTTTTGGTTTTTGATAAAGGCTTTGCTACGCAAAGCCTTTATCAAAAACTGTTTTAAATTATCCCGAACTCGCGCTAACTAGATTCGTGCAAAGTTATACAGAATAAAACTTTGGTGCGTTGTAACGTCAATTTTATAGAACTAGACCCAAGAGTGATGTTTATGGTAGCAACCAAAGAAGTATCTTTGCCACGCAATTGCACGTTCAGCCCAACTGATTGGCAAGCGCTTGCGCCCTTCTGGTATCCCGTTGCCTTCTCCCATGAAATCACAGCCGACAAGCCCTATGGCACACATTTATTAGACGAAAGATTGGTGATTTACCGAGTTTCTGATGGATCGGTTATTGTTGCCAAAGATCTATGCCTACATCGTGGAGCGCCCCTAAGTTTAGGGTGGATTGAAAACGATCGCCTCGTTTGTCCTTACCACGGAGTGCAATACGACTGCGATGCTAAATGTGTCTTTATTCCTGCTCAGCCCGATGCTACAATTCCGTTAAGACTTAGGCTCAAGACTTATCCAGTAATGGAACGCTATGGGTTAGTTTGGACAAGATTGATCGACAATGGAGAAGTTCCATTTCCTGAGTTAGCTGAATGGGAAGATCCAGACTACATTCAGGTACTACCTGATTCTGTAGATTTGGATGCAGCCGCAGGACGGCAAGTGGAAGGATTCTTAGATGTCAGTCACTTTGCTTTTATTCATGCTAAATCTTTTGGAGAACAAGATAATCCTGAAGTTCCAGACTATACCATCGAGCAAACAACCTCTGGATTCAGAGCCGACTATATTAGTACGGTTAGCAACTATGCCCATGGCATGAAGCATTTAGCTCCACCTGATTTTTTGTGGAGGAGACTATTTGAGTTGTTTGTTCCCTTTACCGCCAAGTTGACTGTTTTCTTTCCCCATGGCAAACTACATGTTCTCAACGCAGCTTCGCCAATTTCAGCACGTAAAACGCGATTGTTCGTACCAATTTGTCGCAACTTCGATAAGGATGCACCTCTACAGGACACGCTCGATTTTAATGATCAGGTGTTTTATGAGGACAAGGCGATCGTGGAGGAGCAATGGCCAGAGGATTTACCTATTTGTCTTGCTGACGAGGTACATATTGCTGGTGATAAAAGCTCGATCACTTTCCGTAAAAAGCTAGCCGCGATCGGCTTAGGCAAATCTTTCACTTCGTAATTAAAGAAATGGCGGTGCAAAGCGCCCCCATTTCTTAACCCATACAGTTCCGCCCCGAAGGGGCGGAACTGTATGGGTTTCTAATTCCGTAAGCTGCGAGGATTAATTCCTGCTTTTATTGCAGTTAAAACCCCGATCGCTTCCCAATAATTATCAACTTGAATCCCTCTTAAACCCAACATTTCAGGTGTAACATTTAGCCCTGTTTGATTCTCTTTGACAAAGATAGTTTGCACATGGGGAAGTGGATTTAGTGCTAGTAGACCCGCTCCACCACAAGCACTGTATGGCGTGACGATCGCATTGATATCATCAGCCGTAATGTCATCGGGCTTAAGTAAATCACGATTGGTAATGATTTTCGGGGCACGACTTAACCCCACTAAGACGCAAGGCAAAAATGTATAGCCTAATTCCTCTGCCGCCGCACGAGGCGAAACGCTCGGATCGAGGGGCAAAGGTTGTAAAGCAGGAGCATGGGCGCAGGGTATGGCAAACTCACGCACGATCGCATGACTAATGACTGCTTCTGCTCCTGCGAGCGCATCAACGCCTTTACCTTGGCGATAGTTTTGTAAGGCTTCACTATCAGGATCATCAGGAAATCTGGCGACTACTGCGATCGCTTCTATCCTAGAGACTTTAATCAATTTCTCGGCGGCTCTGAGTAAACTATCAAGATTAGCGATCGTTCCCCATGTCGCACCCGACTCTCCTGATCGCAGTTCTACACCCAGATCGCTATCGGTAACTAAAACATCAGTAATGTTTAAACCTAATGTTGCTTGTGCAGCAGCGATCGCTTGACGGTGACGCAGTTCTAAATCTGGTTCCATGCTTCGATCGAGAATTACGCCAATACGATTAGCTCTTACAGGACGTAATCCCCAATCACCTTTTGCCATACGATCAATGGCATAACCCTCGGTATATAACACATTTGGCATTGACCAATATAAACTCGCGCCATTCAAGACATTGGGATGCGTAATTAAGTTATCGGCAACTGAGGCGATCGCTCTTGCCACTGGCAAAGCATCTCCAGCATAACCACCAATTGCGGCATTAATGCCAGTAGGCACTAGTAGTAAGACATTAAAAGATTGTAGCTGCATGAAATTCAGTAATGATAACGAAGTTGAGCAACTAGCAAAGAATCAGTTTCCGCTTTGTAAATAATGCGATGCTCGTCAGTAGTACGTCTTGACCAATATCCCGAAAGCCATGTTTTAAGTCTTCAGGCTTGCCGATGCCTTCGTAGGGAGTGCGTTGAATTTCCTTGATTAATGTATTAATGCGTTTGAGAATTTTTGGATCGGTACGTTGCCAGTAAAGGTAGTCTTCCCATGCATCGTCAGAAAAAATTATCGTCATTCGACAAGTTCTCTCTGCTTGCCTTTGCCAGATTCTAGATCAGCGATCGCCCTAATTAACCTCTGAGCATTCTTTGGGCTACGTAACAAATAAGCTGTTTCTGCAAGAGCTTCGTAGTCCTCAAGTGACATAATCACCACCGAATTTTGATTTTGACGGGTCACAATTACAGGATCGTGATCATCACAAACTTTCTCTAAGGTTTTCGCAAGATTATTGCGGACATAGGTGTAAGTAACTGCATTCATGACTAGTCACCTAGTGATTATATGTACACTACATTGTACATATCTATGAGCCTAAATATGCTTCTAAAACTTTAGGATCACTTTGAACTTCAGCAGGTGAACCATCAGCGAGGTTGTGACCTTCGGCTAAGACCCAGACGCGATCGCATAGGGACATAATCACATCCATATTGTGTTCGATAATCAAAAAGCTCAAGCCTTCTTGATTTAACTTGTGGATCAGGCTACAAATCTCTTCTATCAAGGCAGGATTTACTCCCGCCGCAGGTTCATCGAGCAAGATTAATTTGGGGTCAGTCATTAAGGCGCGGGCTATTTCTAATAATTTGCGCTGACCACCCGATAGACAACCTGCATAGTCATCCGCCATCCTGATTAAGCCGACTGATTCAAGAATATGTCTCGCTTTCTCGCGATTTTCCCGTTCTTGTGTGGCAATTTTTTGACCTTGAAACCAAGTATTCCAAAACTTTTCGCCGACTTGACCTTGTGCAGCTAGCAGCATATTTTCTAGTACTGATAATCGCGACAGGACTCGCGGCACTTGAAAGGTGCGAATCATGCCAAGTTTGGCGATCGCATGGGGTGGCTTACCTTGAATTGGCATTCCGTCAAACTGCACCGTACCGCGATCGGGCTTAAGGAAGTTAGATAACAATCCAAAAAATGTGGTTTTTCCTGCCCCATTGGGACCAATTAATCCTGTGATGCTTCCTGCGGGTACTTCAATGCGGGCATTGCTAACGGCATGAATGCCGCCAAAGGATTTCGAGATGTTTTCAGCTTTAAGTATTGGGGCGATCGACATAGATTTCGATAGTTAGCAGTTGACAATAATCTGATGAGTTGAGTCGTTAATAAACGATACCCCCGAAAAGGTCTAGTCTTTGTAATGAAATCGACAACCCACAATAACTATACTGTCCTCTGATACTTCATAAACCAGTCGATGTTCGGTGTTAATACGTCTCGACCAATAGCCTGATAGATTAGCTTTTAGGGGTTCTGGCTTACCAATACCTTCAAGGGGAGTCCGCAAAATTTCTTTAATCAGAGTGTTGATTCTTTTTAAGAGTTTTTTATCAGTTTCCTGAAACCATAAATAATCGTCCCAAGCTTCTTCTGTAAATGTGAGCTTCATTCTTCAATTAACTCTCTCTCAGTGACTTTTCCTGCTTTTGCTGATTGAATTGAGCCAAGAAGACGTTTTGCATTAACAGGATTTGACAATAAATACAATGTTTCTTGCCATGATGAAAATTCGTCTAGCGAAATTAAAATAGCTTTGTTGCCTTTGTCGTTACAAATAATTGTTGGTTGCACATTATCAATCACGCGATCAATCAAGCCATCTAAATCATGGCTTGCTTGCTGAGTAGTCATCGCATCCATTTTATACTCCGTATATTTATTTTTTATTATCTAAATAATAGCTTCAAAATTTTTGGTGAATTTATTTCCATTGTTGAAGTTTCTCTTCTGGCAATGGCTCAAAGAAAGCGTAACTAAGTTTTCCTGTTAATAAACCAGGGGTGCGGGGTTGCGATCTCTCTTTTCCTAAACCTAGTCGAAAGTAATGTATTAAGTCATAAATTTCGGCAAGCTTTTCCTCTGGTATATCTTGCAGTTCTTGAACAATTTTTTGAATTAGCATAAGCCAAATTACCTTGTTATTAAGTATCTATGAGTGCCATATAATTGATTGAACTATTGAATTAGCTAGTCGCTCTACACAGTTTTTAATTGATTTGTCAGGGATATCAAGATTAGCTAATTGTTCAGAGACTACAGCAGAAATTGTCTGCCATGTTGTCCAGCAAACAACTTTATGAGCTTCTTGTAAAAGTTTTGATTTCTCAAAAGTATGATTTTCTGAACGTTCTAGCACAGACTCTAAATAAATTTCAATCGCGTCGATAGGATTTTGTCTACCATGTCCACGAATTAACATGGGAGGCTCAGAACCTAAAATCAACCACAATATTGGCTGATTATTTCTTTCCAATGCTTCTTTCATAACCAAAACAAACTCTCTCGCTAGTTGTTCTGCTTGAAACGAACTATGTCTAATTCTTTTAGCTTCAAGTAAAACAAAGGTACTTGGTGTTTGAATGATTCCATCTGGTTGGACGGCTAACCCATTTCTATGGACTGAGGCACTTGGGATGAGATAAAAATTGCTTGGTAAAAGTGTAAATTTCGCCTCTTCAATTTCTTTCTGAAGTTTTATACGTGCTTCTAATGCTCCATGCGAAGCTTTTACTATTGCACCGAGAAATGCTTGACGGGGAAGAAAATCTAAGGATTGAAATACTTCAGCAGTTAGGACATTTTCAAACCCTTTACCTCCTTGACGGTACTCTTTGATTTTTTGCCCCATCCACGATAATTCTTCTAAAAGCCTCCCTAGGACTCTAGAGTTATTTCCTTCAATATTCATATCATATCTTTATCAAATAGATGCTTATAAACTTCCTGAGTATCTTCTAGAAAATACTCAATTTCGTCATCTTCACTAAAAAACTGTGCTAATGAAAATTCTTGCCATTGACCACTTTCCCAATCACTGTATTCCAACATTTCTTGCTTAGCCGTTAATACTTGAGTGAATTTAGCAACTTGCTCGATCACCTGATCGAGCAAACTATCAATTTGTTGATGAAGTTGTTCGCGAGTATTTAAAGACATGAGTTAACTACTCGATAAGTTTATGAAAGTGACTTCTTTGTTCGAGGTGGCTTTGTAGAGATTTTTTGGAGTTTTTGGATTTGTTTTAGGGTTAGCCCTGTTAATTGAGCCACTAAATCTGGAGACATATTAGAACGCAACATATTTATAGCAATTTGGTTAGTTGCTTCAACCTTGCCATCAGCTTTGCCTTTAGCTAAACCCTCAGCTTTGCCTTTAGCTAAACCTTCAGCTTTGCCTTTAGCTAAACCCTCAGCTTTGCCTTTAGCTAAACCTTCGCGCAGAATTTCTTGATAGACTACTGACTCTTCCATGATCTCACTCCTGAGTAACCTTTGAATTACTTCATGATCTAATGCTAACCCAGAGATAATCGCTGTGGCAGCTGCGACATTACTTTTAACTTTTCTATCATCAATATTGTTAATTAGTTGGGCGACTTCTCGTAAGGTTTCAGTACGATCGCCTGTTTTTGTTAAAACTGCCAGAGGCAACAGTCCTTGATATTGTTGAAAAATTTCTGTAGGCTGCTCCCAAAGACGAATGACATTAAATTCATGATTTAACTTTTTAGTATTGAAGCTTGATTGATGTACAAGTGATGATTTTGTTTCTCTTAAGTAGATGACAGTTTGATGAATATCCTTAGTGGGATATTTACCATAGAGCCGCAAATAGTAATTAGCCATCCGATAAGCCATTGTGTCATCGGTTTTGGTTTGAAATTCTAGATGCACAATTACTTCTGCTGATTCCAAAAGAATTACAGAATCGGCACGAATCGGATCTGCGGAGAGTTCCGATGGCTCCAGTTTTGTCAGAGGGATCGGCTTCCCCAAGAGCCAACTGGCAAAGTCAGTGGGGAAGTTTTCGACTAAAAATTTACAGGTATTGTCATACATTGTTCAACTGTTTTAAACCGTCTTTGATTGCATAGTTTCAGCGATCACAATTTTGATTAACGAACAATATGTCTACCCTACAATTGCGAGCTATCAAGAAAATCAACATTTTCGTAGAGGGCAGATAAGGGGAATTGGAGATCGATGCTAGTTATCTGAATAAGAGGATCATCTTTCTCAAAAGTTGTCTGCTCGATCGCTATAGACTGATATTCCCAAGCACGATCGCTATGTCTTTGATAAACTTCGGCACTAGGACGCTCTGAGTCGATCAGGATATAGGCTTGCAGCGTATCGATCGCCATATAACTTTGCTGCTTAATACCGCGATCGCGTGCTTCGGTGGTAGCAGACAAAACTTCCGCAATCAGCACAGGATATTGCAAAAAATCACGGGAGAAACGATCGCGATCGTCACAGGACACAACCACATCAGGATAATAATATTTCCGAGATCGAACAAGAACTTTAGCATCGCTGATTGAGATCTTGCATCCTTTTCCACGCAAATGAGCAAGCAGTAATGCTCCTAAATTAAGAGGAATTTGGCTGTGAGGGATTGTGCCGCCTGTCATCGCAATGATTTTCCCATTTTCATATTCATGTTTTTCTTCTTGCTGACTTTCCCAAACAAGGTACTCATCAGCAGACATGATGATTTGATGATCTTCTTGAATTAACAGTGGTTGAGCAATCATCAACTTAATCTCCTAAAACAATATTTAGTCACAATTCCTAAACCGTCATCGCTTGGACAGGAGCAGTGATCGCGCCTATAACTGGTAAATCACAGCGATCTTGATACACGCTTAAGTCAAACCAGAAAGTCGTACCCACACCAACCTCACTCTTGATATGAATCGCACTGTGATGTTTTTCGATAATGTTGCGGACAATCGATAGACCTAAGCCAGTACCTTCAAGGGTATGTACCTTATCCTCGACACGATAAAAACGATCAAATACGCGATCGCAATCTTCGGCAGGAATACCATGTCCTGTATCCTCCACCTCGACACGGATATAGTTGACGGTGCGATGGGGCTGAGTTGTGGTTTGATCTTGCCAAGGATAGATCCGAATTGTGACTTTACCGCCCATATCCGTAAATTTCAGAGCATTGCCAACTAAGTTAGATAACACTTGCAAAATCAAATCGTAATTGCCCCAGATTCTTTCCAAATCTGGCTCAATTTCATGAATTAGCTCAATACCTTTAGATGAAGCATTGAGTTTATACGTTCTGACCGTTTGCTCCACAGTCTCTGATAGATCGATCGCTGAGAAATGATATTGACGACCTGACTCTAATCGAGATAGATCCAGCACATCATTGACTAGACGGGTAAGGCGATCGGTTTCGTTATTTGCTGTACCGAGAAATTCTTTTTTCTGATCTTCGCTTAGTTCATCACCATACTCGTGCAAGGTCTCGATAAAGGACTTGATATTAAATAAAGGTGTGCGTAACTCATGGCTAACATTGCTGATAAATCGACTTTGCGCCGCATTTAGCTCCACCTCACGAGTGATGTCCTGAATCGTAATCGCAATCCCCTTAATGGCATTACTAGAACTTAAGACACTGGTAATCCAAATCCGAAAGGCATGGGCTAGCACTGAATCACCCTTATCGCCTGAAGCCATAATCCGAAATTCTCCGCCCTCCCGATCGCCTGTAGCAATTTGCATCAGCGATCGCCCTAAATCAGCACTAAGTCGCTCAGGCAAAATATTCAGGATACTCTTGCTCTTCCATTCCCCCTTCACAGGATCTTGATCCCAGCCCATAATCTTGATCGCCGCAGGATTAGCCAGCACAATCCGCATATCTGAATCGAGCAACAACGCCCCATCTGCGATCGTCGATACTAGAGTTTCTAGCTTTGCCTTTTCGGCGGTCAATTCCTCAATATTCTGCTCTTCATACTTTTTGAGGCGTTGCGCCATGTCATTAAAGCTGCGAATTAATTCCCCCAATTCGCCACCAAAGGGCAAGTCAATACGTTGTTTAAAGTTGCCACTAGCAATATTTTGTACCCCAGCCACCAATTCCCGTAGTGGTCGCGTAATTGTCACCGAGTTGGATGCTGCCCCCAAAATTACCATCGCCCAAATCGATACAAATACAGCAGTAGTCACATCTAACGTCAAACTCGATGAGGCTACTGCCGTGGGATTAGGATTAATGCCGATCGCAATGATCCCTAACGATTTACCTTCATGCTGCAAGTTTACAAATATGTCCGTAACTTCCCCCTGTGGCGTAATATGCTGCCTGACCAAAGGGCGATCGGGGCGCATCATTGGATCTTCAGGCAACTGAATACGTCGTCTGATACTTAAAGAATTTTTTACCTCATTAGAGTTAAACGGAATCCCGTAAAAAATTTCGCCATCAGGATCAGCATAGAGAATGTAGCGAATGCTAGAGCTACTATCGTAAAATTCTTTAGATAGGCGAGTTACTTCCTGAAGATCATTTTTTGCAACTAAGGGGGCGACGTTAGCAGCCAGCAATAACCCCAAATCTTTGCCAAAGCGCGTATCATTGAGGCGAGCATCAGTTTGAATATCATTAACAGCCCAAAAGGTGACAGCACTCATTAGCAAAGAAACTAATAGCGTAATCAAAGCCATTAGCTTGGTTTGTAACGAAAATTCTGTCCACCAACGTCTGGGTATATTGTAAATTTGAAGCAAAAAGTTCATCTTTTTGTAGTCATTTGGTTGGATATTGTTGGATATTTGTGTGGCTTTTCGTTTAATATGTGCGATCGAAACGCAAGGATGAGGATCTCAAGATGGATGAGGCTAGCATTGTCAATGCGATAGAGGCAGACCTTCAAAACTATAAGGTAAAAACCCAAATCCGCCGCAAAGAATCTCAGTTACATGTTCTGATCACCAGAGCAGATGGTGATGATGTTGACTATGCCTCTCTCTATGATATTGTGAAACGCCGTATTGATAAGCTACCGATCGAAGGGGCGGATAGTTTAGTGGTCTATGGTAGGTTGTCTGGGGCTAAGCATCCAGAGTGGCACAGAACAGCAGAAATTAAGCCACCTTTACCATTAATTGAACTTGATCTTGAAGAACTAGAAGAATTCGACAATATTGGCACAATTGCAAACCTATCATTCGATGAGACAGAGATTCAGTCCACAAATCCTGCATCGGATCTGCCCGAGGACTTAAAAAGTTTTAAAAGTAGTATCGAAAATGATCTAAAAACAGCCGCTAATAAATCAGGGTTAGATGTCCATGCTGATGTCCATGCTCCTGACAAAATTAACAATATCAAGAATGAGGATTTTGATTTAGGCGATCTCGACTTGCAATCCCTTAACTTAGATAGTCTGCCGCAAAACAATGATTTTGAGCTAGTAGCATTTGACAAAGATCCTTTTGAAGTAAATAGTCAAGAATCAAAACCACGATCGCCTCTAGAGGAGAAGCACTCTTGGACGGACAAGGATAAGGATGAAGACTTTAGTTTTGATTCCCCAACTGTAGCCGCGATGCCAATGCCCTTACCTCCACCCCCACCCACCGTTAAACGCGCTCCTAAAAAGCCTGTTGCTACTGTCGAAACAGAACATGAAGCGATCAAAACTGCTTACCCTAAGAATAAGTCGTTAATGTTTTCTGTGGCTTTTGGAGGTGTGGCGATCGCCATTGTTGGCATTTGTGGCTGGCTAGTGTGGGATCGTTCTAATCAGCAACAATATCTAGCAAATGCAAGGAACTTTAGCAACCAAGATATTAATCCCAAGAAAATTACGAAGCTAGAAACTCTCACTGGTACACGCAATCGCTTACAAACGATCATTTCGCAGCTAGAAGAAATTTCTGATCGACCTGCTTCGCTATATGGTGATGCTCAGGCTGAGCTAGCAACGCTGCGCCCAAAATTAGTTGAATTTGATCGCAAAATCAATGTCGAACAGGCGGCTAATAAAAATCTAGAATCCTCCAAGAACGGCACAATTGAGGCGGCGAAATTAACCCAAAATCCTCCGCATAAGTCAACTGTGTGGAAATCTGCCCAAGAGAAACGGCAACAAGCTATAAAGCAGCTAGAGGAGATTCCCACCGACTCTGTGTTATACGGCGATGCTCAACAACGCCTCAAAGCTTACCGTACCGAATTAGTCCAAATTAGCAAATGGGTAGAAATCCAACAAAGGGCTGAGTCCGCAGCTAGCACGGTTACTCCTGCTATGGTAAATCAGCTCAAACAATTGAAAGCTAAAGCTCCAGAGAAGCAAAAGTTTCTACCTCAATGTCAAACTATTTTGCAACCCCAAATCTCTACTGCTGAATCGCAGAGAACAGGATTGCCAATCCCTGCTTTGACTAGCTATTTATGTGCCTATTTCTGGGATTCATAGAAAGTAAATAGTCTTGTTAAGACATAAACCCAAGGAGTGAGTGGCGGCGCAAAGCGCCGCCACTCAATATTCTAAGCAAAACTTACGTTGCTATAAAACCTCAAAAATTGTGGCGCACGCGCAGCGTGCGCCACAATTTTTGGGGTTTGATTTATGCCCAGTTACTTAGATATGCTCAACCGCAAACATGCCTAAAAAATATTATGATCATCTAGCTTCTACTTCCTGATCAACCGTTTTAAACCCAAGCCACCATGCTAAGTTCGACTAAAGAACTTCTAGAAACCGCCCGTCGCAACTCTTATGCGATCGGAGCCTTTAACATTTACAACTTAGAAGGCGTAAAAGCCGTAGTCAATGCAGCCGAAATTAGCCGTAGCCCTGCCATGCTGCAACTACACCCTAGCGCCCTCATCTATGGCAAACTTCCCCTAGTGCAGATGTGTATCGAAGCCGCCAAATCGGCAAAAGTACCAATCTCCATTCACCTCGATCACAGTACTTCCGCTAGTGATATTCGCTTAGCTCTAGATGCAGGTGTGCGGTCAATTATGGCGGATGGCTCACCAATGTCTTACAAAGAGAACTTGGAATTTACGAGAGACATGACTATCCTCTCCCACAAATTCCATGCAGTCGTCGAAGCAGAGATTGGCAGAATTAGTGGAACTGAAGATGGATTGACGATCGCTGAGAAAGAAGCCAAAATGACCGACCCGATCCAAGCTTTGGAATTTGTGAAGCAAACCAAAGTCGATGCGATCGCAGTCACCATCGGTAACGTGCATGGTGAATATAAAAGCCCACCCCGTCTCGATTTTGATCGTCTTGAGAAAATCCGTAACCTAGTCGATATTCCCTTAGTTTTGCATGGTGCATCGGGCTTACCATCGGAAATGATCCAGAGATCGATTCAATTGGGAGTCTGCAAATTTAACGTGAATACCGAAGTCCGCCAAGCCTATATGCAAGCCCTGAAATTAGAAATCTGTGGTGATAGTCCCAAGGATTTGTTAGAGATCGCAGGTGAAGCGATCGCTGCTATGCAAGAAGTGATTATCGAAAAGCTCAATCTTTTTGGCTCAGTAGGTAAAGCTCATTTACATGACACACCCTACGCCGCAATGTTAGCCAGCCAAGCCTACTACCTTCCTACTCAAGAGTTATTGACGCGATGATTAGCCCCTCATCAATAATTCTTGACTTTATCATGGCTATACTATTGGGCAAAAACCTTAATGCCAAATAAAGAAATGGCTATGCCATTTCTTTATTTGAAAACCAAACCCTAAATAGTGAGGGCGGCGCAAAGCGCCGCCCTCACTATTTAGATGTAATACATAGTTGTAGCCATTTGACGTTGGCGTTGCCGATCGCATAAATCCTTCAGCGTACAGCCATCTAATACATTAGAAGCCGCCTTTTGGGCAGTTTCCCATACTTCATGGATTACTGAAAGAGACGCGCTCTCATTGCCTGACTTACTACTTTTTTCCGCGATCGGATCGTATCCCTCAATTCCCCGAATGATTTCTAGTAAACTTATTTCCCAAGGCTCACGGGAAAGGATATAGCCACCCTTAGCTCCCCGTTGACTCTTAACTAAGCCTTGACGCTTTAAAGTCGCGAGTAACTGTTCCAAATAGCGATCGGGAATATTTTGTTGGTTCGCAATTTGACGAATCTGGAGAGGCTGATCGATCGCAAAATGATTAGCTAGCTCAAGCATAGCCAAAATTGCATATTCACTCTTTAAAGAAAGTTCCACAACAGACCGTAATTTTTGTTTAAAAAATTTTTCTTAACTGTTTACTATGATACTACGGTATTGCACTGTAAATTTAGAGCAAATACGCTCTAATACCAAAACACGAAATGGCTATACTTTTGTGGTTTGGTATAGCTGTCGCCATTCTTGTTAGGACATAAAACCCAAATAGTGTGAGGCGGCGCTTCGCGCCGCCTCACACTATTTGGGTTTTGAATTGTCCTGATACAGGTGACTATAGCTATATAAAGCCGAAAAATTAAAGCGCTTCTGCGATTTTATAGCTTTATACCAAATCAAGAAATGGCTACGCCATTTCTTGATTAAAAAACTTACTAGCTTTGGGGGGGCAATTCACAAAGGTGTTGCAACACCTTTGTGAATTGGCATTACTCATTTACGGGCTGAATAAATCTACTATTTGCCCTAACATAACATCCCTCAAATGTTGAAGTCACAGAACGAACTTGCATCCAAGGTCTTCCATTTTTATCACGAGCATTTATTAAAACTTCATCAGACCCGCCCCGACCGATTTGTGCTTCTATAATGTCATTGGCATTATAAGTACGTTGAACAGGACTATTTATACTTGGTTCTTTACGACAATTGAGGCTATCAACAACTACTCGCCAGAGCGATCCTGTCCCATATCTATCTACTCTTTGCGCTCGTACATTAGTTTCATTTCTGTAGTAGTTGCCCTGTTTATCTGGGACGGCAACCTCGGCTTGGACAACGCTGACCGGCAATAATGTCACTGGCAAGACAGCGATCAGCAACATAGAATGTTTCAGGTAGATAGAAATTGTATTTAAACAATTACTTGGAAAAATATTCATATTATTTAGCAGAATGTCCCATGGTCAGTAGGTTGTATGAACGGTTCTAAAAATGCAATAACTGTATCAAATTTGACGCAAGCAATTACGCTTTTGTTGCGGGATGAAATAGGAATTGTGCGCGTGACGGGGGAAATTTCTGGTTTCACAACCGCAGCCTCTGGACATCGATATTTTACGATCAAAGATGAGTCAGCCCAGATCGATTGTGTGATGTGGGCTAGCCGTGCCATAGCCTTTCGTCCTAAGAGTGGAATGCAAGTCGTTGTCCAAGGTCGGCTAACGGTTTATGCAACCCGTGGCAAATATCAGATTGATTGCGATCGCGTGACTGCCGCAGGACAAGGTGATTTATATCTAGCCTTTGCGGCGATGAAGGAAGATCTAGCGGAACGCGGATATTTTGATCCAGAACGTAAGCGAGAGATTCCTGCTTTTCCTTTGAAAATTGGGGTGGTCACGTCACCGACAGGAGCCGTGATTCAAGATATCCTCAGTACGCTAAAGCGGCGATCGCCCCATTGCGAGGTTTATTTATGTCCTGCCACAGTGCAAGGTGAGACGGCTCCTGAAGAAATTGCAGCGGCGATCGCGGCTTTGCAAAATACCGAAGCGGATGTGTTGATAGTTGGTCGTGGTGGCGGCTCGATTGAGGATCTCTGGGCGTTTAATACAGGGCAAGTTGCGGAAGCAATTTATCATTCGCGGATTCCCGTCATTTCTGCGGTTGGACATGAAACCGACTTTACGATCGCGGATTTTGTGGCGGATTTACGGGCTGCTACACCAACGGCGGCGGCGGAACTAGTAACGCAATGCGATCGCGAAACCCTATGGCAACAGATTACCGCTTGGGAAAATCGCTTAAATCGCGTTGTTCAATTAGAAATGCAGAATTATGATCAACGGTTGAATGCACTCATCAATAGCTATGCCTTTCAAAATTTTGGCGATCGCCTGCATGATCGCGCTCAACAATTAGACGAAGCTGATCAAACCATGCAAAAGTCTCTCCTTCGTCACTTGCGCCAATCCACCAATAAACTTGAAAGCATCACCGCCCATCTGCGATCGCTACATCCACTATCACCATTACAGCGTGGTTTTGCTTTGTTGCGATCAGGTGATCGCTTGCTTAGCAATGAGGATTCACTCACTGAATTTGATAAAGTGGAAATTGTGCGGCGCTCGGAAATTGCCCAAGCCAAGATTGAACAAGTAATCGATAAAGTATATGACCGACCAGAATAAATCGCCAAAGAAACTACCAGATCTAACCTTTGAAGAACAGATGCAGCGACTCGAAGAAATTGTGGAAATTCTCGATGATGGGGAAACTGCTCTAGATGAGATGCTTGCGCTCTATGAAGAAGGCATGAAGCGATCGCAATATTGCCGTGAATATCTGGAAAAAGCGGAACAGAAAGTTACCCTAATTCAAAGTCAAAATTCATGATTTCGTCAATAGAGATCGCCACATCAGGCAACATTAGCAAGTTAATTACTTCACCTTTGCCATAAATTTGTACATGCTGATATCCAGTTTCACTTGGTTGTCGATAGATCTCAAAAACTTGTGCTTCCAAATTAGCAATCCACAGTTCAGGGATACCAGCTTTAGCATAAAGAGGAACTTTAACATCACGATCATACTTTAGGGTTGAATCCGCTACTTCAATCAACAGAAATATTTCTGTGGGTATGGGATGACTTTCTAAATAATAATTTTGGCGTTCTTTAACCACGGCAATATCTGGTTGTGGCTCAGAGCGATCGCCCATATGAATGGGATTTTGTTGTCTGACTAAAGCTTTATTTCGGGTGCGATCACGTAGTACATCAGCCAGTTTTGATAAACAAGCAGCATGTTTTGCTCCAATCGGGGACATTTCGATTACTTCTCCTTCAATTAACTCTGTTCTTTGCTCCACGTCTAAAATACCAACTTCAGCCATTTTGTAATATTGCTCAACGGTGAAGCGGTGCTTAGTTGGAGTTTTTGATATTGTGGGGGCGGTGATCGCAATCATGACTGGCTATCCTCGGCTGATAGAATATTTTCTAGTATAGTAACTCTCCCTCTCTGAAGTGAACTAATTGAATCAAGTCAAGACTAACACCCATAAAAATTTTCACTAATATGGCTCATAAAGGCAATAAATCTTTTTTACCTAGCAAAGACTGTGTAGTTTGCGGCAAGCCCTTTACATGGCGCAAAAAATGGGAGAGATGCTGGGATGAGGTTAAATATTGTAGCGATCGCTGTCGTAAGCAAAAAGGGAATAGTTAAAATAAATATCAGGACAGGCGACGCGAAGCGTCACCTGTCCTGATATCTGAAAAGCTATCGAGGACTGGAGATTAATGGCTTAGGATTATGAAAAAATTTCTGCTCACATGCTTGTTCTTTGCAGGCTTATTTTGGGCGCTCTCGACCTATCAAGGTTTAGCAGTCCAAGGCAAATATGACTCGATGGTATTGAATTTTCGCAATGACTTGTCATCGGAACAAGTAGATCTCGAACTGAAGGCGATCGCCTCAAAATATGGAATTGAGCCAAAATTCAATAGTCCCTTCTCCAAGTCCAGTCGTCTTTACATCGTTAAAGGCGATGCTCAAGTCCTCGACAAGCTCAAACAGTCAGAAGAACTTCGTAGCTTGACTGAGTACGTCGAAGCTAATTACGTTTATTCGATGGACTTTATTGGTGGTGGCACAACTCCCAATGATCCGATGTACAAGGATCAATGGAACTTAAAAGCGATCGAAGTGGAAAAGGCTTGGCAAAAGACCAAGGGCAAAGGTATCACAGTTGCTGTCATTGATACAGGTGTGAGCAAAGTCGATGATCTCAAAAACACTAATTTTGTCAAGGGCTATGACTTTGTAAACGATCGCGAAGATGCTAGTGATGATAACGGACATGGAACCCACGTTGCGGGAACGATCGCCCAATCGACAAATAATAATTTTGGTGTAGCTGGCATTGCCTACGAAGCTAGCATCATGCCCCTCAAAGTGCTGTCAGCGTCAGGGGGCGGCACAATTTCGGATATTGCTGAAGCGATTATCTTTGCCGCAGACAATGGCGCAAATGTGATCAATATGAGTCTTGGCGGTGGTGGCGAAAGCAAGCTCATGCAAGAAGCGATCGACTATGCCTACAAAAAAGGTGTGGTTATCGTCGCGGCGGCGGGAAACTCCAATCGCAATGCTGCTTTTTACCCAGCTCGCTATCCTAAGGTAATTGCGGTATCCGCCACAGGTTCTACTGGTGAAAAAGCTCCCTATTCTAACTATGGTGCAGGTATCGATGTAGCGGCTCCAGGAGGTGCGATCGCAAGGGGGAAAAACGGCGAAAAGGGTGATACATCGGGCGGTATTTTGCAAAATACGATTGATCCTAGAACTAAGCAATCTGTATTTAGTTCTTTCCAAGGAACTAGCATGGCAGCCCCTCATGTGTCTGGAGTCGTGGCTCTGATTGAAGCATCAGGGGTGAAAGATCCTGAAAAGGTTTTGCAAGTTCTCAAACAGTCTTCCCGTAAAGTCACTGATGATACTTTGAACTATTACGGTGCAGGGCATTTGAATGCGGCATCCGCAGTAAATATCGCTTCTCAGGGACAATTAGGAATTCCTGATTTCTTACGATGGGCGCGAGACAATGGATACTTGAGTCCGCGTTTTTGGATTGATGGCGGGGCGATCGCTTTAATTCCTAAACTAATTATGGTGATTGGCTCCTATCTATTAGCGTGGCTACTTAATCGATGGTTCCCTTTCCGTTGGAATTGGTCATTTTCCAATGGAGTCTTCTTTGGTGGCGCAGGGCTATTCTTTTTACGTGGCTTCTATTTATTTGACATTACCCAACTTCCTTTCCGTATAGCAGGTAGTTCTTTACCTGAGTTAGGAAATGCTTTTTCTAATACCAATGCGCTTAATCCGATTACGGCAAGTGTATTACTGCCACTTGGTCTATTACTGATTCTGCTCGGACATCCCCAATGGAAATGGTTTGCGATCGGTTCAGCGATCGGTACTTCTGCTTGCTTAGCAACCAGTGCAGTGCTTGCACCACAGATGATGTGGATTGGTGATGGACTGCCTGCGATCGCTTTTCTCAGTGTCAACTCACTACTTTGTTTTGGGTTTGCCTATCTATCGATTAAATCAGAAACTTCTAGCATATAAACCTAAAGTGGGGGGGCTAAGCCTCCCCCACTTTAGGTTTTGGCTTTGGGAAATTACTACAGAGAATATATGAATATCCAGATTATCGGAACCGTAGAATATATCGATATTGGTACAGGAACTTGGGTGATCGTAACTGACACTGATGAGCAGTATGAGATTTGGCAACCAGCCCCCGAAGCGATTTTGCAAGAGGGATTGAAAGTAAAGGTTACCGCTAAAGTCCGAGATGATGTATTTACAATGGCAGCGATCGGCGAAGTTATAGAAATTGAAGATTTTCAAAGATTAGGATAAATAGCCTTCCTAAATCATTTGCCATACAGTCAAGGGGCTTAAACCCCTTGACTGTATGAGCCTTAGCACTTCCCGATTCATTGAGGATTGCTAAGTAGCTAAGCATAATTAATAACAAAACACAAAATGGCGTAGCCATTTTGTGTTTTTAAACCCCAAACCCTGTGGCGCACGTTGCGCGTGCGCCACAGGGTTTGGGGTTTGTTATTTAATTGCGCCCAGCTATTGATGCATTCCCTTTTTTATGTTTATTCAACTAAGAGGGTAAATACCCCACCGCTCTGCGGTGTGAGTATATTCTAGTAAAAAAGAATTTGATACCCCGTCCGCTTGCGGCGGGGTGATTCATTTAAAACTGGCGACGAGCGAAAATGAGAATAGCGATCGCCAAAGTCAACAGCGCATAGCTCAAGATATAAACGCCATTGCTAAACATATCTGGCAGGCTTGGCAAAATATTATAAACTGCTTCATTTTTAAGATTAGCACGCGACAAATCGGGAAGAATCATATACAAAGTGCGCGTTACAGCTTGCAAACTTGGATTTTTAGAAATTTCACCCAATAACAATAAATCGCGGCTAAAGTTACCAATTAAATAAGCCGCAAGAGTTAGTAAAGAGGCAATTAGCGAACCTGAAAAGGAACCAAATAAAATGGCGATCGCGCCTAGCAGCATGATTTGCCAAAAGATAAAAAAGTTAGCCGTGAGAATCGCAGGAATCGGGATCGGAATATTTTTAATCGCCATCAAGGCAATAAAAATTACCGTCATAATCGACACCAAGGCTCCGACCACAGCAGTTAAACCGAGATGTTTGCCTAATACAAATTCAGCCCGATGCATTGGCTTAGCAATCAAAATAAAAATTGTACGTTTGTCGATTTCCTTATTAATCAGATTTGTGCCAACCAACACCGCCACAATTAAACTCACCACTTCGATCGCCGCAATACCCACATCGACAATCATCTTTGCCGATGAGTCATAGGAAAATTCTGGCAACATTAGCATTGCTGACACCACAATTACGGTATACAGCAAAGATAGATACAGCACCTGTTCGCGCACAGTTTCGCGAAATACATTGGTGGCGATCGCCCAAACGCGACCTAAACTTAGACTCAGGTTCAGGCTCAAGTTCATAGGTCTAAAGAATCCTCATACGTCCTAACATGATTGCATTTTATCGCACAATTAGAGGGGCGTTTCGCGCCGACTGTGCATTATGCTAACAACCTATGAATAATTTGCCAGCAATTCTTCCTTTTATCCAAGAGTTAACTAAGCAGGTAGGTGATCGCCTACTTGCTGATTTTGAACAGGCGCGAGTGGCGATCGCCAAAGATGACGGTAGCCTCGTTACTAAAAGCGATCGCTGGGCGGATGCCTATATCAAAGCAGCACTCGAAAAAGAGTTTCCTGAATATGGGGTTTTGACTGAAGAATCAACCCAGACTTTAGGAAATCAAGAATGGTCGTGGGTGGTTGATCCCCTTGATGGCACAACCAATTTTGCAAGGGGCATTCCTATTTGGGGCATATCCTTAGGACTATTGCATCACGGCACACCCGTTTTTGGTTATGTTGCAATACCACCATTGCGTCAAAATATTTATGGTTGGTCTGATGAGCATGGCTCAGCAGCATTTTTTAACGACATACTGATTCATTTGCCTGAAGTTGCACCTAATCCTGATGCGCTTGGTAATTACTTCTTTAGCGCCTGTTCCCGCAGCCTCGAAAAAATGGGCAGATCGAAGTTTCCTTTTAAACTGCGAATGTTGGGTGTGGCAAGTTATAACATTTTGACCGTGGCGATCGGTTCCACGATTGGAGCTGTAGAAGCAACTCCCAAGATTTGGGATATTGCGGCTGTGTGGGTAATCCTAAAAGCGATCGGTGCAATTTGGGTTCCCTTAGAAGCTTCCCAGAACATTTTTCCATTAGAACTAGGAAAAGATTACAGTAGCCGTAATTTTCCCACTTTAGTAGTTAGCCATTCTCAACTCTTGCCAATGGCTCAAGTGATCGTCAAGCCTTTTAATACCAATTAAGGAATAATATAATATCGCCTTACCCTTGGGTAAATTGTTGAGAATATGGAACTATTTGATTTAACGAGCATTAATTGCGATCGCTATGTCAACGTTATTGTTGATTGCATTGGTATTGATGATTTGCTGACCTATCGTATTCCTGATGATCTCGACATTCAGATTGGTGATATTCTCAGTGTTCCATTAGGTAATCGACAAGTAGGCGCGATCGCTTTACAAATTTCTGATACTTCTCAAATTACAGATACTGAGACAGAAATTAAATCAGTTATTGCTGTAGTTAGCTCAGGTATTTTCCCAAAGACATATTGGGAGATGCTGATTCGCACAGCAGAGTATTATCGTACACCTGTGATGCAGACTGTAAAAACTGCTCTGCCGCCTAAGTTACTGGATCAGTCTCATTATCGAATTAAAGTAAAGCATGAGGATCTGGTTCCGCCTTTGGCGGAACCAGATCCTCATGCTTTACCAAAAGCAGCACAAATGGTTTGGGACTTTTTACAAGAGCATAGGCATAATCCCAAAGGAATTAGTCGTCGTTATATTCAGCAAAAGCTTGGTAGATATACTAGTTCAGGCTTAAAGGAACTTCAAAAACTAGAATGGATTGATACGGTTTTAGAACTACCAAATCGACCGCAACCTAAATATGAAGATCTTGTTATTTTACTGAAAGCACCTGATAGTGAAGTCACCACCAGACAAGCAGAGATTCTCGCGATTTTGCAGCATCAAGGTGGGGAATGTTTAAAAACGCAATTAATTAAACTTGCAAAGACATCATCTTCAGTTTTGCAAACACTTACGAATAAAGGATATATTGCCATATCCAAACAAGAGTCGCTACGACTAGGTGGAAAAAGTCATACAGTCAAACGCGATCGCCCCAAAGATCTCACACCCGATCAAGAGTCCGCATTACAACAAATTTTGCAGGCGATCGCTGACCAAACCGCTCCTCATTTTCTCCTGCATGGGGTTACAGGCTCAGGCAAAACAGAAGTATATCTACAAGCGATCGCTGCCGTACTCGCAGCAGGAAAATCAGCGCTAGTTCTGGTTCCTGAAATTGGCTTAACCCCACAATTGACCGATCGCTTTAGAGCCAGATTTGGGGATGCAAAAGTGAATGTTTATCACAGTCAGTTATCAGAGGGCGAGCGCTTTGATACATGGCGATTGATGCTCACGGGTGAAGCTCAAATTGTCATCGGTACGCGATCGGCGGTGTTTGCACCCCTATCGAATTTGGGCTTAATTGTGATGGATGAGGAGCATGACAATAGCTTCAAGCAAGATCAGCCCCAGCCCTGTTACCATGCACGCACGATCGCAGAATGGCGATCGCAGTTAGAGAATATTCCTCTAGTGCTTGGTTCAGCCACACCCTCGGCGGAAGTAATCTATGATCACCAAGAGGGTAAATCAATCTATCTCGAACTTCCCTATCGTATTGGCAATAAAGACATGCCTCCGATTGAGGTTGTCGATATGCGTGATGAATTTAAAGCTGGTAATTATTCGATTTTGAGTCGGAAGTTGCAAGGTGCGATCTCCGAAATGCTCGAAGCCAAGCAGCAAGGAATTCTCTTCATCCATCGACGTGGATATAGTACTTTTGTATCCTGTCGATCCTGTGGCTATGTTGCCGAGTGTCCTCACTGCGATGTTTCGCTCTCCTATCACGATCCGATTTCACCTACTGCCCATCAACCAAAATCCGCGCATTTACGCTGCCATTATTGCAACTACACGTTAATTCAGCCCAAATCTTGTCCAGAGTGCGGCTCACCTTATTTTAAGCATTTTGGCAGTGGCACACAAAAAGTGGAACAGGAACTCGCAAAGCTATTCCCCAATATCCGCTTGATTCGCTTTGATAGTGACACCACCCGCAACAAGGATCAACATCGTTTATTAATCGAACAGTTCCGTTCAGGAGAAGCAGATTTATTAGTGGGGACACAGATGTTAACCAAGGGGTTAGATATTCCGCAAGTAACTTTAGTAGGCGTAGTTTCGGCGGATGGATTATTAAACTTTTCAGACTATCGCGCAGGGGAGAGAGCGGCGCAAACTTTGCTACAGGTAGCGGGTCGTGCAGGTCGTGGCGATGAAGATGGCAAGGTAATCATGCAAACCTATACCCCCGAACATCCTGCCATCCAAGCGGTACAAACCTATCAACTGGAAGCATTTATGCAGACTGAGTTAGAAATGCGTGAAGCTCTGCGTTATCCACCGATGGGACAGATGGTACTAATTCACCTCAGCAGTGAGAGTGACACTACCGTTGAGAAAGCAGCGAATCAATTAGCGGATTATTTACGTCAATTAGAGAATGATTGGGATATTTTAGGGGCAACTCCCGCCACGATCGCTAAAGTTGCTAATCGTTATCGCTGGCAGATTTTACTAAAATTTGCTCCTGAAGTTTTACCCAATGTGCCAAGTCTAGAAGAGTTGCGAATGTTGGTTAACTCTAAAGCTGTACGAGTAGCGATCGATGTCGATCCACTCACCATTTTGTAACCGCAGTAAACCGCCAAGAACTTAAGTTCTTGGCTAAAAGCTCAAACCCGTTTCAACGAGTTACTTAGTAGTATTCTATAGTCCACTTCAGTGGACTTGAGCTTTTAGCCATGCACTTGAGTGCATGGCTACTTGAGTGCATGGCTACTTTAAGTCTAATCAACGAAAATTCCATACTTCGTAACGACCATTGCGAAGTGTGAGAATTTGTCCTTCAATACTACTAGGTAATACGTCTAGCCAAATTCTGCTGCCCTTCATATCACTGAATAGAAGAGCACCATCACTAGAGAAGGCGAGCGCTAGAGGATAATGCCGATCGCCTAAATCAACTTTTTCGCGATCAAGCAGTAATAGATATTCAGGCTTGCCGCCACCATCTAAACTAACCGATGATAGAGTCCATTGCTGCTGCACTAACACACTAAAGTCTTCGATACTGAGCGAAACTTCCCCATTGCGTTGCAACTCCCGATACATCGTCCGAATGATGCGCTCAATCGTTACTGATGAGAGGGATGCCCACTCGACAGGATTGCCAGTGGGAGGATTAAAAGCACCGCCACTGGTAACAAGGGGAGGGATCGTACTTGTGTTAAGCAAAGGGGCAAGGTTCGCCTCACCTGAAGCGAGAATTCTTAGTCCTCCGTTATCACTAATCCAAAGAGACTGGGCGGTTAAAGTGGCTGTTTGCGATTTTCCATAGGGATCGTATAGCACGACTCCCAGATTATTATTCAGCGAAAGCCCCAAAATCCTCCATAGCAAAATTGAGGAGCGATCGCTAAGTTCAGGAAATGGATCATTAATCCACTTATCCCCATCTTTAATTAAATTGATATTAACTTCATACCAAGCCTGCCCTGATTCAAGTTTTGGTGGTGGCAAAAACCATGTAGAACCTGCCTCACCCTTCCCAATATAGGTAACTGTTCCCATCAATTGTTTCGGATTAAGTGTAACTGGAGCCAGATCCAAACGTTGCAATAATTGATTGGAATCTTTAGGATCAACTTTCTGCTCCCTGAGCCAATGTTCAGCGCGGCGCAACCCATTGCGCTGTAAAACTACTAACCCTCCCCACAGCTTAATTTCTTTGGCTTCCGTAAAAGTTAACATGGTCATCACCCTTTGCCAAATGTGAGGATGATATTTCGCTAACATTTCCGCAATTTTGTCACCCTTGTAAGCAGGATCATTGGCGATCGCCAGAGCTTCAGTCCATCTACCATCAATAATATTAATTAATGCTTTATCTCCCAAATTAGAATTGGGATTTTCGGCTTGCTGCGAGGTAATCTGAGCATGTAAAGCAATCATGTCATACTGCTCTTGCAAAAATGGCGAAAGCGTTTTTCCCTGAGTCTTCAAGTCCTCAACCATCAAATTAAACTTACCCAAAGCAGGTGACCATAGACCCACACTCGCCATCACTAAAGCATCTTGGTAATACTTGGGCTGTCCCTTCGCTTCATTTAATGTCACCTGTCGCAATTTTACTGGGCGAATGGAACTAGCGATCGCTTCTTCAGGCTGAAAAATCAAAAATTGCGGTTCAAATGATTGAGTTTGATTGACTACAAGTTGCACGGAACCAGAGTTACTTGCTAGAGCATTACGCCATTTAGGAAGTTCTCCTATGGGACTTGTCCATGCATCTAATTCTACTAACCGCGATCGCTTATCATTGACAAAATAGTAAATCTGTCCGTAGCTAATTCCATCAACATTACCTACAGTGGTGAACCAAACTCCATTAAATTGAGAAGGAGCATTATTTAACAGTGATAATTTCTTAAGGGGCAGACGATTACGATTTGGGCGCATCCGTTCAGGAATGGACTCAGTGGCATATTTAAACCGTGGCGATCGCACAAAATACTCGTCAATTCCTGCGATCGTGGTTGTGCTTACCAATAGTAATTTCTCTACACCCCGATCTGAAATTGTTTGATAGAATCGGATTTCGCGAAGATTTTGCGTTTCTGTTTCCAGAACGGTATAGATAATTTCCCCTGTTTTAAGATTGAAGTTTTCGCCAAGTTTTAGTTGACTGCGCCCTAGTTCTGCTTGGATTTGGGGGATGCTTTTAGGGAGATTCCATAATGAATTAGAGTAAAAAGCAGGAGCGTCAGAAGGTGCTAGCCAACTAATTGCTAAAGGATTAGCCAGATAGATTAACCCTAATCCAATTAATCCTCCAACTATGGGAATGCTCAATACAATAGTTAGATTTGACCATGTGAAGCGATCGCGCAGATCGATCTCTGGTAAGTCTTGTCCAGAGGAATTAACGTCTTGCAACTCACGATCTGTCTTAACAAGATCGCCAAAAGGTTTTGAGGATTCAGGTAAAGATTTCATGCGCGACATCGCAAATCTCATACGGATGCCATAGCCTAGCACAATAGCTTAACCATAGCTGCCCTGAGATGGCAGGGATTGTAATTCTCATTATTGTAATTCTCATTATATAGCTATCGCCGAGAATCTTGATTTAGCTAGATGCCCAAGTAAATCAAACAAACGGCATTATCCTATATTTTCATGCTGTTTTCATACTGAAAAGAAATTTTTAATTATGACAATATACCTGTTATCGAAGGTTAGAAATTTGGGTACGTTACTAGCAACGTTTAAAGGCAATTAAACAATCGACAAAAATCATGGCAAATGTTCTAAAGGGTATTCAGTCTGTTGTAATCAGTGTTTCAGTTAGCTTAATAGCTTTTGGGGGATTTAGTCTTGTAGCTCAAGCGGAGACTGAATGTGCAGCTTCTTCAAATGGTGATGTTGCTGTTGCCGCTTGCGTTGATGCGGATGGTAATACAGCAGTAACTGCTGTTGATTCGGAGGGGAATCAGGTAACTATTACTGAGGATAGTGAAGGAAATAGGACTACTGAAACTGTTGAAGTAACTAAGTAGATTATAAGCATTCAAAAAACAAAAAGAAGCGGCACTTTGTGCCGCTTCTTTTTGTTTTTTGAATGCTTAGGGCTTACCCGTAAAATAAGGAACCGATTTTTGGTGGCATGGCTAAGCTGTGCTACTACAGCAAAGCAAGTTTTGCTTAGGACATAAACCCCAGAATCGAGGGGCGGCGATTCGCGCCGCCCCTCGATTCTGGGGTTTTGGTTTGTACTAGCTAACTCTTTTTTTGCTATAAATTAAATAAATTGCAAAAACCTTAGAGTAGTAAAACCCTCCCATCGTAAAAGATTAAGTTAACGTGAGTTCGATAGAGCCATTTGCGCCATGCTTCGCACGGCACAAATGGCAGAAAATGGTAAGAATCGCTTAGCGATTCTTACCATTTTCTGCTTTCGGCGAACTGACGTTAAGTTAAATGATTATAGAATTTGATTGTGTAATTCACAGCCTATAAAATTGGTTTATCATTGATAAAAAACAGGCTAAAATTAGACTAGCTAATTTTTGTTATAATTCGCTACTACCTAGCCAATTAAACGCCAAGGAATTTAGCCAAATCCTATAGTTACGTTTTTACAAATACACATTCATGAATTAACGCATTATGTCTACATCAGTAACATCTCAAGAGTCCCAAGTTGCTCAAGACCGCATTATCTTTTTTGACACCACCTTACGCGATGGCGAACAGTCCCCAGGCGCAACTCTGAACGTGGAGCAAAAATTGCTAATCGCGCAGCAACTGGCTCGACTTGGTGTAGACATTATTGAGGCGGGTTTTCCCTTTGCGAGTAAAGGTGATTTTCATGCTGTCCAAGAAATCGCTAAGCTCGTTGGTACAGAAGATGGCCCCACAATCTGCGGTTTAGCCCGTGCCACCAGATCTGACATTGAAGCGGCTGCTGAAGCGGTCAAACCTGCGGCAAAAGGTCGCATTCATACGTTTCTTGCCACCTCTGATATTCACTTAGAGTATAAGCTCCGCAAAACTCGCGCTGAAGTTTTGGCGATCGTGCCAGAGATGGTTGCCTATGCCAGATCCAAAGTTGCAGATGTCGAGTTTTCCCCTGAAGATGCTGGACGCTCCGATCCTGAGTTTCTTTACCAAGTCTTAGAATCAGCGATCGCCGCAGGAGCATCGACGGTAAATATTCCTGATACTGTGGGCTATTTAACTCCATCTGAGTTTGGAGCCTTGATCAAGGGCATCAAAGAAAATGTACCAAATATTGATCGCGCCATTATTTCTGTGCATGGTCATAATGATCTCGGCTTGGCGGTAGCGAACTTCCTTGAAGCTGCCAAAAACGGGGCGCGTCAAATGGAATGCACAATTAACGGGATCGGTGAACGGGCTGGTAATGCCGCTCTCGAAGAATTGGTGATGGCATTGCATGTGCGCCGAGCTTATTTCAATAGCTTTCTTGGTCGTCCTGCTGAATCGACTGAACCACTCTGCAACATTGATACCAAGCAGATTTACAAAACTTCTCGTCTTGTATCTAATCTCACTGGCATGTTGGTGCAACCCAATAAAGCGATCGTGGGCGCAAATGCCTTTGCCCATGAGTCGGGTATCCATCAGGATGGCGTATTAAAAAATCGTCTCACCTACGAAATCATGGATGCTCAGTCCATCGGCTTAACCGATAACTTGATCGTCCTTGGCAAACTTTCGGGACGAAATGCTTTGAGTTCTCGCCTTAAAGAGCTTGGCTTTGAGCTTTCAGAACAGGAACTTAATGCCGCCTTTGTCCGCTTTAAGGAACTTGCAGATAAGAAACGCGAGATTAGCGATCGCGATTTAGAGGCGATCGTTAACGACGAAATTCGTCACGCTCCTGAAGCCTTCAAACTTGATCATGTGCAAGTAAGCTGTGGCGATCGCGCAATCCCTACTGCAACAATCACGATTGTGATGCCCGATGGTACAGAAATCACCGATGCGTCAGTGGGAACTGGCCCCGTTGATGCGATTTACAAAGCGATTAATCGCATTGTGAATGTTCCGAATCAGTTGATTGAGTATTCAGTCCAGTCCGTTACCGCTGGTATCGATGCCCTTGGTGAAGTAACTATCCGCCTTAAGCATCCTGATGTCGGTACTCTTTCTGGACATTCCGCTAACACTGATATTATTGTTGCCTCAGCGAGAGCCTATCTCAGTGCTTTGAACAAGCTCTACTTTGCGCTTCAGACCCCGAATACAAAAATAAGCGATCGCGACAAACTTAAAAAAGAAGCAGCTTTATAAACAATAAAAAACGGCGCTTTGCGCCGTTTTTTATTGCCTATAAAGCTTGCAAAGCCAGATGAAATGCGGTGATCGATTTGGCATCAAGACTTGTATCTGCACTCTGTGATCGCAATAATGCTTCTATCTCTTCACGGCTCAATAATACGACTTCTATCTCTTCATCTTCATCTTGAGCAGGAGGATGTTCTAGCTTCTCCAGCCCTTGGGCTAGATATGCATGAATAATCTCATCAGAATAACCTGGACAAATATAGAAGCCTCCTAAATATTGCCATTGGCTAGCTCGATAGCCTGTTTCTTCTTCAATTTCACGCTTGATTGTTACACTATGATCCTCCCCAACTTCCAAAGTGCCAGCAGGAAATTCTAGTAAATAGCGTTGAATTGCAAATCGATATTGCTTAACTAACACGAATTTGCCATCGTCTGTCACAGGAACCGCTAGTCCTGCCCCTGGATGTTTAATATATGAATACTCACCTGTTACGCCGTGGGGTAACTTGATGCGATCGACGTGGAAGGAAAATTTACTACCTTGATAGCTAAGGCGATTTTGCAAAATTTCTGAGGTGATGGGATCTGACATGGTTATTTTTATTAACTAACTTCAGCACATTTTGTCACAAGATGAGATTGGATTTTGCAAGTAAATCTAATGCACTTCACAACCGTCCCTAATCCCACAACATCACAAATCACTGCGAATATTAGCTAAAATGTTGTAGTGCTACGATTGATTGGCGATCGCTCAAATTAACCAGCGCAAAAGATTATGTTACAGACAATCCAAGGAATATATCGGAACGGTAAGATCGAGTTAGCGGAAATTCCCAAAGATATTACGGAGAGTCAAGTTTTTGTGACTTTTTTTAAGCCTGAGTCAGTTAGTCTCGCTAGTCAGTTTATGTCATTTGGGATGTTTTCAGGTTCTCAACAATCGACTGAAGCTGATTTTAGAGATGCTGAGTTTAATGATGAGAAAATCAGGTAGCTCTTTTGAGTTGTGACCAAATATTTGTGCTGCAAATTTGGTTAGGATTGTTTGGTAGTTGACTAGGGAGATCACCTAAAATATTCATTTTCAATATTATTGTTACAAAATAGCTATAGTTGAAATCCTGCCTAAAAAAGTTTTGTTAATTCTATTAAAATGTCATCAGTAAAGTGTAAAGGTACGACAAAATCTGGCGCAAAATGTAATCGTGAAGCAGGTTCTTCTGGATATTGCTATGCTCACGATCCTAAAGCCATAGCTGAACGTGAGACTCAAAATCAAGCGTTAAAGTTAAAATCTAAATTTGCGATACCATCTAAAAGATTTAGCGAAAGACAGGGGTTTAAACACGTATCTGAAGTAATTCAAGTTGATGATATAAGTAAAGATTTAAGACATTCACTTTGGAATGTTTTAAGTAACAATTTTTTACTCCAGTATTCTAATTCTATAACATGGATGTTTTATGGGAAGAGAATTGATGAATTTATTAAATATTTGTGGATAGATTTTTTTAAAAAGCCAATAGATGATTTGTCATCTTTTAAGAGTGGGCAAGTAAATGAATTGCGAGAACTCTTTGATAGATTTGAATGGTTTGAAGTTTATGATTTCCTTGAAGTTACTCTTAACTATTTTGAAAGTGTGACATTAGTGGAAGAAGTGAATAACATCTTAAATAGAGAGTTTTCAGGCTTTAGGTTTGTTGGAGGTGTATTTACAGATATAACAACTGAACAAGAGGTTAAGATGCTAGAGGACGCATTGACTGGTAAGCGATTTCCTGCTGTAGCGAGCCATCTCCAACGCGCTCTTACTCTGATGAGTGATCGAAAAAATCCAGATTATCGAAACTCTATAAAGGAATCTATCTCTGCTGTAGAAAGTATTGCAAAAGAGATTACTGGTAAGCCCAAAGCAACTTTAGGAGAAGCGCTCAAAGTTTTGGAAGTTTCCAACAAAATCCATCCGTCTTTAAAAGAATCTTTCTCAAAATTGTACGGTTATACTAGCGATGAAGGAGGCATTAGGCACGCTATGCTAAGTGAACCTAATCTTACTGCTGCTGACGCAAAATTTTTTCTACTTTCATGTACATCTTTTATCAATTATCTAAAGTCAAAAATTTAATCCTTCAATTGTCTTGACCTATTTTAGAATGTTTAAATTGAATCTCTGTGACCAACTTATTAGGAACAATGTGAAGAACATTTACAAAAAATGACAAAAGGAAGAGAAAGTCAATTGAAAATCAAGATTTAGGTTTAATCGCTCACTGGGAGAAAACTGTAGCAAACTGTCATAACCAAATCGCAAAATTAGAAAGGAGACTCAAAAAATGAATACAACTTATAAACAACCAATTGATCGCCTCAAGCGTCACATGGCGGAATACCAACCCCAACTAAAACGCGCCATTGCAGCCATTAATATTCTTGAAACGGCTAGTCCAGATTCCGATGAGTTCTGTAATGCACTAGCTGAACTTCACGTTTGCACCACTATCTTAGAGCCATATTCAGAGGGAATGCTAGAAGCGATCGAGCAGTTTACAGAAGATGACTCTATCTCGGCTGATTCATAAAACTTGTCTCAAGGAGCGATCGATCATCATAATCATCCTCAAGCAATGTGCGATTTTAGGTTGGATGAGAGGTGATCGCACTGTAGATTTAGCGATCGGCGGTATAAAAATAACAACGATAAGAGGACGATCATCATGGCGATCGCAACACCAAATGCACTAATAGATAACCGTATCCGCTACGTTACAAACACCGAAGGCAAAACAATCGATGTAATTGTTCCCATTGAACTTTGGCAACAAATTATTAACTCCATTATTCCTGATAGCACCATATCTCAACAAGAAGATATTTTAGAATCCTTCGCTTTGCAAAATTTAGAACAATGCTATGGAGAAGATGAACCTGAGTACTCATTAAAAATAATCAAGGAATACAACACCAATTATGCAAGAAAGTAAAATTATTCTCACCCCAATCCCTCAAGCCAATGGAGCTATCAAAAATCGTTCTGCACTGATTATCAAAATGGATTGAAGAAACTTTACTTTCATTAGGGATTGAACTATTGCCATTGACCACAGAAATTACAGTCAGAATCAACTCTCAATAAAAAAGCCCCTCCTTGCGGAGAGGCTTTTTTATTTCGAGAAGACTAGATTAGTCGATTAACCATTGATAGCAGGAGCAGCCATTGCTACAGGTGCTACATCAACTGCTGCCAAATCGAGTGGGAAGTTGTGAGCGTTGCGCTCGTGCATTACTTCCATACCCAAGTTTGCGCGGTTGATTACGTCTGCCCAGCTAGGTACGACACGACCTTGGCTGTCAGA